>CAZART010000001.1:0-36617 GCA_964487555.1 uncultured Rhodothermales bacterium
GACAAGATGGCCGCTCAGATCAAGTATGCGAACGGCGTGCAGATGAGCTACTCGTGCACGACGTACTCACCCTATGAAGGATATCGGATCGCCTTCAACGGTACGCAGGGACGTCTCGAGGCTTGGGTGAAGGAACGACAGCCGTGGGAGGCGGAGGACTACGACGAAATCCGAGTGACGGACAACTTCGGCGAAACGGAGCTGATTCGCGTCCCGCACGGGGGCGGCGGCCACGCCGGCGGCGACGCCCTCCTGAAGAATCGCATTTTCGTCGACCCCGATATGGCGGATCCCTACGGTCAGGCGGCGGACATGCGCCAGGGCGCGATGGCCGTGCTCCCCGGCATTGCTGCAAACAGGAGTGTGCGCACGGGCGAGCCGGTTAAAATCGCGTCGTTGACCTCGCTGACACCCATGGCCGTTCGCCCCTGATGTGCTCTCGACCGCCCAAGAGCACTTCTCTACCCCGTTCGCCGGCGCTGCAGCATGACGATCGATATTCTCTACCTATTGGGAGGCGTTGTTCTCCTTTACTTCGGGGCTGAGAGTCTCGTCCGAGGAGCGGCCTCGACGGCGGCACGGCTTGGGCTTACGCCGCTGGTAATCGGGCTCACCGTTGTCGCCTTCGGGACAAGTACGCCTGAGCTCGTGGTCAGCGTAGGTGCCGCTCTGCAGGACCAGGGCGCGATTGCGATTGGGAACGTCGTGGGTTCCAACATCGGGAATATCGCTCTCATTCTTGGCCTCTCGGCGCTGATCAAGCCCCCTCGGGTGCAGGCCCAGATCATCGCGTTCGACGTGCCGGTCGTGATCGTCACGACCATCGTTGTAGCCGCTATGCTCTGGAACGGACTGGTCGGGCGCCTTGAGGGTGGATTGTTGTTTGCCGGGATGGTCGTCTACATCGTGCTCAGCCTCTGGATAGCACGGCGGGAAAAGGAGCCTGTCCTGCAGGAATATGAGGACGCCGCTCCGCGCCGGACTCGCAGTCTCTTTGTTGACATCCTCCTAATTGCCGCAGGGCTGCTTCTTCTCGTTGTAGGAGCTCGCGCCATGGTCGGCGGAGCGGTGTCCATCGCGGAGAACATGGGGATCAGTGAAACCGTGATCGGCCTCACCGTCGTCGCCATCGGGACCAGTCTTCCGGAACTCGCGACGTCCATTCTCGCGGCGGCGCGGGGCGAGGGCGACATTGCTGTGGGCAATGTGGTGGGCTCGAACATCTTCAACATACTCGGCATTCTCGGCCTGTCATCGCTGACGCGGCCACTCGTGGGACACGATATCGGTCTGTTCAGCCTCGGAGTCATGTTCGTCTTGTCGCTGGCTCTCCTGCCGCTGATGCGAACCGGACACCGGGTGAGCCGCATTGAAGGCGCGGCACTGGTTGCTGCGTACGTGCTCTACGTTTTTGCGCTCTTCCCGTAAGCTCGGGATCACACCGTCAGGCCCGGCCTGCAACCGCTTTCATTACGCATCCGTCATCCGCAGGTGGATCTCGGAGGTGCCTCAAACGTTTGCCCGAACGAATTGAATAGCACCGATGATATCCCCGATGAGGCTAAAAGCCTTTCTATGATAGATACACCAACGCTCCCTACTTCCCTGATGAAGAACGGTGACGACGACACCGACGGCATTGCGAATCAGTTGACCGTGCTCGACTTCATCAGCAATCTGCTGACGGAGTCGAGCTTCGATCTGCAGCCGCTCCTGGACAAGATTGTTCGGGTGACGACTGAGGCGATGCACATGAAGGCATGCACGATTCGTCTTCTCGATGCCGATACAGGCGAGATGAAGCTAAAGGCTACGCACGGATTGAGCTCCGAGTACCTCTCGAAGGGCCCCGTCATCGCCGGCAAAAGCATATTCCGGCAGCTTCTCGACCGGTGTTGCCAGCAGGATGATATCGTCGAAGTATACGACGTCGCCAGCGACGCGAGCGTACAGTATGCTCGTGAGGCGGTTTCGGAGGGAATCCGGTCGCTTGTCGCTGCTCCGCTGGTAAGGGACGGACGCGCTGTCGGTGCACTCACCGTATTCACGGCCGTACCCCACAAGTTCACGGATGAGGAACGGAGCCTGTTCAAGACCATCGCGAATAATGCGTCGGCGGCCATTTCGCTCGCGCAGCTTTACCGGGAAAAGCTCGAACTACAGCAGATCGAGCACGAGCTCGAGATTGCCTCCGACATTCAGCGAAAGCTTCTACCGTCGAAGCCCCCGGAGCTCAGCGGATACGACATTGCGGGTACGTATCATCCCTCCCACGAGGTAGGGGGAGATTTCTTTGACTTCATCACATTGCCCGACGACAACCTCGGCATCGCTCTCGGCGACGTTTCGGGCAAAGGCATACCGGCGTCGCTGTTGATGGCGACGGTGCGAACGGCGCTGCGCGTTCAGGCGGAAAACATCTACGCGATGCGCGACATCGTCGGCCGGGTGAATCGCGCCGTGTATGAAGACACGAGCGCCGATGAATTCGTCACGCTCTTCTACGGCGTACTGAACGCGGATGACCGCATGCTGACGTACGTGAACGCAGGCCACAACACGGCTATCCTGGTTCGCGACGGCGAGGTGCGTCGCCTTGATCCGAGCGGACCTCCCGTCGGAATCCTTCCCACTCTCCTGGCGGGCGAAGAGCGCCTGAAGCTGGAGATCGGAGACGCCCTCATTATTTTCACGGACGGCTACCCCGATGCGCCCGGAGCGGACGGAACGATGTTCGGCGAAGACCGGGTTCTGAAGGTTCTGCAGTCCGCAGCCACCCTATCCGCCGTCGAAGTTATCGCCCACGTGAACAGGATTGTCGAGACGTTCAGCAGCGATTCCAGTGAGGTGTGTGACGACCGGACGATGGTGGTCATTAAGGTCGAAGGTTGAGGGCGGGGGATTAAACGTTTGCCGGGCCGGGGGCCCTGCTGGGGCTTCATAATGCCGCCGTCGATTCGCGGCGTTTGACGTGGGCTACTCCGGGCGTGACGACGCAGACGCGCTTTTTTTCCGAACCACTTCCTTCACGGCGTCGACGAGCGTCTCCACCGGATGAGCACCAACGACGGCGAACTCGCTTTCAAAAACGAACGTCGGCGTGCCCGTAATGCCGAGCCTCCTCGCCATCTCTGCCGTTGCCGCAATTGCATCGTCGAAGGTGCCCTCCACCACCACGTTCTCGATCGCAGTCGGATCCGCGCCGCTGTCGCGCGCGACGTCTGCCAGGACCTTCGTATCGCTTAGATCGAGCCCTTCGGAAAAATAAGCACGAAAAAGTCCGCGATGGAACGCATCGAAATGACCTGGATCTTCGTTCTGAACGAAGGTCGCTGCCGCCAGGGCGTCGTGCGTATTCGCCAGCGTCTTGCGGGAGAGGATCGATAGACCTTCCGCCTCCGCCTGCTTTCGCAGGTATTCCTCCATACGTGCAAACTGTTCCTTCGGATAGCCCAGCGCTTCGACGGGCATCCCTTCCTCAGGCACTTCGGGATGGATCTCGAACGGCATCCACGTCACCTGCAGGTCGACCTCGTCCCCGAGATGCCGGCGTACGTGCTCAAACCGTTTAGCGCCGAGAAAGCACCACGGACACGTATAATCACTGTAGATACTGACTCGGACCGTTGACCGCTTTTCGAAATTCCTGTCGGACATCGGTTTCTGCTGCCATTCGGAATTCATGTCGGACATCGGTTTCCGCGCGATAGTTGGAGCCTGCATTTACCATCTGATGCACCTGCGATGCGTTCGTTTCGTGAATGAATCGTGCAGTCTAGATGGCAAGCATGCCGGGAACCCGACGATCAATCGATTTCCTCAAATGAGCGGTTCATGATGGGATATTCGCGCCAATCGGCATAGTCGAAGTGCCACCACTCGTAGGGATTGACGGCGAAGCCGTGGTCTTCCATGACGCGCCGCAGAAGACCGCGGTGGTAGCGCGAGCGTTCCGAACCGCCTGGATAATCCGAATACGCTCGCTCCGTAAACTCGTCGTAGCCGCTCGGCATGGAGACCGGCTCGCCCGATTCCAGATCGAAAAGCCCGACGTCGACGGCCGCACCGCGATTGTGGCGGGATCCACTCTGCGGCGGCGCGACAAAGTGCTTCAATGAATCGGGAGTGGCATCCCAGAACATCTTCGTTACGAACCACGGTCGGTATCCGTCAAACACGATCAGCCCGTAGTCGGAATCCGCGAGAATATCGGCTGCTCGCTCGAGCGCCTCCGCAGCGGGACGCTGCAGAAAGGCGCGCGCGCTGCGATAAAATGCCATCCCCATGAAATTATTCTCCGTGGCGTAACGAATGTCGAATTGCAGCGGGACGTCGAGACTGGCGAGATCTACGAGGTCGGGGTCTCTAAAGGGACCCTCCTCGTGGGGGGGCTCCGAAACAGCCGCCAGCCCCCGCAGCTCGGCCGGCGAATATTGCGGCACAATTCGAAACGTCGAGTCGGCCGCCTGCCCGGCGGCAGAACGGTGACTGAGAGCCATAGCAAGAACTGCAGTGATGAGGATGTAGCGGAGTGTCTCGGTACGCAAGCGCTCATTTGCGGTGTGTGGACGCGATGCGAGAATAGCCGTTCACGATGCGCTTGAAGGTCAGCACTGCTTCGGACGTTTGCAAGTAAGTGACACCTATCGACTCAGCCAATAAGTGAGCTTGATCATGAACACATTATCCATAGGCGCTCCCCAGAGCTGATCGAACGAGCGCTCAAACCGGAAGCGTCCAGCATCGCTCGCCTCCGACATCTGCTGCGTCCAGACGAGATAGAGTGTTGAGCCCGGCATGTATTCCCAGCGCGCCACCGCCGTACCACGCAGCGACGTGAAATTGAAATCCTGCGACGGCAAGGCGATGGCCGGCGCCGGACCGCTGCCGTCCGGGTCAACCGTCATCGTCGCTTCATCGAACATTGATTTTCCTTCCCCATACGTCAGGAAATCGTAGCTTTTCGAGCGGGAAAGCTCCTTGTATCCGTAGAAATCGCCCGTCGAAATAAGCGGCTGTGCGTACAGTTGCACGCTTAGCTGGGGTGTGAACGTCCAGTTCAAGCGCACGCTGGAGGACAGCGTAACCTGATCGAGCTCCGCGAAGACGTACCGGCGGCCATATGTCGCCGTCGCGAGCGGATCGTCGAAAGCGCCGACCCACTGCGAGTTCTCATAGTTCCATCCCACGGATGGGCTCAGCGTAAGAGAAACGTTCGCGGCCGGCTTGTACTCAAGCGACGACGAAAGATTTAGATTTTCCGTCCACCCTGCACGGTACGAGTTAGCGTTCAGACCGACTACGAGACTTTTCCTCGGATCGGAGCTGATGTGCAGCCCCGTCTCCCAGCCGGAGGGCGAAAGCGTGAGTGGACCGCCTCTCGTCCTCGTCGTGCTCACCGTCTCCGGGTTCCATGCAGTGCGGACCTGGACCGTGTAATAGTTGAGGAGCTGCGCATGAGCACGACCCCAGATGCCCGTCCACGTCGTATTGCCACCGAAATCCATACTGCGGAAGACCGCACCGATCAGGTTGGCGTTGCGAGTGAACGTAGTCGGATCGGGCCACCTGTAGCCGAGGCCGAGATGCCCGTTGATCACGTCCGCCCTCCACTGGAAACCCAGGTCGTTTATTTCGAATGAGGGACTGATGGCCCCGAGAGCGGCGTTCAACATGACCCGTCCCCTCTGTTTGTTCAACGCAATGCGTCCGGCCCATCCCGTCATCGAGGTCGCACTCGAATCGATTTTGACGTGGCCCGCGTCCGGACGCTGGAAATAGTGAAGCGAGCTCTGCTGTAGATCCAGCATGTACGCCTCACTGCCGCGCACCTGGGAGAGTCCCGACCAGCCGGTGACGACCCATGTCTTATCCTGGTCCAGGAACGTCCATCCGTCACCGGCGAGCGCAAAGGCCTTCGAGCTCATGACGTTCTCGAGCGTCGGATCGTCAAAAAAACGATTCGTGACGGTAGATATGAAACCCGCACCCTGGCGGCCTTCATTCAGCTCCTTCTGGCCGCGGTAGACCCCGTAATACGTGGCCGGCTCCACCTCAGCCGAGAAGTCATGCCCGTCATGGTACAGGTCCGCATGCTCACGAGCCGTCAGTGCATGTAGCGTACCGACATTCACATTTCCGGTCACCTGACCGGTGAGCTTCGCCGCCCCGAGAATGCGTGTTCCATCGGGGACGTCGGCGAAATCGTTGTTCGGAAGCCCTCCTTGCGGCGCGCGCCCGATGCGGCGGGTATAGAAAAAGTTCGGATTGCCCCAGTTGAATCCCCAGTTGTCGTTTGCACCACCGTAACCAAAATTGCTGAACGTGCTCGCGCCCTCAATGAAGAACGGCCGTTTCTCAGGGAAGAAGGTTTCGAAGTCGCTGAGGTTAATGACCGCCGGGTCGACTTCCACCTGTCCGAAGTCCGGATTGACCGTCCCGTTTAGCGTCAGATTGGAGGTTACACTCATTTTCACGTCCACGCCGGCATCCAGATTGTAGCGTGAGCCGTCATTAAAAGGGTTTCCCGCAGCGGCGTCGGCGTACTCGGCACGCGTCGTCACGTACGGGGTAAACTCGATCTGGCGGGACGGCTTGATGTCGCGAATACCGACAAGATCCCAGAACCTGGAGACGAATCCGCTCTCTTCTCGAGGGGTGTAGACGAGGTAATCACGTTCGTTCTTGCGCGAGATCTCTCTTCGGAAGTTGATTCCCCATACGTACTGGTCCCGCTGGTAGAACCGGATCTGCGAATAGGGAATACGCAATTCCGCCGTCCAGCCGTGATCCCCCATCGTCGTGCGAGCCTGCCAGACGCCGTCCCAATCGGAATCGTCCCAGTCATCATTGAGAAGCACGCCATCGTAGAGCGTTCCGGCTGCGTTGACGCCGAAGTAATAGCCGCTGCGGCCATCGTTATAGGGATCCAGAAAAACCACGAAGTTGTCCGACTCGAGCTCCGCATCGCGGCGACCGAGACGGGCTACGATGGAATCGGGCGCGTCGTCGTACATAATGGCTCCGACGTAGATCGCCTCGGTATTATAGAGCACGCGGACGATCGTGCGCTCCGTGGGCAATTCGCCCTGGACAGGGTCCCTCTGCACGAACTGAGACACTATCGACGCATGGCTCCAGGCGGACTCGTCGAGCCGCCCATCGAGGGAGATTTCCGCAGTTACTTGTGAAGCTTCTACTGTGCGGGGCTGGGAGCTTGCATCGTCATCGACTCCGCGGGAGACCGTACTCGCCGCCTCGGAAGCCAAATAATCTTCCGACTGCGCACGCGCATCGGGCGCTGTCGACATCAGGGCGAGAATGAACGTCGCGAGCAACGAGCGGGACCCATACAGGCCCGGCACCGGTGTTGTGTTTGAGGCTGCAGCCTCCGTTCGACGCACGGCCGAGAGACGCGGTATCATGTTGCGAGTTTGTTATTTGGTATGTGGTAAAATTTTAGCACCTAGAAAACGGCGTTCCCCTTCTCGGGGGCTGAAGGAAGGGGGATTCGGCAGCTGCTCGCTGCGAAACGTGGGCGCCGCGCCCGGCGCGCCACCATACCGTAATTACGTTTCCGAGGCGGCGAGGGTTACAGATGGGCAAAGAAAAAAGCCCGCATCCGCCTTATGGCGCACCATCCTCGCAATCAATCCGGCTTTTGTCGATCGCGGACGCGCCTATCATCGCTGCGGCGGCTGCACCGATTCAGAGCCGTTTGATGTGGATGTCGCCTGCCGAGGTATCGAGCTCCAGGAGAGGACCGCCTCCATTTATCGTGCCGTGTAGCCGATCCTTTTTGATCCGTCCGGTCGCAGCCACTTCCACGTCGGTGTCGACGTGACCGGCACTCGTCTCGGCCTCCAGATCCACCGCCACACCATCGGCGAGATAGACCGTGATGCTTCCTCCCGAGGTCCGCAGCAGGCAATTGGCTTTTGGCTGGCGGGCGATTCGCGCATTTATCTGTCCGCCGGAAGTTTTCGCCGTTATCTCCCCATTAACCTCATCCACTGAAATATTTCCACCGGATGTCGTGGCGCGCACGGTGCCTCCGACGCGTCCGAGGCTGATGTTTCCGCCCGAGGTGTTCACGATCACGTTAGCGTCTGAACCGTCGAGCGAGATGTTACCGCCGGACGTATGCGCGTCGACCTCTCCGGAGATACGGCCGAGTGCCAGATTTCCTCCGGAGGTGTTCAACTTCACCCGGCCGTCCAGATCATCGACGGCGATGTTTCCACCGGCCGTCTCGGCGTCGACGTTGAACCGTTGCGGTACGGTGACCTCAAAATCGACGTTCACGCCGGCGCGGCCCGAATTCCGGATCGTGTTCGTACCGAGAATGCTGATCCTGTCACCTTCTTGCTTGAAGGTCACCTCGTAGTCTTCGGCCGCCGCGTCGCCCCGGGGCGTTCGACGCACACGCACGTGGACGCTGCCGCTCGATCCGGAATTAACTTTCACGTTTCCATGATCGGCGTCGATCACGAGCCGACCGCCGTCCGCCACGTTGAACGTCCGCTCAATCATATCGGCTGATGTCGTCAAATCGGAGGACGTCTTGCCTACTTTTTCCTCCGTCACCACCGGGGTGCCCCGCTCGCCGGGCTCCGGTTGTGCCGCGGGCCGGGATCGTGGCCGATCGCCATCCATGGTCATCGTCCCGGGCGCGACGGGCTCGGCAAACGTCGGTTCGGCCTCACCGGATCGTGGGGCCGCATAGGGGCTCATCGCCGCGATCGGGAGCACAAAGAGAAAGGTTGCCAGTGCAATGGCGGCGACGGGTAGACGTGCGAGGGAGCGGCGGCGCCCTTCGTCGAGGATGGCAAGAACGCGGCCCTCGAGCTGCGAGCGGCGGGCCATGGCGATCGCACCGGCGGGCGGCAAGATCGATCCGGGCACGCGCCGTGCGATGTCCAGCAAATGGCTCGCGTATTCGGATGCCCTCGCTCGAGACACCGTCAGCACATAATCGTCGCAGGCCTTTTCGCGCTCGAGCTGCATGGCTCCCGCCGCCTTCCAGGCAAGCGGATTGAACCAATGGATAGCGCAGGCCAGTCGCGCTGCGGGCTGCGTCAACGTATCCCACCGTTTTACGTGAGCCATTTCGTGCGCAAGCACACACCGTCGGCGCTCCTCCGACCATCTGTCGGCATCAGGGGGAATCAGAATCACCGGCCGAAAGGCGCCCCAGGCAGCGGGAACGCTAACGCGAGTTGACTCGAGCAGCTGTATCGGTCGCCGCACGAACAGCCGATCCCCGATCTCCTCGAGCGTGTCCAGCCATGCACGATCCTTTACCGGTCGAGCTCTGGTGACCATGCGCCAAACCGAGACGCTGCTGATGAGCATGTGGAACAGAATTACCGCCGCACCCAGCGCCCAGATCCCCAGGATCCACGCCGCGGCGGGCAGCCACGGTGCAAACGCTCCGGCATCGATATGCTGGGCGGAGGCGGGTTGTCCTCCGGATTTCGCGTTTACGGTAGCTTCGGCGCCGTTCACACGGGCCGAAACGTCCGCGCCCCCGGCGGAGCCGACGGCCCTCGAACCGCTTAGAATGGCGGAGACGTCCTTGCCTGCGGCGTTGCCGTTCGACGCCTCCGAGGCGTTCGAATGGGCGGACGTCGCCGACGAAGCGTTCACGGGGCCCTGGTCTTGTAAGGCGGTTGCGTGCGCAGGTGCCAGGGTCGCTTTGCCGTCCAGGAGGCCCACGTTCCAATCCGGGACCACGAGGGAGAGAAACGGCAGCACCAGAATGGCTCCGAGACCGAGACCCCAGCAGAGGTGTTTGAGCGAGGCGGGAGCGTTTCTGAGTGCGATGCAGACGAGCGTCACGAGGAGCAGGATTAAGAGACCCTTCGCGGCCATCACGGCGAGAGCATCGGCCAGCTCGGCGGCTGTGGTGAAATCCAGGAGATCAGCCATTTTACCTACCTTCCTTTCTAGCTTTTTCAATCAGCGTATAGAGACGATCCAACTCGTCCGCGGAGAGATTCTCCGTCATATCGAGCAGCGCTGCCACGGTGGCCGGGACGGAGTCTTCAAAGAACGTGTTCACAACCCGCTCGAGCGCCGAGCTCTGAGCCCGTTCACGTTCTATCGTGGCGCTGTAGACATAGCGAGGGCCTTCGCGGCGGTGCCGCAGATAGCCGCGGTCCTCAAGAATCCGGAGCATGGCGCGTACGGCTGAATAGCTGGGCGCCTCGGGCAAATTGTCCATTACGTCTGCCGCGGTCGCCTCTTTGAGCCGATACACGATATCCATGATCTGCCGCTCGCGGCGACTGAGGTCCTGATACAGGGATCCATCCATACGGGTGCGACGAACTGTCTTCGAGACGTCGTGAAAGGTGTTAAATTTTTACCACCTCTCCAACGTAAGCATCCTGGTCGGAGATTGTCAACATGAGTTGCTATTTTTTTAGCACCACGGTTCGGCCGTCCGATGAGAGGGCTGTGTGAAGGTCGACGAGATCTGCACGGCCGTGTTGCACCCGTCGCCTTCGCGTCTACGTTTCCGCAGACCGGGGATGACCCGCCACTATGAGAAAAAACCCGTGTTAACCCTCGAGTGAAAAAAGCGATGTCGAATTTACGAAGCTTCGTATTTAAGCCCCGGCTACCGCCGCCGATATTAAGCAGCAGGAACCACCGCCAGACGCACCACCGGAAGGGGCCCGACTTCTCAAAGTCGGGCTTTTTCTTTTTACGGTAGCGGCCTCCCTACTCCGGTCACGGCGTACCGGCCGCTTTCTTCGCGGTGCGGAGCATCGTATCATGGGGCCGTCACGCGATCAACCCCGAATCACCGTGCAGAAGCTCCTGCTGATCGGCGCGGGCGGCGCCGCGGGCGCCCTCCTCCGATATGCCCTTTCCGGCCTCGCCTACCGCTTCCTCGGGGAGACTTTTCCGTGGGGTACGCTTATCGTAAACGTGCTGGGTTGCTTCCTCATCGGACTACTCTGGGCTGTTGCCGAACGCGTACCGCTCTCCTCTACGTTTCACGTCTTCGTGTTCACGGGTGTGCTCGGCGCATTCACGACGTTCTCCACCTACGGACTCGAAACGTTCAATCTCCTACGGGACGGCGAAATCATCCTCGCTCTGGGCAACTTCCTGGCAAGCAACGTGATCGGAATCGGCGCGGTGATCGCCGGCTTCTTCATCGCCAGGGCTGTGCTCAGCGCGGGAGGCGCATCATGAACTTGCAAGAAGACGGCGTCCTGCTGAGAATCTTCATTGGCGAAACGGATCTCTACCGTGGAAAACCCCTCTACGAGCAGATCGTCGTGAAGGCAAGAGAACTCGGACTCGCCGGTGCCACCGTACTCCGCGGCATCATGGGCTACGGAGCGGCAAGCCGCATCCATACGGCCAAACTGCTCCGCCTGTCAGAGGACCTGCCGATCATCGTCGAGATCGTCGACACGGAGGTAAAGATGGCTGCGCTCCTTCCTTTTCTGGATGAAGTCGTCGAAGAGGGCCTCGTAACGATGGAGAAGGTCCGTGTGCTGAAGTACAAGGCCGATCGCTCCTGATTTTGATTCATCAGACGCCGCCCACATTGAACCATGCGACACCTCCTCCTGACGCTCGCTTTCGTTTTCGCCTCGAGTGCCGTTTTGGCTAAGCCACAGACGCCTACCGTGGACTCCGATTCGGCCGAAAGGCCTGTCGCGCCGCACGATGCGGACCACGCACTGCGCATCTCCGATGATGGACGCCGGATCGTACATGCCGACGGCACGCCGTTCTTCTGGCTCGGTGATACGGCGTGGGAGCTCTTCCACCGTCTCGATCGCGAGGAGGCGGACCTCTATCTGACGGATCGGGCCCGGAAGGGATTCAACGTGATCCAGGCCGTCGTTCTGGCCGAGTTGGACGGCCTGCACACTCCAAATCCGTATGGCGAGACACCGCTCGTCGACGACGATCCTGCGCATCCCAACGAGGGCTACTTCGAACATGTGGATTACATCGTCGAGAGGGCAAACGAGCTCGGGATGTTCGTGGGCATGCTCCCCACGTGGGGCGACAAGTTCAACAAACGGTGGGGCGTCGGTCCGGAGGTGTTCACCCCGGAGAATGCGCACGCCTACGGACGATTCCTCAGTGAGCGGTATCAAGATTCCGACGTCGTCTGGATTCTCGGCGGCGACCGCGATCCGGAATCGGACGAGCATCACGCCATCATCCAGGCTATGGCGGAAGGAATCGAAGACGGTCCCGGGCGATCGCACCTCACTACCTACCATCCCATGGGTGGACATCGGTCGTGGGAGTGGTTCCATGTGGATGATTGGCTTGATCTTAACATGTATCAGTCGGGGCACAGCGCCGCCGACAGCCCCAACTATCGTATCACGGATGAAGGCTATGAACTCGAGCCTGTCAAGCCGGTCATCGACGGCGAGCCGCGCTATGAGGATCATCCCATCGACTGGAATCCTGAGAAAGGCTGGTTCGAGGCCTTCGACGTGAGGCAGGCGATGTACTGGTCCGTTCTCGCCGGTGCCGCAGGCAATACTTACGGCAATCACAACATCTGGCAGATGTGGCAACCGGGGCGTGATCCGATCTCATCCGCCCGCACCCCCTGGCGAGAGGCGCTCGCGCATCCTGGAGCGGCGCAGGTCGGCTTCGCAAAGAATCTGTTCCTCTCGAGGCCTTTCCTGGATCTCGTGCCGGACACGTCCTTCATCGTCGGTGGACGCCAGGAAGGGGCCTTGCACATTCAGTCGGCCCGAGACCGCGATGGTCGGTACGTGATCGCGTACGTCCCTCATGGATCACCTATCGACGTCGATCTTTCGGCGTTGCCGAGTGAACGCGTTCGCGCGTGGTGGTTCGACCCCCGGACGGGATCATCGACGGGAATCGGTACATTCGCGCGAGAGGGCGTTCAGCATTTCGATCCACCCGGTTCCGTAGCCCGCGGAAACGACTGGGTACTCGTCCTCGATGACGCCGCCGCCGGGTTCGATCCTCCGGGCACGCGCTGACATGTAACAGGTTTGTGGCGCGCATCCGAGAAGCCGGCGGCCCCCTGCTCCGTTTGTAGAACGAGCCTCCGGTACGGATGAAGTCACACCATGTCCAGGTCAAGCAAGAAAGAACGCATCGCGTTGATCGAAGGGGCGACTCGCCGCACGCGCGACGTGGTCGTCGACGCCGCGGATGTCGTCGTCGAGCGCACTCTCGAAGGCCTGGTCCTGGTCGGGCTGAGCATATGGAGCGTTTTCAGTCCAATCGTGCATGCGATTGGGCGAACGCCACCCGCCGCGACGCTGTCTCGAATCTCCAATCGTTGGTTTCAGCGCGTGCGAAGCTCCAGGGTTTGGACTTCGCCGCGCGAGCGGGCCCGCGCCGTTGGGTCGAGTCGTTTGTGTCGGATGGCCGCACGACGTGTGCGATACGGCACGCGCTGGATCGACGTGCATCACCGCCTCTACACGCGTCGGATGCGGCGTTACGTCCGGCTGTATCTTGCCGTGCTGATCGATCCCGACGTGCCGCTGCGCGACCGAGCGCTGCACGGAGCGCGAGGCGCGGGGGTTGTGACCGGTACGGCATTGGCGATGCTCCTGGCTTACATGATCGTGCTGATTCCGCTAACGCCGGATCGCGAACGCATTCGAGAAACGGGGCATCACCATCCGTCCGTGGTCCTTGACGTGCGCGGTGCGCTTATCACACGTTTCCGCAGCGTCAACCGGGAGTGGATCGAACTCGAGCATGTTTCGCCCCACTTCCTAAACGCCCTGCTCGTCACGGAGGACCGTCGCTTCTTCGACCACGGCGGGCTCGACGTCCAGCGAACTGTCAGGGCGGCTCTGCGCACGGCGACGGGCGACGTGCAGGGCGGATCGACGATCACGCAGCAGCTCGCGCGCAATCTCTTTCCGGGGGACATCGGAAGGCGCGTAACACTCGATCGCAAACTGAAGGAGCTCGTCACGGCCCTGAAGATCGAAGCCGTTTATTCAAAGCACGAGATTCTCGAGTCCTACGTGAATACGGTGCCGTTTCTCTACAACGCCGTTGGCATAGAGACGGCGGCTCGCACCTACTTCGGCAAGTCGGCCGCTGAGCTGACCGTGCTCGAGAGCGCTACGCTGGTAGGAATGCTGAAGGGCACCTACTTCTACAATCCCGTCCGCAATCCCGAGCGGGCCCTCGAGCGCCGCAATCTAATCCTACATCAGATCGCCCTCCACGGCGCCCTCTCCCCCGAAAAGCTTCCTGAGCTGCTCGATGCCCCGCTGGACGTCAGCTTTAAAGTCCAGCCTATCCGCGACAGTCGAGCCCCGCATTTCACCGAACAGATCCGCCAGTGGCTCATCGACTGGGCCGACGAGCATGCGTATAACATTTACACCGACAGCCTCGTCGTTCGCACCACGCTCGACCTCCGAATGCAGGACATGGCGCGGCGAGCGCTCGAGACTGAGACGGAAGCTTTGCAGGCCGTAGCCGACGTCGAATGGTCGTCCGGCAGCTATCGACTTCACTCCTCGAATTCGCGCACGTATTTGAATGTGCGTCGCCGAACGGATCCGTTCGCCTATTTCTGGACCAGCCGGGATTCGCTTGTGCGAACGTATTTGCGATCGACGGATCGGTACCGACGGCTGGTTCGGACCGGCGTCGCCGACAGCACGGTCATCGATTCCCTGCAGACGAATGAGGCCTTCATCGATTCGCTCAAGGCGGTGCGCACGCGGCTGGAGGCCGGCTTCATCGCCATCGCGCCCCGAAGCGGACACGTCCGCGCATGGGTGGGCAGCCGCAACTTTGAAGTGGATCAATTCGATCACGTGCTACAGGCCCGGCGTCAGGCCGGATCCACGTTCAAGCCGTTCCTCTACGCGGCCGCGCTCGAGAGTGGATTCGGTCCGAACGACCGCTTTGTGGATCAGCCGGTTGCGATTCAGACAGGGGGAAGCGTGTGGAGGCCGGAGAATGTCGGAAATTTCACGTATCATAGAATGACGCTGCACAACGCGCTGACTCATTCGGTCAACACGATCTCCGCGCAGCTGGTCGAGCGTGTCGGCCCCGAGCGGGTGGCGGACCTGGCTCGGAGGGCCGGTATCCGCAGCGAGCTCGACGAGGTTCCGTCCATCGCACTGGGCACGAGCGCCGTGACGCTCAAGGAGATGGTCGCCGCTTATGCTACGCTCGCGAGCGGAGGACTTTATAAAGAGCCTGTCACGATCCTGAGCATAGAGGATCGGTTCGGGAACGTGCTTTATGAGACCGGCGAGCCTGAACCGGAGGAGGTGATTTCGGAGCATGTCACGGTAGAACTCATCGACATGATGCGGGGAGTGATAGATGAAGGAACCGGCCGCCGCATGCGCTTCGCGTATAACGTCCGAACCGACGTAGCCGGCAAGACGGGCACGACGCAGGACGGTGCGGATGGCTGGTTTCTGCTGATGCACCCGGACATCGTCGCCGGCGCCTGGGTGGGATTTAACGATCAGCGCATCACATTTCGATCCAACTACTGGGGCCAGGGCGCCCATACCGCCCTGCCGATCGTCGGCGAATTCTTGCGGGAGGCGCTTCGCGATCCTGCGTTGAACCTCGAAAATCGGCCTCCGCCTCCGCCGAAGGTTCGCTACGTGCGCGAACGCCGGCGGGGGGTCGGTGGGTGGATCGAAGACGTGATCGGGGGCCCCAGGATGCGGCGCGTCGTTACCGAGCGAGAGCGGCCGAAATCGGATCTCGGACGGCGCCTGCCCTCAGACGTGCGCGGCGTCTCCGAGGCAAGGACGTCCTCTCCGTAGCCCACAACGACGCCATCTCCGTAGCCCACAACAGTGAATCAAATTGCCACCCCTGAAATGAGATACGTCGTCTCCCTCGCTTGTGCCGTAGTGCTGCTCGCGTCTACGCTAACGTCGAGAACAGCTGCCCAGGGGCTGCATCAGCCTCAGGGCCTGGAAACGGTAGCTTTTGTGAACGTGAACATCGTTCCGATGGATCAGGAACGGGTGCTCCCCGCCCAGACCGTAATTGTTCGCAACGGGCGCATCGAAACAATCGGATCGAGTGATTCCGTTCACGCACCCGAAGGGGCCCTCGTAGTAGACGGAACGGGCAAATTTCTGATGCCGGGGCTCTCCGAGATGCACGCCCATATTCCCTCTCCGCAGCACGGTGAGGATACGATCGAGCGTACGCTGTTCCTTTATCTATCCAATGGAGTAACGACGATCCGCGGTATGCTCGGGCATCCCCGTCATCTCGAGCTGCGCGAGCAGGCGGAGCGGGGCGAGATCCTGTCTCCACGCATCTACACCTCAGGTCCGTCCTTCAATGGAAACTCGGCGCAGACGCCGGAGATCGCCACGCAGATGGTGGAGGAGCAGCACGCGGCCGGGTATGACCTGCTCAAACTCCACCCGGGGCTGAAGCGGTCCGTGTTCGATGCGATCGTCGCGGCCGCGCAGCCGCTGGATATGCCGTTCGCCGGGCATGTTTCGGCTGACGTCGGCCTGAATCGCGCCCTGGCAGCCGGGCAAGCGTCGATCGATCATCTGGACAGCTACATCGAGGCCCTCGCCGGCTTCGGAGACGGTTTTGCGGATCAGGAATCCGGATTTTTCGGCCTCGGTCTCACCGATGAGATCGACCTCGCGAAGATCCCCGACCTTGCCGCGGCCACGCGTGAGGCGGGCGTATGGAACGCCCCCACGCAAAGTCTTCTCGAACACCTGCTGACGGACGAGAATCCGGACGAGATGGCGCGCCGGTCCGAACTGCGATACATGCCGCCGGCAACGGTCAGCCAGTGGGTGGAGTCGGTACGAGGCGTTCGGGAACAGGCTGGGAGCGCGGAGCGCGCCGAGCGTTATCTCGACGCACGGCGCCGGTTGATTAAGGCGCTGCACGACGAGGGTGCCGGACTGGTTCTGGGCTCCGACGCGCCGCAGATTTTCAACGTGCCCGGCTTCTCCATTCATCACGAGCTGCGCTCGCTGGTGGCCTCCGGACTTACGCCGTATCAGGCGCTGGCGACCGGGACACGTCATCCCGCCGTTTACTTCGGCACGGATGAGTGGGGCACCGTCGCCGCGGGTACCTATGCCGACCTCGTTTTGCTCGATGGAAACCCGCTCGAGACCGTCGAGCATGTAGAACGCCCCGCCGGTGTGATGGTGCGGGGGCGCTGGCTCTCCAGGGGCGACATCGAGAAGCGTCTCGAAGAAATCGCGGCCGCCGTGCAGGAGTGAGAAAGTCCTTGCGACGTGCTTTATCGCACATCGAGTGCGCTCATGCGCACCGTTGCTACGGTGCCGGTTTTAAGGTACCCTGTATCATTCGAAGCGGCTACTGAGAATGCAGTGCTTCAGGCGGAGCACGTGGTGCGCGAGTCATTTAGCTCGATCATGATTCCGGAAGCGGCGCGTGACGACCTGAAACTCGGATGCAGAGCGGCTCATGTACACGTTTCAACCCGACGCCAAAATGCCCACGCGCGCAAAAGACTGGTTCGAACAGGCGCTAAACGATATGGAGCACGCGAAGGAGTCTCAGGCGTCCGGCCGGCATGAGTGGGCATGCTTCGCGGCTCAACAGTCGGCTGAAAAGGCCGTCAAAGCTCTGCATCTTCATCTCGGTCAGGATGCGTGGGGGCACGTCGTGGCGCAGCTCCTTCGAGACCTACCGATCGATGTCCCCGCGTTACTGATCGAAGCCGGCCGAGTCCTCGACAATTTCTATATCCCGACGCGATATCCAAACAGCCATCCTCAAGGAGCGCCTTTCGAGCACTACGGTCCGCTGCAGAGTCAAGAGGCGCTGCGACGAGCTCAGGACGTTATCGAATTCGTATCACAGCGCATGTAGGATGCCGGTTCGCTTGCTCACAGATCGTGTGATTCAATGGCCGGACGCCGAAACCGTGCGAGCGGCTGCCATCGAATGGGCCGGAAGTATCGCGGCGAAGCATGATGAGGTTCGGACGATCGGAATCTTCGGATCCTACGCACGTGATAATTGGGGAGTCGGCAGCGATCTGGATGCCATCATCATCGTCGATGAGACCGACGCGCCGTACGAACGACGTGCACTCACTTTCGACATGCCGATTCTCCCGGTGCCCGTCGATCTCCTCGTCTATACCGCGTCCGAATGGGACCGCCTCGAACGCGGCGGCATGCGCCGCGCCGCAGAGGAGATGGTCTGGCTGTATCGGCGGGATGGAATCGATGGATGTCGCCCGGTTCCTCAACCTACAGACAGTTCAGGGTGAGGCCCCCAGAGCTTGATGAAGATCGAGTTCACGTCGAGCCATTGCCGCTTCTCCGCGTTCAGCTCTTTCAGACCTTTTTCGGTGAGCCGGTAGTACTTCCGGTCAGGTGCGTTCTCGACGGACTTCCATGTCGAAGCAAGCAGGCCATCGTTCTCCAGAGCATGGAGTGCGGGGTAGAGCATCCCGGTGGACCATCGGATCTTCCCGTCCGAGAGGTCCTGGATTTTCTGAATAATTTGGTAGCCGTAGTTCTCGCCATCGGCGAGAATGGACAGGACCATCGGTCTTGTTGTGGCCGTGACGAGCGTCTTGGAAATCATGTCGTGCGGAATGCTGGTGAAAGGGCCGATGGAGGAGGCAATCCTTTTCGTCACTCGTAGCGAAGACTTTTCACCGGGTCGGCCAGGGCCGCTTTGATCGCCTGAAAACTGACCGTCGTCCACGCGATGACCATCGCCAGCACGCCGGCCGCGACAAACAATCCCGCCCCTATGTCGACATGATCCGCGAATCGCGTCAGCCACTCCCGCACGACGAGGTACGAAATCGGAAGCGCCAGCACGATTCCGAGCAGCACGAGGCGCGTAGTCTCACCCGCCAGGAGCATTGCCAGGTTCGTCGTGGTCGCCCCGAGCACCTTCCGCACGCCGATCTCTTTCGTGCGATGCTGCACGGTATAAGAGACGAGTCCGTATAGCCCCAGGCACGAAATGAAAATGGCGATGCCCGCAAAGACGTTCGCAAGCCGCCCTATAACTGTTTCGCTGCGGTAAGCGGCTTCGAATTCTTCGTCGAGGAATCGGTAATCAAATGGATAGTCGGGGTTGAACTGCTCGAAGACTTCCTCGAGACTTGCGAGCGCCTTGCTGGTCTCGCCGGAGTGCGTGCGCACGAAAAATTGATTCGTATTCTGCGGCGCGAGCTGCATGATGAGGGGCTCCGTCGGAGCGTAAATCGAGTTCATCTCAAAATCCGTGACGACGCCGATCACAGGACCCGTCTGACCCCAGAATGAGATCTGGGTACCCGGCACGTCGCTGCTCCCGATGATTCGAGCCAGCTCTTCGTTGATGACGTATCCCGGGTTCGCGGCTCCGTGTTCACGAGAAAATGAGCGCCCCGCAATCACTTCCATCTTCATCGTCTCGATGAAGTCGTAGTCCGCGCTGAGAACGGCCACCTCGTATTCGGCGTCGGGGTCTTTTCCGTCCCAGGTGGCCGTGCTCGTGCTCTGGCCCACGGAGAGCGGGCTCGTACTCGCAGCCGTCACACCCGCGATCCCCGGACGTTTTAGAAGCTCCTGTCGTACGGCATCGTACTGGCTTTTCAGCGCCCCTTCCTGGGCCAGTTTTATGACGTTCCCCCGGTCTAGTCCCAGGTCGCGATTTCTGATGTAATCGATCTGAAGATAGACGGCGACCGTCGCCGCGATGAGAAGCACGGAAAGACAAAACTGGAAAACGACGAGTCCTCTGCGCAGCGCGGCCGCACTCGGGCGCTGGCGGAACGTACCGCGCAGGGCGGCCAGCGGGCTGAATGAGGAAAGGTATAATGCAGGATAACTGCCGGACAGCAGTCCGACGGTCAGCGAAATAGCGAGTCCTGAGAAGAAAATCGATCCACCAAAATCTGCGATGACGAAGTGCTTGTCCGTCATGTGGTTGAAGGATGGGAGCAGGAAAAGGACGAGCGGCAACGAAGCCGCGAAGGCAATAAGGGCCACCAGCGTGGATTCGCCGAGAAACTGGCCTATGAGAGAGCGCTGATGGGCACCGATAGCCTTGCGCACGCCGATCTCTCGCGCGCGCCTCGCCGACCTTGCGGTCGCCAGATTCGTGAAGTTGATGGCGGCGATCAGGAGCAGGAAGACGGCCACGACGGACAGAATCCGGACGTATTCGATGCGTCCGCCTACCAGTCGCCCGTCCTCGTAGTCCGAGTGGAGGTAGAGCTCCTCATACGGCTGTAGGAAAAGCGACTCGTCGGCCCCCTCCTCGTTCGCATTCACGACGCCCGCGATCTGCTCACTCACGGCTGCCGGCGATGCTCTCGGTTGCAGCTTCACGTAAAGGGAAAACGAGTTGTTGCCCCAGGTGTCGACCCAATCGTTGCGTGCGAAGAAGTCGAGTGCGGGCACCACGACGTCCGAGTGAAACGACGAGTTGTCGGGTATATCTTCGATGACGCCCGTGATCGTGAAGTCCTTCCGATTATCGATCGTCAGTTGCCTTCCAAGCACGCCGCCAAGCTTCTGCCAGTCTTCGCCGAACAACTTGCGTGCCGTTCGATCGGTGATGACGACGGAGCTCTCGCCTTGCAGCGCGCTTGCGGGGTCGCCCTGGATAAACGGAAATGCGAAGACGTCGAAGAATGCCGCGCTTGCATAGCTGCCGTCCTCTCGAAAGCTTTCGCCATCCGAAGTGACTACGAATCGCGAGCCGAATGAGATGACGGCCTGCGAAATCGCCGGATACTCCGTCTCCAGCACGTCCGCGAGCGGCCTCGATGTGGCACGCCAGGTAAAGACGTCGTCGCCGATACGGACGTTGCGCAGCACCTGATGGATGCGGTCGCCGTCATTCAGGAAGCGGTCGTAGCTCAGTTCATCCTGTACCCAGAGCAGAATGAAAAAGCTGCACGTAAGGCCCACGGCGAGACCGGTGATGTTGATGAACGAGTAGCCCTTTTGTTTGCGCAGGCTTCGCAGGGCGATCTTGAGAAAGTGCTTGAGCATGGCGAGTCGAGATAAGAGGTGGTCGGCCACGGTGTGCTCGCGTTTGATCTTTCCCCAGAGTACGTCTCGGTACGCCGTTCGAACTTCCTCGTATTCGCCCATCTCCTGCATGGCGCGCACGAATGCATCCTTCTCCGAATACCCGCGAGCGACGAGTCCCAACGTTTGGTCGCGCACGTGCTGCTCCAGCTCACGGATATCTTCTGGACGGAACGAGCGGTCTTGCTCGAAGCGGCGGCGCCACATCGCAATCGCCTTTTCGAGATCGAATCGCGAGTCTAGGTTGCGAGTCATGAGTGAGAGAAGAACATGTCCAATGAGGCGAACGGCAGATCGGGGCGAGGCACGTGGCTAGATCCAAGCGCAATTATCACGATTGAACGAGAGGGCTATGTGAATGGCCAATATAGGGACTATCTTGGAATACGACATAGTCCTGTCAAAAGTTACACGCCCGTCCGGAAGGGCTCGTACAGAATCGTGCGAAGTTGCGTCGTTTCCGCTAGATGCGTTCTTGGGGCGCTGAACCTTTTAGGACGGGACGTGCGCACGCAATTCGTTCGTTAAGGAGATTCGCTAACGTAAGCGGTTGAGAGGCAATGCTGTGGAATCACTGCGATATTCGAATTTCGCGAGCCACGCGCGAATGGCGTAGTACGAGACCGGGGCGGCAATGGTGCTCGAAGCCGTGACACTCTCGAAACCGGACTGCTTCAGCAGCGCATGGGTGCGCCCTCAAGTACCTCAGATGAGTGGGGGCCCGACGACAAAAAGCTCAATCTCATGGCCCAAACATGCAACTCATGACGAAATAGGCGCGCCCCTCCTTAAATACCATCTTCTGCGCTCCCACCGGAGTCAGGATCCCTACGAGACGACGTCCTGACCGATCTCGCCGGTCTGTTTGTCTTTGTAGATGCGACGGACCTGGCCGCTCGGCAGGCGTTCTTCCTTGATGACGAGGCGACCGTCGCTCTCCACGGCCGGCACGTCGATTCCGGGGGCCGGCTCGTCTGCGCGCCACACTTCGAGGCTCACGGGGACCCAGGCCTTCGTTCTTGCCGATTCATAGCACGCGTCCAGCACGGCGTTCACGAGGTAGCCATCGTAGAAGGTCTCGCGGGGTTCACGACCGTTGTCCATAGATTCGAACATGTCTGCAAACATCTCGACGTACCCCAGGGCGGCCGCTTCGTCGCCCACGGGGAAGACCCATCCGGATTCGGCTTCGGATTTCTCGGCTACGTAGCCCCCTCCTCCCTGGACGAACATTTCGAAACCGGTGCGCATCCAGTGGTTTAGCCAGATGGTACCCCGGGTGCCGGAGATTTCGTCGCGGAGGTCCATGCCGCCGTGGAAGGCCCAGCTGACTTCGACCTGACCCAAGGCGCCGCTCTCGAAGCGGATGAGCGCGACGGCGTGATCTTCGGCTTCGACGGGGTGGACGAGCGTATCGGCCCAGCACATCACTTCGACGGGGCGGTTGTTCTTGCCGGCGAAGCTGCGGACGATCTCGACGCAGTGGCAGCCCATGTCGATGAGGGCGCCGCCGCCGGCCTTCTCGATGTCCCAAAACCAGGCGCTGTGCGGTCCGGGATGAGTTTCGCGGGAGCGCGCCCAAAGGACGTCCCCGATGGATCCGTCCTGTACGGCGGTAATGGATTTGAGCGTTTTCGGCGTATAGACGAGGTCTTCGAGGTAGCCGGCGAAGATCCCGGCTTTTTCGACGGCGTCGAGCATGCGCTTCGCCTCGGCGGCGGTGCGGCCGAGGGGTTTCGTGCACAGGACGGCCTTGCCTGCCTCGGCACACTTGACGACGGCTTCCTCATGGAGGTAGTTCGGAAGACCGATGACGACTACGTCGGTATCGGGATGCTTGATGGCCTCGTCGAGGTTGGTGGTGGATTCGGGGATGGCCCATTCGCGGGCGAAGGCCTCGGCGTTGTTCTCGGTGCGCGAGTACACGACATGAACGCGATCCCGGGCCCGTTTGCCGTGGATGGCCATGGTGTAGAACATGCCGATGAGGCCGGAGCCGAGGAGGGTGATGCGGTGGGCGTTCACGGTGCGGCTGCGATGATTCGCGAATGGTGCGGTGAGTTTCCGAAAGTACTCACCCCTGCCCGCCGATACCAGTGCTACGCTCGAGCAACCTTGGGTTCGAAATTTTACGACGCAGCATGAAGGCGTGCCGTGCAGAACGGTCGTGATCCTCGCCGTCGTGGACGGCATGCTCTACATCAGCTCGGCGGCGGCGTTCGGCGTTTTGTTGAATGCAGAGGGGGAGATCCGTATGATCCGCTGAGTTCGTGTTCCACGTAATTCAGAGCCGGTCCTGCCGATACGTATGACAGCTAAGGCCCATGCCGCCCATAGATATCTTGACGCGGCGCAGCGTGTCCTCGACCACATCCGCGCCACGCAAGTGGATGCGATCGAAGCGGCCGCCGAGATTTGCGCGGGGACCATTGCGCAGCGCGGCCTCGTCCACCTCTTCGGCACGGGCCATTCCCGGATTCTCATCGAGGAGATTTTTCCGCGGCACGGGAGCTTTCCCGGCTTCCACCCCATCGTGGAGCTATCCCTGACCTATCATAATCAGGTCGTCGGGGCCAACGGCCAGCGGCAGGCCATGTACCTCGAGCACGTGAAGGGGCTTGGGGGGGTCATCCTGCGAAATTTCGTGCTGAAGCCGCCGGACAGCTTCATCGTTATGTCGAACAGCGGGGTCAATGAGGTGGTCGTTGATGTCGCACTGGAGGCATCCGAGCGCGGGCTTCCGGTGATCTGCGTCGTGTCGCAGGCCCACTGCGAGGCGGCTGCCGCGACGCACAGCTCGGGAAAGAAGCTTCCGGACGTGGCCGACGTGACGATAGACAACGGCAGTCCGGCGGGCGATGCGATGGTTCGGGTGGATGGACTCGACGATCCGGTCGGGCCCGGCTCTACCGTTGGCGGTGCTGCCGTCGTGAACGCGCTGAAGTGCCGTGTTGCCCAGAAATTGACGGAGCGCGGCGATCCGCCGATTGTGCTGACGAGCAGCTATTTCCTCGGTGCGGACGGCTCCCGAGAGCGCTTTGAGGTGTGTTATGATGAGTACCGGGCGCGAATGGTGCGTGCCCTCGGGGGTGACCCCGATGCCTGAGCTGGGCGGAAAGGTGGCCGTCGTCACCGGCGCGGCCAGCGGCATCGGCCAGGCGACGGCGCGGCTGTTCGCCGAGCGCGGTGCGCGCGTGGCTGCCATTGATATCGATGAGACCGGCGGGCAGGCCGCCGTACACGATCTCGAGGACGGCGTATTCATCCGTGCCGACGTGAGTGATGCGGCAGGCGTGGCGGAGGCGTTCAAGAACGTCTTGGATACCTTCGGACGTATAGACGTCCTGTTCAACGTCGTCGGGGTGAGCGGGCGGCGGTGGGGCGACGGTCCCGTTGCGGAATGCACCGAAGAGGCCTGGGACCGCGTGATGCAGATCAACCTGAAAAGCGTGTTCCTGTGCTGCAAGGTTGCGGTGTCGACCATGCTGAGCTCGGGGGGCGGTTCGATCGTCAATCTCTCTTCCGTGCTCGGTATCGTCGGAGGAGACGAGGATTTCGCCACGCACGCGTATGCGGCGAGCAAGGGGGGCATTATCAGCCTGACGAAAGGAATCGCGAGCTATTACGCGCCACATGGTATCCGGGCGAGTGTCATCTGCCCGGGACTCATCGCGACGAAGATGAGCGAGCGGGCACAGTCGAATGACCGCATCCGGGCCCGCCTGAAGGACCTGCAGCCGTTAACCGGCGATTTTGGGCGTGCCGAGGATGTCGCGCAGGCGGCGCTGTATCTTGCTTCCGACGCATCGGCGTTTGTGACGGGCAGTGTGCTGACGGTCGATGGAGGCTGGACCGTCCGCTAATACGCGGTTGCGGCGTTCTTTCTTGCAATAACGGATATCAAGAATGCTACAGACCAGTGTGATCGGCAGCCACGCGTGGCCGTCGTGGTTCATCACGGCCGTCGAGGCCATCAAGAACGGCGCCTTCGGGCCGAAGGACGTCGAAGAGACCCTCAACGACGCCGTCGATGTCGCGCTTCGCGACCAGGAGGACGCCGGCATCGACGTCGTCACCGATGGAGAAATGCGGCGGTTCGGGTTTTTCACGGCGGATTTTTACGGGCGCCTGACCGGGCTGACACCCCGACCGGCGCTCCGAAAGATCGGTCCGGCGGGGCACGACCAGCGCGAGCGCCTCGAAGCCTTCGAGCCGTTCGATGCGCCGGACGGTCTCGGACTGATCGACGAATACCGGTATGTCCGCGAGCGCACGCAGCGTGCCGTAAAAGTGCCCTGCCCCGGCCCGTTTACCCTGGCAGGCCGCATCGCCGTACCCGGTCCGCACTATAAGGATCGCGTCGAGGTGGCGTACGCCTTCGCCGACATCATCAATCGTGAGCTGAAAGCGCTGGTCGATGCCGGAGCGGATTTCATCCAGCTGGACGAGCCCTCTTACGCGGTGCACCCCGAGGATCCGACCGACTTCGTCGACCTGTTCAACCGCACCGTAAAAGACGTCGACGCTCGCATCGGACTACATCTCTGTTTCGGCAACTTTGTCGGCCGGCCTGTAGCCCACCGGACGTACAAACCTCTCTTTCCGCATATCCTCGATGCCGACGTGGACGAGCTGGCCATGGAATTTGCGAATCGTGAGCTGTCCGAGCTGGAGCTAGCTGCGAAGGTGGCGGAGGCCGGTAAGACGATCGCGGCCGGATTGGTGGACGTAAAGAATTACTACATCGAACCTCCCGAGCTCGTGGCTGAGCGCATCCGCAAGACCTTGACGTACGTCGCCCCCTCTAATCTGGTCGTCACGCCCGATTGCGGGCTCAGTCAGACGGCGCGATGGGCGGCCGTGGCGAAGCTGAAAAACATGGTCGCGGGGGCGGCGATTGTGCGGCGGGAGCTGCGGGCATGAATCCGAGCCCTGTCGACGTGACGGCCGTACGACGCGCATTGTTTGGCGCGGCAGTGTGATTTGCGGAACAGCGCGAGTTGCGTGTAGTGACGTGAGACCGGCGGTACGGCACGAGGTGCGTGCAGTGACGGTAAAACCGAAGGTACGGCACGAGGTGCGTGCAGTGACGGTGAACCGGCGGTACGGCACGTGCCGGCCCGCCGACTCGAAGAATCACTCCTCCGGAGCGGGCAGATCGCAGCTCCATCGGCCGCCGTTTTCGAGTACGATGGCGCGCTGTCCGAGGCGCTCCGCCTCCGCGAGAAAAGGCTCCGGTGACGCCGTGTTGAATGCGAACATGTCGTAGTGGCACGGAATCACGACGCCGGCACCTACCTCATGGGCCAGTCGCGCGGCCTCCTCTCCGCTCAGGTTTCCGGCGACTCTTCGCTCCGGCTTTCGACCGTTAATCGGAAGCATCGCCACATCGATGGACCATCGGCGAAGCCGGCCTTCGATGCCGGTGTATCGAACCGTGTCGCCGCTGTGATAGACGGTCCAGGGTCCGAATTCGACGACGTAGCCAAGGTGGGTCATACGCCCTTGCTCATCCCGATGCAGATCCTCGTGCGCCGCCGGTACCGCCGTCACGCGGAAGCCGTCGATATCGGTCTGTACACCGTCGTCGAGACCGATCGGACGCTTCACGTCTATATCGAGGCGTTCTGCCACAAGCCGGCGATTGGCTTCGGCGATCACGAACGACATCGACGGATTCGCCCGAATCAACGGGATCAGTGTTTCCGCGTCGAGGTGGTCGGTGTGATTGTGGGAGGACGTGGCGATATCGATGAAATCGAGCCGAGCGGGATCGATCACTCGTTCCGTCATCCGCACGTGCGGCTTGTCCGTACCGGCGTACTTCTTCGTGAGCGAATCCGACAGATACGGATCGAACAGAAGATGGCGTCCCTCCCATTGAAGCAAGAATCCGCTCTGGCCGAGCCACCAGAGATGAAAGCGATCGGTGCGTTGCTCGGCCGAGCGGACGTCATCGAGAAAGGAGTCGCCCTGCCGCAGCGGCTTGATCATGAAAAGATGTGCGACATTGATGGTAGTCTAGCGTCACGAGTTCTTCTTGCTGCCCGTAGGCTCGGCTTCAGGAGCGTGGCCGTTCCGCCGCTCTGACCACTCCGCGCCGACAAGATCGCCTTCCGGCGCTGCGCATTTAAGGGCTCGAACAGAGCGGAATCCGCTCCCTGTTTCGAGATATTCGTCAAGCGCTTTTCGGCGGTCGGGATCCATGAGATCTAGAAGCGGCTGCTCGACGCGGCGGACGAAGTGCAGCGCGTCGCGTATCCGCTCATCCCATGCCCGGTAGTACTTATCGATATCGGTGGAACGGATCACCCGTCGACACTCTCTGCTTCCGCACAAACATTCGATGTCGTATTGGAGATTGAAAAGGCCGTACTCGTCCGTGATCTCTTCGCCCGGCTTGATGTCTCGAAGCGCGATCTCGAAGCCGTAGCCGGCGCTCATGGTGTTCGGATCACAGGAGTGATTCACGTATTTGGCCGTGTCCCAGCTGAGAATGCGGTAGCCCCGAGGATCGATAAATGAATACTTCTCCGCCATCGACTTGAGCGGCTCGTCAAGCACCTCGAACTCGCTCGGTGACAACTCAATTTCTAAGGCATCTTGTACGTAGACCAGGGTCCCTTTCGGAATGAAGGACGTCGCGAAAATGCCGACGCCGATGGTGTCGCTAACTCCTTTGAGCGTAGTGCCAGGATGTATCATCGAGTCACGAACGAATAAAATGAACGGCTTCTCTGCTCTAGATCCTCACGTACTCATTCTTCTGAGCCGTGACGTCCGCGGTTGTGATCGGGCCTAATAAAAAGCACGTACGCCGGATGGTTCAATATCCTCCTTCAATTCTCCACATGGCGCTGTCCGAACGAACTTCCGATTACGCGGCGGGACCGGCGCCCGTTCGAACACAAATACGGCTCTACAATGCCGGGAATCCCATCTTCGGGCGGATTGCACGTTAATGTTGCAATCTATCCGCAGCACAGATATTGTGTCGATCTCCGAGCGACTATTCACCTATTCGATAGACGGAAAAGAGATGCGCGGTTTTCGGTTGGATCGGCACGTTCAGGCTCGGGGTCCCGTGGTTTTCGCCACCATTCTTCTCGCATTGACGTTTTCAGGATGCGGTGGTGCCGCGGACGACGGCGTCGTGACGCTTCGCTTCTGGCACAGCTTCGTGGCGTCGACGCGTCCTGCGCTGACCGAGCTAATCGAGCGTTTCGAGGAGGAGAATCCCGGCATCCGCATCAATGCCCAGTACGTGCCCACCGGCGACGGGCTCGTCCGAAAGCTTATGGCAAGCTTTCAGAGCGGAACGGCGCCCGATCTTTCATGGGTGCATGCGGATTTTCTCGGCAAACTGGTTCAGGCAGACGCCATCTACCCGATGGCCCGATTCATAGAGGGGACCAACGGCCTTTCCGATGAGGAGCTGGCTGATTTCTTCCCCGCGACGCTGCAGGCCGCCCGCTGGCGAGACACGTTGTATGCCCTTCCTATGGAGGCGACACTCCTCGGGCTGGTCTACAACAAGGATCAGTTTCGTGAGGCCGGACTCGACCCAGAGCATCCGCCCGCCACGTGGGACGAGCTCCGCGACTACGCGCGTCGATTGACCAGGGACACGAACGCCGACGGCCGGTTCGACCGTTTCGGCTTCTACGTGCCCGCCTATCCCGCCTCGGGCGCACTCAGCATCTGGATGGTCCTCCAATGGTCACCGTATCTCTGGAGTGCGGGTGGGTACATCATCGATGAAGAGCAGACGGAGGTCCTATACGATTCGGAAGCCGGTGTTCAGGCCCTGACGCTCTGGCGCGATCTGTACGAAGAGCAGGGCCGGCCGGCCACGTCCATGACGCACGACGCCGAGTTCATCGGCCGCCACGTCTCGATGATCATGGACGGACCGTGGGACCTTCCGGAATTCCGCCGGCTCGAACACATCGATTGGGGCGTCGCACCCCTGCCGGCCGGTCCCGATGGACAGGTCACCTACCTCGCGGGGGAGCACCTCGCGATTTTCAAGAGCACGGAACATGCGGACGCCGCCTGGACCTTCGTAAAATGGGTGACGCAACCCCAGGTGCAGGCTTTTTTCTCGCGCGAATCCGGTTACCTACCCGTCCGACAGTCGACATTGGAGCTTCCCGAATATCAGACATATCTAGAACAGGACTGGGCGTTGAAATCCTTTGTCGACCAGATGCCGCTTGGTCGAGCTCGCCGGCCGATCGACTTCTATCACGTCGAGATCAACCAGCATATCGCCGAAGCCATCGAGAACTCGCTCGTCGGCCGCGCAGACCCTCGGGAGGCACTGCAAGCATCGGCCGTGAAGTCGAACGCGTTGTTGGGGAGTGGAGAGTGATTCACGCCCGGACGCCGCCTCCACGTACCTCGGATTCGGCCCGAAGCCTTCGAGGACAATAATCCGGGCACCGGAGCCGTTTCTAAGAACGATTCCTTCAAACGTCAGACCGGTGGCCGTGATGAGATGTTCGCTCTTCTGCTTTTTTGTTGTCGCTGCCGTGATCGGCGGCTCGACCGTCCAGGCACAGGGCGTAATCATTCGACCGGATTTACGAGCGGCGAACGTCGTCTTAGAGGACCACAGCGTCGATGCACATCTCGAAGAAAACATCGCCACGGTCGCGGTCGAGCATGTGTTCAGAAATACGGGCAACGCGACCGCCGAGGGCACGTTTCTCTTCCCGCTTCCGCCGAACGCCCACGTTTCGCGGTTCTCGATGGACGTCGACGGGCGTGAGATGGCCGGGGAGCTGCTAACGGCGGAAGAGGCGCGGAAAATCTATGAGGATATCGTACGGCGGAGCCTCGATCCGGCCTTGCTGGAGCTGGTCGGGCATCGCTCCTTCCGCGCAAGCATCTTCCCCATACCGCCCGGCGAGAAGCGTACGATCCGCCTGCGCTACGACGCCGAGCTGCCGCGGGAGGGCAAAATGATCAGCTTTCTCTACCCCCTCCACGGAGCGGTACACACGCGATCCGCCGGCTGGCCGCAGCCCCGCATCCTACCGATCGGCGAGAATCCTTCGGGGCCGAATGTTGCGCCCGACGACTCGAAAAACAGTCCCCCGGCGACGTCTGTCCGCATCGAGATGCGGTCGTCCGCCCCTCTCCTGACGATTTACTCGCCCTCTCACGACATCGACGTCGACCGCGACGGGGACAGGCGGGCCGTCGTCTCCTTCGAAGGTGAGCTTGCGCGAGAGAATCGAGATTTCGTCGCTTACTTCAGCGTGGACGAACGCGAGCTTGGCGCCACGCTTCTTACCCACCGCCCTTACAGGGACAAGGCCGGATATTTCATGCTTCTGCTCTCTCCGCGCGTGAATGCAGCGCAGGAGCGGGTGCAGCCGAAGGATCTCGTCTTCGTGCTCGACACGTCGGGCAGTATGGCTGGTGAGAAAATCGAACAGGCACGGGATGCCCTGAAGTACTGCCTGAACCGCCTCGGTTCAGAGGACCGCTTTGGCATCGTGGCGTTCAGTTCGGACGTGGATCGATTCCGAGACGAGCTACTGCCGTCGTCATCGCGCCGGGATGCGCTGTATTTCGTCGACCAACTGGAGGCAAGTGGAGGCACGAACATCCACGACGCCCTCGTCTCCGCCGCCGAGATGATCGACGGCAGCAAACGCGGCATGGTGGTGTTTCTCACGGACGGCCTGCCCAGCACGGGCGTCACGGATGAAGGGGAGATCCGCCGGACCGCATCCGCCGCATTTGACGGCCCCGCACGAGTCTTCTCGTTCGGTGTCGGCTACGACGTCAATACGCGGCTCCTCGACGGCCTGTCCCGTTCGACGGGCGCACCGGCCGACTACATCTCGCCGAACGAGAACATTGAAGAGCGCGTATCCACCTTCTACGAAAAGATCCGGCATCCACTTCTGACGGATCTATCTTTCGAGCTCACCGGTGGCGAAACCTATGCGTTCGCCCCCCGGAGCCTCACCGATCTCTACCGCGGCTCGCAGCTGATCGTCGCCGGACGCTATCGCCAACCGGGAGATGCACGGCTCGTCCTATCGGGCCTCCAGGACGGACGCCGCGTCACGTTCAACTACGATCTCGACTTCTCGGACGAGGTGCGGGAACGCGATTTCGTAGCCCGCCTGTGGGCCACCCGCCGAGTGGGTCAGCTTCTCGATGAGGTACGGATGAACGGCGAGACCTCCGCGTTGAAGGAAGAGATCGTCGCGCTCGCGAAAGAATTCGGCCTCGTCACGCCCTACACGTCGTATCTCGTGCAGGAAGAGGAGTCAATGGCGGAGGACGTCATGCTGCGTCCGCAAGATCGCCGCGGTACGGCCGATATGATGGCGGCCGGAGCGCACGCGTACCGTTCGAATGCGTCGTCGGGTGCATCGGCGGTAGCCGCCAGCAAGGCGATCCGGGCGATGGAAGCGGCTGAGACCGTCTACGCGCCATCGAGTCACCACTACGCCACCATTCAAGGCCGGTTGATGAAGCGGGAAGCGAGTGGCGCGTGGCTGGACGACGCGTTTGTCGAAGGTGACGAGGTGATTGGTATAAAGATGGGTTCAGACGCCTATTTCGCACTCCTGCGCGCATACCCCGACGCCATCGAGTTCGCGCGCCTCGGAAATGAAATTACGTTCGCGCTGGGTGAGCGGTTCGTGCGGATTGGCGAGAGCGGTCTGACGAACGCGACTGTCGAAGAGCTGCACCGCATGATCGGAAATCCATAACGGTCATCTGCAACCCTTCGCATGCACTCCGGGCTCGCGCCGGAGTGCTCAATCGGGGAAGGCCAGCTTCTCGCGCAGATAGCCCCACCAGGAGATCGCGTCGAGTCCGAGGTGCAGACGCCACGCTTCGAACATCTCTTTATCACCATTGATAATACCCTCGCGCGTCGCCCCGATCGGCGGATGGACGAGCTCCACGAGCCGCCCGTAAATCCTCTCCCGGCGCTCCCCGCCGGACCGCTCCACGAGCTGCCACAACGTCATGGCGTCTTCCGGGCGCGCCTCCGCTAAAACAACGTCGAGATCTTCTTCGCGCCCTCCTTGAAAATCGTAACGCTCCAGAGCGGATTGCAGCGCGAGTGAGGCATCCTCCGAGAAGACGGTACCCGGACCGAAATCCGGCGACGCATAGCACATCGCCCCGGCCGGAACGACCGATGATTTCCCCTCCCTCTCCAGCTCGACGTAGCCGGACGTCACGTGTAGTATGCTCTTTCCCGTGCTGTCGACGTCAAGTGTATAGGCGCATCCGAGGTCTATCGCCGTGGCCGAGGGCGTTTCGACGAAGAACAACCTGGGTGGTGCCCAGATGCGCGCTTCGATCCGCCCTTCCCTCAGGGCGATTCGGTGATCATTCAGCGTCGCGCGACGAAGCTGAACGCGCGAGTTCGGCTCCACGGCGACCTCTCCGATGGTCCCGACGCGGAGCCGCGCTCTTGATGCATCACCCGTCTCGAGCCACTGCCCGGGACGCAACAGTCCCTCCTCACCTATCAGCTGCCGTGCTATAAACGGCGTTCCGTCGAGCGTTTCAACGCTCCATCCGGCCCCGCCGGCGCGCGCCAACAACCAGATGACGGCTCCCACGGCCGCAAGAACAACGGTGGCGAGACCGATTCGCACGTGATATCGACGCCGCCCCCCGCGCCGACGTGGGGGCGCGCCATCCCGCCCCTCTGAGCGCCGCATGCCGGCGCTGGCCCGCCGCCTTGCCGGATCCGCACGCTCTGCATCCGCCCATACCGAAGCGCCGGCAGAATCGTCCCGAACCACAGCGTCCGCCGAGCTCGCAGCAGGCGCAACACCATCCACATCCGGCCCTGATGGGGGCCGTTCACGGAGCCGATTCTCGATGCCTCCCCAAAGGTCGCGGGGCGGATCGATCGTGCGGGGAAGCGCCTGCACGTCGGCGACGAGGCCGCGCAGGGCATCCCATTCCGTACGACAGCGCTCGCAGCGTTCCAGGTGCTCCTCGGCGCGGGCCGCGGATTTTACGTCCAACTCACCCTCGAGCAGTCCCTGCAATAGATCGTCTATGTGTTCGGATGTATTCATCGGTTCAGCATCTTCCGAAGCAGCTTGCGCGCCCGATGGAGATGCGCTTTGGATGTGCCGGGAGCGATTTCAAGCATGTCGGCGATTTCGGCGTGGCTGTAGCCCTCGATGTCGTACAGGACGAGTACCGACCGCGCCTGCGGCGAGAGGTCGGCGATAGCATCCTCGAGATCGATCGCCTCGTCGTGGCGTGGCCGCTCGGCGGGTGGCGGCACATGCTCGAGTGCGTCTTCCGACGAGATGCGTGTCTTGCGCCGCGCGTCGGACCGCTGCGACATGCGAACCACGTTCACGGCGATCCGAAACAGCCAGGTTGAGAACGCGCTGTCCCCGCGAAACTGTCCGAGCGAGCGCCAGGCCTGGACGAAGGCGTCCTGCGTAAGCGCTTCGGCTCGCGTGCGATCGCCGGTCATTCGGATGCACACCGCGAAGATACGACCCACCTCGGCACGGTAGAGCGCTTCGAAAGCCGCCGTGTCCCCGTTCTGGGCACGTCGAGAGAGTTCGAGATCGTCGATGATGGCTGATGTTACGTTCACTGCGCGCGATCCGATTCCACCCTATGGGATGCCGTCCGTGCCGAAAAGGTTTAGTTACGCCGTTAAACGATCTGCCTGCGTCCGGCATCCTAGAGAATACACGTTCCCCTGCAATCATCCGCAAAACTCAACCATGAAAGACGTGCTTCTCCTGCTCTTCTTCGTCGCCGGAAACGTCGGCGCCGGCTGCTTCACAGCCAATGCACAGCGTCCCGATCTGTACAACTGCGAAGGCTGCGAAGCCATCCACGAACATTCGTTCGATGATCTGACCTGGTCGGCAACCATTCCCGACGGCGCCGAGCCGGGCGAGCCTCTCGTGCTCACCGGAACCGTCTACGCCGCCGACGGCACGACGCCCGCGAAAAACGTGATCCTATACGCCTATCACACCGACGCCGAAGGCATATATCCGAAGCAAGGTGACGAGCAGGGCTGGGCGCGCCGGCACGGATATTTGCGCGGCTGGATCAAGACGGATGAAACGGGTCGCTACCGCTTTCGCACGATCAAGCCCGGATCCTATCCCGGCCGTCGTTCGCCGGCCCACATCCACATGACCGTCAAGGAGCCGGACAAGCCTGAGTATTGGATCGACGACGTGATCTTTGAGGGCGACCCTTTCATTACGGATGAGATTCGAGAGAGGCGATCGAATCGAGGCGGGTCGGGCATCGTGTCCCTAACCCGCACCGAGGACGGCGTGTGGCACGCCGTGCGCGACGTCGTCCTCGAGCGCCATCCCGAGTGACTCCTATCTGCGAACCTCGTAGTGCACGACCAGCAGACCCGTGCCGTACGTCTGCACATCGACCAGGACGAGCTTCACGGTCGCCGCCGTTCGTGGGAAGAGTTTGATTCCGTCTCCGAGGATAATCGGATGGATGGCGAGCATGATGTCGTCGATCTGCTCGTAGTGCAGGAGATGCATGAAGAGATCGCCACCGCCGACCACCCAGATATCGTCGCCTTTTTCGCGTCTGAGAGCCTTTACGACGGCCGCGGCGTCGTCGGAGATCCATTCCACGCGTGGATCCGGCCCCTTCAGGCGCGAGCGCGAGAAGACGATGTTGCGCTTGCCTTCATACGCGGTCTGGCCGAAGTGCTCCATCACCTCGTACGTCTTCCGACCCATTACGACGGTGTCTATCGTCGACATGAAGTCCTTCATGCCATAATCCCGGTCGTCAAACAGCCACTCCACGCCTCCGTCGGCGCGGGCGATATACCCGTCGAGGCTCCAAGCAACGAAAAGTTTAACGCGGCGCATAACGGATCTGTCTAAATGGATCTGACACGGAATGGTTTGATCTGATGCGGAATCGTTGGATCTGACGCGGAATCGTTGGATCTGACGCGGAATGGTTGGACCTGATGCGAGTAAAGTCGCTCTCAGGATACCAAACGCGGTCCACATTATTGCCAGCCTCCGTGTGAACCGGTGGTGAGATGTCTCGTACTTCACTATTGATGTATCGAACCACCCGAATGCGACCATCGACGTGACGACAGACGACCTGGAGCGAACCCCGGAAGTCGCTGAAGCCCGCGCTCTCATGGAGGACGGACCGCAGTGCCTTTTCATCACAGGGCGTGCCGGTACGGGTAAATCTACGCTGCTCAGGCACTTCCGCGCGCGGACGGATCGAAAAATAGCCGTAGTCGCGCCGACGGGTATTGCGGCACTGAACGTGCAGGGCGAGACGATCCACTCCTTTTTCCGCTTTCCACCAAGGCCCATCGGGACGGAAGACGTCGAGGAGGTGGAGGACAAGTCGCTCTACGAGGCTCTCGACGCCGTCGTCATTGACGAGATTTCGATGGTGCGTGCGGACGTGCTCGACGGCATCGATCGATTTCTTCGAATCAACGGCCCCGACAAGGGTCAGCCTTTCGGAGGACTGCGGATGATCCTGATCGGGGATCCGTACCAGCTCCCGCCCGTGGTCGCCTCCCCGGCCGAACGGCGTTTCCTGGCGGAACGATACAAGACGCCCTACTTCTTTAGCGCGGCGGCCTTGAAGGCGTCGGGCATGGAGACGGTCGAGCTGAACAAGGTTTTTCGGCAGAACGAAAGCGCGTTCATTGCGCTGCTCAACGCGATTCGGATGGCGCACGTGACGCGGGATACCGTAGACAGGCTGAACAGCCGGTGCGACCGGGACTTCATGCTTCCGGAGGACGAGCCCTATATCACGCTGACGACGACGAACGCGCGGGCCGCGAAAATCAATGCCGAGTCACTCGACCGGCTCAAGGGTAGGTTCAAACGCTATGAAGGCGAGCTGGATGGCGCCTTCGCCGTCGCCGAGAACCCGCCGCTCCCTGCGCCCGATCTTCTCGCCCTGAAAAAAAACGCGCAGGTGATGTTCGTCAAGAACGATCCCGAGCGCCGCTGGGTGAACGGCACGATGGGCCGCGTCGTGAAGCTGCGAAAATCGAGCATCGAAGTCGACATTGACGGGCGCCGCGTGGATGTGGATCCGGTCGATTGGGAGATGGTGAACTACCGGTACGACCGTGCCGAGAAGCGCGTCGTAGCGGAGACGGTGGGCAGCTTCCGGCAATTTCCATTGACCGTAGCGTATGCCGTCACGATCCACAAGAGCCAGGGGAAGACGTTCGACCGCGTTGTCGTCGACCTCACGGGCGGCGCGTTCGCGCACGGCCAGGTCTACGTGGCGTTGAGCCGCTGCCGCACGCTCGACGGCCTCGTGCTCCGGCGGCCCCTGGCAAAGCGCGACCTCATCCTCGACCGCGCCGTCGTCACGTTCACGAAGTACCGTCACCTGTTGAGCCGCAGCGAGACCGGTCGATTCGCTCGTGAGTCCTAGTTTTGCAGATGAGAGTGTATCCATGACGGGATCGATGCTCCCTTCGCTCGTCTAAGACGTTGCTCTTACAGGGCACGTATGTGCGCTGCGCTTATGGGCACGTATGTGCGCTGCGCTTATGGG
>CAZART010000001.1:36717-99522 GCA_964487555.1 uncultured Rhodothermales bacterium
CAGGGCACGTATGTGCGCTGCGCTTATGGGCACGTATGTGCGCTGCGCTTATGGGCACGTATGTGCGCTGCGCTTATGGGGCACGTTTGTTGCTCTTATGAGGCGCCTATTTGTTGCTCTTATGGGGCACTTATGTACGCTGTTTTGTAATACGCTTTTGAATCGTATTACGTTTGTTAAAGGTATTACGAGCATTATTGGGTGCTACATTGAAGCCGTGAGACGCGTCGCGGCAATCGCCGATTGACGTAAGTATTACAGGAAGGCAGGATCATGGATGTATGGCGATGAATCTGCACGGAAGTAATACCGGGGCCGATCCGGTATTACTTTCTGAGACGGTGTTACGAATCTAATTTGTACGTAAAAAACGGGAAGCCTCTCAAGCATAATTAGACCTGCCAAACCTCCAGATACGACACCCCCAATATGGCGCCCCGTTCGATGGCTCACAGGATTCGCGCAACGCCTACGCCGACGGTGAAACCCGGATGATCGAGCCGCCACGTGGCGTCGAGGCGGAAAAGACCGAAGAGCCCGCTCAGTGAGGCACCGAGTTCGTGGTGGAGCCCGCCGGGCTCGACGCCGGGATAGCCGATTTCGCCTGCGAGGCGATCGGAAAGCCACGTCCTGGCGTGCGCGCCGTGAACGATCACGTTGTAGCCTTGACGGGCCGCCCAGCGCCAGCCGATGAGCTCGAAGGGCAATGTGCGGAAACTGTGCTCCCAGAAAAGGCCGGCGTAGTGATCACCCTGGTAGGCGACGTCCTCGTGCGTCCGAAGCGTCCCATACCATCCGAAGTGCACGGGACCGACCCAATTGGAGCTTCCGGCGATGACGGCGGTCCGCTGGATGGGCAGCTCGCCCTGCGTAAGGCCGCCCGACAAGCGGACGTCGAGTGTGGCGGGTAGAAACCGCCGCCTCAGAAAGGTCTTCAGCTGAAGATCCAACACCGCCGAAGCGTGCGTGAAATCGAAGTGGCTGCTGAGGAGATCCGGCCGGCTGTGCTCGACCGAGATGACGAGACGGTTGCCCCCGCTCATTCCGAGGAGGATCTCATCGCCGACGCCGATCTGCAGCCCGAGCGATCGAAGCATTCCCTCCTCAATTCGCGGATTGATCCGGTCGCTGCCGGACGTTCCATCCATCCGACCGTCGACGAACGTACTCTCGTGCTCCTCCGTTCTCAAACGCACAGCGACGGTGGCCGGAATCCGCTCAAACTCGTTCGACAACTCGATGTACGCGCGGCGATTCCGAAAATAATCGTATTGGTCGCTGCCCGCGGCGAGACTTGTTAGGCCGGATGCACCGACCTCTTCCTTCCAGGCGGCCGTGCGAGGATCGATTCCGGTGTGAAAGCCCACTTCGAGGGCGAGCGAGGCAGGCAGCACCTTGCTGAGCCGGGCCGCGCCGCCGTAGGACCCTTCCTTCAACTCCGTCAAATAGGCCCCCTGTACCTCGAATCGGAGCGGCCCGAAGGCCTTAGCGACCGACACGCCGAGGTGATAGTCTTCGACGCGGTTGCGCCGCACCTGCGGCTTTACGCGCACGCCGAGACGGCCCCGGCGATCGTCGTCTCCGAACTGAATGGATGAAGCCATCAATCCGGTCGGCCTGAACGCCTTCCGTGGCGACATGGTGCTGTCGATGGCGCCGTAGGCCGCGCTTTCGCGAGCCGTTAGCGGCACGACGGCGGCCGGCTTCATCCGAACGGCCGCTACGGCAGCGGAATCGACCTGGCTGTAATCGTCCTCGCGATAGAGCGAGTCGGGCACCTCGACATTTACCGTGTAATTCGACAGGCGAGAGATCTGCTCGACAGTGATCTCCGGCATCTGGAGCAAGATGCCGAAGGATATCTTAATCCGCGCCTCTCTCCGAAAATCCACCGGGAGCCAGTAATCGCGTCCGAAGTTGGAAAACTGCTGTGACAGGGTGACGTCGTAGCCCTTAATGGGTGCCGGAAACAGAAAAGCCTCCCCGGGCCTCAGCTCGGCTTCCAATAGCGCGTACGCGCTGTCGAGAACAGCGATCGTTCCGACAAACGCGCTCTCGGTGCCGCGCCGCGGCCGCAACGAGATGTCGTAAACGGCCCTTTCCTCGAGTACGCGCGTGCCGACGAGCTCGAAAATGTAGACGTCCAGCGCCTTTGGATGGGTGACGCCCACGAACCGATAGCCGCCCACTTCAACGTCGTCGTCGTATAGGTTCAGGATGTACGGCTCGTCAGGCAGGGCACCGGAAAGGTCGAGATTGGCCGTGCCCCGCCGCGCCTTGACGACCTCTCTAGATCCTCGTTCCCGATCCCAGAATGCCTCGGTCAGGGTCTCGCTGATCATCACGATGCCCGTGTCGTTCGACACCGTATAGCGGTTATAGGCATCCGCCCGAAACGAGGTCAGGTTGGATCGCCACTCGTTCTTCCGCTCGATAACCTTCCGCATGATGTTTGCGGCGGGATCCTCGCCGGACACGAAGACCTCATCGAGCACATAGGTCGTGGGCTCCAGCCGGATCTCGAGGTGGAGTGAATCGGCATTCGCCACGCGCACACGCTCGGAATCGAATCCGATATAGCGAAAGATCAGAATGGCCGGCACATCCTCGATCTCGAGGCGAAAGCAGCCGTCACGGTTGGTGACCGTACCCATGAGCCGGCCTTCCACCTGGATGTTGGCGTTTGGGAGACCTTCACCGGAACCGGCGTCGACGACGCGGCCGGAGATGGGGGCGGTTTGGGCGCGTGCGGCCTGCGCGCCGACGATGGTGAGCAGGACAAGGGCTGCGAGCAGGCGGTAAGCCGAGAGGAGACGACGTAAAGGCATGCACGAAACCGCCCGATGTGAAAGTGGACTTATCTCTTGGTGAGGCGGTAGAGCAGGATGGCGGCGCGCTTCGACTGGGAGGGCAGCGTCCGTAGGTCGGCCGTTTCTTCGACGGTGTGGCCGCCGCTGCCCATCAGTCCGATGCCGTCGATCGCCATCTCCACGTGATCCGCCGTGAAGGATATGTCGGCCGCGCCGGCATTTTGCGGGTTCACGGCCTCTACCGGTCCCAGACCGAGGTCCATGCTAACGTCGCTGTACATCTCGAGCAGACGGCGGTTGCCGTCCGTGGGCCCCATCGGAGGATAGGAATCGTCGAAGGTGATCGCGGCCGACGTGTGGGGCAGATTGTCCGAGACAATCGCCCGCATGTTCTCCTTCGCCGTCGCAAGCTGCTCGGCATCGAGCGCGCGCAGATCGCCGGAAACCAGAGCGTGTTCGGCGATGACGTTGCTCTTTCCGAAGGCTGATCCCCTGTCCTGTGCCGGATCGAAATCGACGTCGGTCCCCGCCAGAACGGTCCCGGCATTGAACGTCAGAAAGGGTTCGCCCGATAGATCCGTGTAGAATCGGTAAAGTATCCGCGAGAGCTCATACGCCGCGCCGACGCCGACGGCGGGTTGGAAGATCTGGGACGAATGGGCCGGCCTTCCGTTGACCTCGAGCATCCATCCCGTCCAGCCTCTTCTTGCAATAACGGCTGTCTTCGGATCGCTGTCGCCGTTCTCGAATCCGAGAGCGATGTCCGCGGCCTTCGCGGCTTCGATAAGATGCCGCCGCGCCATCGAAAGCGGCCGGCCGCTCTTCTCCTCATCTCCCATCAGGATCACGGTGACGTGCAGATCATCGAGCACTCCGATCTCCTCCAGCGCCTTCATGGCCTGGAGCATGATCACGATCCCGCCCTTCATGTCGATCGTGCCGGGCCCGCGCGCCGCCTCGTCATTCAGCGGTTCGTATTTCTGAAACGGGCTGTCCGGCTCGAAGACGGTATCGAGATGTCCTACGAGGACGACCTTTCGACCGCTACCGGGATGCTCGGCAATCAGGTGGCCGGCTCGCTCCCAGTGCTCCCCATCCACCCAGCGCGTCTCGAACCCGACGTCCTCGAACGCCTCGCCGAAGACGCGGCCCACCTCGCGCACGCCTTCGAAATTCATCGTACCACTGTTGATGTTCACCGTCCGCTCGAGGAGGGCGAGAGCCTCGTCGTTGTGGGCATCGACGTGCTCTACGATTCGCCGTTCGACGTCGGTGAGCTGGGCTCGGCCGGAGGCGGCAAGGAAAAAACTCAACAAGACGAATACGACAACCTTCTGCATCACTCACTCCCTGCTGGACTGAATACTTCTATGCTCGTCAATTCAGGACCGCCGCCTTGACCGCCCGAGCCGGCGGCGATCCAGATCTTGCCGTCGTAGACGATCGCCTGTGTGCCGTGGCGCGGCTGGTTGAGGTGGCCGATCAGCGTCCATTCACCCGTTCCGGTATCGAGCGCTTCCGTTTCGCCCCACGCCTGGCCGAATCCTTCGCCCCCGGTGATGACCACGGCCCCTCCTACAGAAGCCGTTGGCGTCCCGGCCCGCTGAGTCGGCAGCGGCGATGCGTCCAGTGTCGACCACGACTCTGCTTCGAAATCGTATACGTCGACGGCAGCGATCGTACTGTCGATGAATCCTTCGACGCCGGAATCGCGGCCACCGACGGCGTACAGCTTATCGCCGACGACCGCCGCGTGGAAATGGTCCCGTCCGCGCGGGGCAGAACTCAGCGCCTCCCAGGTCCCCAACCGGGGATCGAACCGGTCGAACCAATCAACCGCCGTCGCATGTGGGCCGTGCCCGCCATCATTACCGGCGACGACGTAGATATGATCGCCGTAAACGACTACCCCGGCGGCTCCCCGCCGGCGATCTACGGGAATCTCGGGGCCGGTCGACCACACGTCCGCCTCGGGATCGTAGATCAAAACGCTTTCGACACCCTCTTCGTCGGGAAAGCCACCGGTCCAGGCGCCGATCACGTAGATCATCCCGTCGTAGGCGGCGGCCTGGAAATGATGAATTTCCATGGGCGGTGTCGCCCCCGAGCTCCAGGTGTTGGTCGACGGATCGTAGATGTCGACGGGCCGCTCGCCGCGCCCGCCGATCAAATAGAAGTTGCCGTCAACCTCCACGAAGGCGTTCTCGTGGCGCGCCGCCGGCTCGCCCTCGGCTTCGACCAGGGTCCACGAACCCTCGAGACGGTCCGTGTCGGCTTCCGCCGTCTCGTCGCCCGAGGCGCACCCACCGACTGCAAACAAGCCGGCACAGATCCAGGCCATCACAACTACGCGAAGGTAAACTTTTCGTTGGCGGACAGGCAAGCGGTTCGAATTTGACAATAACATAGACGGCTGCATCTGGTGTGATGGACGGTTTGATTCACACCGAATATAGCCCGCCGGCGGCGCTATTCGTACCTAAGATTTTCGACGGGATTCGCGAGGGATGACCGAACGACGTGAAACGCGATGGTCGACGAGGCGATCAACAGCACGACGGCGGCCGCCAACAGAAAAGCGGCCGGTCCGAGCGCGACGCGATAAGCAAACGTGGCGAGCCATCGATCCATCACCAGATAAGCGACGGGCGATGCGACGGCGAGGCCGATGATCACGAGCGCCACGAATCGGCGGGAGAGGGTGTTTACGAGCGACGAAACCGAGGCGCCCAGCACTTTTCGAACGCCGATTTCCTTCCTACGGCGCTGTGTTGCGAATGCCGTGAGGCCGAACAAGCCAAGACACGCGATCACGATGGCCAGCAGCGAGAAGACCCGGAAGAGCAGGCGTGTGCGCGCTTCCGCTCGGTAGAGGCGGCCAAATTCCTCATCCAGAAACGAATAGACGAAGGGCTGGCCTGGAACGAAGTCCTTCCACGTCCTCTCGAGCGCCGCGAGCGTGCCCCCCAGATCGTCCGGCCGCACCCGCACGGGCACCACAAAATTGGGCCGCGCCCGATTCCAGGGATCCGGACCAAAAATCACGAGAGGGCCGACCCTCTCGTGCAGCGACGCGAAGTGATAATCCTCGACGACGCCCACCACGAGGTACTCACGGCCCTCGGCGACGATCGTACCACCTACGGCGTCCGCGTCAAATCCGAGTGCAGATGCGGCGGACGCATTAAGTAGGACGGCCGTGGAATCTGTCGGGAAATCGGCCGACAAATCGCGTCCGGCGATCACCTCGATGCCGAGCGCGGTGGCATACGCCGTTCCAACCGTCATCCATGACGCCGAGACCAGCGCCTCGGAAGGCATTTCCGCATTCCGCACGATCATCTCGCCGAGCGGCTGTCCAGGAACGCTCTGCGCGTTCGTCACATCCACGACGCCTTCGATTGATGCTACGCGCTGCTGAAATGCATGCATCCGTTCCGCGACGACCTCCGTGCCGTCGATGACGACCACGTGCTGCTCGTCGAAGCCGAGCTCTGCCTGGTGGAGGAATCCCATTTGACGTTCCATCACGAGCGTGCATGCTATCAGCACGCCGGACACCGCGAACTGGAAAATGACGAGTCCCCCTCGAAGAGGGCCAAAGCCGCCCTTGATCTGCACCCCGCCTCGGAGCGCAACGGAGGGCATGCATCGGGACATCATCATCGCTGGAACGATGCCGGCAGCGAGCCCGGCTATCAGCGGGGCCGCAGCCATTACGGCGACCCATAGTGGGCTCATGATGACGGGGCCTTCGATCGGGCGTGCCGTCAACGGCTCGACGAACACGGCGTCGCCCATCCAGAGGAACGCAAGGGCGAGCACCGCCGCCACGGACGCCGAGAGCAGCGCCTCAACTAGAAACTGCCGGATAAGCTCGGAGCGCCGCGCGCCCAGGACTTTTCGAACGCCGACCTCCTTCATCCGCGAGATGGAGCGCGCCGTAGCGAGGTGGGTAAAATTGATGCATGCGAGCCCCAGAATGAACGCCGCGATTATGGCGAATGCGTACACGTAGGTCGCGTCTCCGCCGGCTTCTATCTCGTTCTGCAGGCCGGAGTGAAGGTGGATGTCAGCGAGTGGCTGCAGGAAATATTCGAATCGGTTTCCCGCTTCTTCGAACGCGTGCAGGGTAAGGCCCAGATTCTCCTCCACCTGTGCCCCAAGATTTGGACGAACGATCGCCGGGATTTTTGAGGCCACCTGGGAGGCATCCGATCCCGGACGAAGCAGCAGATACGTATAAAGATGTAATCCGGCCCAGTTGTTCTGATCTTCCGCCTCGCCCACATTCGGGTGATCTTCATAGGAAGCCAGGAAATCGAAACGGAAGTGCGATGTCTCGGGGAGGTCCCGCGCCACGCCGGTCACGCGATACTCGAAGTAATCCCCATCACCGCGCAAGCGAACTACGACCGATCGCCCGGTGGGATCATCCGAACCGAAGATCCTCTCGGCGGCATGCTCCGCGACGACGAGCGAGAAAGGCGCGGCGAGCGCGGTCGCCGGATTACCGCGAACCAGCGGCAGCGAAAACACCTCGAAAACGGACGAGTCGGCGAAAAAAAACCGATCCTCAAAGAAAGATTCGGATCCGTGACGCAGGAGCACCTGCTCGGCGCGTTCACGGCTGAGCCGTGTGGACCGCTCGACCTCCGGAATCTGCGCCTCGAGCGCCGCCGCCAGCGGCCGCGGCGTCGCCGCAGATCGAATCACGGCATGCGGCTGCACCCGCTCCACGGCAATACGGTAGATGCGATCCGCCCGTTCATGATGCCGGTCGTAGCTTGTTTCGTGGGCGATGAAGACGAGGATGGCGAATGTGGCCGCCAATCCGATCGCCAATCCGCCCACGTTGATGACCGCATGCGCACGGTGCCGTCGCAGACCTCGCACTGCCGAACGTATGTGATCCCAAAGCATTTAGTCCTGCCGGATGGTGTTGACCGAATCCGCGAGCGGCGCGGGCGTCGCGCCGACCGGCACGACATTGGAATCCTGATCTACCGCATCCGCTACCACGCGGTAAATCCGGTCGGCCTTCTCATGGAATTGGTCGTAACTCTTCTGCTCTCGAACGAATAAAATGATGAGCAGGCATACGGCCATGCTGAGCGCGAGGCCTGCGACATTCATTGCACTGAAGCTTTTATGCTTCCTGAGGATGCGAGCGACGACTTTGAAGTAGTTTCGAAACATCGTGGCCAACCTGGTGACGTGGGGACGCGCGCCTGCCTATCGAGAATGATGCCGATCGGAGTGCGCTCGGCTGAGCGGCGGCGGAACGCCGAGGAAGGCGCGTGGTGGCCGCATCCCGTACGTTCGGTTGCGATACATATATGTTCGATTACGGACGGCCGCGAGCGCGGGCATGGCACCCGTCGCGCGGCGACTTCTCTCCGTCCTCGACATTATCCGAGACAATGTGCCCCGGCAGGCTTCAAGATCGGTCCCGCATTTTTCACTTGCCCTCAACCGGAACGGTGACGTTCCTTGGCGCCTCTGTCACATCCAGTATGTCATCCTATGTGTAGACGCATGCCATCCGCCCACCGGTTCGTCGGCCCCTTTGTGGTTCTGATGGTTCTCATCTCAGCCGCGTGCGACTCGGCGGAACCGGGCGACGACGACATAACGGCAACGAGAGTTTCGCTAACCCTGGAAAACGACATGTTGCCGGACACGATCGCGTGGACGGCTGAAGCGCCGAACGGCCTCGTCGACGCAGTCACGCTCAGAGAGGACACGCTGGTGCTGTCGAGAGCGGCGACCTTTACCGGACACTTCGAATTATTCGGCGCGGGGGGCACGGATCTCACCCAGCGTATTCGCGGCGAGGCCGAACGCTATCAGATCTTCTACGAAGTCTCGGATCTGGACGGCATGCGAATCAAGGTGGAGGACAACGAGACAGACTATGGATCGAACGAATTTGGAATCAATCTGCCCGTCGGCCTTGCCATCTCCTTCACGACCCCGACAGCGGAATCCCCGATGATGGGAAGCCTGCGGGTGAAGGTCGGCTACTTTGCCCAGGGGCAGAAAAACGGGTTTACCCTGACCGTCGATCCCGTCTATGACTTCGTCATACCCATTCGCATCGTGGCGCCCCCGCCACCTCCCGAACCGCCGGTCCAGCCCGAAGTGATGACGTTTCGGCTGGAGATGATCCGGCAGGACGAGCTGAAAACGATCACCGTTTCGGCGGAGCGGCCGTTCGGACTCAACCTATCCGGCGCTCAGATTGAAGCCGATTTGCTGGATATCGACGTCTGCGAACGTGATTCCGTCGAGGATGAGTTTGTCTGCGCGAATGCCGAGGCACTCAATGTGGTGCAGGGAGAGCACTTCACCGGAGAGGTGACGGTCGGCGACGACGAGAGCGGAGAAGAATTCACCGATCACGTTCGCTCGAATCGGGAGGCGTTTCGAATCTTCTACGACCTTCCATTCTCTCCCACCGGACTTACGTACGACAGAGACGCGAACGGCCTTCCGGTCGGCCTTGAAATCGACTGGAAGCTCCCCACTAATATTCAGATCGGTAACGGCCGGCTAAGCTTCCGCCTGCTGGAATACGATCCCGAATCAGGCGGAGACAAAGCCAACAACATGCCCACGGCGACGTTCATGCATTTCCGGATCGGCTTTAATCTTCTCGGCTAGACCCGTAGGCGCCGTCAGTTGAGATCGACGGCGACGCCGAGACGGACAGGGGCCCACGTCGTGTCGTCGTCTTCGGTGAACGCATGAAGCAGCCGTCCCTCGAGGAACACGTGTGGCCCGAACGGAAGCCGCACGGCAACGCCCAGTGCGGCGCCAATGGTGGCCGCGGCCTCCCCCTGCCCTCCGTCTACCGATATGCCGTTGACCTGGAGGTCGGCGAAGGAAAAGATGGCGAATCCGAGAAATGGGGAAGCGTACGGCTTGATGGTGCCACTCGATCGAATAAATTGAACGTCGAATCCTACGTGTATGATCGAGAAATCGCCGCCCTCGATTTCGACATCCAGCTCTTCGCCACGTTCCTCCAGAAGCGTCCCATCGACCTGGAGGACGTCGAATCCGGCCGTCAGACGCGGCTGCACCACCAGCATTCGGATCGGCAGCGGGAATGAGCCCGATATCCCGAAGCCCGGATTATACGTGTCCGTGAATCCGACGGGTGAAACCGGAATGGCGACGCCCGCCGACAGTGATGCCTGCCCCAAGGCGGCAGCCGGGCAGGCCAGAGTGAGAAGGAGGATGAGAGCGCGAAGCGGCATAGCAGGACTGTCGATTGAGTGGGGACGGAGTGGGAACGTAATGCGAACGTCCCCGGCCTTCAAGTCCATCAGCAGCGCGGCGCTCCGAATCGTGAATGGCTGAACGTGAGGCCGACCGGGGCGCCGCAGGGTGTCCCCGGCGCCTAAAGTCGGTCAATCCTTGACCGATTCATAGAATTAGCGTACTCTGTACCTACATGAATCTACGTCCCAGCCTCATAGTGCCCCCGCTGAACCACGCGTTGTCGCCGAACGGTCCGGCGCGAATCGCTTTCGCCACCGGTGCCTCCGCTGCGAACCGGTATTTCGCGTATTTCTTTTTCTTTTTCTTTTACGCCTTCACAGCCGCCGGCGGAATGAGCATGTAGTGGACGTCCGAACTCGAGACTGAAATGATCGCAAGCCCGCCGGCAGCCAGCCGAGCGGGCTTTTTTGTTGCCCTTTTGGAGCGCTCACGCCTCCATACAACCCGCAGAAAACGATGTCATCCAGCTACAAGCTCGCCTCACGAACCAACCATCCCCGGAACACGCTGATCCACGTGGGCCCTGTCACGATAGGCGGCGAGGAGCCCGTGCTCATCGCGGGCCCCTGCTCGGTCGAGTCACGCGACCAGATCATGCACAGCGCCCGCGTCGTGGCCGAAAACGGCGGCAACGTCCTCCGCGGCGGCTGCTTCAAACCCAGGACATCCCCCTATTCCTTTCAGGGGCTCGGCTACGAAGGACTCGATCTTCTCGTCGAGGCCGGCCGAACGTACGGCCTTCCCGTCATTACCGAAGTGATGGATAGCGAGGACGTGGGCCGCATCGCTGAAAAGGCTGACATCCTTCAGATCGGATCCCGCAATATGCAGAACTTCACGCTGTTAAAAGCTGTGGGGCGGACGCACACGCCTGTCATGCTGAAGCGAGGAATGATGTCCTCGATCGACGAGTGGCTCGCTGCCGCCGAATACATCCTCGCCGAAGGCAATACGAACGTGATCCTCTGCGAGCGCGGCATCCGCACGTTCGAGACGGCCACGCGCAACACGCTGGATCTCGGTGCGGTGCCCGTGCTGCTCGAGCGAACGCACCTGCCGGTGATCGTCGATCCGGCCCACGCGTGCGGCGTTCGGCGGTGGGTCGCGCCGCTGGCGAAGGCCTCTCTTGCCGTCGGCGCACACGGCGTAATGGTCGAGATGCACCCGAATCCGGCCGAAGCGCTGAGCGACGGCGAACAATCGTTAACCTTCGACGAATTCGCCTCGCTGGCTGCTACGCTCGTTCCGGCGTGGGCAGCGGTCTGCTAAACTCTTGGAAGTATTCTGCGTACGCCATGTGGCCTGCGCCGTGTACGTATCGTAAAACCGACTCAAGAGTTGCTTCTTTCAAGCGCATCCGTTGTACCATCACGTCATGATCATGCATAATTTCCCAAGCCGATCTCTCCTCGCGGCGGCCATCTCGCTGCTGCTTATCACAGTACCTCAAGCCGCGAGCGCTCAGCAGAGCGATCTACCGCCGCTCATCGATCGGGAGATCTTCTTCGGGAATCCCGAGATATCGAGTGCCCAGCTGTCGCCCGACGGCTCGATGATCTCCTTCCGAAAGCCCTATAACGACGTGATGAATATCTACGTTAAGGCGGTCGACGAACCGTTCGACGATGCACGTCCCATCACGGCTGACGATCGCCCGATCCCGGGCTACTTCTGGAGCAAGGACAGCAAGTACGTCATGTACGTCCAGGACAAAGGCGGGAACGAGAACTTTAACGTCTACGTCGTCGATCCGAGTGCGGCGCCTGAGGCCGACACCGGCGTTCCTCCCGCCCGCAACATCACACCATTGGAGGACGTGCGCGCCCAGATCCTCGAGGTTCCCGACGACCGGCCGAATGTCCTCTTTGTCGGACTGAATGACCGCGACCCCCAGCTCCACGACGTATACCGCATCGACATCGAGACCGGCGAACGCGAGCTCGTCTATCAGAACGACGAAAATATCATCGGTTGGACGTTCGATCTCGACGCCAACCTTCGCCTCGCGCAGCGCATGAACCCAGGATCGGGCGACATGGAGATCTTCCGGATCGCCGACGGCGGCGAGCTGGAGCAGGTTTACACGTGCGACGTACTGGAGTCGTGCTCGACGGGCCGCTTTCATCCGGACGGCGACAAGGTCTACATGACCACCAACAAGGGCGATCGCAATCTGACCGAGTTCGTCCTGTTCAATCTGGAAACCGGCGAGGAGTCGCTCGTCGAGCGCGATCCGGCGAACGAGTCCGATTTCAGCGGTGCCATTTTTTCGGATAAAACGGATGAGATCCTCGCTACTTATTACGTCGGCGATCGGGTGCGCATCTACCCGAGGGACGACGAGTTTGCTTCCGACTTCCAATTTCTCCGAGAGCAGCTGCCGGATGGCGACATCTATCCGGGTGGAATGACTCGGGACGAGCGCAAAATGCTGGTGACGGTCACCCGCGACGTTGATCCGGGATCGGTCTACCTTTTCGACCGCGACGCGCGGACCGTAGAGATGCTGTACGAATCCCGTCCCGAGCTGCCGAACGAGCATCTCGCCAATATGGAGGCGGTGCGATATACGGCTCGCGACGGCATGGAAATCCCGGCCTACCTCACGCTGCCTAAAGGCGTCGAACCAAGGAATCTGCCCGCCGTAATCTTTCCGCACGGCGGCCCCTGGGCCCGTGACATGTACGGCTATAATTCCGCTGCACAGTTTCTTGCCAACCGCGGCTACGCCGTCCTTCAGCCCAACTTCCGCGGCTCTACGGGCTTCGGCAAGGAGTTTCTGAATGCAGGAAATCTGCAATGGGGAACGGGTGCCATGCAGCACGATATCTCCGACGGGGTGAAATGGCTCATCGAACAGAGGTATGCGGATCCCGGTCGCATCGCCATCATGGGCGCATCCTATGGTGGATTTGCTACCCTCGCCGGCCTCGCCTACACGCCTGAACTGTACGCCGCCGGCGTCGACATCGTCGGCCCCAGCAATCTCTTCACGCTGCTCGAGTCGCTGCCCCCATACTGGGCGCCTATCATCAAGATGTTTCACGAGCGGATGGGCGACCCCAACACGCCGGAAGGCGAGCAGCTACTGCGCGAGCAGAGCCCGCTCTTCTCGGCCGACCGGATCGAGGATCCACTCCTGGTCATCCAGGGCGCCAACGATCCGCGCGTAAAGCAGCACGAGAGCGATCAGATCGTCGTCGCGCTGCGCGAGCGCGGCTTCCCCGTCGAGTACATCGTCGCGCCGGATGAGGGCCACGGCTTCCGTGGCGAGGAGAATCAGCTCGCCCTGTGGGCCGCCGCCGAAAAATTCCTGGCGGAGCATATCGGAGGCCGCTATCAGGAACACCTCTCGGAAGAAACGTCCGCCAAACTTCGCGAAATCACCGTGGATGTGTCGACGGTCGTTCTTCCCGAGCCGGAAGATGACTCCGCTTCGGCCGCTTTCCCCGAACCGGTGCGCGACCCGGAGGCCGGCAGTAGCCGGTACACGGCGACTATCAGCATGAACGGCCAGGAGATGAAGATGAGCGTCACGCGCACCGTCGAAGACGCAGACGGAACCTGGCGCGTGACGGAGACGGCGACGGGACCCATGGGAGAGGTCACCGACACGGAGGTGCTGGCCGACGGCACGCTTACGCCCGTGGAGCGGCATACCGTGCAGGGTCCCGTAGAGATCGAGCTGAACTACACCGCCGGGAAAGTCGAGGGGACGTTTACCATGAACGGTCAGGATCAGCCCGTAGACGTTGGGCTCGACGGCCCGGTGTACAGCGACGGGGCCGGATCGGCCCTCGTCGTGGCGGCACTTCCCCTCGAAGTGGGCTATGAGGCGCGATACGAGACGTTCGACCTTATGAGCCAGAAGGTAAAGTCGATGAAACTGGCCGTTACCGGCATGGAAGAGGTGACGGTGCCCGCAGGAACGTTCGAGGCCTTCCGTGTCGAGGTGCAGCCGGCCTCCGGCGATCCCGGCGGCAGCACGCTCTGGGTTTCGACGGACGGCTATCGAGTCGTGAAAGTTGAGACGAAGGTTCCGCAAATGGGCGGCGCGATCGTGACAAGCGAGCTTGAGCCGGCCTCAGGCTCAGGCGAGTGAGAGCTGAGCCGGCTTGCTGAGGCCTGCCACAAAGACCCCCATCATCGTCGGTGTGGGGCCTGCTTGTGCGCTTCTCGCGATCAATCCGTCGAGCCTTCGTCGGCTCGTACCATCTTCCAGTGATAGAAATAGACGGGCGCCGAAATCAGGATCAGCGCCAAACTTCCCAGTAGATTCCGCAGCGCTCGCCGGCGCGCCTGACGCTGCATTGTCGCGGCCTCCTCCTCCGCCATCTGTTTCAGCTCCTCTCGCGCATACGGAATCTCGGACGACGTCTCGCTCCCGGGCCGATCGAATCGATGGTACATATCCATTGGACTCGGTCGGTAGGGTTCCTCCGGAATGACGAGGTCGAGCGTGTTCTGCACGACCTGCACCGATCCTATGATGAGCATGATCAGCGTGGCGAAGCAGACGAGGTAGTAGTACGTCTTGCGGATGTCCCAGGCCATGGTATTCGTGCGAAGGATACGTTTTCGAAGACGGCAGGTCGCCAAGTGTATGAAAGGCAGACCCAGACATCCAAACATCCAGCCGGCGGCCGAAGAGATGAAGGCCGAGCCTGGCGATCGACGCACCATATATCGTTCGGAAGAGCCTGGCGATCGACGCACCATATATCGTTCGGAAGCGCCCGGCGCCCGCGTGAGGAGAGAATCAAGATTGAAAATCATCCGCGGAATGCGATATTACGTCACTCGTATCCCCTCCAGACATTCAAACGGCGCTCATGCACTCTCATCTATATGTTTTGATCGTGCTGGCGGCCGTCATCGGCACGGCATCGACGGCGACGGCACAGCCCGACGTACTCAACGAACGCGTTGAAAAGCTTATATCGGATGCGGAGCCCCGCGTGATCGCCTGGCGACACGACATCCATCAGCATCCGGAGCTGGGCAACCGCGAGTTTCGCACCGCGGCGCTGGTGGCGGAGCATCTCGAGAGGCTCGGAATCGACGTGACGACGGGAGTCGCACATACGGGCGTCGTGGGTGTGCTTCGCGGCGGACGTCCAGGACCCGTTGTCGCGCTTCGGGCCGATATGGACGCGCTGCCGGTGACCGAGCGGGTCAACGTGCCGTTCGCCTCCAAAGCGACGGGCATCTACAACGACGAGGAAGTCGGCGTTATGCACGCCTGCGGCCACGACACGCACGTCGCCATCCTGATGGGCGTGGCCGAAGTGCTCGCCTCCATCCGGGATAACCTGCCCGGCACCGTCAAGTTCATTTTCCAGCCGGCCGAGGAAGGGGTGCCGATCGGAGAAGAAGGCGGCGCCGAGCTCATGGTAAAAGAGGGTATTCTCGAGAATCCGGACGTTGAGGCGGCATTCGCCCTGCACATCTGGTCGAAAGGGGAAGTAGGCCACATTTATTATACACCGGGGGGCGCGTTCTCGAGCGCCGACGATTTTCGCATCCTCGTGAAGGGGAAGCAGACCCATGGCGCGTCCCCATGGAGCGGCGTCGATCCAATTGTCACGTCGGCGCAGATTATCAGTTCGCTTCAGACGATCGTAAGCCGGCAGATGAAGATCAACGAGAATGCAGCCGTAGTGACGATCGGAAAAATCCGGGGCGGCGTCCGGTCGAATATCATTCCCGAAGAGGTGGAAATGATCGGAACGCTGCGCGCGCTCACGCCTGAAGATCGCACGACCGTGCACGAAAAGGTGCGGCGAATTGCCACGAACGTCGCGGAGAGCATGGGTGCGACCGTCGAGATTCAGATTCCGCTCTCGTCATCCTATCCCGTGACCTACAACGATCTGGACCTCACGGCGGAGATGCTGCCGGTGCTCGAGAACGTGGCCGGGCCTGGTCGTGTCCACCTGGACCCGCCCGTAACCGGTGCGGAGGATTTCTCCTTTATCGCAGAGCGCGTTCCGGGGTTCTATATCAACGTCGGAGGGCGCCCCTCGCACGTATCCGAGGACGAAGCGCCGGATCACCACACGCCCGATTTCTACGTCGACGACAGCGGCCTCAAGCTCGGTGTGCGAGCAATGACGGCCATGACGCTGCACTACCTCTCCTCACGCCGGTCCGATTCGGCCGGCGGCCGTTGAGATCTGCAGCGGGATCCGCGCACGTAGCCGGCGTCGCCAATAAGTCGATATTTAGTTTAGTCCGTTCTTAGCGACTTGACGGGACTGACCGTAGCCGCCCGAAGCGACTGGTAGCTCACCGTCAGCCACGCGACCAGGACGGCGGCGACGCCCGCCATCAACAGCACCGGCACGCCGAGTCGCACGTGATAGGCGAATTTTTCCAGCCAGTTTTGCATCAACAGATAGGCGAGCGGCGCGGTGATGACGAACGCGACGAGCACGAGCTTAACCAGATCCTTGGACAGGAGGAGGACGAGGTTGGCAACCGTGGCGCCGAGCGCTTTCCGAATACCGATCTCTTTGGACCGCTGCTCTGTCGTATACGAGGCCAGGCCGAACAGCCCGAGGCACGCGATGAAGACGGCCAGAATCGTGAAATAATTCGCGAGCTTTCCGATCACGATCTCACTCCGGTACGTCTCCTTAAATTGATCATCCATGAAGTCATACTCGAATGGAAAACCGGGGTTGAAGCGAGCGTAGATCTCTTCCAGACTGCGGAGTCCCTCCTGCGTGCGGCCCGTCTCCAGCCGGACCACAAGCAGGCGCGTATCTTCAGGACGAAGTCGGATGATCGTCGGCTCGATTTCGGAATGCAGAGAGGACATGTGGAAATCTTCCACTACGCCCACGATGGTCCCGTCGGTACCCCACATCGCAAGCGGTTGACCCACCGGATCCTTCAGTCCCATCGCCTCGACCGCCTTTTGATTGAGTATATAGTTGGACGTATCCGATGCCAGCGCACGCTCGAATCTGCGCCCGTCCGTCACTCGCATCTTCATCGCGTCGAGGAACTCGTAATCTCCCGAAATCACGTGGAAGAGAAGATCGCTTTCCGGCTCTTTGCCCTCCCATACCGGCGAGGTCGTCGATTGGCCTATCGACAGCGGATTTCCGGAAGAAGCGGTCACGATCTGGACTCCCGGCATCCGCTCGAGCTCTTGACGAACCGTGTCGTACTGGTCTCGAATTCCACCTTCGAGGGGCATGTAGACCAGGTTTGCACGGTCGAGGCCGAGATTTTTAGTCTGGATGAACTGAATCTGCCGGTACACCGTGACGGCGCCGATGATGAGGAGGATCGACATCGCGAACTGGAAGACGACGAGTCCTTTGCGGAGGGTCGCACTGCCGGCGCTCAGACGCATGCTGCCACGAAGCACGCGGATCACGCTGAACGAGGATAGAAAGAGGGCAGGATACGTTCCGGCTATGAATGCGGTGAGGAATCCTAGTGCAACGAAAGCCGCGGCCGCCGCGCCGCCGAGATCCACGAGAGCGATTTCACTTTGAGTGAGAGTGTTGAACGCCGGGAGGGTGCACGCCACCAGGCCCAGCGCCACGACGAAGGCGAAGAAGACGAGAAGCGATGCCTCTCCAAAAAATTGCCGCGCGATGGCACCCCTCCCCGCTCCCACCGCCTTGCGCACGCCGATCTCGCGGGCTCGACGCATAGATCGGGCCGTCGCAAGATTCATAAAGTTGATGCATGCGATCAGAATGACGAAGAGTGCCACGACGGCGAACATCCGCACGTACTCGATGCGACCGCCGACGAGCCTGCCGTTCTCGTAGTCGGAGTAGAGCCGCTGGTCCGCATACGGACGTAAGAAAATCTCTGCATCCGTATGTTCGTTGTGGTCCTCGATGAGCGTCTCGATCTTCGCGTTGAAGGCGGCGACATCCGTTCCTTCGCGCAGCTGCACGAGGATGCGGAGCCCGCTGTTGCCCCAATCCTCTACCCAGTCATTCTCCTGAATGAAGTCCTCGATCGGCAGCAAATAGTCGAACCGCAGCGAGGAATGCGCCGGCGCCTTTTCGGCCACGCCCGTTATCGTGAACTCCCGGCGGTCATCAACTCGAAAGGTCTGTCCGATTACGCTGTTCGTCACGCGCCAGTCCGATCCGAAGTACTTCTCAGCCAAGCCCCGCGAGATCACGACGGACGAAGGCTCGCGCAGTGCGGTGGTCGGATCGCCTTCCAGCAGAGGGAATGAGAACATTTCGAGGAAGTCCGACCCCACGTTGTAACCCTCTTCACGAGAGGTTTGTCCGTCATGATCGAAGACGAGGCGCCGCTGCCAGGTGATCAGCGAAACGTGCTCGACCTCCGGATAGTCCTTCTGCAGCACGTCGGCAAGCGGCTTCGGCACAGACGACCACGTGAACGTCTGCCCGTCCGTGAAGTGGGCGTTCCGCATCACGTTGTGAAGCTGCTCGCCGTTCTCGTGGAAGCGGTCGAAGCTCAGCTCGTTTGTGATCCAGATGATAATGAGAAAGCTGCAGGCAAGTCCGACCGAGAGCCCGGCGATGTTCAGGAAGCTGAACCCCTTGTGACGCCAGAATACGCGAAACGCGGTGCGTAGATAGCTACGGAGCATGATCGAGCGGTTTCGTGACGGGGTGATTCCGCACGCGCATCGGGTTTGTCGGCGATCGATCAATCCACCGAGTGAGCCAAGAGCGGACGGGGGATGCTAGCTTTTTAGCACGATTCGTGCCAAGCACTCCCGGCCCTACGAGCGCCCGGTTTCGAAGGTTACACACACCTAGATGGGCGTTCGAAACCGAACGTTCGGCGTTCGGAAATGGATGCGCGTCGAGGATCGACGATCGACGGCCGAGACGCCTCTCACGCTCCCAGCGCCTCGACGCGGCGGCGGCATTCGAGCGTCTCCGGGTCCCCTTCGCCGCGTACCGACGAGACGAGCCTGCAGCTCTCCCTGATCAACGCCTCGGCCTGCGCGCGATCGCCCAGCGCGAGCCGAGCCTCGCCGAGCGCGCTGCGAGCTTCCGCGATGCGCCAGTGGCCGGCAGGAAGCGCGGCTTCACGAATCCTCATCGCCTCCTGCAGTGCAGGCTCCGCTTTGGCTGGCGCCTTCGAACTCAGGTACAGTTCACCGATCTCGAGCAACGTCGCCGCCAGATGAGGGTGCGACGCCGGCAGGATCGTTCGCTGGACGCGTAGCGAGCTCGTGAGGTAGGACTCCGCCTCGTCGTTCCGCCCGCGCAATCGAAGGATGCCTCCCATCGCGCTGTACCCCGCAGCCGTCCAGGGGTGACCTAGTCCGAGGTCCGTCTCGTACTTTCCCAGCACCGCTGTCATCATTCGCTCCGCTTCTTCGAGTTTCCCGAGCTCGGCGAGCAGCGTCGCCAAAGCGTGCGACGTGGTTGCGACGTAGATGTGATCGGTGCCGTACCGGGATTGATAGAGCGCGACGGCTCCGCGCGCGTGGAATTCGGCCTCTGATGCTTTGCCTTGCTCGCGCAGCACCGTAGCTACGTGAAAGTGGGTGCCGGCCTCATCCATTCTCACCGTGGCGGGGAGGTCGGGTGCGATCTCAAGCACTTCCTTCAGCAGCGCCAGCGCCTCGTCATAGTAGCCCTGAGATGATTTCAGCACGGCGAGATCCTTGAGACTCTCGATCGTCTTCTGATGATGAATGCCCAGCTCCCGACGGCGGTAGCCGAGGGCTTCGACGAAGGAGGTCTCGGCCGCGGCGTAATTCCCGCGCGTGTATTCGAGATACGCGAGGTTGTGAAGACCTTCGGCGATCTCAGGGTGTCCATTTTCATAGATCGCGCGGCGGATGACCAGCGAACGCGTGAGCAGGTGCTCGGCCCGTTCGAACTCGCCGAGGCTGCGGTACACGCGCCCCATGACGTCCAGCATGTGCGCCTGCTTGTCAGGGTAAGCGTCGAGCACGGCGATCCGCTCGGCCCCTGCATCCAGCGCCTGCCGAACGGTTACGTCGCGGCCGCCGCCGGAACCGGGATCCACCTTCAGAAACAAGTCCTCGAGAAACGTCGCGAGTCGTTCGGCCTTGTCGCGCTCGGTCTCGACCTGCGTGACCTTGAAGAAGAGCATGGTCGTCAGGGCGATCAGCATTAGCGCCATGGACACAGAGATGGAGACACTCCACCGGTGCCGCGCCGCGAATTTTCGCGTGCGATAAACCAGCGTGTCGGGACGAGCGTGCACCGGCAACCCATCGAGATATCTGCGGATGTCGTTGGCAAGCTGTTCCACCGAGGGGTAGCGTCTGTCCGGTTCCTTCCGGAGAGCTAGATGGACGATGTTCTCGAGGTCTCCGTGCAACGTTTTTCGAAGGCGTCCCGACGTGCACGAGCGCTTCTCGGCCACGGTATCCGATGGGTGGGCGGCGTGTTCGCTCGTGCGCGTGGCGATGCTAAGGCGTACCGGTGGCTCGTTGCAGACCACGACGGCGGCCTCGGCGGCCGAGAGACTGGACACGTCAAACGGTTTTTGCCCGGCGAGAAGCTCATAGAGCACGGCACCGAGAGAATAGACGTCGGTCGCGGTAGAGATGGCGCGGCCACGAAGCTGCTCCGGCGCTGCATAGGCGGGCGTGAGAATGCGGGCACCGTCCGACGTCTCGAGAATGGAATGAGCAGGATCGCCCAGAAGCTTCGCGATGCCGAAATCGAGCAGCTTCACCGTTCCATCGGCCTTGACGAAAATATTGGCCGGCTTCAAATCTCGGTGGACGACCAGGTTTCGATGGGCATACTGCACGGCGTTGCAAACCTGCAGAAAAAGCCGCAGGCGTTCGTTTACCGTGAGACGATGGGCGTCGCTGTGGCCGGTGATCGGCAGGCCATCCACATACTCCATGACGAGGTAGGGCCGGCCGTCCGCGGTAACGCCTCCGTCGAACAGTCGTCCTATGTTGGCATGGTCGAGCACGGCGAGGATTTGTCGCTCCGCGACGAAGCGCCGCACGATCTCGTCCGTATCCATCCCCCTCTTGATGACCTTGACGGCGACGAGCTTCTCGTACTGGTCGTCATCTCGCCGCGCAAGGTAGACGGCTCCCATGCCCCCGTGTCCCAGCTGTCGGAGCAGCTTGTACGGACCGAGCGCCTGTCCATAGATGGATTCGAGCGACTCCTCCGTGCTTTTGGCCAAGAGCATGGTGAGGTTGTCCGCATCCTCGAGGAATTCGGTCGCCTCGTCAAGCGCCGCCAGCAGCGAACATATCTCATCGAACAGCTCTTCATCGCCCGCTGCGGCCGAGCGGACGAAATCGGCACGGCCACGGAGCGGCAAATCGACGGCATCGACGAAAATACGTTTGGCACGCTGCCATTTTTCCGGCGTCATCGCGGCGGTAGGAGAATCGGAAGAGGAAGAGCGGTACTGTAGGACGCGAGATATTTTATGGGATCGGCTCATTTCTCGCTGCCGCCGCTGTAGTGGAGCTCGCGGTAGAGCCACGCCTTGGCCATGCTCCAGTCACGCTTTATCGTGGCCGGCGAGATCGACATGACGGAGGCGACGTCTTCGATGTTGAGGCCGCCAAAATACCGCAGCTCGACGATCTGCGCCTGGCGTGGATCGAGCCGTGCAAGACGATTCAGCGCTTCGTCGAGAACGATGAGTTCTTCGGCCTGCTCCTCGATTCGGATGACCTCCTCGTCGAGTTCGACTCGGTCGAAGTCACCGCCTCGCTTAACGGCCGCGCGATTCTTCGCATAATCGAGGAGGATGCGGCGCATCGCCTGGGCGGCGACGGCGCAGAAATGCGCTCTGTTCTTCCACTCGACGCGCGTTTGCGAAGAGAGCTTGATGTAAGCTTCGTGGACGAGAGCCGTCGTGTTGAGCGTGTGGTCGCCGCGTTCGCGAGACAGGTGCCTGCGCGCAATTTGACGCAGTTCGCCATACACCTCACCGACGAGCTTATCCGCGTCAGAACCTTCGGCACTCTTCATTGAGGGGGTCCTCGGCCACACATCAACCGGCTTGAATCGTCCCATCTCCTACAGACACGGATGAACAACAATCTTGCGACAGATACGAGGTGAGAGGGTGCGGTGAATTCTCCACACCGTCTAAAGTTCTTTTGTGCAGGCCTTAACTGAAAATTCCGCTAACCCCCGCCCGCTGCGACGGCCTCTTAGTAGAGGAGAAAAGCGACGGATCGCCATCGTCGGCACAACGGGCCGCGTCAATAGAGTTGAAGCGACCTTCGTCCTGCCGCATTCCCCAGAAAAATTCTATCACCGTCATGAGCCCCTTCATAGCAAAACTTCGCGTTAGGTCTAGTGACGGCATTCGACCACCTGTTATCGGCAGTGAACGCCGGCGCCTGCTAAGCGCTCCTACTGCGCTTCCTTGATGATCAAGCGCATTGACTGACGCGAACCTGTAGTGACGTGAGGGGATGACCGCTCGAACGAGCGTCGTCCCCTCGATCTATTTCGCACACCCTTTTCCGAGTTTACTCATGGTCTTTCGTTCTTCGTCTCTCTCGGTTCTATTCGCGGCCGTCCTGACGCTCGGCGGCTTCCTTCAAGTCTATCTTGCGCACGCGCAAGTACAGGCGCAGCGCACGGCCGTTGATCGACTCGCTCAGACGGCCCCGGGGTCACCCCATAGAACTTCAGTTTTCGCCGACGGCGACGAAAACTGGGATGACCGGTTCGGATTCCCGGGCGTCAGCGGTACCGTTTATGCAGTCGCTTCGGCGCCGAACGGCGACATCTACGTTGGTGGATATCTCTCCTCGGCCGGCGGCGCGCCGGTAAGCAACGTTGCCCGTTGGGACGGGCGGCGCTGGCATGCGCTCGACGAGGGCGTGAATGGCTACGTTCAAGCGATCGCTATTGCCCCGAACGGTGAGGTCTACATCGGCGGTGACTTTGTCAATGCCGGAACGCTGCGTGTGAACGGCCTCGCACGCTGGAATCCGGCCACCAAGGCTTGGTCGCAGGTCGGCTCGGGCGTGACCGATGAATACGGTGCCGGAGAAATTAACGCGCTGGCCTTCCAGGGCAACAATCTCTACCTCGCCGGCTCGTTCGTAAAGGCAGGCGGTCAATCCGTCTACAACTTGGCCATGTGGGACGGAACATCTTTCCAGGCGCTCGGCACCGGCATCGGCCGCTTTTCCTGGGACGGCACGTTTGAAGGAGGAAGTGGCGGCGTCAGCGCGCTCGCCGTCGACGGCGATCTCGTTTATGTGGGAGGCTTCTTCGAGGCCGTCGATGCCGGACAGGCTAATAGCATTGCGGCGTGGAACAGCGCCACGTCTTCATGGTCGACGCTCAACGGAGGTGCCGACGCAGGCTATACGTACGCGTATCCCGGCACCGTGCACGCATTGGCTGCACGCGACGGCATCTTGTACGTGGGCGGGGATTTTGGATACGTCGGTCCGTTCGGCGCCGGCACGCCCGCGGCTGAAATCGCACGGTGGGACGGCACTGCATGGTCGGCGCTTGGAACCGGCCTTGAAGGTGCATACGGTGCAAGCGTGAACACGGTCGCCATCCTCGGCGACGTGATTCACGTCGGCGGTGACTTCAACACGGCCGGCGGGCGCCAGGCTCGATACGTCGCGGGATGGCAGAACGGCGAATGGTTCGAACCGGCCGGAGGCTTCGGCGGTCGCGCTACGCGGATGGCCGCCGGCCCCGACGGCGCCCTGTATGTCGGCGGCGACTGGGTAAACACGGCGGGAGACAACATCTACGTCGGAAGCATCGGCAAGCTGCATAACGGCGCATGGAAAGGCCTGGGTGAGGGCGTCGGATCTAACAGCATTGCGGCGCGGATTCAAACGCTTGCCGCCGACGGCACGCGCCTCTACGCCGGCGGATATCCAACCCACGCCGGCAGCAATCCTGTCAGCGGCATCGCCGCGTGGAACGGTGCTGCGTGGGAAGCTATGGGCGTCGGCACCGGCGATACGTACGGCAGCGGCACAGTGATGGCCTCCGCCGTCGCTCCCAACGGCGAGATCTATGTCGGAGGCACCTTCACGATGGCGGGGGGACAGAGCGCCAACCACATCGCCGTCTGGAATCCTGCCACGAGGACGTGGAGAGCCCTGGGCAGCGGCACGAACGACGACGTGTACGCCATCGCCGTCGATGGTGGCGACGTCTACGTCGGCGGAGCGTTTACGGCGGCCGGCGGTGTTCTCGCTAATCGGATCGCACGGTGGGACGGAACGCAGTGGCATGCGGTCGGAACGGGGGTGAATTATCCCGTGAAAGCCGTGGCGGTAGCTGACAACGGCGATCTGTATATCGGAGGCGATTTCAACAAGGCCGGCGGATTCGATGCCAACGCCATTGCCGTTTGGAACGGCGCCAACTGGAGCGCGCTTGGGCGCGGCCTGATGAATGCCGGCGGCACGTATGGTGAAAGTGTCTACTCGATCGCCCTCGTAGGCACAGACCTCTACGTAGTCGGAGATTTCGTGACGGCCGGCACGTCGAGCGCCGCCGGTGTCGCGAAGTGGACGCAAGGCACGGGCTGGTCGGCGCTCGGTACAGGGCTCGGCGGCAACTGGCAGACGGGCAGGGCGCTCCTGCGCGATGGGAACCGGCTGTACGTGGGCGGTGATTTCAAGACGGCCGGTGGGCTGACGTCGAACAACATTGCGATATGGAACCTGGCGTCCTCCACATGGGAGGTCTTGGGATCCGGCGTCGAAGGGGAAGTGCAGGCACTGGCCCTTCTCGGCGGTGATCTCTATGTCGGCGGCGATATAAAGGCGGCGGGCGGCAAGGCGTCAACGGGGATCGCCCGCTGGTCCGACGGCACCGTTCAAGCAGTTGCCCGCTTCGGCGTCGACACTCAGGCGCTCAACTTCGGGGACGTTACCCTGGGCCAAGCGGTTCAACGGACCGTTACCATCACGAACGACGCCACGGCCACGGCCACTTTGCAGATAACGGTGGCGGCACTCGCCGCTCCTTTTTCGATCGTGCGCGGCGGTGGTACGGCCACGCTGGCACCGGGAGCCGGGCATCAGGTCCTCGTCGGTTTCAGCCCCGCGGCGGCAGGCACCTACAACGAAACGATCAGCATCACGCACAACGGCGCGAACGCCGTCAGCCCTGCGTCCGTCGCGCTCACCGGCAAAGGCGTCTCGCGCGGCGGCGACGTCGTCGTCCTGCGGAACTTCGATCCGGCAGGGGCACAACAGCTTATCTATGCTGAACGCGCCGTTCCGATCGATACCGGATTCGTCTTCGGGACGAATATTTACGGTGATCGGTCGAAGAGTGTGACCCTGGATCTGCCGGCCGGCAAGGCGTTCGGCCGAACGATCTCGGTTTCGCAGATCGACGTCTACTTTTCCTTCGTGAAGGCCGGCGTTTCCAACCAGACCTACACGCTTCACCTCTACGCCACGGATGAAGCCAACAAACCGGCCGGTTCGCCGGTCTTCTCGCAGACTTACAACCTGGCCGACGCCTCCGGCGATGATAATCCCGCCACCGTAGAGGCGGCGACGAGCCACACGTTCTCGCAGGCCGTCTCGATGACCCCACCCTTCGCCGTAGCGGTCGATTTTGGAGCGTACGGATCGGATGCGATTCTTGCCGCCGTGGCTGTGAACAATCCCGTCAATCAGCGCATCGAAAACGTCTGGGAGCAGTGGTCCGACGGCACGTGGCATAACGTGTCCGATGCCTGGACGGGTACGTACAACAATGGCGTTCCGGTGCCGGGCTCCGGCAGCGCCGGGTGGCAACCGTGGATTGAGGCCCTCGCGGTAACCCCGACGTCCGCTGACGCGACCGACGATCTGCCACGCGAATATCTGCTCGGACAGAACTACCCGAATCCGTTTAATCCATCGACGACGATTGAATTCGCGCTTCCCGCGGCCGGACCCGTATTGCTGCAGGTCTTCGATCTGACCGGCCGCGAAGTCGCAACGCTGATCGATACCCCCATGCCCGCCGGCACGCACTCCGTGCACTTCGAAGCCTCGGCACTGGCCAGCGGACTCTACGTGTACCGCCTGTCGGCCGGCCTGCACCAGGTGAGCCGTCTGCTGACGGTGCTCAAGTAAATGCCGAACGACCTGGCTATGCTCGTCAGCCCGACACTGCGCATTACCGCTTTCGCGCTACTGATCGCGGCAGGCGTGTCGGTGGCGGGCTGCTGTGCGTCGCATGCTTCTGTGGATGATTCGATGCATGACGTCGCTCACAAACTGGACGCCCCGCTCCGCGCGGAACTGCGCGGCGCGAGGGAGCACGCCGTCATCGGTGTCCTGCTCGGTCTGGAGAGCGCCTCCGAGGAGCACTTGAGCCGGCTCATCAACGACGGTCTCGAAATTCAGACCACCACGGCAAACATCGTAACGGCGCGCGGAACGCGCGGCGCGATCCTCCGTGCGGCTCGAAACACGTTTGTCCAACGCATCGATCTCAGCCGGGAACGTCCCGGCTCCAACTCTTGAATCCTAACCCACCTCACGACCGCCGCGGCCGGCACCCATCTATGAACCGGACCCTGTTCGCCTTTCTTATCTGCCTCCTCGTGGTTGACTTCTCATCCGCCCAGGACCTTAGCCGTTTTCGACAGGACGCAAAAGGACTCGATCTCACGCCGCTCGAAAGGTCGGTCGGGGAGGTACGATCGGCCTCGAAATTTAACAAGCTCGATGCGCATGCTCGGCAGATCGTGATCGGGCTGGAACTGATGAACAAGCAACGCACGAATCGGATGCTAGACGAAATCGATGATTTCATTAGCACCCATCGTTCCGGCGGCCGCACGTACGTCGACGTTCTCGTCGAGATGGCGACCGGCGCCTCGACCCGTGAACTGGACGCGGCCGGCGCTCAGATCCGGACGCGCATCGGCGACATCGTCGTGGCGCGGGTGCCGGTGGAGCGCCTGGCCGAGCTCGATGCCGCGCGCGACATCATGCGCGTCGAAGCCTCCATCAAGCGGCGCGCGTACAACGAAGCGGCCCGCGCCGAGACCGGCGTCGATCTCGTCCACGCCGGTACAGGACTTCCTCGCGCCTTCCGCGGAGAAGGTGTCGTTGTGGGCGTTCTCGACACCGGCGTCGACGCAACACACCCCGACTTCAGCACCGTCGGCGGTACAAGGATTCAATACCTCCTCGAGTACACGCAGGACGGCGGCCAGAAAGAGTGGACGAAGGCTCAAATCGATGCCGACCCGACCGCCGTCACGCAGCGCGACGGCGACGGCGGCGGCGGACACGGCACCCACGTCACCGGCACCGCCGCGGGCGGTGGCCGGTTTAACGCCCTCATGGCCGGCGTTGCGCCGGCGTCCGACATCATCTTCGTAAAGGGCGTGCGAGATCCGGACAGCGATGGCGGCTTCGGAGACACGGACGTGATCGACGGGACCGATTATATTTTTCGACGCGCGGAGGAGATGGGAAAACCGGCCGTCGTGAACCTGAGCCTCGGTGGAAACTGGGGCCCGCTCGATGGAACAAGCCTATACGAGCAGGCCCTTTCGAGTCTTACCGGGCCGGGGCGCATCATCGTAGCCGCGGCCGGCAACGAGGGCTTTACGCACCTGCATGCTGGAGGAATGTCGGAGGCCAACATTCCCAACCAGACCATCGTTCATCCGGACGGCAGCGGCGACGTCTTCATCGGTCTCTGGTACGAGTCCGGTACCATCGACGAAGTCAACGTCGCCGTCCTCGACGTCATCGACGGCATCATCACGCCCGTAGCGCTGTCCGGTTGGGTGCCCGCGGGCTCGTTCATGAATCCGACCCCATTGGAACACAACGGCGAAGTTGCAGGATACGTTTTTGTGGATGCAGAGACTACGAGCGATCCGCAGAACGGCGACGGGTTCGTGCATTTCATGATCAGCAACAACGAAAACGCTACCATCGACATTTCGTCGAACGTCTGGGCCATCTACTCGCGCGGAACGGCAACGGGCCAGGTCGACCTGTGGGTGAATGCCGGCGAGTTTCAGTCCACCATGCTTGGCTATCCCGGCGTCACCGAAATGCCCGGCAATGTAGAACAGACGGTCGGAGCACCCGCTACGGCTGAGAAAGTGATAGCGGTGGGCTCGTATGTGACCACGAATACGTGGACGAACATTGACGGCGGCCGGTCCGAATGGATGAATCCGGACGTGAACAATCCCGGCTATGGCGTCGTGCCGATGATCGGCCAGCCCTCCTACTTCAGCAGCAAGGGTCCGACCCGCGACGGCCGGCGCGCACCGGTCATCTCCGCTCCCGGAGAGTTGGTTTTCTCGGCCATGTCCTCTCATCTGACGGAGGGCGTCGGATACGATCGCAACGACGTCCTTTTGGGTGGTCGGTACGTCGGGATGCAGGGAACGAGTATGGCGTCGCCTCACGCCGCAGGCGTAGTCGCGCTTATGCTTCAGGCGAACCCGACGTTGGACGCCGACGACGTCATCGCCATTCTGGAGCAGACGGCTCGCGCGGATGCGCACACCGGACCCGTGCCGAACAACAAGATCGGCGCCGGCCGCATCGACGCGCAGCAAGCGGTCCTGATGGCCGCCCGTGCCCCGGGCGGGGGCAGCGGGGGCGGCGGGGGCGGCGGCGAAGCCCACGTCCAGGTCGATCTTCGCAATTTCGATGCGGCAGGCCAACCGCTCGTCTTCGCGATCGACCGCGTCTACCCGATCGACAGCGGATTCGTCGCCGGCACCAACCTGTATCTGGATCGCGGCAAAGCCTCGGCGTTCCGCCTTCCCGCCGCCAAGACGACGGCGTTGCTCGACGAGGTCCGCGTGTGGTTTATCTATCGCCAGGCGGGCACCGACCAGCAGGCGTATGCCATCGAGATCTATGACGGCGACGGCAGCACCGGCCCTGTCGGCGCGCCCCTCGCTCGGAAAGAATTCGCCTACGGCCATGTTGGCGCCGACGACGACATGCAGACGGCCGAGCAGGCGACGGTTCACCGGTTCGATGCCCCCGTTACCGTCGGATCGTCGTTCTTCGTCTCTGTCGATTTCGGAGAGTACGGCATTTCACGCGCCGGGGACCTCGCCATCGGCACGAGCGATTTTGCCGGATCGCGCGTCGCCGAAGTCTGGGACCGGCTCTCCAACGGCGCCTGGGCGAACACGTCCGACGCGTGGAGCTTTGGTGGTACGACGGGCGCCGACGGCCTCCAGCTATGGATAGAGGCCGGCGCACGCGTTGCCGCGTCTGTTTCTACCGAGGACGACGAACGTCCGACGACCGTGGTTCTCAACCAGAACTTCCCGAATCCGTTCAACCCGCAAACCTCTATCGGCTTCTCGCTGCCGCAGAACGGCCGCGTGCGACTGACGGTCTACGACGTACTTGGACGCCACGTCGCCACCGTCCTCGACGGCCTGATGAGCGCCGGCGCCCATCTCACGCCGTTCGATGCATCGCACCTCTCGAGCGGCCTCTATCTGTACCGGCTCGAAACCCCGGCCGGGACCGTATCGCGCACGATGACGGTCTTGAAGTAGGAGGGTCACGGGGCCGCGCGCACGGCAATGACCTCGCCCGGCGTGGTGGCGACCTCCAGCACGGCTCCGGCATCTGCACCCTCATGGTATGCTGCATCGGCCCGTGCCGCTTCGGCGATCACCGCCTCGCCGTCGACGTGCAGCGTGTAGCCGGGAGCGCGGAGACGCAGCGTCCCTCCCGCCGATGAGCGGATCGCGGCCTCGGCGAGCCGGCCGTCCGACCATTCGACGTCGACTTCGAAGCCACCGCGCGCACGAAGGCCGGTCACCCGTCCGGCCGGCCAGGCTTCGGCCGGCAGCGCCGGCAGCAGCTCGATCACGCCGCCGTCGGTTTGCACCAGCATCTCGGCCACGCCCGCCGTTCCTCCGAAATTTCCGTCGATCTGGAACGGCGGGTGATCGTCGAACAGGTTCGGATGCGTAGATTTGCGCAGAAGCTCGACCAGGTTCGCGTGCGCGCGATCGCCGTCGTGCAGACGGGCGAAAAAGTTGATGATCCAAATGCCCGGCGTCCGCTGGAGGGTTAGACGGCCCCTCCGGAGGGTCGCCCCCTCGCCTGCCAAAGCAACCGCCCGAACAGCAGCACGAGCCCCACCACGGGTCCACCGATATCTGGTCTCGTTACGTGTGCATCTCCACGACGTAGCGAATGAAGGACCTCGTCTCCGCCAGGTCTCGAGGGTCGGCTGGCATCGCCAGCTCCACGATCGGTTGCAGGCGCTGCCTCTGCGCAAGATCGATCAACCCATGCCACCTCGGGTCCATCGCCGTCTTCGCCCAGGCCGCGCCGCGCCCCTTTGAGTGCACCTCCCCTGTACGGAGAGTCTCCGCCATGCGGCAGTAGCTCAACACGGCGAATGCCTGATACCACAGCGACGACATCTCAGCGGGATCGCTGAGGATCTGCTCGCCCCAACTCACCATCGTCGTGCGTACCTCCTCTCGCAGCGCCTCAGGGGGGATCGGAGGGATTAGCGTCTTCGGGTCTGGCCCGTCAAGGACTACCCCCCGTTCTCGGAGCGTCCACAACACGGCGAGGTGGTGATCGTGGTCCGACCGCTCGAACGTGGTGGACCCATGATCGAGGTACAGGAGCTCGCGCCGAGGTGGCGGCAGGTCGGCCAGCGCGGCACGCGGCACGTACGACCCCTCCAAGTGCCGAGCCCAATGGGAGGGATGCTCATAGAGCGCCCGGTGGAAGTCCTGCAGACGCTTGACGGCGTCAGCGCAGACCTCCCTCTCTACCACGATCAGGAAGTCGACATCACTCGCCTCGTCAAATCCGCCGGTAGCCAGCGAGCCCTGAAGGTAGGCCCCGACGTAGTCCGCGCCCAACCGCTCCCAGGCACCCGCCATGAGACGCGCGAGCACGTCTCTCAGCCCATCCGGATCGCGACATGTGATGGGAGGTCGTGCCGGCATGTTCAATCAGCTCGCTTTCTGAATGAGCTCGAATTAGATCCCAACGTCAGACCTCGCCAATCTGAGTTTTCCGGAAGCCTGGCGCTGCCCTCTCCGGTACGCCCCAGCAGTTGAAATTTCCATTGGGAAACGAAGCTTTAGGGCCGTTACGATCCTCAAAAACGGAGCGCTCCGGAGCGTCAGACGGTAGTTGCTCAAGCAGTTTGTCTACGCGACGGCAAGGCGTGACGGTCCATTCGAGATCGACGTTTCCCGGATGACCAACATGCATTACGAAAACTTTCATAGCGTTGATGAATCTGAGCCGCCTAACACTGAGGATTGTGTCTGGAGTGCGAAAGATAGGCACGACGTAGCTTTCGAGCAGGAGCATGGCACGTAATACCATGTAAATGCCGGCGCCCCAACGATTCCCGTCGGACGATCCATCAGAACGCCGGTGCCGGGTAAAATCCGCGGCGCGGCGGCGCGGTATCGAACACCCCGCGTTCGCTCGCGGACATTTCAGGGCCGCGCGGCCGCCCGTTGCGCCGAGGCGCACCGATGGCACGACGATTGAGTCGGCGTAAGCTTCAGCCACCATCCAAGCCGCCGCCGAGCCATGCTGCGAAACTACCTACGCATCGCCCTCCGTAATCTTCGCCGACACGCTCTCTATTCGACGATCAACATCGTCGGGCTGGCCGTCGGTCTCGCACTGTGCCTGCTGATCTTTCTGTACGTGCAGGATGAGTTCAGTTTCGACCGCTTTCACGCAAACGTCGATCGCATCCATCGGGTGCTGCTGCTGGTGAACGACTCCGAAGGAGGTGTCGCCGAACGTGAGGTCGCCCACCCCATGCCTCTAGGGCCCGCCCTCGAAAGCGAGTTCGCACAGGTCGAGACATCCGTCCGCCTGTTCGAGTGGAGTCATTTCCTCCGACGGGGCGAAACCGCCATCGAGGAGGACGTCCTGTATGCCGACCCCTCCATCTTCGACGTGTTTTCCTTTCCCCTGGTACGCGGACAGGCGTCCACGGCCCTGACAGATCTCTTTTCCGTCGTCCTGAGTGAAACAGCCGCCCGTAAGTACTTCGGGCCGGAGGATCCGGTCGGGAAAACGATAGAGATCCGGATGGAAGAGTCCTTCGAGACGTTCACGGTCACCGGCGTTGCAGCCGACGTACCGCCGAACTCTACCATCCAGTTCGACGTCCTCGCGTCGTTCGCACAGCTGCCGGTTTCATTTTGGTGGATGGGCCGCAGGGTCGACAACTGGCGGGCCTCGTCCTTCCAGACGTACGTGATGCTGGACGCGGCGACATCGCGCGGCGTGGTTCAAGACCGTTTCCCAGAATTTAGAAAATCACACTACCCGGACGAGGAGGCGAGCCGCCGCTCGCGGGGTCTGTGGGAGGGCAACGGTCCGCCGATCGGGTACGGATTGCAGCCGCTCTCGAAGATCCACCTTACGTCGTCGGTGCCGGGGGGACAGGTGTCTTCGAGCGATCCGATGTACTCGTATATCCTCGGCGCGATTGCGATCGCGATGCTGCTGATCGCCTGCATCAATTTTACAACGCTTTCGATCGGGCGGTCGGCGTCGCGCGCGCAGGAGGTCGGTGTGCGCCGTGTTTCGGGTGCGGTGCGAGGGCAACTTTTTGCGCAGTTCTGGGGAGAGGCGCTCTTGCTTACCCTGTTCGCCGTAGTGGCCGGCATCCTGCTTGCCAGCCTGTTTCTACCGGTGTTCAACAGCTTGGCAGGAAAAGCGACGTCGCTGGCCTCGCTCGCCCATCCGCTGGGCTTCGGCATCGTCGCGGCACTGACTGCGGTCACCGCGCTGGCTGCAGGCGCCTATCCGGCCCTCGTCCTGTCGGGTCTGAAGCCCGTCGAAACGTTGAAGAGCGGGCAGAAGCTCGGCGGAACCAACCTCTTTACGCGCTCACTGGTGGTCGGACAGTTCACGCTGTCGATTTTCCTCATCATCAGCACGTTGCTGATGCGCGAGCAGCTCGGGTTCGTTCAGGAGCGAAACCTCGGATTCGACAAGGAGCACCTCGTTGTCGTGCCCACCCAGGAGATGGACGGGCGGCAGCTTCTGGAGCGGATGGAACATCGCCTCGCCGGCTCATCCGAAGTGATTTCCGCAACAGGCACGAGCAGCTCGTTCAACCGCGGTTACAGTCGGATCGGATTCACTTACAAGGGTGATGAGCATAAAGACATCTATACGTTCACGGTCGCGCCTGATTACGTGGACGTGATGGGTATGGATCTGGTCGCGGGACGGCTTTTCGACGAGCGCCGTGCGGAAGATCGGGAAAACGGCGCGGTCGTCAACGAAGCCCTCGTGCGTGATTTTGGATGGGCGGAGCCGCTGGGTCAGCAATTCGACGGCTATGCGTCGGAGGAATCGGGCGACCCGGATCCGGTGGTCATCGGCATCGTCAGGGATTTCAACTACCGGTCTCTGCACGAGGAGGTGGAGCCGATGCTGCTATCGATCGGCGACGTTGAGAATTTCCGGCACCTTGTTTTTCGGCTCGCGCCGGGGCAGGCGTCCACCGGGCTCGGAGCGATCGAATCCGCCTGGGAGGAGCTGGCGGCCGACGTCCCGTTCCAGTACAGTTTTGTGGATGAGGATCTGGATGAGCAATATCGGAGCGAACAACAGTGGAGCCGAATTGTAGGGTACGCCTCGCTTTTCGCGATTTTGATTGCCGCAATGGGACTATTCGGGCTCGCCGCGCTGACGGTCGCGGGCCGGACGAAGGAGATCGGCATCCGCAAGGTGCTCGGTGCCTCGGTCGCGTCCGTCACGGCGCTGCTGTCAGCGCGGCTCGTGGCGATGGTGGCCATTGCGTTCGTCGCCGCCGTACCGGCCGCTTACCTCGTCATCGCGCAGTGGCTCGAGACGTTCGCATACCGAATCGACGTGTCGCGGCAGGCAGACGTTTTTGTAGTTGCGGGTGTCGCCGCCGTAGGCATTGCGCTCTTGTCGGTGAGCTATCAAGCCGTACGCGCCGCGCTCGCAAATCCTGCCGACAGTCTGCGGTATGAATAAGGCCGGGCCTTGTCAATTATGGCGAAGGCTGCGGACCGGATCGATGGTGGCCGCACGGAGAGCCTGATAGCTCACCGTGAGAAAGGCAATCCCGAGGGCCGTAAGAGCGGCCGCTGCGAAGACCGCGGCGGAGATCTCGACGCGGTAGGCAAATCCGTCGAGCCAGCGCTGCATGGCAAGGTAGCCGAGCGGCACGGCGATCACGATTGCGATGACGACGAGCCGGGTGAATTCCTTCGATAGCAGGGCGATGATGCTAACGACCGACGCCCCGAGCACTTTGCGCACACCGACTTCCCTGGTGCGCCGAGCGGCCGTGAATGCCGCCAATCCGAAGAGACCCAGACAGGCAATGATCGTGGCGATCAGCGCGAATGCGCCGAATACCTGGCCGATCTGACGATCGGTGCGATGCAGCGCGTCGAAGCGCTCGTCGACAAAAAAGTATTCGAACGGCCGCTGCGGGGCGAAGCTCGTGAGCGTTTTCTCGAGAAATGCCAGGGTCTCGCCGGCATTCTCCGATTGAAGCCGGGCGGAGACATAGTAATAGTCCGACTCAAGCAAGAAAAGCATCGGCTCGATCTGCTCGCGTAGCGACCGCACGTGGAAGTCGCGGATGACGCCGATGACGTCGACCGTTTTGCGATCGGCCCAGATCAGCCTCGTCCCGATGGCGTCTTGCGGATTCGCGAATCCCAACCGGCGTGCCGCTTCTTCGTTGAGAACGGTCGCCGTGCTGTCGACCGGACGCGTACGCGAGAACCATCGCCCGGCCACGACCTCCATCCCGTACGTTTCGAGAAATTCGGTGTCGACCTTGTACGTGCCGAGCGTCATCGGCTCGTTTGTGGCCTCGACGCGGACGCCATATGTCCAGAGATCCGTAGAGGGCACGAGCATCGAGGCCGACGCGGCGTCCACATCCGGATGCTGAAGGAATGCCGCTTTGATTGCCTCGGACTGCCGGCCGACCTCCGGATCGATCTTAATAACGACGATCTGTTGTTTTTCAAATCCGACGTCTTTCTTCTGTACGTATTTCAGCTGCTGAAAGACCACTCCAGTACAGATGAGGAGTATGATGGACGTGGCGAATTGGAATACAACCAGGCTTTCGCGTCCGCGTGGCCGTCCCGCCGAAAAGGTCCCCTTCAGCACGGCAGCAGGGCGAAATGAAGAAAGATACAGCGCCGGATATGCGCCGGCCGCCACCCCGACGAAGACCACGATGCCAAGCAGCGCAAGCAGCATCGGGCCGTTGCCTACGAGGTCCATCGCAAGCGCCTTCCCGGTAAAGGCATTGAACACAGGCAATGCGGCGCGAAGCACGACCAGGCCCGCAAAAAGGGCGGCCAATCCGAGCAACGTCGATTCGCCCAGGAACTGAAGGACGAGCTGCCGCCGCTGGGCCCCGATAACTTTGCGCATGCCGACTTCGCGAGCCCGTTGGCCCGATCGGGCCGTCGTTAGATTAACGAAATTGACACAGGCGATGAGCAGGATGAAGAAGGCGACGGCCGAGAAGAGGTAAACGTACGCGATATCTCCGTTCGGCTCGGCTTCCGCGGCGAGATCTGAATGCAGGTGGATGTCGGTGAGGGGCTGGAGTCCGAGACGATAGATGGCGCCCGGATCCAGCTCCGATCCCGCGTGGCGATTGACGAAGCCGGGGAGCTTCGCCGCGAGTTGTTCGACATCATATCCGTTCGGAAGAAGCAGATATGTATAGTTGCTCACGAAGATGTGCCAGTCGTCCGTGAAGTCGCCGCCGAAGGTTTCAAACGGGACCAGGAAGTCGAAGTGGATATGCGACTGCCTTGGAAGATCCTGGAGCACTCCGGTCACGGTGAGGTCGATCCGGCCGAGGCTGGTCTGATACGTCAATGTCTTGCCGATCGGGTCGGCCGTGCCGAAGTAGCGACGTGCCGCGGATTCGGTGACCACGATTGCATCCGGCCGATCGAGGCTTTTTTTTCGGTCGCCCTTGACGAGTGGGAAAGAGAAGACTTCCAGAAAGGTGGAATCGACCGCGTAGACGTTGCTCTCAGCGAACTGGCGATCCAGGTAGCGGAGAATCGGACCGGCTCGACGTCGCGCGCGGACGGCCTCCAGCACTTCAGGGAACTCCGCCTTTAGCGCCGGGCCGGTCGGCAACGCCGTATTCGCCGAAATGCGGATCTCGGGCATGCCGCGCGTGGCGGTTACGCGGACAATGCGGTCTGCATTCGTGTGGAAGCGGTCGTAGCGCAGCTCATCCTGCACATGGAGGAACATCAGGAGGGCGCACCCGATGCCGAGGGCAAGCCCAAATACGTTGATAAATGTGTAGCCTTTCTCCCGTCTGAAATTGCGGAGTGCGATGTTCAGATAGGTCTTTAACATGACGAACGTCCACCCCAGTGTGCGCGCCGCGAAGCGCGGCATCGACCGAAGCACCTGGCTCCAGTACCAACGCCTCGCCTCAGTCCGCCCGGCGCGGTTCAGGAGACGCGCATAGATCTCCTCGAGATCGCCCAGCACGGCTTCCGCATCGGCGGGGTGCAGGCAGGCGCGGAGCATCGCCTGCGCAAGTCGGGGCGGAAGATTCGATGGCGTGCTCATTGTGCGTTACCGGTCGTCAGGTTGGGCAGCCCGGTCCACATGCGTTTATGAATCGTGTTGACCCGATCTAGCGCCGCGACGCCTTCAGCGGTGAGCTCAAAATACCGCTTGCTGCGGCCTCCTCGCTCCGGCGTCGGCTCGCCCATGTATGTGGAGAGATAGCCCCGCGCGGCGAGCCGGTTCAGCGGGGCGTAGACGGAGCCGATGGACCAGTCCTCCCCCGTAGCCTCGGAGAGGTGGTTGCGGATCGCCGCCCCATACGCCTCGTTCTGCAAGCGCCAGACGGCGAGGAGCAACAGTTCTTCGGGTCGGGAGAGCAGTTCCATTTTTCGGACGCGGACAGTTCGATGGCATATGTTATTATTTATAGAATATATAATACATATGCCAAGCGACCAACCGCGCCATTGAATCAGTTCGTCTGGCACGCCACGCGGTCGACATTTCACGTCCGCAGATCTCCGCACCCGCACGAACCTGCGCATCATGAAAGGAGAAGTCGGAGCAGGTTACATTTTGGGCCATTGCGTGTCTATCGTTGGAAGGGCGAGCTCAATGGCAATGAGAAACTGCGAGATGAGACTGCCAGGAGTCACCGATGCCGTCGTTCCAAAGCAAAAGATCGCGGAATATCTTCTTTCCGCCGACCACCCGCGTGGTCGCTTCAAAGCGACATTTTTTCGGATGCATGGATTCACTGAGACCGAATGGACTCTGCTCGCAGATGCACTGCTACATCATGCCGCCATTCACGACGTCGCGCGAGTAGAAACTTCGCCGTTTGGGACGAGGTACGTGGTGGAGGGACCCTTGTGGACTCCGAGCCGAAGGTCTCCTCGTATAAGAACGGTGTGGTTCATTCCTTCGGGTGATCATACTCCGCGCCTTGTAACAGCGTACCCACTGAGCCGTGACGCACGATGATCAACGAACTTGACCAGGTCGTTCTCACGCGCGATCTTCCCGAACACAACCTCAAATCGGGAGATATTGGAACGGTCGTGCTCGCACATGGGAGCGGCGATGGATACGAAGTCGAATTCATAGCCTTCGACGGCGAAACGATAGCCGTAACCTCAGTCGAAGCGTCACAGGTCCGACCTATCGGACCACACGAGATTCCTCACGCGCGAACACTCGCGGAGTGAATATGCCGTCTCGGCGGCGCCGACGAGGTCTGCTTGTCGGCCTGCGGCTCTGGAGAAACGCAGCACGCAGAATGCAGAACGCAGAACGCAGAACGCAGAACGCAGAACGCAGAACGCAGAACGCGAATCTAGAAAAACAGCTTGTACAGCAGCTTCACGTTCCGTCCGGGCTCCGGCATGATGCTCTTCACGCGTGAAAGGTGGTCGCGGTAAGCCGTGTCGGTGACGTTCTCGACGCCGAAGTCGAGGGTATGCAGCAGTCCGCCCGCAGTGAAGTGATACTGCGCATAGACGTCAAGCACTCCGTAGCCGCTGGTCGACTCTTCGAACGGTCCGATCCTGTCCTGCGCCGCGGCGAGCCGCAAATCGGCTCCGACGTCCAGCGCCCGGCGATCGTAACGCACGCCGATTTTACCTTGCAGCGGCGGCATCCATGGGATGGGCTGATCGAGATCGGTGAGCGTGCCGCGCACGTAGCTTGCCGTGCCCTCGACGCTCCAGCGACGCAGCACCTGTAAGGAGGCCCTCCCCTCCGCACCGACCATGCGCGCTTCGGCACCCGTGTACTGGAAGATCGGGAGATGGACCCGGAAGTTCAGCTCCCCGGTATCGCGCGGAAAGATGTAGTCATTGATGATGTTTATGTACGCCGCCGCTGACGCGTTCAGGTGCCCGTTCTGATACCGCGCAAACACCTCGCCGCCGTAACCGGTCTCGCGATTCAGCATCGGATTGCCGATCTCGAACGAGTACGCCGCCAGGTGCGGACCTCCCGAATACAGCTCTTCAATACCGGGCATCCGCAGCGATCGCATGCCCGTTACACCTACGGTGAACACCGGCGAGGTGTGCCAGAGTGCGGAAACGGAAGCCGACACGCCTCCCAGCGTGCGCTCCTCAATACGGCCGATGAGATCTGAAGTGCTTTCTTCTCGTGGCTGCACCTGCCGAAGATCGTAGCGGAGACCGCCCTGGAATGTGAGATCGCCGACATGCACGTCTTGAAACGCAAAACCGGCGAGGGTCCACTCGGTCGAAGCCGGCGTGAATGAGAAACCGCCCGAGTTATAGTCCCGGTACTCACCCCAGAGGCCGATCGCACCCTTGCGGAATGGTCCATACTGTGCCGTCCGTGCGGTGAGGCTGCCATGATACGAAAGCAGTCCGAATTCGATGCCCAGGCTCCCATTAGATTCAAATTCCTGATGGTGGTAGCGCGAGTACGTGCCTCGCGCCTCCAGGCGAGGAATCCACGCCAGCGGTGTGACCACCTCGGCCCTTCCCTCCAGATGGCTGCGTTCGATGTCGATGTTTACGCCATTCGGGTGGGCGCCCACAAATCCGCCGGGGATTCCGTATTCGGTAGCATAATAGGAGCCCGCCACACCTGCATAACCCCACGGCTGCACGACGCTCCCGCCGATCGAAGCGTTGGCGGTCGTGAGCTCCGTATTCATTAACGTACCTTCGGGCGTGCTCACGTTCCGTCCCTGCCGGAAGGAGCCGTCTGCGTGGATCGCAATCGAGCCACCGAGCGGCGCCAGAAGCGAGCCGCCGCCCGCGTAGCCGGTATTGACCGACTGCGCCTGTCCGCTCAGCTGAAAGTGCAGCGCGTCCGGCCGACTCGTCGGTACGTAATCGCGGATCACGTTGATCACTCCTCCGAGTGTGTTGGATCCGTAGACCAGCGACGCCGGACCACGAACCACTTCGAGGCGCTCGGCCGTCATGGGATCGATGACTACGGCATGGTCCGTCGAGGTGGCCGAAAGGTCGCCCGTGCGGCCGCCGTCTTCGAGCACGAGCAGCCGCTCGCCGCCGAGGCCGCGCATCACCGGCCGCGCCGGCGCCGGCCCCATCGAACGCATTGAGATGCCCGGTTCATCCTCGAGCGTCTCGGCGATCGTAGTGCCCAGATGCTGCCGCAGCCGCTGCCCTTCCAGTTCCATCGCAGCGTCCGCCAGCTGCTCGGCCGCCTCGCGCGTGCCCTCGACAACCACCTCCCCCGCCATGAGCGTCGTCGAGGCCATCTGCAAAGTTAGCGACAGCGTATCACGGGCGGGCACCTCTACATTCCGGATGAGCGGTTCGTAGCCGATGCGATACGCCTTCAGCGTGAAGAGGCCGGCCGGTATGAATCGGAGCGTGAATCGGCCGTCGACGTCGCTCACGGTCGAGCGGTTCGCTTCCTCCAGAAGAATCTGCGCGTACTCGACGGATTCGCCCGTTTCAGCGTCCTGAACGGTACCCACGACGGTTCCCTGCCGTGATTGGGCTGAGGCAGGCACGGCGAGCAGCCCCAGCAGCACGCATAACGTGCCGCTGAAGACCGCTCTCCACATTCGATCTTTCGTGCGTGGCTCCATTAGTTTTGGGCTACGCGAATGGTTAACGCGTTCGGATTAGGTACGCCATTCTCTTGGGTTGGCGGTGTGGAGTAGTCAGGGTGGTCGACATGCATTAGATGAAGCTGAGCCTTCGTCTCGCCCGCCTGCTTGCCTACAACACGGAAGCTCCACCTCCCGTCTTGTTCGAATTCAGCAACCGCCGGATCGGCCATCTCGAAGCCGAGGCTGACGTCGTCGTCCAGATCCTCGTCGTGGATTTCATCGCCATCCGCCGCGAGAAATTCTACCGTAAGAACGGCCGTTTCCTCGCCCTCGGTCACGACGATTTCGCAGGGTTCTTCCGGACAGCTGACCTGATCTTCGAGTACGCGGTACACCACAGCGCCATCGAGCAGGAGACGGAGGCCGTCGGCCTCCGCGTGGTCGTCGTCGTCGCCATTATCGACGGGGTTGTCGCAGCCGATAACGCCGGCGCCGAGCAAGAGAAAGACGAACGTGTAAAGAAGGGTTGTTTTTCGCGATATCATGATGCACTCCGTCGGTCCGATAGAAATTGCGTTGCGCCACGCTGCACGTGACGTGCAGTGTGGTTCCGGACATCGTTGGCCTGATGGGCACTCGCCGCAAGCAGCGCGTGAATCTAGGCCGTCACGGGAGGTGCACGGATCGGATAAAGTGCGCCAAGAGAAAGGAGCGTGCCGCGGGGCACAGCAGCGTCGAGCACTGCGGAGCGCAAATGCGCAGCTGATGCGAGATCAGGAAGGAGATCGCTGAAGACATCGCGCTGGCAGAAGTGGCAGTGCTGCAAATCCGCCGCGACGTCGGAGCAAGCCCCGTCTACGGCATCGGACGCAGGCTGCCCGTGCCGGTGCGCGGCCGCCCGCTGCTCGTACCGCTCGGCAGCGTGATCGATGTTGTGAAGAACAGGCATGACCATCCCACCCACCACGAAGGTGATGAGCGCGAATGAAGCCAGCCATGTTCTCCGCATGTTCATATGGATCTACGGCTCCGACCGAGACGTCGCTAACCTGCGAACCAGCATATTCGCTCGGCACGTGTTTCGTTCCTTAGTATCCACCTGAACGAGGCCTAGTACAGCTCGTACTTCGCCAATCGACCCTCCAGTGCGCCATTCACGAGCGGCTTCTTCCACGCGCTGCGCAGACCCACGCTCTTGAGGAGCTCCGGCTTGCCGACGTAGATGTAGGCCGTCGAGCCGGTACATTTCTGTTTGAGGAAGTCGCCCAGCTCGGTAATCATGTGGGAGATGGCCTCGCCGCGTCCCATGCGCAGGCCGTAGGGCGGATTCACCACGAGCGTCACATTCTCGAGATCAGGGAGGCTGCGGAAATCGCTTTGTTTTAGTGCGGCGCGCTCGCCGTGCGGCAGGATTCCCAGGTTCTCCCGGGCCGCATGCAGTACCTCTCCGTTGACGTCGCTGCCCGCGATCAAACCCTCCGGCAACGGCCGGATCGACTCATCCGCCGCCGATTTCACCTGCTGCCACAAGCCGGCATCGAAATCCGGCAGCATCTCGAATCCAAACCGATCCCGCAGATATGCGGCGGGAATCCGGCAGTAATGCATGAGCGCCTCCGCCAGCAGCGTACCCGATCCGCACATGGGATCGTACAGGAGCCGCTCGCCATCCCATCCGGTCATTCGAATGATCGCCGCCGCGACGGTCTCCTGCATCGGCGCCTCACCGCTGCCGCTTCGGTAGCCGCGCCGGTGCAGCGATCCGCCGGACGTGCCCAGACTGATCGTGGCGTGGTTGTTCTCGATGTAGAGGTTCAGCCACAGATCCGGATGCCGCGTATCGACATTCGGCCGGCGGCCCGTGCGATCCCGAAACTGATCGACGACCGCGTCCTTAACGCGCAGCGCGGCATATTTCGAGTGACTGATCTTGCTGTTCGAAACGTTGGCGAACACGGCAAACGTATCGTCGAGATCGAGGAAATCCGTCCAATCGATGTCCTTTGCGATCCGGTAGAGGTAGTCGGCGTCGTGGCAGTTGAACGACGTTAACGGCGCCAGGACGCGCGTGGCGAGTCGCGAGCAGTAGTTGATGCGGTAGAGCGCCTCGTGATCGGCGTTGAAATACACACCGCGGTACGCTATGGACGTATCCGATGCCCCGAGCTCGCTCAGCTCGGCCGCTCCGAGCTCTTCCGAACCGCCGGCGATCTGGGCGAAATACCGCGGGAATTCTTGATACTTGTACACGTCCATGAGAGGCCGCCTAGTCGAGAGATGCCGTCTGCAGGCCTGCGGCGAGAAATATGAGAAGCGGAGGCGGGGTCATGCGGATAGTGCCTCCTCGAGACGGTCAAGAAAAGCACGCTGCGCTTGGTTGATCTTTACCCGCGCCGCGGCCACGTCAAACCACGCGCCACGGTCCACCTCCGGAAAGGTCTCCTTCCGCCCACTGTGCGGCGGCCACTCCATCTCGAACGTATTGCTGACGACGGCCGCCACGTCGACATCCCCCTCGAAAGCCCACGCGTGCACCCGCTTTCCGCTCTTCTGCTTTACGTCTCCTAACGGAATAAACGCGGCCTCCGATGCATCGACCGAGATCGCCGTCTCTTCTTCAAACTCGCGAACGGCCGCGTCGACGTTCGGCTCGTCATCCTCGACCAGACCCTTCGGGATTCCCCAGAAGCCCTCGTCCTTTTTCGCAAAAAATGGTCCGCCCGGATGAACGAGGAAAACCTCGATCTCGCCGTCCACGCGCCGGTACATCAGCAACCCTGCACTGAACTTCATCCTGTTCTTCGGTGTCCAGGGAGTAAATAGCGAGGCGTGAGCTCCCGGCCGGTCTCCCGCTCGATGATGCAAAGAAGGAAACGGTCCGAAAATCGGCCTCTATTGTGCGTGCGGCAGCAGTCGGGACATGCATACCTTCGCGTTACGCGCCGGTAAAACGGATGCTCCTTCGCGCACGAAGGGCAGATTCCGACATACTTGGAGGCGTCGTCGGGAATGTCCTGACCCTCGTACAGGCGGGTCGGATCCGCGCCGACACGCCGCGCAATATCTTTCCAAACCGGACCGTGATCGCTCGCTCCCCTCCTTTCGAAATCGATGGCATGGGCGATCTCGTGTCGGACGACGTCCTCCATAATCGTCCATCCTCCTTCCGCCGCATAGAATCTCGACAGCGAAATAATGCGAGCGCGGCGCCCTCGCCGTTCCCACCGGCAGATGCCCAGGCGGCGGCGAGCATGGTCGAATCGGACGGTCCAGCCCAGCGATAGCAGGCTTCGGCCCAGCTGTGCCTCGCCCAGCGATGACATGAGCGTTCGTGCCCTGGCGCGGATCTCTGCCAGCTCGTGCATGCGATCGAGATGATCAGCCAAAAAGGTTGAGTCGGATTCTTCGCCCTAGCGTCGTGCGTCGCTCCTTCATAAGGTACGACGCAAAATCCCCCTCTTCACCTCGGAGATCCGGTGCAATGGTTATTCAGCTGTTCATCCTACCCGACAGCCGCTACGCCGCAGTGGCGGCGAGCAACATGTACGGCCCGCAGATTCGCGCGAGAGTGGATCTGACGACGTGGGCACTGCTGAAGGCCGTGCCGTAATCCGAAATGGACAAAGACCACGTCCGAAGCAGATCCGGGCGCTGCGACCCTTCGAGCATCCACGCGCGCCCGGCCTGTGCGGGCGCGCGTGGACGTATGAGTCTCTAGAATATGAGTCTCTAGAAAAGCCGTTCAAGCCGGGCGAGACATCCGTTCCAACCCTGGAGGTGCTCGTTCTTCGCCTCTTCGTTCGGGAACTGGTCGTGGGTGAGGGTCAGCTCGGTCCCGTCTCCGGAGTCCTTGAGCTCCCACGTCACGAGCGTGTCGGGCATCTCTCCACCTTCCCACTTCCACGTATAAGCGAGCCGAGAGGGCGGCGAAATTTCGCGGATGGTGCCGATCGCGGTGTGGACGTTGCCGTCTTTGTGGCGCATTTCGATGCGGTACGTCCCGTCGACTTCCGCCTCGAACCGATCCACATACGCCTCAAATTCGTCGCTCGGCGCGAACCAGCGCGAGAGCAGCTCGGGTTCGGTGAGCGCCTTGAAAACCTCGTTTTTCGAGGCCGAATACGTGCGCACGATGCGAAGTTGGGTAGTCGATTCAGTCATTTTCGTTTCCATCGCTTTCGTCCCTCAATTGGTCTGGTTCTGTATCGTCTTCGGATGTTCGTTCGTTCGTGGTCCCGCCGTCATCCAGGACCTCGCCGAGGCGGTCCAGACGGAACTCCCAGAAACGGCGCTGCTCCTCAATCCACGTGGACGCCTGCCTCATAGGTTCAACTACAAGCTCGCACCAGACTTCACGCCCTTCCTTGCGACGGCGCACAAGCCCGGCCGCCTCGAGCTTCTTTAGATGCTTCGACACCCCCTGAAAGGACATGTGGTGCGGCTTCGCCAGCTCCCCCACCGTCGCCGGTCCATCTCGTAATTGCCCCACGATGGATCGCCTTGTCGAGTCGGATAGCGCCGCGAAGACACCATCCAGGTGCTTATCTGAATATTCAACCATATGGTTTAATATTCGGACAAACCTCTCGGATTGTCAAGAGTTGGGCTAAAAAATCAGGCCGGCCGCTTGAGAAGATCGAGGTTCAAACCCGCCATCTCCTCATGTAGAACGCTCATGGGCTCCTCAATCCGCGCCTCGCCTCCATCGTGAAGCGCATCCTCGATCTCTCCGGCGGCCCGTGAGATTCGCTTGAATCCCAGATTTGCCGCTGAGCCCTTCATGGTGTGGGCCATGTATTCGGCCTGTCTCACGTCACGATTCTCCAGCGCTGCTTCCAGTCTGCTGACCTGCGAGGGAAAGTCGTCGATGAAATGGGTGACGATTTCGCGGATTTTTTCCTGATCGCCGTCAAGCATCTGCTGAAGCCGGTCCGGATCAAACGAAGTGGTCGAACCACCATCCCCATCGGACCTTTCGATGAGGGACCGGCTCACATTCGGCACCGTGCCTCGGGCACCATCTCCATACATCCGCCTCACGTCTCGATCGGATAGATAAGCAGGCGAGCGCAGGACCCTGGCTATTTCGTCTTCGAGATCCGCTCGAACAAACGGTTTCGAGATGTAGCCGTCCATTCCGGCCTCGGCGCACGCATCGCGATCTTCGGCGAGCGCGCGGGCCGTCATGGCGATGATGGGGGTCCGATGCCCACTACGCCGTTCCATCTTCCGGATCGCCTGAGTGGCTTCAAGGCCGTTCACATTCGGCATATGTACGTCCATGAGGATGAGGTCGTAGCTTTCTTTTGCGAACGCCTCGACAGCCTTCTCCCCGTCTGCAACGACGGTTACGGAGTATCCTTTCGCCTCAAGCATGTGGACCGCCACCTGCTGATTGATCGCGTTGTCCTCTACAAGCAAGACGCGGCGTGCTACTTCGGTCACACCTGGCGCAATGAGCGCCGACTCCTCCAACGCTGCGTCTGAGGCATCTTCATGACGACCACAGAACAGTTCCGCACCCGAATCGAATAGGACCGAGACGGCGGCGTACAGATCCACTTCGGTGAAAGGCTTCAAGAGACACCCTGTAGCGCCGGCGGCCCGCGTAGGCGCTTCACCATCCTCTTTAACGGCAGAGTTTAAAAGAATGAGCTTGACCTCACTATCGGACCACCGCCTTCTGATAGAGGCGGCCGCTTCCAGCCCGTCGATGCCCGGCATGTCGCTGTCGAGCAGAACCAGTGCAACCGGCCCTCTGGCCTCCATCAGGTGAAGAGCCGCTCGCCCGCCCGGCGCGGCGATCGCCTCCATGCCCCAGCGTGTGACCGTCTCCTCCAGGATCCGTCGGCTCGACGCATTGTCGTCGACGATCAGTACCTGCCGGCCTGCGAGCGCCGACGTGTCGGGTGCAAACGGCGACGCATCCTCGATCTCGAAGTGGGCTGTGAAACGAAACGTGGAACCGCGTGCAGGCTCACTCTGCACGTCCATCGTTCCGCCCATGAGCTCGACGAGCCGGTTCGAGATGGCCAGGCCGAGTCCCGTGCCGCCGTAGTTTCGAGTCGTCGACGTATCCCCCTGCTCGAAGGCCTCGAAAATCTTCTCGATCTCCGAAAAGGGTATACCCATACCGGTATCGCGAACGCTGAATTGCAGCTCGCCCTTTAACGATCCTTCCGTCAAACCCACCTCTACGACCACTTCGCCTGCGTCGGTAAACTTGATTGCATTTCCGACCAGGTTGAGAAGAACCTGTCGCAATCGAGCAGCGTCGCCGATGACCAGTCGCGGAACGTCCGGTCCGATTCGGCAGGCCAGTTCGAGATCCTTTTCATGAGCGCTCACGGCCAGTGTTCTCAGCGTTCTCGAGAGGTGTTCGTGAAGATCGAATGCTGCAGATTCCAGTACGAGCTTACCGGCCTCAATTTTCGACACGTCGAGTACATCGTTGATAATGGACATCAGGCTCGACGCGGACGTTGAGATAATATTCAGAAATTCGGTTTGCTGGGCCGATGGGCTGCTCTCGCGCAAAATTTCCGCCATGCCGATGATGCCGTTCATCGGCGTCCGGATTTCGTGGCTCATGTTGGCCAGGAATTCGCTCTTGGCGCGGCTCGCCGCCTCGGCAGACTTCTTTAGGGAAGCTTCCTCGCGCAGCTTGTCCTGGATGATGCCGGTCTGCTCCCGCACTCGGCGGCGCAGCGAATAGACCCAAACGGCGGCCAAAAGCATCAGAAAGAGAACGCCTCCCAGCGCACGGGTCAACACTCCGGCGGTCCAAAACGTTGGGGATTGAATGAGAACGATATCTTCCGGCCCGCTGAGCAGAATGCGGAACGATGAGAACGCGACGGAACTGATCGACGATTCGACCTTCGCCGAAAATACGCCTGTGATGCGGAGGAGGCTCTCCGGTCTGAGCCGCGCGATAAAATCGGACTCCACGCTCGACTTCGGCAGGAACGCCTCGAAAATAAAGGCTCCGGCCTGCAGCTGTAGCACGTAATCGGCGCCTTCGGTTTTGGTGTCCACGAGCGTCGCCTCCATGGCCACCCGCTGGGCGTCCAGGGCGCCCGTACGGGCGGCCTCGGCAGATGCCACGACGGGGGCCGGCAGCGGGGCCGATCCTGTAACACGGAACGTGGCATGCGTCAGCGCCGGAGTGTACCCCCCGGGCGACACGAACCCGACGGCATCAATCACATCCCCCTGATTCAAATGATCGGCAAACTGGCCCGTCTGAATGTAAATACCCCCGCTCTGATCTTGAATGAACAGGTTTCCACCTGGCCGCCGCAGCGTGACGACCCCCTGGATGCGGGTCCGATGCTCGACGTCGCCGCCGGGCATAAATCTGAGCAGATGATCGATGGGCTGAATCCGCCGGTCGAATGCGTCAACCGGTCCGCGCTTCAGTACGGTGATGAGGTCCAGGTTTTGCACGTACAGTATCACGCCCGTAAGCTGGGCTTGCCGGTTGAATTCAGCACCAACCACGCCGTGAATGCGTACGCGGGCATCCACCAGATCCGTAGGAGCCGGCCTTTCCGGTAGACCGGGCATCTGAACGGAAAACCGGCGATAGCCGGATGCGACCTCCATGTTCACGTGGCCGTACTCGTCCACGGTAACGTCGTGCACGACGGCTTCGACCTCGGCCCAACGGCTGTCTTCCTGGCCGGTGAACATGCGATCGAGCGATCGAACCGGCGAGTCGGGCAGTGTCGTCCTCCCGAGCACTTCAACGGAGGGATGGTCGATTTCCGGTGCAAATTCACCCGGTCCGCTCCAGCCGGTCACCTCAACCAGCTGACCTACCGAGAACTCGTCGGTAAGATCGGACGCATGCACGAAGATGCCGTTCGCACCATCCTGGATAAATAGGAGACGCCAGGCCACGTCGTAATAGGTGACCACTCCGCGGACCTTTACGGGGTAGCGCCTCACTGCCTCGTCGGGGGCGAGGTTTCGAATCGCCGTCACGCTGGTGAGCAATGGCAGCTCGTCGAATGGTCCGTGAGCGCCCTCTCCGTCCAGCACCGTTACGAGCGAGTCGAAAGGAACGAGAACGTGATGGGCGATCAGCTCATTAGGAGAACGATCGTTTCGTGCCGACACGCCGCGGACGCGAATCCGCTTGTTCATCAATGTCAGGTTATCTCGGATGCCGTATTGCCTGAGTCGAACGAGCGTCACGCCCCGTTCGCCGCGCACCGTTAAACTGAATGCCCCGTCTCTAATTCGCGCATCATCAACGATGCCTTCCGTCTCAATCCAGGTGCCGGTGTGCGACGCGAGATCGGTAAGAGGAATGGGGATCGGCGTCGGAAAGCGTGGGGATGTGCCCAGATCGTCCACACGCATGCTTGCCAGTCGATCCGAACGAAACTTCATGATGCCGGTCACCGAGACGCGGTCACCCGGCCGTGCGTCATACGTCTCTCCGGCCACGTTCAGGTAGACGCCGCCGGTCGAATCCTGCAGGAAGAACGTCCCCCAGGTGGGGTCGTGATAGGTGACCGTTCCTTCAAGCGACACGGGATGCGGATCGCGACCTTCGTGCGCCGTGACGGCGCGGGCCGTCGTCAGCACGGCGGCCGTGCCTTGATGCGCTGCTTCTTCACACCCGGCAAGAAGTGCAATGAGGAGCAGCGCGAAGGGCGGCATTCTATAAGCGGAAACCTGCATGTCGTATAAAGAGAGTCAATCCGCGGCCCATCGAATCTACCATCCTCCTCAGTGGCGGCCGACGGCGGTCGGTCAGAGTGAATGGAAGGTATCGTCGATGCTCTGCTCGACTAAAGGAGGCTCTATGACCGTGCTCCTCTTTGTCCGCCGGCGTTCATCCCTGCAGTTGCATCGAAGGTGGGGATCCGCCTTTCCGGTTGCAGCCGCCGGGGACATTCTTTCCTTCATGGGGACCATTCGAGCAGTCGCGTGTGTACTTTTCTTGACACGCATCGTGCAGCATCTCCGACGCGTCGGATCTTGGCACGTGACATAAACACGCGATTCCCGCCCTGACAACCTGAAAAGGACGATCTCCTTGGTGCGCGGGTTAAAGGCATGTTATTTGTGTATTTAAGGTATAGTAAGTAGTCCATCAGAGCCGAGCCGCACTCCTGTGGTCTTCTGGACGTAGTCCCCACCAGAATCAGTTGAGGAAATGCGAAACGACCGTTTCTCCATTATTGCCGCTGCCCTTGTCTTCGTGCTCTTCGCCGCCGTCCCTGCTGCCGCGGGTGAGGTGGCGGTTTCACTCCGAGGATCGCCCACGTCTATGGTGCGCCAGAACTCGGTCGCTAAGCAGCTTGGGTATGAATTCGTGAAGACGCCGGAGCAGCTTCCCGTGCTGGTCGAAGAAGGCAATTTCGTGCATCTTCCGGGCAACACCGATTACGAGGTACTGAAAAGCGTCTCCTACCCGTATGCACGCCCCGAAGTCAGGCTCTTCGTGGAGCGTCTCGCTGCTCAGTACCGTGAGGACACCGGCGAGAAGCTGGTCGTAACGAGCCTCACCCGTCCGTCCTCGGAGCAGCCCCGGAATTCACATGCGTTATCCGTCCATCCTGCCGGAATCGCTATCGATTTCCGCATAAGCTCACGTACCGCCTCTCGGCAGTGGCTCGAAGCCGTACTGCTGAAGCTCGAACGGCAGAACCTGCTGGACATCACTCGAGAGCGCTACCCGCCGCACTACCACGTCGCGATTTTCCCGCAGGCGTACCGCGCACATGTTGAGAAGATGATCGGTGCGGATGCCGTAGCCGCCGCCTTGGATTACGAGGTGCCGGCTGAAGAAGAGCCGGTCGAAGAGGCGGCCCCGGCCGCGAGCCCGGAGCGGCACGTGGCCACGGCAGCGGCCGCCGTCCCGGCGATCGAGAAGGATGACATCGAAACGCGCCACGTCCTGGCTCTTGCCATACCGCTCCTCGCCGCCCTTTTCTTCGGCCTCGGGTACTGGCGCGGACTCGTGCGGAAGCCAAAATCACCCAACTCACAGGAGAACGAGACGTGGTCTACGTTTACTGTGACCAGCACGCAGTAGACGAGCCCCTTCCTCGCTGGCTGAATGAAGTCGGGCGAGAAAGCATGCCTTCTATGGACTTTGGGCCGTAAATAATTGCCCTGCCCTACTCGCCATCGCGTTTGGTCAATGTTAGAATGGATCAATCCCCTCGGGGACGACGGCTCTCCTTCAGCGTGGACAGAAACGCGACCACGTCGCGCAATTCGCGCATGGACAGTACGTGGCCCATCGGCGGCATAGAAGACGGCGCGTTCGATCGCTCTACAATTTCGGATTTGGCGATGTGATGAGCGTCGAGGCTTGCGGTCTGAAGCACGATATGCTCGTCGTCCTCTTCTCGGAGCAGCCCCGACACGGTATCGCCGTTTTCGAGCGTTACGGAAATGGTGCCGTAGCCGGGTGCGATCCGAGCACTAGGAGCCACGAGGGACTCCAACAGCTGCTCGCGGTTCAGCCGGTCGCCTATGGTCGTCAGTGCCGGACCCACGTCCCCGCCCCGCTCCATCACCTGGTGGCACCGCATGCACTGCGCGGCGTCATGGTCGTAAACGATGCGGGCGCCACGATCCGGATTTCCACCGTGCAGCGCCTCGCTATAGGCCGCGACGGGATCGTCGGCGGGTCTTTCCTGCCGGACTGCCGCGACGCGTTGGCTCAGGTCGTCCGATCGCGCCGCCGCGATCGCCTCCAGAAGATCGAGTTGAATCTCAGGCGCCAGGGTTCCCGCTTCGAATCGATCCACGAGCGTACCCAGCACATTGCGCGTCTCATCGGAATCGAGCGTGCCGAGCGCCGCAATGGCGCGCTGCCGTTCCTCTACCGTTCCCGTTTCAACGGCAGCGGACAGCAGCTCGGCGCTGATCATATCATCCAGTTCAAGCCCCGAAATGAGACCGATCGCGGTCATACGAACACCCTGGTCGTCGTCCTCCATCGCCGTGCGCACGGCCGCTTCGATCCTGTCGGAATCCAGTTCGAAAAGCGCCTCAAGCGCGGCAATCCGCACCTCCGCGGCATCGCCTCCGCGGAGCCGAGCCATCAGGTGCGGCTCGGCCGATTCGAGGCCAAGCCGTGCGGCCATCCGCGCCGTGGCCACTTTTACGGCGTCGCTTCCGCCGGACAGTAGCGTCGCAACGAGAGGTTCGGCCGCGTCGCGGGCGGGATCCGGGTCATTGTTGGCCGGCCCGTGATAGACGCCGTCGACCCGGTCCAGCACCGAAGGCTCCTCCCAGACGCCGAGCACGTCTACCGCCTCCGCGCGCATGTCCTCACGTGCCTCGCTTCTCGCGGCAAACTCCGCCAGGCGCGCAACGGCTTCGGCCGTGCCGACCCGGAGATTGGCATTGATGGCGCGGCGCAGGAGCGGCTCGTTCGTGAAGGGCGTCTCGGTGAGCACGCGAGCCAGCGCAGGCAGCGCATCGGGGATGCCGCCGTCGTCATTGATCGCACGAGCCGCATCCGTCACGACGTGCTCGTTCGCATCATCGAGAAAGGCGGCAACACCCGGGTGGCCCTGTCGCCGCAGCGCAATGACCGCCGCAAGGCGCACGGCGCCGGACGGGTGGACGGCGAGCGCAGTAATCTCGTGACTGCTGCCGGTGCGCGAAAGGGCGAGCGAGCCGGCGTGCCTCAGATAGACGTCTTGCCCGTCGTTGCGCGCCAGCATGTCTACGATCGGCTGGAACGCGAGGCTGTAACCGATTTTACCGAGCGCTTCAGCCGCAAAAAAACGGACACGCGCATGGCCGTCGTTGAGCAGCGGTAAGAGGGCCGCACCGGCTCGGTCGTCTCGTAGATCGCCGAGAACTTTGGCCGCCTGTGCCCGCACCTCGGCGTCGCCGTCGCGCAGGAGCTCCAGGAGCACGGATGCATGCGTGGGATCGACGCGCGCAACCTGCCAGACGCCCCAGAGACCGTGCAGTCGCGCCAACTGATCTCCGTTCTCCAAAGCGGCGCTCCCCAACATCTCCGCGTCGCCGCGCTCCGCCAGTTCGAACTGAGCCTTCCGTCGTAACCGCAGGTCGGCGTGCCCGAGAAGCTCTCGAAGATCCTGACGGGTGCGACCATCGAAATCTTCAGCCAGCAAACGCTGTGTTTCTTCCTGAAGTGGCGTTGCGGGCGCTGATACTTTCCAGATGCGGCCGGCGCCCTTGGATTCCCAACCCTCGATCCAGTCAGCCAGATACAACGATCCGTCGGGGCCCCAGTCCATCCCTACGGTGAGGATGCCGCTGACGGCGACCTTTTCGGACGCCAGCTCAAAGCCGGCTCCTTTCTCCTCCAGTCGGAATCCGTGCACGTTCGTCGTAGCCGACGACCCCGTGTATTCAGCGACGAAGAAATGGTCGTGCCATGCTTCGCTGAGGGCTGTGCCCGGATTGTACGCCATCCCCGCAGGACCGCTGTGATAATTCGCGACCGGCGGGGTGATGTGGGCGGCCTGGCCGTCGAAGCGGGGCAAGAACAGGTCCTCAGCCATCCAGACCTTATACCGATTATTGTGCGGATCGGTATACTTGCCGAACTGCCAATGCGTCCGCCACCCGCTGTCCGATCCCTCCGCGACGTATACGATCCGCTCCATCTCGCCGGGATGGTCGCCGTCGTTGTCGACGCTAATCAAATTGCCGTACTCGTCAAATTCGAACTCGTGGGTGTTTCGCAGGCCCCTCGCGAACACCTCGAACCCCGTGCCGTCCGGCTCCGAGCGGAAGATGGCGCCCTCGTAAGGATTGACCCATTGCCGCCCGTCGGGCCCTGTGACATTATATCCCATGTCCCCGACCGACCAGTAAACCCGGCCTTCCGGACCGACGACGATCCCGGACATGCCGTGGCCGAAAAAGCCGGGATGAACGCCGTACCCCTTGCTGATCGACGCCATCTCATCGGGAAGACCGTCGCCCGTCGTGTCTTGCAGCTTCCACAGATGCGGAGCCGCGCTGAGGTAGATGCCGTGTTCATCGACCAGAAGGCCGCCTAGCACATCCGTTTCCGGTTCAGCAAAGTTCTCGACGAGCACCTGGGCCCAGTCGGCAACACCGTCGCCGGATCTGTCGGCGATGCGGTAGAGCCGCTCCTTCTTGACGGTCAGGTCGTGGAAGTCATGCGACCCGTCCTGATTGAAGTCCGGCAGCCAGTCCGCATTTTCCTCGGTCCGCTCCGGCGCCAATTCCGCTCTCAGGAAGCTTGCCAGATCTTCGACGGTACGATGCGTGAGGGCGAGGGTCGTCCACGTCGGGTGACTTCGGATATCGAGTAGCCCTCCCGACCGTTCTGAGACGGTCACGTACAGATCGCCGTGGTCGTCCACGGCGACGGCAATGGGATCCTCCATGAGATCCTCCGTAGCCCAGAGATCAAGTTGAAGCCCGTCGGCGCTCGATGCCGTGACGTTTGCGCTGATCTTTCGAGCGGCTGCGGCCGCCGATTCCGGATCGAGTACGATGGGCTCGTGCGGCTGGATTTGCCGAAGCTCGTGCTGGGGAGCGTCCTCGGTCTGCACGGCAACGGAAGGCGCTTGCGCAGGCTCCCGGCTAGAACGGCAGCCAGGCCACGCGAGGCCTACGGCGATTAAAGCAACGAGCGGGAAGAGTCGCGAGAAACGATCGGGCATATCAACGAAACAAAGGAAACGTCTAAAAAGGAAGGGCGGCATTCGGCCGGCCTCCCAGTATCGGGAAAAATGCCGGATTCCTCCACTGTTCCGGACTTCATTGCGCCGTCTTCATCTATGATCTCCACAGCGCCTTTGTCGGCACCGCGGGCATGCGAGGTGCGAATCCGGCCCCGCGCCACCGCACGCACGGCATCTGACCGGGCAATAGTAGTCGTTGCCGGCCGGCCCTCCATCCGGATCGCGGCACCGGAAACTCGATCCGGCTCTGCGGCCCTCCTTATCGATGTAGATGCCTGTTGAGCAGCCGAAGCAGCACGACGATCACGGCAGCATTCACAACGAAGCCGGCGGCGGCAAATGCGGCGAGCGGCCGTCCGGCATCCGCCAGCCAAACGAGCTTCAGCGGCCAGTATCCCGGGACCACGCCTGCACCAAGCTGCCACGGCATGCCGATGAAATATGCGGCGATCGGAAGCACGTTGATGCTGTTCAGCAGTTTGATAATGGCGAATCCGGACACCTTGTTGTCGGCCACGACCGCCAGAAACAGCGCGGCGATGGGACCGGTCATCGATCCCAACAGAGCAATTAGGAGCAGCACTCCCAGCGGCAGCGGCGTGAGTCCCGCAAGGACGTAGCCCAGCAGCGTAACCGGGATGGCGGCGGCGAGCGGCACGGCAATCCGGTACAAAAGATAGGCGCCGAAGGGCATCGGCGTCACCATCAACGCCGTCAATATCTGATCGTCGCGCTCGTCGAGAAGCAAAAAGCCGATCACCATCCCGACCATGGACGGCGCCATCACCACGAAACTGCTCATGATGAGCGGATAGTACGGAACGAGGTCGAACCCGAAGGACGTTTGTAGCCACCCTGCCAGCGCCGGCACGCCGTAGCGAAACAGCAGCGCAATCGCGAACGGCAAACCGATCACCCACGGAAGAAAATGGTCCCGGCGGACATTTTTGAGATCGACCGGTCCGACTTTCCTCAAGACATCGACAGCGTGCATGGTCTACCTACCTCCCGCCGATCTGACGACGAACTGCTGAAAACGTCGGCGCGCCCAGATGAGGCCGAGCGCCATCCATGCCGTCGAACCCACGAGGCCATAGGCGACTTCCCACGTCTCGACCCGCTCGTACGCACTTCGAAGCAGCACCATGGGAGGCTCGAAGGGATGAAGCCACACGGCTTCGGAACCGATGGATCCAAAATGTGGAAGCAGCGGAAGGCAGAAGACCGCGACGACCACGGCCGACGGCATGATCCACTCGTTGATGGAGTCATAGCGCACGATGGAGATGAAGCCGGCGAGGACGTAGAGAGCGCCGAGCGCCAGCGTCCCGAGAACCAGCGGAAGCATTCGCGGCGGCCATCCAAAAAGAATCAGCACGATGAAGAGGCTTTCGGCCAGGCCCAGGGCACCTAGCGAGACCATTTTCGACGTGAAATACTCCACGTCCCGCAGCGGCGTTACCACGAGGACGGCGAGCATCCCCTCGGCCCGCTCCAGAAGCACCATTGCCGCCATGAAGTAAAACGTCGTTACGATCAGATTGGCGAGCATGAACGCGGGCACGACCAGCGCCTCGTCCGCCTGCCCCGTCCGCAGGGCCAGACTAAGAATCCCGCCCCAGAAGACCACCATCAGCAAACTGACGGCGTAAAACCGATAACGATGCTGGAGGATCACGTCTCTACGAAGCGTCGCAGCGAGTCGTCTCACGTCAACGCCCTCCCCGTCACCTGGATGAAGATCTCCTCGAGCGTGGTCTCCTGCGTATGGATCGTCTCGATGCTCGCAGTCCCGAGCAGCTCGAGAAACGCCGCATTCTCCGCCAGACCCTCGAGCGCGAAATCGTGCTCGGCGAGGCGGCCGTCCACGCGCGACTCGACGCGAACCGTTCGCTTCCCGTATTTCATCTTCAAATCGCGGGGCGCGTCGATCTGGACGATGCGTCCCTCCACGATGAAGGCGACCCGGTCGCAGAGCTCGTCCGCCACCACCATGTTGTGCGTCGTGAGAAATACGGTCGCTCCCTCTTCGCGTTTGCGCCGAATCATCTCACGCACGATGCGGCTCGTCCCCGGATCAAGCCCGGCCGTCGGCTCGTCGAGAAAGAGCAGCTGCGGCCTATGCAGCAGCGCCCGGGCGATACTCAGCCGCACGCGCATCCCTTTTGAAAACTGGCCTACCCGCTTCTCCGCCTCGCCGGCGAGTTCAAGCATTCGCAGCAGCGCGACCGGATCCTCCGTTTCACCGGCATACAACGAGGCGAAGTAGCGGAGATTTTCGAGGGCGGTGAGCTTCAGGTAATGGTTGGGAAATTCGAAGGCGACGCCGACGTGTTCGTACAGCTCGTTGCCCCACGTCTGAAGATCTCGGCCGAGAATACGAACGGTGCCCTCGTAATCGCGCAGAAGCCCGATCAATACCTTCTGCGTCGTGCTCTTCCCGGCACCGCTCGGCCCCAGAAATCCGAAGATCTCACCCGGCTCAACGTGGAAGCCGACCGCATCCACGGCGGCGCAATCCGTACCCACGTACGCGTACGAAAGCGCGTCGACATCAATCATTGTTATTTGTAGGATCGTTCGTTGTCGCACGCCGGAAGTCCGTCACCGGACGCCTTGCAAGCGAGGCAAGCCCTCCGGGAAGCGGAAATGGCGCCGGCACAGCGCTTGCCCTCTCGCAGCACAACCAGCCGCCCATGCCATGATACGCAACGATCTGCTCGCTGCCCTGCGCAGCCTCTCCAGGCAGCGCCCCCTTTCCCATGTGAAACGGTCCAGAACCCCGCCGCACCGACCGCCGTGCTCGTCATCAGGTGGGCCGGTTTCTCTAGAGGCCGGACCGCGCAACGCGCACGACCTCCTTCAGCACGTCCCCGTCCGGATCGACGACGACCGACGTCGGCTCGGCGTTGATCTCGACCGTCGCCGTCGTCGTGCGGCCATCAACCGGTACGCGCCGCCGGATCGTCCCCGTAGAGGTGGTGAAATCCACAGCGAGCGGGATTGAAAACGTACCCCACTCCGAAGGTTGAACCTGCTCGATCCGTACCTCTGCCAAGCCCTTCTCCGCGCTCCACGACCATTCGACGTCGTACTGCGGATAACCCGGCTCGTAGACCCACCGATCGAAGAATCCGGAGAGATCCGTGCCCGATGCCGCCTCGAACGCCCGCCGCAGATCGGCGCTGAGCGCCGTGGCGTGTTCATGAGCGGCGTAATATGCGCGAATGCCTTCGAAGAACGCGTCGTCGCCGAGCATCCCCCGCAGCATGTGCAGCACCCAGGCGCCTTTGTTGTAATTGTTCGCGTTCAGCAGCGCAAATAGATCCTTCTGGTCGGGATCCACCATCGGCAGGCCGGCCACACCGGACGAAACGTATCCCTGCCGTTCCTCTTCCATGAGCTGCCGGAAACGCTCCACACCGTCTTTCGCTTCGAAATACAGCGCCGCGAAGTAGGTGGCGAAGCCCTCGGAAAGCCAGAGGTGATGCCAGTCCGATTCGGTGACGGCATCGCCGAACCATTGATGCGCCGTCTCATGCGCGACCGTAACCTCGATGTCGCGACCCTCGGCCAGGGCGTGCTCGGGATAGAAGATGGCGGTCACGTTCTCCATCCCCCCGAAACGCGTGGATGCCTGCACGTGCGCGAGTTTCGCATACGGGAATGGCGCGATGAGATCGTTGAAGTAGGCGACCATGTCGGCGGCACGGCGGAAAGACGGTGCCGCGGCGGCCGTATCCGGTGGAAAGAGCCACGTCGTCACCTCCGTGCACGCCGAACGGTCCCTGTCGATGCAGACCGTCCCGAGCTCATCCACGACGAAATCGGCGGCGGCGATGACCATCGTGTAGGTGGGAATCGGTTCGTCGTTCTCCCAGATCCACACCGGTGGAGCCCCTTCCCCGCGTAATGAGCCGTTTGCGATCACGCGCCGCTCCGCTCCTGCGTTTACGATGAACCGCACGCTGGCCTTGTCGCTCGGATGATCGATCGACGGAAACCAGAATCGCGCGCGGTTCGGCCAGTTGTCGGCGAACGCTGTCGGCTCACCGTGGACGTTGCGGCCGAGGATCAGACCGTCGTCCGGATGACCGCGGTACGTGACGTCCACCTTCAGCGTGTCCCCAGCGCGCAGGCGGGGCGGCACGGGGACGAGCAGCCGTCCGTCGACGTGGCGATGCGACAGGGGCTCGGCATTCCAGTCGACGGACTCCACGTACAGTCCGCTGAAGTCAAGCGCCAGCGTATCGCGACGTGGCGCCTCGAGAAACACCTCCGCGGTGGTCACGCCGCGGAGGAAGCTGCCGGTGTCGGGCAGCTGCAGCACGACGTCGTAGTGAAGCGCGTCGAAGCCCGGCGCATACGGTCCGGCCGGCGGCGCCAGGCCCGCCTCAATCGGCGGCGGCTCGATGGCGTCGACGAGAGCCGTATCCACCGGTGGCCGGATGTCCGCCGCCTCGTCGGTTCCGTGCGCAGCAGGCTTCAGCGACCGACATGATAGCGGCGCTATCATCAGGCCGACGAGTACCCAGCGTACGCTCGCGCTTGCCGTCGGAATACGCATCGCCATCGTACCTCCTGTTCTTGCTACATGGAAAGGCTACGAGACCGTATCCTGCGCTCGTTTTTGCAGGCTACGTCTTCGCCGAATCACGGGGCCCTCGCCAGTGGCCTTTTCTCACATCGTGCTTCCATCCGGGCAGGACGGCCGCCGTGTCACGGCAGCGCCAGCCCGCTCGGATCCGTCTCTGCACGTCAGTCCACGAAGGCACACCGCTCGTGGCGTCGGATCGTTCGACGCTGCACGCGCCGACGGCCACGGCCGCCTTCAAGGCCTCCTCCGGCAGAAGCCCGTGGACGAGACCCGCCAGGAATCCGGCGAGTGTGGTGTCGCCCGCACCGGTGGTTCCTGTCACCTCTGTGCGGAAGCAGGGGTGCAGCAGTTCTCGGCCGCGCCAGGCCGTCGCATCCCACCGTAGATGCTCCGCCGGACCGTCAAACTTTGCATTATCGTCGCTCGTGCGGAGATAGAGTCCCTCCTTGCCGAGTTTCAGAACGACGAAGGAAGCGCCCATTTCGAGAAGGCGGTCTGAAAAATCATGCAAGAGGTCGGCGTGAACCAACTCCGCTAATCCCTCCGAGCCGCCGCGGTTAACGACACGATCGTATCGCGGCCGATCCAGCATGAAGACGATCTCGTCCAGGCTTGGGCCGAATAGGTCGACATGCGGTAGGACGCGGCGCATCCAGGCGGACCAATCAACCCGACCGGCTGCGGATTGGGGGTCCGGCATAGCCATATCGACCGAGACGAGGAGCCCCTGTGCGCGAATGTGGCGAAAAAGCTCGGCCAGCGCCGCTCCGCCGTCGGCGTACGACTGCCGCATGAGGGGAGGATAGCCGAAGTGGAAGAGCCGGGCACCGCTGAGCCGGTTCAGACCGATTTCGTCGGGGCGAAAGCTATCATTTACGCCGGGACAATGGAAGAAGGCACGATCGACGCCCGGCGGGCTCAGGACGAGCGTATAGGAGGAGGGCTCCCCCTCCGCAACGATCATGTCTCCGGCCAGCGCCGGGTGATGGTCGCGCAGCACCTGCACAATCGCACGCCCAAAGAGGTCGTCCCCTACCTTGCCCACAAGGCGAGTCGGAAGTCCCAAACGATGAAGGGCCAGGCCTGTATTAGCGACGACGCCCCCTGCGGCGAAGATGCACGGCCCTACCTCGACGAGTTTTCCCGGCGCGATGAGTGCGCCGACGTCAGCCGTCCGATACACGAATTGCGGGATCACATCCAGACAGATGTGGCCGGCAACCACCACGGACGGCTGATCGGGAACGGAAGACATGGCTGCGGAGCAAAAAACAGTAAAACGATCGCCGCCGGACCTCGGCGTGCGCGTGGAAAGAAACAATCGGATGCGGAAAAAAGCCGGCTCGCTTCAATCCTCGATGAGAATCCCGCGCCCTTCTTCCTGCGACCGGATGGCGGCGGTGAACACGCGATGCGTCTCGCCGGCCTCTTCCGGTGTTGCGCAGTAGAACGGCTGGCGCATCTCCTCGCCGTGGACGAGTTCGTCGCAAAAGGCGGCCCACATCTGAAGGATGGAATCGGAGAAGCCGAACTCAAAGATGCCGCCGGTAATGGCGGGGTAGGCCGATGTGTAGGACGTGTCGAGCACGTGCCATGCTTGCTCCCTACCCGGCCGATACGTGAGGTAGCGCAGCTCCTTCGGGTTCTTCGTCGAGTACTCGGCAGAAAAGTCCGTTCCCCATATGCGGAGCGTCCACGTATTCGCATGTCCCGGAGCTATCCTCTTCGTCGAGAGGAGCAGCGGAAAATGCTCCGCGCCGTCGGTCGCCTCACAGACGAGGCTGGCGTTGTCCCACGTGTCGCAGGCGACCATGCGGCCCGCCCCGTCGGGCCGCTCACGCATGACGTTCGAGAGGACGGCGTGGACGCGCTCAGGCCGCCAGCCGAAGCGCAGCGGCAGGTGCAGCACATGCATGCCGAGATCGCCCATGCAGCCGTAGACGCCATTCGTATCGATTCGACGCTTCCAGTTGATCTGCTTTTCGGGGTTTAGATCGCTCGAATGCCAGAAGCCGGCCTCAGCCTCGATGATGCGCCCGAAGCGACCCTCTCGCATCCACGCCGCAATTCGAAAGGGGCCCGGATAGAACGGGAATTCCGATGAGCACCTGACGAGCACGTCGGGGTGCGCCCGAATAGAATCGTTGATCGCCTCGTTGGCCTCGAGATCGATCCCGAAAGGCTTCTCGCCCAGAAGGTGCTTGCCCGCTTGGATGATGTCCGAGTAGAGCTTGGCGTGGAGGTTGTGGGGCACGGCACAGTAGACGGCCTCGACGCTCGAATCATCGAGAAGCTCGCGGTAGTCCGTCGTGACGAGATGGACACCTGGAACCTTGCGCTCAAACCACTCCGCTGCTTCGCGGTTCACGTCGCATGCCGCCACGATGCGCGGGGCAAAGTCGAGTCCTTCCAGGTGGCACCACCGCGCGGCCGCGCTGGCGAACTCGCGGCCCATAAGGCCGCATCCAATCACGCCGAAATTGATCTCTCGCATGACCTGGCTACAAGTCAATTCATTGTGCTCGGCGACGAGGAGCACACCTCCGTGATTCAACTCCCTCCTATTCCTCTTGCACGTGCATGCCCTATGCTCTCTCGCACGTGCACGTCCTTTCGTCCCTTACTCCTGCACCCCATCTGCCGGTTGCAACAGGCCCAGCGCTTCGTCCGCCGTAGCGCCGTAATGAACGACGGCCATGAGGGCTTCGGTCATCGCCTTCGGGTCGGCATGCTGGATCACGTTTCGGCCGTAGACGATTCCGGAGGCACCCTGCTGGATGAGCGTTTCGGTACGTCGGAGGATCTCCTCATCCGAGACGCGGCCGCCGCCGCGAACGAGTACCGGAATGCCCGATGCGATCTCGATGACGCGGTGGTACTCGGCAGGATCGTCGCACGGGTCCGCTTTGATGACGTCGGCGCCGAGTTCGACGGCCTGGCGGACGAGCGGCATGATCTTGTCGACATCTCCGTCGACCATATAGCCGCCGCGTTTTTCGTTCGGCTGCATGACGAGCGGCTCGACCATCAGCGGCATCCCATATGCCTCGCAGGCCGGCTTGAGCGTGACGACATTCTCGACGCACCGATGGTAGAGCTCGGGCTGGTCGGGCAGCAGCAGAAGGTTCACGACCACGCAGGCGGCATCGAGCCGGAGTGCCTGCTCCACAGGCTCATCGATGAGCTGGCTGTAAAGATAATGCGGCAGCGTAGAGCCGTAGACGTTCGCCACGTCGGTCCGCAGGACGAGGGCCGGCTTGCGCGGACCGCGGATATTCTGTAGGTGGCGGGCCTGTCCCGGCGTGAGCTGTATCGCGTCAGGTAATGCATCGGCGACGAGCTGCACCGCCGACGGCATGTTCTCAATGCCGTTCAGGAAGGAGCGCTCGTTGAAGAAGCCATGATCGATGGCCACGTCGAAGCATCTCATGTCCTCACCGAAAAGCCTATACAGGCGCGGAGGCACAGTCATGTCGGACTAGGAGGTGGTTGGCGGAGCGGTCGCGGGCGGCGGGTCGCGAAGTGTTGCGATATTTCGCACCACAATCATCTCACAGCAACGTGATCGAGCAAAGAACCTCGATGGAGCGCTAGTTCTCCGGGGCGGCCACCACGTCGAAGTGAACCGTCACGTCGTCACCCGTGCGAAGGGCGCCGAACATGGCGGTCGGCGGCGTCATGCCGTAATCCGTCATCTTGAGCGCGTAGCTCCCGGTGAAGCGAATCTTCCCGTCCCCCTGCGGTGTACCTGTAACGTCCATCTGGATCTCGTTCGTCGTCCCCGTCAGCGTCAGATTGCCGGTCGTGGCGAGCGTAAAAGTACCGTCGCTGGCGGCCGCCGTGGCGCGCTCGGCCGACGTGAGCTGGTACGTGATCGTCGGGTGCTCTTTGACGTTCAGCGCGTCGCGCATCAGGCGATCCATGATGGTGCTCGTGCCGCCCTCCAGCTTTGCTGCGTCCACGACGATCTCTCCGGATGAGACCGAAAGGTCCGTGCCGCTGCCGGTGATGCCGAAACCGCCTTCGAGCTCGGCCGCGTGTACCGTCCAGTCGCTCTTGTTCGACGTTCCATCCACCCAGAGCTTACTTTCCGCGTCCAGTGTGTATTCGGCGGCGTTCTGGGCCTGGGCCGGAGCGGCGCCCGGCACGGCAACCGACGCTGCGAAAAGGAGCAGCGTCAGGATTCGCAGTACATTGTGATGAGGAAATACAGGGATGCGCATAGTTCCTTCTTTTCGGTGAGTACCTGTCATATTCGTTTTTTATACTGGCAGACCGCCCTGGGCCATCTTGTAACCGGTTCCACGGCTTGAAGATAGGTCTTGTCCGAGAGAAGTTGCATTCGTTATACGGCCGACGCCGAAAGAAGAACCGCGATTTCGTCTAAGTCCTGAAAAATTCTAAAACTA
>CAZART010000001.1:99622-111060 GCA_964487555.1 uncultured Rhodothermales bacterium
ATCTCCTTAGAAACGTAACATAACCATCGCATAAGCACGACGAGGACCATGAAAAGGAAGAACGCGCGCCGGAGTCTCAACAGCTCCCGCAGAGAGTTTGTCAAAAAGAGCGCCCTCGGCGCGGCCGCGATCATGGCCGGCTGCTCGCCGAAGCTCGCCGAATCGGTCACCGAAAGAAGCGCCCCGGTCGCCGGCGCCGCCGTGATAGGCGCAAACGACCGTCTTCAAGTCGCTTTCCTCGGTGTCGGCGGCCAGGGCTTCAACTCGCATCTCCGCAACATCGTCAATCAAAACGACGACGGCTCGCCGCGCCATAAGGCCGAGCTAAACGCCCAACCCATCGCCGCGAACGACGTCTTCGACAAACGCCGCGACCAGGCGCTCGCAGAGATGAAGAAGGTCAATCCCGACGCGACCGTCCATGCGGACTACCGCGAGATTCTCGACCGCGACGACGTCGACGCCGTCTTCATCGGCACCGTCGACCACTGGCATAAGCAAATGGCACTCGACGCGCTTGACGCCGGCAAGCACGTCTACTGCGAGAAGCCGATGACCCGTTACTACGGCGAGGCCTGGGAAATCCACGACAAAGTAAAGGAAACCGGCCTCACGTTCCAGATCGGATCCCAGTACTGCACCGAAGCCAAGTGGCACAAGGCCGCCCAGATCATCCAGGACGGTAAGATCGGCCCGCTCGTGCTGGCACAGGCCGACTACTGCCGCAACAATCCCGACGGCGAGTGGAACTACGAGATCGACGAAGACGCCACGCCGCAGCACATCGACTGGAAGGCGTGGCTCGGCCCCGTTTCCGATCGTCCGTTCTCCGCCGACGAGTACCACCGCTGGCGTAAATACTATCCCTATTGCGCGGGTATTCTGGGCGACCTCCTGGCCCACCGCGTGCATCCGCTCCTCATCGCCACCGGCGCCCCGGAGTTTCCGACGCGCGTCACGAGCCTCGGCACCCGGCAGGTCACACCGGATCGCGACGTGCCGGACAATACGCAGCTGCTGGCCAACTTCCCGAGCGGCCTCTCGATGCTCGTCATCGGCAGCACCGTGAACGAGCAAGGCCTCGGCCAGATCATCCGCGGCCATGAGGGCACGCTGTACTTCGGCGGCAACACCGTCGAGCTGCGCCCCGAGCGCCCCTTTGCCGACCTGGTGGATCAGGAGTCGCACAGCAACCTCGAGCCGAGCGTCAATATTCCGGATCACATCGCGGACTTCTTCAACGGCATCCGTGAGGACCGGCCGACAAACGGCAACATCGACGTGGCCATCCGCGCGCAGGTCATCATCTCGATGTCCGAAATGTCCGAGCGCCTGGGCGAGATGATCTACTTCGACGAGAACACGCGCAAGCTCTCCACGGGCTCCGGCCGCGAGATCGCGCCGATTACGTACGGCACGCTCGAGCTTTCGTAGGTGCTCGCTCGTTCTTTGAATCACCAGAAAGGGCCTCGGCACGGCAGGTGCCGGACGAGGCCCTTTTTCTTACCCCGTCGATCAATGGCTAGCGTACGTCTCGCACGCATGGCGATGGCCTCTCGCTTCGAGCTGATCCTCGAAGGCGAAAGCGAGGCCTGGCTGCGCGCAGCAGGCGAAGAAGCCCTCTCCGAAATCGAGCGCCTCGATCGCCAGCTGACCATCTTCAGCCCGGCCAGCGAGGTCAGCCGCATCAACGCGCGCGCCGCGCAGGAGCCCGTCCCGGTCGAGCCCCGGCTCTTCGTGCTTCTGCAGCAATGCAAGAAGTTATTTGAAGAAACGGGCGGGGCCTTCGACGTCACGGTCGCCCCGCTCATGAGGGCGTGGGGCTTCTACTATGGCGCGGGCAGGCTTCCCGCTGCGGAAATGCTCGAAAGAGCGCGGCAGGTGACGGGCATGCATCAGGTTCATCTGGATGCGGACCGCCGCACCGTCGCCTTCGAGCGCGCGGGCGTGCTGCTGGATTTCGGCGCAATCGGCAAAGGATATGCCGTGGACGAGGCCGTCGCGATTCTTCGCGAGGCCGGCGTCGAGCGCGCCTTTCTGCACGGCGGCACGAGTACGGCCTACGGCATCGGAACGGCGGAGGACGGCCGGCCGTGGCAGGTCGCGCTCCCCTACCCCGGCGAGGATGCCGGCTCCGCCGAGGCATCGGACCGGAATCGGATGCCGTCCGAAGAGCCGCACGAGAGACGGCCGCCCAGCGAAAGCCCCGGGACGGAACGCGAGGCGCACGGCGAAGTTGATGCGTCGTCGTCCGAAGCGTCCGTGCTCGCCGTCGCGCCGCTCGAAAACGCATCCCTGTCGGTCTCAGCCGTCTGGGGCAAGGCGTTCGAGGCCGACGGAAAGACGCTCGGCCACGTGCTGGATCCGCGACGGGGACGGCCTGTCGAAGGCGCCATGATGACGGCCGTCGTCGCGGGCTCCGCGACCGAAGCCGATGCCCTGTCGACGGCGCTGCTGGTCCTCGGGCGCGGCGGCGGCGCACTCGTCGATCGCCTGCGCGGCCACGTCAAAATGCTGTTGTTGTTGACCTCCGAGAAAAACGAGTCCTTCGAAATCATCGAATCTGAATTTCCCACGATCCCCTCTCATCGATACCACGTGGGCACGCTGCCCTCGTGACACGTTACCGGACCTTGTTATGCATTCAGACGATTTGACCCCCGATCAGCAACGATCCCTCCTCAGCCGGCGCAGCTTTCTCAAGAAAGGCTCGCTGATTCCCCTGGCGGGATTCACCTCGCTCGCCGAGACCGCGGCCGCCGCGTCGCGGATCCGCAGCGCCGACGACGTCGTTCAGATGGCCCTCGTCGGCTTCGGAGCGTGGGGTCGGGAGATCGCGACCACGATCGAGCGGATCCCCGAGGCGCGCGTGGCCGCCGTCGTCGACACGTACGACGTGATGCTTAAGCGCGCGGAGCGCTCCGTTCCCGACGCCACCCGGCACGCGGATTATCGCGAGATTCTGGACAACCCCGACATCTCGTCCGTCCTCGTTGCGACGCCTACGCATCGCCACCGGCAAATCGTACTCGACGCCCTGGCGGCCGGCAAACACGTCTACGTCGAAGCGCCGATGGCCTCGAACGTCGAAGATGCGCGCGCGATGGCCCACGCCGCGATGGGCGCCGCCAATCAGATCTTCGAAGTGGGCCTTCTCTATCGATTCAACCCGCAGTACCGATCGGTCTTCCAGTTCATGCGAAGCGGCGCACTCGGAAAGGCCACCATGGCCCGTGCGCAATGGCACAACAAGGAAAGCTGGCGCCGCGCCTCCCCGAACCGCGAGCGTGAGCGCGAGCAGAACTGGCGCCTCGATTCCGACGTGTCCCTCGGCCTGATAGGCGAGATCGGCATGCAGCAGCTCGATCCGGCGATGTGGTTCCTCGGAACGCGTCCTACGAGCGTCGCCGGGTTCGGCCAGATCCTCCTCTGGGACGACGGCCGCGACGTAGCCGACACCATCCAGGCGATCTTCGGCTTCGCAGACGGCGTGCACATGATCTACGACGCCACGCTGACGAGCTCCTTCGACCAGGCCTACGAGATGTACTACGGCCGCGACAGCACCATTATGCTCCGCGATTCGAAGGGCTGGATGTTCAAGGAAGTCGACGCCCCCCTCGTAGGTTGGGAAGTCTACGCGCGAAAAGACACGTTCTACCGAGAAAAGGGCATCACGCTGGCCGCCAACGCGACGCAGCTCGACGCGCAAAACCAGGATCCGGCCGCCGACGATCCGAACGTGGAGACGCCGCTCTTCTACGCGCTGAAGGACTTCACCGACAACCACTTCTTCGGCCCCTATCCGGCCGCTGCCGGCGTGAAAGAGGGCTTCGACACCGTCGTCCTGGCCGTAAAGGCCAACGAAGCCATCCGGAACAACGCGAAAGTCGATATCGGAGACGACGACTTCGAGATCTAGATCTAGTGGAGGGAGCTCTGGGGCCCGACCACCGCCATGACGCTCAAGCCCGCTGAAAATCGCGGCCGGTTCGTACCGCCGTGGGAGCCCTGGAAAAGTCGAGCGCATCCGCATCCGTCGATTCCGTACATTGGCCTGATCTCACCGAGAACGGAGCGCGACGGTCATGCATTCATCTCGCATCTCACTGGACCGGAGTGCCGCCTCCTTCACGGTCGCTCTGGCCGTTTTCCTCGCGGGCTGCGCGGTAGCGAAGGCGCCAAGCGATTGGCTCCCGAACGTCGAGGACATCCCTGAGGATGCCTTCGGCGCGTGGGTCGAAATCTCACAATCCGACACGACTCGCTACGGCGAGCTTATTGCCCTCGACGGCGACTCGCTCTATCTGCTGCCGGTGGCACCCCGTGCGTCGAAACGTGCGAAGGCCCTCGATTCGGCGGCCTCGAGCCATCTCGACGTAATTCCTCTGTCGGCGATCCCGGAGGCTCGCCTCTTCTGGTTCGATTCAGACTGGGAGCGATTGGCGTTGACGTCGCTGGCCGGGACCGTCGCCACTGTCTCCCACGGAGCCTTCCTCATGATCTCCTCGCCTTTTTGGATCCTCGGAGGCTTCGCGTCCTCAAACATACACTCGCGCAAACCCCTGCTTTCGTATCCGGATGCAACGTGGTCGACCTTCAAATCCTACGCGCGATTCCCCCAGGGTCTACCTCCGGACCTAAACCATCTTCGCCCGCGACCCCGGTCCGCCGATTGAACCCCGGTCCGCCGATTGATATGATCGATTTCGTCTATCGCACATGTTTCGTCGCGCTCTTCGCCGCCTTCATGCTGGCGGGTTGTTCTCGCCTCGATCGCATCGAACGCCGGACGTTTGCGCCCGATTCACTCTTTGTCGCGTCGGCTACGAACGCGGATGCCGGACCGATCAAGGTCCACATGCCCGACGGCTCGATCTACGTTTTTTCGAGCTGGGACATATCGTCGGAGGAGCGCCTCATAACGGGCGAAGCCGCACACCTGAACGCGATTCGCGACACGCTCGCCCGGGGATCGATGTCGGTGCCGATCGACTCTGTCTCGCTCGTCGAGACGAATGTTCGCTCCGCCTCGGGTGCGCCCGTCTATTTCGCCGCGCTGACGGCCGCCTCCGCCGCGCTCACATTCTACTGCGCCGCAAACCCGAAAGCATGCTTCGGTTCGTGTCCGACCATCTATTCGACGACCGCCGACGGCGACGTCCTCGAGGCCGAATCGTTTTCCCACAGCATCGCCCCTTTGTTTGAAATGCGAGACGTCGACCGGATCGGCGCTCAACCAGGGCCGGACGGCCTGCTTCGCCTGGACGTCCGCAACGAAGCGCTCGAGACGCACTACATCAATCACCTCGAACTCCTTGAAGTCGCCCATGAACCGGGCGCGTATGCGGTCCCGGAGGGACAAGGCGGAGCGATCGTGATGAACGATTTTGCCGAAAGCGTCTCGATGACCGACCGCGCCGGTAACGACGTGGCCCTTGTACTGTCGCGGAAGGACGCCGCAGCCTACGAAGCCGATCCGGCCACGCTGGCCGCGGCGGATCCGGACGATGCCTTCGATCACATCGATATCGCGCTCGTCGCGCCGCCGTCGGATTCCGCAGCCGTGCTGCTAACCTTCCGGGCAAGTCTGCTCAGCACGGTCCTCTTTTACGACTTCATGCTCGCCGGCCAGGGCCTTGACGCCATCGGATGGCTGACCCGAAATCTCGACACGATCACGGGGGCGGTGCAGATCGGCGAGTTCTACACTCGCTGGATGGGCGTGCGAATCGCCGTCCGCGACGGCGAAGAATACCGCGATGTCGGCCGCCTCGGGGGCGCAGGTCCGATTGCATGGGATGATGCCGCCGTGATCGTCCCGATCGTCGAAACCGATTCGCTTCGCATCCGCATATCCTTCCTCACGGATGCCTTTCGGATCGATCGTATCGCCGTCGCCCGCAGCGTAGAGCGCCGACCGGTCCGGACGATCCCGCTGGCACGTGTCGAATCGCGGGGCGCGTTTCGGCGTCCCACCGAGGCGGTCTCGAGCAACGGCGCCGTCGACACCGAGCTTCACGCCGACGCGGCCCATCCCGACGAGCGCTACCTGACGACCCACCCCGGCATGCGTTTCGACGCCGTCTTCGATGCCGGCAGCGGCAACGTGCCCGACGCCGGCTCCCGCGCGGGCTCCGTGTTCGACCACGGAAGGAGCGCGGCTTCGGAGGTGCGGACCTATTTTCTCGCCAGCCAGGGCTACTACATCGAGTGGATCCGCCGCGAATGGCTGCAGCGCGACACGACCGGCATGCCGGCGATGGCCTCGGACGAAATGCTCCGCCGAGCCTTCGACCGCTGGCGCACCGTGAAATCCGAATACGAGGATCTCTTTTTCCGCACAAAAATCCCCGTGCGATGAGGACGTTCCTCCCCGGAATCATCGTGCCGGTCCTCGCCGCGGGCCTCATGACGGCTGCGCCTCTATTCGGTCAGCACGGCCGGCATCGGCCGGATCATGTGCCGGCGACGGAATCAGCGGCAGCCCCGGATTCTGCGGCGGCGGGTTCAGCGGCGGCGGGTTCAGCGGCGGGTTCGGCGGCAGGTACAGCGGCGGGTTCGGCGGCGGGTACAGCGGCGGGTTCGGCGCCGCCGAATGCCGCCTTAGCGGCCGAATCAATGGGAGCGACTTCGTCGGCATCCGCCGATTCAGCGGCGGCGGACTTTATTCGGAGGGTGCGCGCAGGAACAGTACGGTTTCGTCGGCTGGAGGACGCAATTGCTGCCGGCTATCGGCTCGTAGGTCCGGATTTTCCCGGGATGGGCGAGCACTGGGTGAACATCCAGACGACTCTGGCGAAACGAATCGAGCCTACCCGACCCGCCGTCTTAAGCTACCTGCGTGTGGACGGTGAGGCTGTGCTCACAGGTGCGGCTTTTGCCGTACCGCTGCGGCCCGGCGAGGCGCCGCCCGTTCTCCCTTTTCCCGTGACCTGGCACCGGCACGGCGGGTCGATCGCGGACGAGACGCTGCACCTAAATCCTCATGCCATGGAGCACGCGCCGGACGGGCCGCAGCTTGCGATGATTCACGCGTGGGTCTGGACCGAGAATCCCGCAGGGACGTTCGCGCAGCAAAACTGGACGCTCCCGTTCCACCGGCTCGGGCTGGAGGCGCCCGCGGACCTCACTCCGGCCGCAGGCAAGGCCGCGCATCTGGCGTCGGGCGGCGTCGTGTATTACGCGGGGGTGATCGAGCGGGCGGGGCGCCCAACGGCAGCGGAGATGGCGGTCGTGCGCGAGGTGCTGGATCGGATTCTCGGGGACGTGGAAGAGGTCATCGACGCATGGTCCGTCGGCGTCCGGTCGGACGCCGAGTGCGTCGAGCGGTTGTCCGTGCTCTGGAAGGAGATGTGGGATGACGTGATCGTTCGCCTCTCCCCCGAGGTCGGCGATCGCCTGACGACGTTGTCGGAGTAGAGGACGGCGGATGGGCGGCCATGCTCGTTCGCCGGCCGTCCCAGGCTCTTCCGGTGCAGTTCGCGACAATCTGGTGCATTCCGCGGCCTTGTCCTTACGGATGCCGCGTCGAGCGGCTATACTAAACGTTGCGAGGTTTCTGAAACGAGACGGCGGGATGGCAGAAACGTTTTCGGCGCCGTCACGACCAATACGCACGCGGCGTAAATTTCATATCAACGTGGGGAAAGCATGATCTGGAATGGACTCGAGAAATATCGCGACGTGGGGCTGCTGATCCTCCGTCTGGGCGTGGGCATCGGATACATGTACTTCCACGGCTGGGGCAAAATCTCCGGCGGCCCTGAGGCGTGGGAGGGTTACGGTGACGCGATGCAGCACCTCGGCATCACATTCTGGCCGACGTTCTGGGGCTTCATGGTCGCCTTTGCCGAATTCGTCGGCGGCTTCTGTATCGCGATCGGCTTCTTTTTCCGCCCGGCGGCTGCGCTCATCTGTATCGCGATGATCGTCGCGACCAACATGCACATTATCACGGGACGCGGCGGTCCGGCACACTCCATGAAGATGGCCTTCGTTATGGCCGGGCTCATTTTCGTCGGCCCCGGCAAATACAGCGTCGATGCGTGGGTTTATCGCAAGCGAAATACGACGCGCCTCGGACTTTAAATGGAGAGGATCGGGAGATCGAGGATCGGGAGATTGGGAGAACGAGGATCGAGGATCGGGAGATCGGGGATCGGGAAATCCACCAGGATCAGCGATGGTCGATCATCGATTCTCGATCATCGATCCTCTATCCCCGATTCCCGCCCTCCCCAACGCGTCATAATCGTCAAAAAACTACAACGTCCCTATGAAGACCGCCACCCTCCTCTTCCTCGCCTTTCTGATTCCCGTCGCAGCCGCGCAGGAATTCGCCTTGGAGCAACTGGAACAGTCGCCGCGCCATCACGAATGGATCGAGATCGACACCGACGGCCGGACGGTCCGGGCCTTTGCTGCGTTTCCCGAGCGGTCGGATGATACTCCGGCCGTGCTCGTGATCCACGAGAACCGTGGCCTGACGGACTGGGTGCGCAGTTTCGCCGATCAGGTCGCCGCGGCCGGGTATCTTGCCGTCGCGCCCGACCTGCTTTCGGACTTCGACGACGAGCACAAGCGCACGACCGATTTCGAGAGCTCCGACGCCGCGCGCGACGCGATATATCAGCTGAATGCGGATCAGGTCGTTGCCGATCTACAGGCCGTGAAGGCTCACATCGCGGAGATGCCCTCCTCCAGCGGTGAGGTCGTCGTGGCCGGATTCTGCTGGGGCGGCTCCCAGACGTTCCGCTTCGCGATGCACGCCGACGATATCGAGGCCGCCCTCGTCTTCTACGGCACGGCGCCGGAGGATGAGGAGGGGATCGCCGCCATTGAGGTGCCGGTCTACGGGTTCTACGGCGGCGACGATCAGCGGGTGAACGCGACGATACCGGCCACGCAAGAGCGGATGGATCGATTCGGCAAGCCGTACGAAGTCGCGATCTATGAGGGGGCCGGGCACGGCTTCATGCGTAGTGGAGACGATCCGGAGGCCGCCGCACCCAACAAGGAAGCCCGGGACGAGGCCTGGCAGCGGCTGGAAGCCATCCTCGGCGGCATCGATTGATCGACCGGCCTCTCTGGCGGCCCGCTCGAAAGAACACTCCAGGTGTCTGGCAAATACACATCGAGCCGGCGCCTGGGCGTGCGCGCACGTGGGAGATAGGTTCGCCCAAACTAATTTACCGGCCGAAGGTGAATGATGTGGCCTCCGCCAGGGGCCATCACAGCTTCGATCGTCTCGCCGGCCGATATGACGCGGCGCTCTTTCCAGAGGCGGTCGGGAAATTCGGAGGCGCCATAGGCGTCCTTCCAGATCTCGGCCTCGTATTCGCCTTCCCGGAGGAAGTCCAGGGGGATGTCGAGGGTACGGGCGCTTTCATCGGTCATGCTGGCCACGAACCACTCGTCCCCCGAGCGGCGCGCCACGGTGATGTAGTTGCCGGGATCGCCGTGCAGCACGCCGGTGTCGTCCCAGGTCGTAGGGACCATTTTGAGGAAATCGATGCCGGCCGGACTCACGCGGTAACTGTAGGGACTGTCGGCCGCCACCTGGAGGGCGCTCTCGTAGACGACAAACATGGCTAGCTCGTGGACGCGGGTGCCCATCACCAGGGGAGCGGTATTACGCGGACGAAAGTCCTCGACGGTTTTGTTGCGGAATCCGCCCGGCGTGAAGTCCATCTCGCCGAGGAGACCGCGCGTGAAGGGGATCGTGACGGTGTGCTCGGGAGTCACGAGGGCGCTCCATTTGTTGTATTCATTGCCGAGCACGCCCTCGCGGGTGACCAGATTCGGGTACGTGCGGCTGACGCCCGTCGGCTTGTAGGCGCCGTGGAAATCCACGATCAGGCGGTGTTCGGCAGCCTTGCGTGCCACGCGGTGATAGAAATTGACCATCCATTGATCGTCCCGGTCCATGAAATCGATTTTCACGCCGGCGACGCCCCATTCCTCGTAGAGCGGGAAGGCCTCGTCTATCTGATCGTCGACATGGCCCCAGTGAAGCCACAGAATCACCCTGACGTCGCGCTCGCCGGCATAGCGGATCAGCTCCTGGAGATCCAGCATGAGCGTGGCCGTCGTGATCTTGCTGGTGGCATGTTTCTCCCACGTCGTCGCGACGGCGCCGGGAGCGAAGGCGGGGCCGTACCATCCTTCGTCGACCAGCACGTATCTCCATCCCATCTCGGCCGCAAGATCGACGAAGGCTTTCATAGTCGCCGTGTTCATCCCCACTTCGAAATCCGCATCGGGCAGATAGGGCCCGTTCCACCAGTTCCACGCGGCGATACCGGGCTCCACCCAGGAGAAGTCATCCTCGGGTAGATCGTTCAGGTTGTGGATGACGTCGGATTCGAAGAGGTCGCCGGCGTTGACACCGAGCATGACGACGCGCCAGGGCGAGGTGCGCGGCGCCGTCGACCGGACCGCGGCATCGGGTTGATCGGGATGGGGAGCCAGGCGAGCGCCGAGGGTTCGGTCTGCCTCGGCCGAGACCGTTCCCGTCATCCACAATCCCGCCCAATCCGTTAGATCGGCCTCGGTGACGGCGGCCCAGAGAGCGTCGTTCAGCCGCGTCAGCATGGGCAGGCCGTAGACGGAATCGGGCGCGAGGTCGGCGAGCGGTTTCTCGTGGAAGGCGCCTTCCTGCGACGCGTGGAAGCCGCCGTAGGTGGCCGCCCAAACGGTCGGCGCCTGCGCGAAGGTGAAGGTGGTGTGCTCCTCGGCGAGCTCGAAATCGCCCCATTGCTCCGGAAGAACGTAGCGGAACGCCGCGGCGTCGTCGAACGCTCGGAATACCACGTCGATGCTTCTTTTTGGAGATGCTCGTTCTTGGAGCGTCAGCGTGAGTTCGTTGAATTGGTTGACGACCTCGGTGCGCTTGCCCCAGTACCGCTGCCACGATTCGTCGACGCTCCGCGTCTCGGTGTTGGTGATCCTGAGCCCGGTGCCAAACGACGGCTCACCGACGAAGTCGAGGACGAGCGTGCCCCTTTCGACAATGGGTTCGCCGAGGAAATGGACGGCGTAGACGAGGCGGCCGTCCTCGATCTGCACGGCGATTTCTACGTTGTCGGTCGGTGAGGAAATGGTTACCTGCGCCGATGCGACAGGCGCTGCAAGAAGACTGAGCGTCATGATCATGAGCGGAACGCGAAGCGCCATGGCGTGCGAGGAATTATCCGGGTTGAAGAAGGGCCTGAGACCAATACGGTGGGCGCTCTACTTCGTTCTCGGCGACAGCGGTAGCGTTGAGACGGAGGCATGCACGGTTGGGGGAAGCGGCAGATCCTAGATCGCCGTTCATCTTCGTGGATATTTTGTATAGATTACCGCATGTTTGCGTCATTCTAGCGATCAGGACTCGAACATGCCCCAGGTCAAGATCGAAGAATACATCGACGCCCCTCCGCAGCACGTCTGGA
>CAZART010000001.1:111160-136006 GCA_964487555.1 uncultured Rhodothermales bacterium
TGGAAGCGGCACCGCGACGGTTGACGGAACATCCAAACCTGGATTACAACCCCGTGCTCTCTCACGACGGGAAGTGGGTCGTGTTCGTTTCGGAGCGCGACGGCAATGCGAACCTGTATGCATTGGATCTGATGGCCGAGGGTGATCCCATCGCACTGACCGCACACCCTGGCATGGACGACGCCCCGACGCTCTCGCCTGACGGCGCTCGCCTCGCTTTCGTCAGTACGCGAAGTGGAAACCCCGATGTCTTCGTCATGCCGTTCGCGCCGGGCGATCAGGATGCGGAAGCGCAGGCCGTGAACGTCACGAACGATCCCTATGGCGACTTCAACCCCGCTTTCTCGCCAGATGGATCACGAATCGCGTTCACCAGCAATCGCGCCGTCTTCCGCCGCTGGAATCCGCTCCGCCTGGTTCCCTTCGCGGCCGCCATGACGGATATTTACGTGGTCGATCCCGACGGCTCGAATCGGGAGCGGGTCATTAATGCCCTGGGGATCTCCGGATCGCCGGCGTGGACGGAAGATGGCGAAGGGCTCCTCTATTATAGGTTTACCGGCGAATCCGATAGCGGAATATACCGGACGGACCTCAGCGGCGACGAAACCGTACGGCTTTCGCCCGACACGCTGTCGGCTCTCACACCGACGGCGGGGCCGAACGGCCGTGTGATCTTCATCGGGTTCAACGAGAGCGCACCTCCCGTCGGGCAACCCGCCGTCGACCGTCACGGGGGACGGCTGTACCATGTGGCTGGGGACGGAACGGGGCTGACGGCCCTCACTGGAAGCGACCGCATGTACCTGGCACCGTATTATGATCAGCGCACCGGTCGGCTAGTTTGCCACGGCGATGGTCCGGTGGCGGAGCGGGTCCGGATGGACAACGGGACCCCGTTCACCTGGGAGGGCGCCGGACGAATGGTCCACTTGCGGAATCGCAGCGTTCGCCTCAGGACGCTGCGCAGCTACTTTCCGTCTCTGGCGGAGCAGACGGGCCAGGTGACGGCCATCCAGTGGATACACGAGCACAAGGGGCGCCCGCCCGGCCCTTCCGCCATCGTGTCGGCCCGCCTGGACGGAGGCGAAATGAGGCCGGTCTACCCTCCTCCCGACAGCGGCTTCATGTGGGCACCTGTCGTAACGCGGGACGGCGAATGGATTTTCTTCTCGAAAGGGGCAAGGTTTGGTGCTGTCGACGAAGACGTGGACATCTGGAAAGTGCGTTCGGACGGCACCGACGCCGTGAACCTGACGGCCGGCTCCGATGCCAACGATGCGTTTCCCGACGTTTCCGCCGATGGGCGGTGGGTTGTCTTCCGCAGTGGTCGGGATGGCGAGGCAGGCAGCGGACGCGACGGGAATAAAGAGATCTACCTGATGGACCAGGACGGCGGCCACGTCCGACGAATCTCCCATTCGGATGCGATCGACACGATGCCGGCCATCTCACCGGACGGGCGCTGGGTGGTGTACACCACGAATCGCACCGGAAAGGGCATGAAACTGTGGATTCAGTCGCTCGAAGATCCCAGTGACGAGGGGCATCTCCTGGAACCGGAGCGCGCGCATATCAGCGGCCTCGACATGCACGCGCGTTATTCGCCCGATGGAGAGTGGATCGTCTTTACATCAGATCGCGCGGGCTACATGGATGAATTTCCTTTGTCGGGCATGTTTCCGCAGCCTTACGGAGAACTCTACGCTATTCCCCGAGATGGAGGCGGTCCAGCCCTACGACTCACACATGACAAGTGGGAAGACGCCCTTCCGTTCTGGGGCAGTCTGCCCGACGTGCCGGCTATCGAAACCGGTACCTAATCGCTGCTCAAGACGATCCCCCACCGGTCCGTCCGGCCGCTGAACCTGAACGTTGGAACGCCGATTAACGCATTAATACTTCCGCCCGCTCATTGCCGGCGGATCCCGCCGTATCGGACTCTCTAGATCCGGCCGATCACCCCTCTCCGACGAACGGCGCGCTGACTCCCGGAAGTGACGACATCGTCAAGCGAAGGGCCGGCCATCCGCGAATCCGATACCGGATGCGGCCATACAACGAGAGTGTGCGACGCCTCCGCGATTTGCACGGATAACCGTACCTGATCAGGGGCGATTCCGATGGCCAACAAACACGCCATTCCGCGCGTGCCCGAACCGGATGAAAGGCCGGGCCTGAAGCTCCGCCTCGAGGATCATCTCGGGATCCTCGATCCAGTCGTGGTGCACACGTACGACTCCTTCGGGACGACGGACGGTCTTCGTCTGCGCGGCCGCGTCGTCGAGCACCGGGAGCTCAAGGGCTCAGGCGAGGAGCCCTCGACGTGGCGCAACGTACGTAACATGATTCAGCGTCTTTGGAGCGATGAGATCCCGGGCGCCCGGATTCGAGCGCACTTTCAGAACCGCACGTGGGAGACGCGAAGCGACCGCGAGGGCTTCTTCGTGTTCGATCTGGATCTGGAAGAACCGCTCGATCCCGGCTGGCAGGACGTTCGGATTGAGTTGCTCGAATCCGTCGGGAAGCCGGAGTCATGCATTGTTACCGAGCAGGTGCTCGTCCCCTCACCCGATGCCGACTTCGTCGTCGTCAGTGACATCGATGACACCGTCATCGAGACGCGGAATACGGATTTCATGGAGGAGATGGCGATCCTCTTCGGAAAGAGCGCCGGGCAGCGGGTGCCGTTTCCGGGCGTACCGGCCCTCTACCGCGCGCTGCGCCGGGGGGCGTCCGGGGCCGGCGAAAATCCGATTTTCTACGTCTCGCGGACGGGCTGGAATCTGTACGATCTCTTCGAAGAGTTCATGGAGATCCATGATATTCCGCGCGGTCCGCTATTCCTGAGCGACCTGCGCGTCGTCGAAGAGAAATCACGGGTGCTGGGCAGCGACGATCATAAGTTCGAGAACACCGATCTGCTATTGCGCACCTATCCCGAGCTCCACTTCGTCTTGATCGGCGACAGCGGAATGCACGACCCGGAACTATACTTAGGTATCTCCCGCGCACATCCGGGGCGGATTCGAGCGATCTACATCCACGACGTCTCGTCCGACAAGCGCGATGGCGACGTGGAGGCCGTCTCTCGCGAACTGCGTGAGGACCACGGAGTGCCTTTAGTGCACGGCGAAACCACGCTGGACGTGGCGAAACACGCGGTCGAAGCCGGTCTCATCGATCGACGTGGACTCAAGGAGGTTCGGGACGCGGTCAAACGGTCGGATTGACGGCCTCATGCCGCTATCGAGACAGCGCAGCCCACGTCTCTTCGAGCCTCTTAAGGCGGTGAAAGGCCGGTTTCTTCTCCCCTCTCGGCGAGGAGAGCAACCCCCCGTTTTTGATGTAGGCGGGATAATCCAGTAAATCGAACCAGGCCGCGGCCTCAATCCACGGCCGGCTGTAGGCGAGCGTGAATACGGCCTCCAGCCAGTCTGCCTGCAGCTCCACATCCCAATGCCGCCGCCAGATCGGCGGGTGATCCGGTATTTCGGGCTTTTCCTTCAAGGCTACCGATCGCTCCGTCGGCCCCGAGTGCACGCCGATCTCCGAGATCTGCACCGGCTTGCCAAACTCCTCAAAGCGCTCCAAAAATACGATAATATCCTGCAGGTCGCGCCACGGGAAGTAGAGCTGCTGCCCGATAAGCGTAAAATCGACGCCGGCATCGATCAGGTCGCGCGTGAACTCCCACGGCGTCCGCTGCGGATAGCGGGCGGGCTTACCGGACGAGTACGTCCCCATCTGCACGTACTCCGCGAACGGGCAGCAGTTATTGATGAGCCGGTGGATGTTCGGCGCCGTGTCTTTCGCCACGTCGCAGGCGAGCCGGGTGATCTCGATGGTCTGCTCCGGGGAGAGCTCCACGACGTTCGCCCAGTCGTGCAGCTCGTTCATGAGCTCCCACGCGTAGATGCGATCACCGAAGTGCGTGAGCGTTTCCCTTGTCGTCCGCTCGACGTGCTTCTTGAGCTCGTCAAACGACATGTCGCGCATGTAGTCCGGCGTGCAGCAATTATGAAACCAGAACAGCATCCGACCGCCCACCGTGACGCCTTTGTCCCGCAGCCGATGGATCAGCACGTCGTGCCGGTCGAATTGGACGTTCCCGAGTTCCGGTTGGACGCCGCCCATCACCCTGTCGCGCGGCCCGAACGTGACGTTGGCGAAGTTGAACACCTCCGTGAACCGCTCCATAAATGTCTCCGGCCGCATCAGGTAGAATGCTTTCGCATCGCAGCCGATGAAAAAGTCCTCACGCTGCCTCGTGATGGCATGCTGCGCAGCCTCGATCTCCATCATCTCCCCGGCGTGAAGCGCGTAGAAGAGTGCCTTTTGGGCAAGCTCCGCCCGCCGCTGCTCCTCTCCGCGCGCCTCGGCATCCTCGAAAAAACCTTCCGAAAGTGCCATGAACGTTTGAAGGTCGCGGCTCGGCTTGAAAGCCCTGCCGCCGGCCCGGCCGTTCGCCGTTCGTCCGCCGACCGGCGTTGCGGTTTCGTGGCGCTCGATGCGGCGCCGGTTACGATAGACGCGGCTTTTCGCCAGCTCGAAGTTTAGATTCAGCGTCCGCGTCTCCCCGGCAGCCGGCAGTGTGTAGAACTCGCCGCCGTTATCCGCTGTGATGTACCCGAATCCGAAGCCCTCTACATTCCACCGTGTATTGATGCCGAAGCGCTCGTGACCCTCCGAATCTGAAATGGAGATTCCCTGCTGGACGCTCGCCCTAATATTCGAATGAAAGGCATCCCACTTGGTATCGCTCGCGTAAGCGTACGTGCCGTCGTGATGTGGTCCAGCGCCCCTCTGCACGTTATAGGGCCGAAATTCGAGAACACCCTGTGGTATGCGACGCGGCGTTCCATGGCGTGACAAGATCGTGGCTGCCGATGCGAACGGGCTACCCATCGCTCCCGTGTCTTCTCGTATGACGAAATATCTATTGGTACTTGTACACTCCTGGAAAGGGTCATCGCCAAGTTAAGCACTCGCCTGCCTCTTCGCGATTCAAGGCGCAATACAAGCGGATCTTCACGACGGACTTTTTCAAGACCGCTATGAAGCGAGCATGAATGCCACGTGCTAAAATCCACCCGGCGTACTGCCGTCGCAGCCCGGCTCCAGGGTTGGAGTCGGGCTGCAAGGAGGCGTTAGAAGCAGGTAGCGTCCTTGGGATCTAGATACACGTCAGATGTCCGGTGTTTCTTGCCACGGCGTCGAGACGGGGTCGTCCGGAAGATGCCAGGTGACTCCGCCTGCTACGGAGTCCAGTTCCGTATCGTTCAATGCTCCTGATGATTCACGATCGGAATCAACGTGCTCCTTTGCGTCGTCGCGTTCAGGTATATGATCATCTTTTCTCATAATGAATCTTTGATGTTGACACGCATCGCGCCTTTTATCGAGGAGCTTCAGCGCATCGGATTGAAAGGAGTGAAGGAGTCGTCGGGCAGAATTGTAGCCGGATCATCCGGAGTGCAGGTCGCTCCGCCTCCCGCTACACGCTCGAGATCGTCATCCCCAAGTTCATTCTTGGCGGGCGCCGTAGAGTTCGTATCCTGCCCTTCAGTGGGATTATCGGAGTCAGCCATTGATCAGTACCTCCACGTATGATTTGGTTTTCATGCAGTTTAAAAGCGTGCGATGTCCCGTACCACCAACTCCACTCGCCCGATGGGCCCGGATTCAGTCGCTTAAAGCATCTATAAACCCCGCTTTCATATCTCCATAGCCGAGTAGCGCAATGCCGATACATGTGATGCCTATTCCCGCTGCGAGTATCCACCTACCCCGTTTATCTTTTCGCCTTATGATACCAACGATAGTAAGGACCAGCCCGAAGATGATTACGAGATCTAACGACGTCATGGCGTGCTACCCCTCAGTTGATGTCTAGCGTAATGAACGCGTCCCATATCGACGGGTGATATGGCAATTACGTTTGTCACACGATGGATTCGCGCGCTAGTCGTTCCATGCGTCCATAAAACCCTTCTTAATGTCTGTCCACGACTCGTTGAGGGCGTCGTAAATATCGCCGAACGTCCCACCGCCGGCTACATCTTCAAGATCGTTCTCGAGCAAAGCGGAGACTTCGGGCTCCTCCGTAGTTGCGTGCTCGACTGGCTCTTTCCCATTTTCCTCGTTCATGGCTCTGCCTGTAATGATTACGTGATTGCTTCTTCTAATCGAAAACTCCCACAACCCACTCGACCGTGCTACCAATGACGTAGCCGACGTCATAGCCAAGTGTGGAGTCAAGCGTTATCTTGCCTCCGGCGACGGCCTCAAGATCCTCGTCCGAGAGCGTATAATGGGCGATCTCGTCATGAAAGAAGGCGAGGGCCGTTTCCTGAGGAGACTCTGTCAGGCGCTTTTCGAAATCGGGATCGTCCTGGATTCGGCTGTACAGCTTGCGGAGTGACTCTCGCAATTGGTCACTCATGCCAGGGTGGTCCGCAAGCTTTTGTGAAATGTGGCGCTCAGCGTCCAAGGCTTCGTAAAACTCCTCAAACGTCGCGTATCGAGCTTGAGCTTGAGATGACATGGTTTCCTCGTAATAGTTGGAAGTGGCATTTAGACTGCATGATATAGTTTCAACTATCATGCCGTTATTTTGGTCTCATAAATTTATGCTATTTTGGGATTTCATATCTAGTATCCGATATACAACTAGATAAGTATAGATATGCACCTCTAAGCACTCGAGCGCACCATCTATATTCATAGTCCCATACAACAATCATATCCCTTAACAGCCCCTAAATATCGTCAGGCTTGAGCCGATGGTGACGGAGAAAATCCATGAATTTCAGGTAGTCACCTTCGTGTATTCGGAATATATCGAGAGCTCGCTTGTAACTGCCCTGAGCATCTTTTAAGCCACGGCGAACAATAGCTCTGACCTGGGATCTATTGAGCTCACGATCCATGTACGGCTCTCGAACAACTCGCCAAAAGTCTTCACCATTTTCGAGCATAAGGGCGTATAGATTGCTCACGATGCTGCCGGCCGATTCCTCCGCCACTCGGAGTGGCATGGTATGTTCGCCAAGCGCGTCGTATATGCATTCCGGTTCAATGATCGTCCCTTCTGATAGACAGATTCCAACATCAACGATGCTTTGAATTTCTCGAACGTTGCCGGGCCAGAAGTAGGAGCTAAGAAGAGACCATGCCGACGACGAAAATTGCTTGGTCTCGCGATGCGTCGCGTTAGATTTCGAAAGGAAATAGTTTACGAGCAAATGCCAGTCGTCCGCGCGTTCACGAATGGCGGGTACGTGCACGTGGAGATAACGTAAGCGGTAGTATAGATCTTCGCGGAAGGTGCCGTCCACGATCATTCTGTGTAGCGGTCGATTCGTTGCTGCTACAATTCTCACGTCGACGTTTCGAACTTGCGTTCCACCGAGTGGCTTGATTTCACCCTCGCTGAGCGCCCTAAGCAGCATAGCCTGTGCGCGTGGCGACAGTTCACCGACTTCGTCCAGGAAGAGGACTCCTCCGTTAACCGATTCAAACAATCCGGCGTGATCGGCTGAAGCACCGGTGAAGCTGCCTCTTGTATGGCCGAATATCTCACTCACCAGGAGGTCATCATTGTTGTATTGTGCACAGTTAATGCTCAGGAAGGGTCGCCCCTTCCGAGCACTGAGTACGTAGAGAGATCGGGCGAACAGCTCTTTTCCTACACCGCTCTCTCCGGTCACGAGAACGGGACGATCGACCTGGGCGAACCGGAAGAGTTTTTCCTGGGCGGCGATAAGCGCCGCACTGCGTCCTATCATTCGAACAGCGTCGCGGTCTCCCCACATCCTCGACGTACAATCTTCTATTCGCGATCCCAAGTGGGTAAGTGCAGCATTCATAGGCGTCAAGAATGGGGGCCTGCCGATCAAAGGTCACGCCCGTATCCGAAGCAGTTCGGCCTTTCTTATATAGACACCTACGGATGCATTTTATCACCTACGAATCGGCCGCTTTGCAAGAATTCATGAGCGCACGTCATCCGTCCGTGAGACGCGGCGACCTGACGATTCGTGTGTCTGATGATCCAGCGCAGGGCTATCAGCCGCAATTTCCTCCAGCGTGCGGGCTGCCAATGTCCGTATGATAGTAGATCGCTGCCTACCGCACGTGACCGAAAACTGTGTGCCACGTAGGGATATCGACTCGAGATTTCGCGCTGCAGCGACGAGGAGGTGACGCAGCACGCGTAAAGCATCTGTGCTCAGTCCGGTCGTGTAGTTATCAAACCGGCCACCGCGACGGTAGTGAGGGAAATCTTCCAGACCCATGAAGCGCAAGAACCAATCGGCGCGAAAGCGGCCGGCGACTTCCAGGATGCCCATGCAATCGGCGATGAGTTCGTCGAAGAGATTGTTGCGCATAGAGCCGAGCACCCGGCGGGTATAATAGTGCGCGCATTCATGCTCGCGTCGAATGATCAGGGAAGCGGCACGCCAGACCTCGTCGGGAAGGCCCATCGCCTCGGCCGATACCCCGGAATACGGCCCGTCGCTGAGGAGGATGAACCGATCTTGATAGAGTTCCTTGCGGAGAACGAACGACTCGAATTCCCGCTCCCACAGCTCCTGGGGATGATTACGTTCCCACTCTTGGCGGTATGAAAAAACGCGGTCCCAATTGTTGTAGCCCGCCACCATGCAAGCTCCCATCGAATCAGGAACAGGGACGGGCTCGTTCCGCTTCGTGAGAGCCCGCACCATCGACACGAAATCGGATCTGTTCTCCGTGATCAGGAGAGGAATGTGGCCGGCCTCCGTAGGATGGATCTCGATCCGAAGCGCGTCAGGCGCAATCAGCGTAAGATCCTCGCCATTCGGCGGGAACTCGCCTCGTTTCGTCGCCGCTATGTAGGCCGCCGTCGCGCTAATACCTTGAGCGATTGAAAATCGAAACTGAACCAGTCGATTCCGCAAGCATTCGAATGCGCCGACTTCTTCGGCCTCGGCGGCATACGCCCGCCATACTTTGATAAACGGTTCATCCTCAGGCACTCCGTTCGATGCCGTCTCCTTCATTTCGAAGGCATTGTCGGTGTAGTCAAGCAGCTCTTCCACCACGACATCAGATGCCCCGAGGCCAAGCATTACGCGTCGCCTGGCATCACGGTCGCTCATGATATCCCCCATCGGCAAGCAACGTATCCGGTGACGGTAGCGCGACGGCTGCGCTCCGATCAAAGAACGCGAATCTCCGATTGCGCACGACAACCGTAACGATGTTTCGACCGACTACGTCACCATAGCTATTGAAAGAGACGGGGCCGGAGAGGCTGAAGCTCGGATCGGAGGAATGGAGGCGTCGTGCAACGTCTCCCGGTACGGTAGATCCGGCGGATTCCATGGCCTCGGCAAGCAGGCGCATGGCTTCGTAACCCCGCGCGGCCCATGAATCCGGCGGGCGCCCGTAGGCGGATTGGAACGAACGGACGAAACGCTGGACTTCAGAACGCGGATCGTCCGGATGAAATATTGACGCGACGACCATTCCGTGGGCCGCCGACCCCGCAGATCGAATAAGTTCAGGGGTGTCGAGCGCGTCTCCACCAAGTATAGGCATCGTCAATCCGGCATTTCTGATTTGCTTCACAAGATATCCGGCCTGCGGCGCCATACCGGCCAGGAAGAGTGCATCGAACTCGAGGTCATCCCATTGATCGACGAGGCGCTGATACGCCGAGGGGTTAGATGATGAAGCAGGATCATACGATTGCCGATCGATGATCTCGAGGCCGTTGCTCTGAGCGAATTCTTCAAAGGCGTTCGCGAGTCCCAGACCATAGGCATTTCTGACGTATCCGATCGCGAGACGATGATATCCCGCCCACGATGCCAACTCGGCCATATTCCGCGCGATGTCGTCGTCGCTATTCACACTCCTGAAAACCAGGCGGTGCCCGCGGCGAGTGAGCTCAGGGCTCGTCGATCCGGGCGTGATCATCAGGAGGCCGGAACGCTCATAAATGGCAGATGCCGGTATCGAAACGTGCGAATTAAGGTGCCCGATGACGGCCACAACGTCAGGATCATCGCTGAGCCGCTGCGCAACGAGACGGCCCTCATCGACCGATTCCCTGTCATCCTCTTTGCGAACCAGAATCGTACGACCCAGTACTCCACCGGCTGCGTTGATTTCTTCGACCGCCAGCTGCAGACCCTCCCAGTAGAGACCATCGTAGCGGACCGACCACGGCCACGCGGCCGCGATGGTCACGGATTCACCTGGAGCGCGTGCCCGGCGTTCTCGCTCCGCGATGACATCGTCGGGACCGTCGCACGATCCGATTACGCTCACCACGATCAATCCACCTGCCAGCACGGCAGCCCATATGCCCCACCTGGTTTTTTCCATATTCGCATTCATCGTGCATCCCTCTCTATCATTAGACCATCTGCCGACGGACGAGATCGGCAAACAGGCCGCCTTCCTTCAGCAACGTGGCGTATGTGCCGGTTTGAACGACGCGGCCGCGATCAAGCACGTAGATGCGATCCGCGTTCATGATGGTGCTTAGCCTGTGTGCGACGACAATCCGCGTGGCCTGCAGGCGTTCGAGACTCTCACTCACAATCGCCTGCGTTCTGTTGTCCAGCGCGCTTGTCGCTTCGTCGAAGAAGAGGATGCGCGGCCGGTTCACGACGGCTCGCGCGATAAGGAGGCGCTGGCGCTGGCCACCCGAAAGCGTTGTCCCACCTTCGCTAATTATCGTGTGCATCCCCATCGGCATCTGACGGATGTCTTCATCGAGCCCGGCCATCCTGGCCGCCTGCCAGGCATCATCCATGGTCGCCAGGGAAGAGCCGGTAATGTTGGTGAATATGTCGCCGGACATCATCGCGCCATGTTGCAAAACAACACCGATCTGGCGACGAACCGCCAGGATGTCAAGCCCGGACACGTCCTGTCCATCAAAATAGATCGAGCCGGATTCCGCATGCTCGAAGCCGAGCAGCAACCGAAGGATGGTTGATTTTCCCGAGCCCGACGGGCCTACCAGGGCGATAAATTCGCCGGAGCCCGCCGAGATCGAGACGTCATGGAGGATGGGCGCACCGGTAGGGTCGTAACGGAACGACACTTGGGAGACTTCAATCTCTCCGCTGAGGGCGCCGGGGTCGGCCATGGACTCGGTCACCTCCGGTAGCGACTCGAGAATAGGTTTCGCCTGTTCGTATATCGGAATGGATGTCAGCATCGCCAGAATGGCACCCGTTGCGGACATCATGTTTGCCGTGAATGAGCCGTAGGCACCGTTAAACGCGATGAAGTCGCCTGTCGCCATGACTGAGTCCCCATGGGCGACCATGACGCCGAAAATGACCATCATGGACAGGACCGGAAAGGCAGAATTAAACGTGGTGAGCACGTTGCCGACACGGCGTGCCGAGAACTGCAGCCGCCGTTGATCAGCAAAAGCGAACGCCCAGCGTTCATAGGATTTCGACTCAGCGCCCGCCACGCGGAGCTTGGTTATGCCCGTGATGTACTGAAGTACCTGCCCCGAGAGGCGAGATTGTGCAGCGGCGATATCACGTTGGTAGCGCAGCTGGAGGTAGCCGGCCGTTCCTAGCACGACGAGCGCGACCCAGGTCATCGCAAGGGCCCAGAGGGCGAGACGGGCATCGTAATAGAAGAGGAGCGCGAGATTGAAGATGGAGAATAGCCCGCTCAACAGCGACGCGATCGTGCCGCCGGAAAGGAGCCTCCGGATTTCACTTATTCCCCCGGCGCGGACGGCGAGGTCGCCCGCAGCAAACCGGCGGAAGAAGGACGTGGGCAGGTTGAGCAGGCGGTCCCACACGGCCGACTGAACCGACGCGTCCATCTTGCTTTCGACACGAAGAACCGCGAGTCCACGGACTAACTGAAACAGAGCCGTTGCGATGGTGCACGCCAGCAGGGCCGCCACCATGTGCAGGAGCTGAATTCGTTCTGCTTCCGGAATCACGGAATTAAACAGCACGCCGGTGAGGATCGGCGTGATCACTCCCAGCAATCCTGCCGTGATTCCCATCATAAGGATCGTCCAGAAATCCTGCCGGCATCCACGCGCGGCGAAGTTGAATACGTCCCATGCCGACATCGCACGATCCCCGAAAGGCCGATAGAATGAATAGGCAAAGGGATTTAGCGTTTTGCCGACACGCTCGTCGACGACGTTGGGCTCACCCGTTTGCGGATCGGTCCATTCGTAAGACCCGGAGCGCCCGCGGAGCAGTGCGATGGGTAATCGATTCCGGCCTTCGCTGTCGACCAGAAGACCAAGAAGAGGTCCGGCGTCGTAGCGCCACCATCCGTCTCTCAGTGCAACACGTCGGACTCGGAATCGTGACGCCGCAGCAATTCGCTCGAGGCGGCCGCGCGATTCATGGCCTTCCCGCTCTGCCGGTGCGGTGACATCGATCGACGCGGCCCGGCCAACTGCCTGACACGCCTCGAGCAACGTATCGCCTGACGACCCGGTGGACGCCGGCTCATTCGACATGACGGTGGCCAGGTGTAAGACGGCCTGCGACAACGCCTCCCGATCGGATTCGCTCTTCTTCTCAAGGCGTTTGAGACTCTTTTCTCGATCGATCGTCTCGGCGACCTCTACGGCGTGGATGATCGCCCCGTGATAAGCCGCCAGATCATCCCAGATTGCACCGTCAATGAGACGGTCCAACGTCGAGAAGCATCGTACACGGCCCGCACGGCCCGACTCGACCCACAAATGCGGCCCCACCGGTACGGCAACGGATGTGTCGAACGAGAAGCCGGGCAGACCCATGAAATTGGAGGCCCCCTCCTCGTGAAGCGTCCAAACAATCTCGCTCGCATTGCGAATGAACCCGCCGCTTTCGATCAGCAGCGCTTCGCCTGGCACGGCCTCGACGTGCTCCTTTGGAGGCATGCGGTTGAATGCGCCGGCTGCCAGCTGTTTTACCCAGTTATCGATAGGACGGCAATAGGCACTTATCCCCTCTGTGCGGAGAGACAAGCTATAGAGAAACTGAACGTCGATCTCTCGTATCCGGCACATTCCCACAGGTACCGCGATAAGGGCGTGGTCGGAATCGGCGTCCGGACCGGCATAAAATGCGTCTCCCTCGTCGAATCGAGCGACGAAGCGGCGCCGCGAAACAGGTGCATCGCTCGAAAGCCGCACGGCGAAGACATCTATCTGTCCGGATTCAATGATCCAGGCACCGGTCCCTCCGGTAAGCCGAATGACGTGGCTGCCGCCCAGGTCGTTTACGGTGCCGGTGTCGAATAGGAAATGATCTTGGTCGATCATGAGTGTCAGCCCTAATACTTCTGAATCAAGCGCGCATAGAGTCCGCCGTCAGCCATCAGATTTTCATGTGTGCCGCGTTGAGCAACGTGGCCGCCGTCGAGCACGATGATCTCGTCTGCGTCTCGGATGGTACTCAGCCTGTGCGCCACGACGAGCATGGTGCACCCGCGGCATCGCAGACGGTCGTCAATGAGCTTTTCGGTTGCGGCGTCCAGCGCGCTCGTCGCCTCGTCGAGCACGAGGATGGACGGGTTGCCGGCGAGGGCACGTGCAATTTCGAGGCGCTGTCGCTGGCCACCGCTGAAGTTTCGGCCACCCTCCTCTACCGTGCTATTGTAGCCGTGGGAACGCGCGGCGATCACTTCATGGATCGATGCATCTTTCGCGGCCTGGATAACGTCGGCCTCCTGGATGGTCTCGTCCCACAGCGTCAGGTTTTCACGAATCGTACCACCAAATAGGAAAATGTCCTGATCGACGAACGCGAAGGAGCTGTTCAGTAGCGCCGGCGGGATATGGCGGCGGGGTATTCCGTCAAAGCGAATTTCGCCGCTCCACGGCTCGAAAAGGCCGCAGACCAGCTTCGCGACGGTGGATTTACCCGATCCCGACCCTCCTACGAGGGCCACGCGAGCACCCGGTTTCAGCGAAAGATTGAAGGATTCGATGAGCGGCTCGTCCAGCGGACTGTAGCCGAATGTCACATCCTTCAACTCGAGAAATCCCTGGAGTGTGGTTGCGGCGGCCGAACTAGCGATGGTGCGCGAGCCGACGTCACGAGCAGCGCCGTTCGAACCCTCCTCGATCGCCGAAACGTCCGGGTGGCACAGCTCCGACGGTCGATCGGGCTGATACATCAGGACGTCGTCAATGCGGTTCATATCGCCCTCGACTTCCTGGTATTTTCCGCCGAGCGCGACCATGTCGTTGACCGGTTTCACGAAGCTGAGCATGAGGGATTGAAAAGCGACGAGCATCCCCATACTCATCTCTCCGTCCATGATCCGCAATGCGCCGAAACCCAGAATCAGGGCTACGTTGATTCCCAGAAGGAGCGGTGGTACGACGGCCAGGACCTGGGAGTACACACCGAGCTGCTGCTGCGCGTTGATGGTTTTCGCGTGGTATCCGGACCAGCGCGTGAAAAAATCCATTTCCGATCCGCTCGCTTTCAGCGTTTCAATCGTCTGGAGCCCGCCCATGGCAACGCCGAGCAATTTTCCCCTCTCCTGAAGCAGTTGTTGATTCGCATCTTTCCGTTTCCGCGCGACGAACTTCAGAGCGAGGATGTTGATGCCCGCGATGGTAATCCCGATTACGGTCAATAGGACGTCGTACTGGATCATCAACACCGCGTAGAAGACCACCATCACGACGCTGAGCATCGTGGTCGCGAGTTCGGCGGATAGCATCCGCGCCACCTTGTCGTTGATGGCCACGCGCGATCCGATTTCGCCGCCGAACCGTTGCGTGAAGAACTTGAAGGGAAGCCGAAGTACGTGCCAGAAGAAACGTCCGGACGTCGACGCGGCGAGCTTGGTCTCGAGCCTGAGCAGATGGCTTTGCTGAAGCCATGTGAGGGTCGCGACGATCAGGGCGGCCACGCCCATCCCGAGAATCAGCGGACGAATCCAGGAGCGCGCTCCACCGACGAGAACGTCGTCGACAAAAATTTTGGCAAATGTCGGGATGATCAGACCGGGCAGCACGAGTGCCAGTCCGGCCACCACGACGTATATCACGGCTTCTCCCGAACCTTCGAGCCGGCTTCGGAGCGCCGACGACAGGCTTCGCTTGCCGCCCCCTTTTTCGAAGTCGGGCCCGGGCTCGAACGTAAGTACGACGCCTGTGAAAGCCTCATCGAATTCCTGTTCGGAGATCACTCTCGGTCCCGCGGACGGATCGTTTAAATAGACCCGCCCTTTTCGGAATCCCTCTAGAACGAGGAAGTGGTTGAAGTTCCAGTGTACGATCATCGGTCCCGGCACCTGCTTTAGGCTCCCCGGTTCACGCTTATAGCCTTTCGCGACGAGGCCGTAGCGACGAGCAGCCTTCATCATGTTGCTCGCCTTGCTGCCGTCGCGTGAGACGCCGCAAGCCTCGCGGAGCTCTTCCAGCGGCACGAACAAACCGTGATAGGCGAGCACTTTGGCCAGAGACGCCGCACCGCATTCGACGGCTTCCATCTGGAGGATTGTGGGCGTTTTTATCCTCCGCGCCGGCATTGGGACTCGTTGACGTACCGGCCACGACCTGAGCAGCTCCTTCACCCAGCGTTTAGCTGCCGCTGATAAACGGTTAGATACCGCAGCTATGCCTTTCATAATTGAGATGTTTGGCATCACACCCCGAGAAATCTTTTCAGCACGGGCAGCACCATCTCCGCGGGACGCTGCGACGCTACCGTAATCGTCGCCGAGCAGATCGTACCACTTTGAATGCCCCTTTCCGGCCCGCGCGAAGACGACCATTTGAAGCCGCTTACGGTCTTCGGATCGAGTTGCAGACTGGCGTAGGTCTCATACGGGGCGCCGCCGCCCGAAAGCACGCTCACGAGCTGCTGGTTCTTAAGCACGCGGACCATGGCCTCGGGCGTCGCCGGGAAGTCCGATACCCGCGACACGGTGGCTTCCATGAATCCATGTTCTTCCCTCGGCGCCGTCGTGGGCGAAATCTGCACGGACATGCCTTCACGGACCTTCTTCCCGTCCGTCGCCGGCACGTAGAGCACGGCCTCCAACTCCTGGATGTGATCGCCGACCAGATCGAGCCGCATGATCGCACGTCCCTCGGCGACGATGCTCCCTGCTTCAGCCATGACCTCGAGAATGCGCCCCGTGTACGGACTCGTGACGTCGGCCGCCAGGCGCAGCTGGTCGTTCAGCCGTTCGATCTCGTGATGAAGCTCGCTGATCCGCAATTGACTGGCCAGAAGCTCTTGACGACGCTGATTTTCGCGAGCAAGGACGCGGATGTCGATCTGCTTGAGCTCGTGCTGAAGCTGTTCGACGCGCTCACGGGTGGATTGAAGCTGTTGCCGCGACGCGATGAGCACCTGCTTCGTCACGAGCCCGTCGTCGAGCAGGCGGCGCTGATTCGCGATCTTCTCCTGGAGCCACGCGATCTGTTCGCGCGTGCTCTGGGCGGATTGTTCGAGGTCGCGCCTCTGCTGCGCTGCAAGCTCGCCTTGAAGCGCCGCGTCGACCGATCCGTATTGCTGAAGCTGCACGTGCCGCGCTCGCAGCTCGGCGAGTTCCATCTTGACTTTCTTGATCTGATCGATGAGCGCCGGCTGGTCGATTCGCGCGAGCACCTGTCCGGACTGGACGGCGTCGCCGGGCCGAACCGCCACGTCGGCGACGAGTCCGGAGGCGCGGGGCACGATGTCGTAAACGCCGCCGGTCTTTATGAGCACGCCCATGGCCCGGACGTTGGTCGGCACACGGCCATAGAATCCCCAGACGACGGTGCCGACGAGAAGTGCGCAGATCGTCACCAATGCGATCCAGCCCTTCGGCGTCGTCACTTGCATGATCTGATCGAGCTGCTCCGGTGAGGAGAGTCGATCGATGGCGACTTTTCTAAATACGTTCCCTTTCATGATCTCGAGATGTCGCGCCTGACGCGGGATGTTGGAATTAGTCGATCTCGATGGCCGGAGAAAGGAGGCTGTTCGCGATCTCGCGGGCACTGTCGGGTTCCGCGGTGAGCGTTCCCGCCTCGAATCTGAGCCGCACAATGGCACCGGCGTAGCGCACGCGCGCGGCGACGCGAGCCAGCAGGCTATTGCGAAGTCGCTCCTCGACGAGTATCAGATCGAACTGCGTCGACATGCCGAGTTGGAGCTTCTTTCGCTCGTTCTCGACCGCTGCCGCATAGAGTTCGACGGCTTCTTCCACCTTCGCGAGCTCTGCGATGCTGCTGCGGAGCTGTTCGGATGCCACCTTCAGGCCCGAGTGAATTCGACGTTCGAGATCGTCGCGGGCAATCTGCGCCTGGCGCCACGCCGCGTCCTGGCGTTCGAGCATCCCGCGGGCGCGTCGGTTTGAGACGGGCCATTCGAGGACAAGCGAAAGCGACCCGTTCGTGCCGCTGACATGGTTCTGGCCGAACGGCGGTAGATGCTGATCGATCGTGAGCCGATTTTCGCTGAGGCCGGCGTAGCCGATGGAGAACCGAAGATCAAGCAGCGGACGCGCCTCGATACTGCGGGCATATCTGGTTTCGGCCGTCGCGGCGACGGCTTTCTCGATGCCGGCTAGATCCGCTCGGCGCTTCGACGCAATCGCTTCAAGAGCTGTGGACGCGACCGGCGTCGGTGCGTCTCGGGAAACCGGAAACCGTGAGGACGGCTTCGGCAGGGCGGCCGCTTCGTCGGAGCGAAGGCCCATCTCCATGCCCAGCTGCTCGCGCGCTTCAAAGAGGCGCTGCTCGGCGATAAGCCGCGCGGCAAATCGATCGGCGAGGTCCGCACGCAGCTGATCGAGATCGCTCGCCGGCCGCTCGCCTCCGTCCACCAGCGCCCTCGTCTCCTCTAGAAGGCGGTGGGCCTTAGCCTCTGAGTCCGTCTGGATTTCCAGTGATTCAAAGGCGCCCAGATACGCCCAGTACGCGACGGCTACACGGTGGACGCTCGCGGATCGTACGTGCAACGCTTCATAGATGCTGCCTTCGAAGGCGTGCCGCGCGGACGCGAGGTCGGCGACTTCCGCTATCCGCCTTCCGGCATTCAGAATCGGATAGCTGATCTGAAATGATGCCTCCGTCCTGACGATGGGTGGCGCAGGCAGTGTGAGCGCATCCCGCCGCGTAAATTCGAGGACCGGCGAAATGGTGATCCCGGATCGGGTACGTCGGGCCACCGCCAGTCGGTAGTTCGAGACGCCGGTGGACGCCGACGAGACGTCGTAGATGGATTGCTCCGAATCCGAAAAGAGCCTGCTTGTGCGGCCCCCTTCTGCGGAAAAGCCGACGACGAGATCGAATGCTCCTTCCATGAACAGGACTTCCGCCTCGCGCGCTCGCGTCGATTCGATGCTTTCGAGAATCGGGAGATTGCGATCCAGGGTCGTCTGAATGACGGTTTCGAGATCGAGGCCGCCCTGCGCCCGCGCCGGCGCCACCAGCGACACGATGACGAATGCGATCGCGGACGGGGTGAGACGGCATCTGTTGGCCAGGGTGCGAGACGCGAATTGGGAACGAGACGCGAGGAGGGTGCGAGACGCGAGTGGGGAACGAGGCATACGCGCAAGCCAGTGTTGGGATCAGCTGCATCGTGCGTCTTTTCAGGGCACGCGCAGACACCGGTCAAAGGCCGTGCCACGTGAGGGAAGTAAAGAGATTCGCTGAATGCGCGCGCCAACGCCGATCTGCCGCCGGGCACCCCTGACCTGAGTAGAGCGTGGCCTCGATCAGGGCGAACGATGCCTCGCCATAGCGGCGGCCGACTGCTACGTGCCCGCGTCACAGCGGTTACACCAAAAGCCCGGGCAGAATCTTTCAGGCGCGAGCACCGGTGCCCGGTGCCGAAAATCCGGGCAATGTCGGCGGCAGCCCGATCCTCTTGAGCAGGTCCGTAAATCGCGGGTCGGTCCGCAGCTCCTTAAAGTTTGGGTCCCAACCGACGTGCACGAGGAATCCCGCACGTTCCTCGAATGCCTTCTCCAGGTAGGCCATCGCCTCGTCCTTGCTTCCCAGCGACAGATGGAGGGCTGCTAAATAGTAGGGCGAGCTGTATGTCTCCTTCGCCTGAGCTTCGAGCGTCGTGAGGATCTCCACGGCCTCCTCGCGCCGGCCGGACTGCGCCAGGGCCCGGGCCCGGCCGGTCATCTCCATGATGCCGCTGCCCGCCGTCTCAAACGTGGCCGCCGCCTCGTCGAAGCGGCCGCGCTGTCCGTAGCTCCATCCAAGTACCATCTTGCCCCACCAGGCATTTTCACTGATCTGAATTGCCCTCTTTGCGTATTCTTCGGCCTGATCGTACCGATCCTCGTACAGGCTGTGCCATCCCAGGCAGGCGACGAGCATCGGATCCAGCGGATTCAGCTCGACCGAGCGCATGCTTTCCGTCAGGGACTCGTCAGTCCGTCCCATCGCTAACAGGAGATGGGCGTAGTGGTGGCGAATATCCGCGTCCCCGGGACTCGTCTGCAGCGCCTTTCTGAAGTGCTTCTCCGCCCCGTGGAAATCCCATTCGTAATGGAGCTTGTGGAGCGCCATCCAGCTGTGGGCCTCGGCATGGTTCGGATCGCGCTTCAGCGCGTTTGTGGCCAGCTCGTGAACCTTTCCGAAGGCCTCGTCCGGCGGCATCCACCCGAAGAATCCGAGCCAGTAGTAGAGCCGAGCGAGGTGGGCATACGGCGACGCATATTCGGGATCAAGCTCGATGGATTTCTCGAAGGAAGCAACGCTGGCGCCCCAATCTCCACCATACCAGTCGTAGATGCCTTTGAGATACGCCTCGTAGGCGGCCGCATCGACAGGCCTCTGCTGCATGGGGATCGGCTGCTCTCGGGATGACAGCTTGCCTCCGATCTCATAGGCTACCGTCCGGGCGATTTCATTCTGCAGCGAAAGAATATTCTTGAGATCCCGGTCGAAGCTTTGCGACCACAGGTGTTGATCGGTCGATGCACGGATGGCCTGCGCAGTGATGCGCACCTGCTCCCCCTCTCGGTATACCGATCCCTCGACGATGACGTCGGCCTTGAGCTCCCGGGCGATCTCCGGCAGCGTCTTTTCGGTCTTCTTGTATTGCATGGCCGACGTACGGGAGACTACATGCACCGTCTCGTACTGGGCTAGACCGGCAATAAGCGCCTCCGTCATCCCGTCGGCAAAGTACTCGTGCTCGGGATCGCCGGAGTAGTTGACGAGCGGCAGCACGGCGATCGTCTCCTTTTCCGCAGGCTGCTTTCCGAGGAACCGGCTCCCGATGAACAGGAGAAGGAGCAAAACGGCTACCATGCCGCTATACCGCGCGGCCCTCGGCCAGCGGGTGCGCGTCCCCGCGGCCGTGCCGCCTCTTCCCTGCCGGAGGGGCTGCAGCACGCGGAGCAGGTCCTCGGCGCTCCGGCAGCGTGCCTCCGGCTCCTTTTTCATGGTGATCTCCACCGCCTCCTCGAGCGCCTCCGGCACGTCAGCGCGCAGCGTGCGGACGGGCTCCGGCTCCTCGTTCAAAATAGCATACAGCAGCGCCTGTTCGTAGTCGCCCTTGAACGGCCGCTCTCCTGTCAGCATTTCGTACAGGACGACGCCCAGCGACCACAGGTCCGTCCTCTGGTCAACCTCCCGGCCTGCCGCCTGCTCCGGGCTCATGTAGACCACCGTGCCCAGGGTCGTTCCGGATTGCGTCAGGCTCAAATCCGCCATCTTTGCCAGTCCGAAATCGACGATCTTCACGACCTCCTCCGTCGTGACGATGATGTTGGCCGGCTTGACGTCACGGTGAATGATTCCCTTCCGATGCGCAGAGGAGAGACCCTCCGCAATCTGGGTCGCATAGTCGAGACACGTCTCCAACGGCAAGGGACCGCCCTCGATCTTCTGCTTGAGCGTCTCGCCCTCATAACAGGCCATCGCGATAAAGAACTGCCCCTGCTCCGTTTCCCCGATCTCGTGCACCACACCGATGTTCGGGTGGTCCAGCTTTGACGCCGTCCTGGCCTCATGGATGAAGCGCTCTCTCGCTGCCGTGTCCAGGCTTAGCTGCGTCGACAGAAATTTAAGCGCGACCTGACGGTCGAGCCGTTGGTCGCGCGCCCGGTAGACGACGCCCATGCCGCCACGCCCAAGCGTTTCGAGGATCTCGTACTGGGCGATACACCGCCCGACCCGCGGATCCGGTCTTCCCGTCGATCCTGCAGCCGGCCGTTCGTCAGGTGAATGGTCCATAGCTGGCGCAAGCCTCCCGCAGCATCTCCGTGAACGGCGAGTCCGGGGAGCAGTTGGTGGAGTTGCTTAAGAATCAGGCACTTAATTACAGCGCAATCCGGAAGATCTGCAACAGCTTCACCGACCGACGCGCGAAAATATTTTGAACCGCTCGCCGTCCAGGTGCCGGAGCCTCGGCCTCGTCGAACGGCCGGACGCGGAGGCGGTGCACCCTTTCCGCCGCGTCTACTATTATCAAGTGACGCGTCTTCGCACTGAGCTGTCGCCGTCCTCTGCCCCCCTCCGGTAAGCCGAGCACGAGCTCGCGCGATAGGGGAGCTTTTAGGGGAGGACCGCCCCATGAGGTAGGCCTACGTCCTGTCGGTGAAGCGCATCGCAACCCCGTCATGCCCCTGTAACGAACTCATCACGATTCGCGGAAATGCCGTCGTCAGCCGACTGCAATGCCGTGCAGCCCTGGTAATCCATTACCACAGGAGATATTAGATAAATACAGGTCTGCCCCGACCGGATGGCTCGTCTCTGGATCGCTCGACTCGTCGAGCACCACCCGCGAAACGTGCCATCCGGAGGGCTGTTGTCACTCAAGGATCAATCACAATACACCATGACCAACCGTCTCGTACGCTACGGCGCGCTCGTCTTGAGTACCTTTCTCGTGCTGTTACCGGGTACCGCGCATGCTCAGATTGCGATCACCGCATCGGATCTCTTCAGCCAGGTCGGAAAAACATCGTCGCTATCCAGTTTCACGATCGAGTCCGGCTCGGAGCTTCAGGCGATCGTGGAGGCGTCCGGTGAAAACCAGACCTACGACTTCACGGAGATACCGGTCGACGATACGCTGAGCGGCACGGTCTCCGTTTTCGGATCGCCCGAGGGCCTGCCCGGCGGCGACGACCCGGCGTTTGCAGGGGCAAATCACGTTATCGCCATGCAGCTGTCCGACTTCGTTGGCGGCCAGGACTCGACGTTCTGGATATTCAGCGACGTGCGGGCGAACGAGGGCGTTTTCTCACTCGGAGGAACCTTCGTCATGGTTAATCCACAAACCGGCGAGGAGGATACCCTCACCTTCAGGCAAGATCCGCCCTCTCTCGAGTTACCGCTTCCGACCACGTTCGGCGACTCCTGGTCGGACACCACCTCGTTCTTCGGTATTGAAACCGTCACGGAGTCTACCGTGACGGGATATGGCCGCCTCGAACTTCCCGGCGGCTCGGCCGACGCGCTTAGGGTACGGACAGTGACGTCTCAGAACGTCTTCGGAATAGAGATCAGCTCCTTTTCACTCCAGTTCATCACGAAGACCGGACTCACGGCGGTTATCTCCCTAGACATGACGGGTACGGCGGCCGAGTCCGGCGAATATACGGTGATGTCGCTGGAGTCGACGGCCGCCGACGATGCCACATTGCCGCACCGGACCCGGCTTGCGCAGAACTATCCGAATCCGTTCAATCCATCCACTACGATCGCCTTCGACCTTCAGGAGTCGAGCCATGTTCAGCTTACGGTCCATGACATGTTGGGCCGACGAGTGGCGGTCCTGGCCGAGGGGTTTCGACCGTCGGGGGCTCATGAGGTACGCTTCGATGCGACCGACCTCGCCGCCGGAACGTACGTCTATCGACTCCGGACCGGCAACGACGTGCGTGTGCGTCTCATGACCGTCTTGAAATAGGCGGCCACGAGGGCTGCCGTCGACGCCGTGAATAGAGCCGTCGACACCGTGAATAGAAATGCATCACTTACCGGCGCAGGAGGAACCGCGCCACGACCGGACGGTGATCGGAGGGCGGCCCGTCGACGTCCACCACGAACGCATCGATCAGATCGACTTCGCCCGATTCGAACAGGATGTGGTCGATCGTGACGTGCGGGTCGGCGGAGGAAAAGGTAAACGTAGACCGATCCCGCGTCGCATAGGCCGACTCGGGCAGTGCGCCGGTTAATCCCGTGCCGGCAAGTAGCCGTTCCAGTGAGGTATCCTGGCGAAATCGTTCGAGCGAAGCCGCGTCGAGTCGTCCCGCGTGCTTCGCAGCCGGCATCACGCTGTTGAAGTCGCCTATCAGGAATACCGGATACTCAGCCGGCAGTTCGCGGTAGATCTCGATGAGCTGTTCCGCCTGGCGCTCGCGCGTCTCCGCATCGAAGGCTTCGAGGTGGACGTTCACGATCGCGATGGGACGCTCGACGTCGATGAGGCTCACCTGCGCCAGGCGATCTATATAGAACCGCGTCGCGACACGGGCTAAAAACGTTCCTTGCTCATAAATGGGAGCATCTTCCGCAGGCGCGAGCACGATGCGCCGATGCTCCGAAATGGGGAACCGGCTCAGAACAGCCTGGCCGGACACGATCTTGCCGAAATGGTAGCGCGGCCACGCAGACGGAAAGGGCACGTAGCGTTTATCCCAGTTCACGGCAACGGCCGCATCGCTGTAGCCGCCGCGCTCGGCCAGCGCGGCAACTTGGTCCACGTCGAAGGATCGACTCGATCGCACGTCGATCTCCTGAAACCCGATGACGTCGGGTGCGATCCGGCGGATTGCATCGGCGGCTGTCGTGAGGTTCGTCTCGAATGCTTCCCGGTCGCGCAGGACCGGGCGGTTGTTGGTCATGCCCGACATATAGCCGACGTTATACGTCATCACGGTGAGCGTCTCGGGTACCGCAGACGGCGGCTCTTCGGCCGCGTCGTATTGCTCGACCCAGGCCACCTCGCCGACGGTCCCCGAGCTTGCCCAGAACACGAACGCGCCGAAGAGCAGGATCACGGCGAGAAAAGCGGCCAGTAGGCGCCCAAATATCTTCATGCCGAAGGATAATTTACGGTGTCGATCGACGATTAGCGTCGCTGCACGGTCTTCCAGCGCGATGCCGGATCCGTTAACGCACGGGGCCGTCGATCAGGCCTGAAAGCGCCTCGAGCCACGCCTGGGCCATCAGGTAGTTGCCTGCCGAGGACGGGTGGACGCCGTCAGGGGCCCAGTAGGTGGCCGGCGCCTCTTCGAGGGCTTCGTTGAAGATCTCCTGATAGGGAATCCAGGCGGCTGCGTAACGATCGGCGACGCGACGGGCGGCGGCGCGGTAGGCGTCGAAGGCCGTCCACCGCTCGTCGACGGCCGATCCGCCGGCGACGACGAACGGCTCGCCGATGATGAGTTTTGCGTCGGGACGTGCTTCGCGCGTGCGGTCGAGCAGGGCGCGGTAGTCGCGCTCGTAGACCTGGACCGTACCTTGATAGCGGCCGCCCAGCGTGTGCCAGAAGTCGTTGACGCCGATCAGAATGCTTAGAATGTCGGGCTCGAGGGCGAGGGCGTCTTCCTGCCATCGTTCGGCGAGCTGGTAGACTTTGTTGCCGCTGATGCCGCGGTTGTGGACGATCCATCCGCTTCCGGGATGCTCGCCCAGGAGCTGCGCCGCGGCGAGTCCGACGTATCCGCTCCCGAGGCTGCTCGGTGCGTTCGGCCGCGGAGCGTCTTTGTCGCGGCCGGCATCGGTTATCGAATCCCCCTGAAAGACGATGACGCCGCCCTCGGGCTTGCGCCGCTCGTTCTCACTCGCGCCGACCAGCAGCGGGACTGCGGCGCCCAGCCCGATGCCCAGCGCGGCCCTTCGAATGAATGTACGGCGGCTTT
>CAZART010000001.1:136106-167484 GCA_964487555.1 uncultured Rhodothermales bacterium
GCGGCGCCCAGCCCGATGCCCAGCGCGGCCCTTCGAATGAATGTACGGCGGCTTTCCCCGAATCCGTGGTCCATTGGCGTCTTTATTGATTCGTTACCGGAGCGCGACGTAGTCCGTATAGGATCCGATCTCCTCGACGTATTCCATGAGCTCCTCGCTCAGATTCTGAACGTCATGGATGTACGACTGGAAGGTCTCGGTGCCCTCGCTCCCCTCCTGTGGGAAGTAGGCGTTCCGCGTGGCGGCGGAATCGAAAATGAAGGCCAGGACGTACGTGCCTTTCCTGGCGCCGCGATCGGCTCTCATGATGGCGACGTTCATGCCCGGAGTCACGTGCGCCCAGCCGGGATTATAGCGCGTGCGGGCGAACCGCTCGAATGCTGCGGCGTCGACGTCTGATCGCAGCGTCAGCGGACGGACCGCGATCACCTCCCCGGCCGACGTCGATTGTGCGGAGGCCGGTTCGATCACGCAGGATGCTCCAAGCATCAGTAGAGCGCCGAGAAAACCGCCTCTGCGGGTGACGTGAAGACATCGAAAGCGCATGGTTCACCTCTTGCTTTGAAGCGCTGCAGCGGTCGCACGTCGGTAAATAACGGCTCCGCCAGGTCAAATAAAACGCACGTGCCCGTATAATTGCTGCATTTGTATACGCCTCGCAAAATCCACCCCGCGTCCGGCATTGCCGGAAAAGGCGGAAGGCCGTGCCGATGTGAGAATAATGGAAGACGAGGAGCACTGAGGTTGCCGGCGAATTACGGCACCGGCCGGTAGGCGGCCGCTCCGGAGATCTCTGTCCAGAGATCGGACAGGCGCAGTTCTCGGTTTCGCGTTTGGTCTACCCACTCGGTCGGGATCTCGGCGCCTGGATGAAAGCGGACGCCCCAGATCGGATGAAAGCTGTCGGTGCGAAGTGAGTACCGCGCATCGCCGATCACGTCGGGGTCGGTCGGGGCCCTCGCCACCCATCCACCCGAGAACCACCGAAACCTGCGGAAGTCCTCGCGGATACGAGGATCGTTCCTCAGCTCGTGGGCAAGATCCTGAAGATCAAGATCGGCGACGGCGGAGCCCGGCTGCCACTCGGGCACGCCGAAGAATGGGACGCGGATGCGATCGGCGTAGAGGCTGTCGCCGCCCTGATAGAGCGAGCGCCAGACGACGAGATTGGCAAACGTGGGGAAGGCGGCGCGCCGCGGCGGTTCGTGCAGGCGCGACGCCGCGATCTGCGCCTGCGCGTCGAGCGCACGGTGCCGTTGGAGGTTCCCGAGTCCGAGGTACGCCAGGCAGAGCACGAGCGCCGCTGCGGCCGGCCCGCGCCGGCGGAGCCAGGCGGACGCGACCACCCCCGCGAGAAGCGTCAGGGTAAACACCGGATCGATGATGGAGATGCAGTCCCACGCCACGCGTACCGAGGAGAACGGCCAGAACAGCTGCGTGCCGTAGGTCGTGCAGGCATCCAAAAGGCCGTGCGTGGCATACCCGGCGACGGCGGCGCCCACGACGGGCTTCCACTTCTTCCGGTATTTTTTGCGGGCAAGCCACGGAAGGCTCGCCACCGCCCCGCCGACGGGGATGAAGGCCAGCGCGTGCGTAAATTGGCGATGCACTTCTACGGCGAGCAGCGGATCCGACGCGCTCCGTATGAAGACGTCCGCGTCGGGCAGCACACCACCGACCAGTCCGATGACGGCGGCCGATCGGCCGAGCTGATTGTGGAAAAGGGCCTGGGCGGCGGCGGCACCGAGCAGGCCCTGCGTAACCGGATCCATCCGAATCGGATTGATTTCTTATACGACGGCCATACATCACGAGCCGCCGCGCAAAAGGTTCGTTCGGAGGAACGGGGTCGAATCCAAACCGGTCCACCTCACCGGTGAGCCGTGACACATTACCACCGCCGAGATGGGCGGCGCCCCGCGGATGGGGCGCCGCACCGCTCGACGCGTCCGTTTCACCGGGTGAGCCTACAACTTTACGAGCTCGACGCGGCGGTTCATCTGGCGGCCTTCCGGCGTATCGTTTTCCGCGACCGGCTGGTGGGGACCGTACCCGGCCGTTTCCACGCGGGAGCCGTCAATGCCGTAGGTCGCTACGAGGAATTCGCGCACCGATGCTGCTCGCTTTTCGCTGAGGGTTTTGTTGGCGTCCGCATCACCCACGTTATCGGTATGGCCGCCAACCCGAATCCGAAGATCGGCATGTTCCTTGAGCATCTGGCCGATCTCCTTCAGGGTCGGCGTCGACTCCGGCCGGATCTGGTCGCTGCCGGAATCGAAGAAGATGCCCTGCGTGACGACGCGGCCGTCGGCCGCGAGGGCCTCGTAGAGCTTTCGGCCGCCGGCCATGACGCGGATGTCCGAGATGAGCCGTGGATCATCGGCGCTCCAACCGCTCAGGTCCATGAAGATCCGGTTTGCGCGACCCAGCTCCGCGTTCGGCACGTTGAGGGCGCGCTTCTCGTTCGCGTAGAGCTTCAGGTACGTGCCGTCCATGGAAATTCGGATGCGGACCGGCGTTTCAGCGGTGTTCACGCCCAGTTCCCCCTGGCCGGTTACGTCGCCGGATCGAAGCCAGGCGTAGTGTTCATCGATCTCAACGCGGTGTTCGTACGAGTCCTGATTGTTGAACTGAATCTGCATCGGATTTCCGCTTCCCGCGAGGTTGAATTCCATCGTGAACCGGTCCGGCAGCGTCTCCGGCAAGTTGATGAAAAGCTCACCACCTTCGGCGCGCAGCCAGCGGGCCCCCTGCCACTCCACGATTTCCATATTCCCGCTTTTAAATTCGAGCCGCCTGGGAAAATCGCCGACGTTGTCCGCGGTGAAATCATCGATAAAGAGTGGCCGCTCTCCAGGAATGAAGTCATAATTGGCCCACGCGCCCTCTCCGGGTTTGAGCTTCGCGGCTTCAGCCGCAGGCAGCGGGGCCGCCTCCTCGTTCTGCATCCCGACACTATTCGCATCGCCACCTTCCGCCCCGCCACTGTCCGCGGAATCTCCTTCCATCGCCTCGTCAATGGCCTTGTCCTGCTTCTCGCCGAGATTCTCCTCGACCTTGTCTTTGGCCCGCTGTTTCAGGCGCTTGAGGACCTGCGCGTCTGCCGTCTGCAACGCGCCTGCAAGCCCGAATGCGACCAGGACCACAACGAACAATCGTGCATACTTCGACATGACTTTACCTCTCTGGCATGTTCACATAACCGTCCGGCATCTGAACGTCATCCTCCGCCTGCGGACGTATCCGGCGTGGGCGCCTAATTTATCATGGCAATGGGCGATGAGAATCGGTGGATGTGAGATGTCTTATCCTTTTCCCTACTCGCCGCAAGATTAGCCGTACAACCTCGCGTCCTGGAGGCGGATCCCTATCGGATGTCCGCCGGGAAAATTTTTCAGACGTGCGAAGCCGTTTCGTCGGGCTCTTCCCCGGCACGCGTCGTCGCGGGCACGATGGCTTCTTGCCGCCGGCGTGGACGAACGGGATTGAAGGCGCCACACGAATCGACGGATCCGAAGACCGTCACGTCGTCATCGGGTCAATGGAAGTCCGGTATGCGTGCGCCGCGCACCCAACGCTGTGCGAAGTTGCATACGCCGGTTTGAATCATGCTTACCGGGCTTCGATTCCACGGCAGGGCCTGGCGACATTGATCGTCCGGCCCTTTTTTTGTACCGGCTCGGGGCGACGACCTGCGGATGCGGCCGAAGCACTGCCTGCCGCTCGAAATAGACGCATCCGGATGAGCTGAATAGAGTCATCCTGAACGAAGAGCATGGGATGGACGGCACGCGTATTTTTGCAACTCGCGTGCGGGCGACATCGTTGCGCTGTTTTGACGTGACGCACGCCGGAGGATCACCGTCATACAGCCGAATCTTTATTGGATTTTCCCGCGAAGACAGACGACGCCCCGCGCAGCCGCGCGGCCCGGCTCACAGAACGCCTCGGCAGCGCACCCGCGGTGCGCACTGCGCTCGGTTGGCGCGAGCGCCACAAACGCTTCGAGCCGGCGGCGTTTTTCTTCGGCGGCGTGCTGTGGGATGCCGCCACCCTCCGCCGCATCGACGCCGTCGTCGACAACGTCCTCCTGGCAGCATACCTCGTCGCGCTAGGCGCACTGATTACGGGCGCTGCGCTCGTGCAGGCGAACCGCACGACGAACCGCCTGTTGATCAAACATCGCGACGCACTTCCGGCGGCCATCCAGTTCCTGATGGGCGCGCTCTACAGCGCGTACGTCATCTTCTATTTCCAGAGCGCTTCCTGGACGTCGACCTCCGCCTTTGTGGTACTGCTCCTCGGACTGCTCGTCGCCAACGAGTTCGTGCACCGGAGGCTGTTCAACGTCTACCTGCTCTTCGCCCTCTATTACCTTGCCGCGTTCTCCTTTTTCGTATTCTTCGTGCCCGTGGTCACGAAGACGATGAACTACGCGGCGTTCGTGGCGGGCGGACTCCTGAGCGCCGCCGTGGTCACGGTGCTGCTTCATTATCTATGGCGTCGCGGCGTGTTGGAGCGATACCGTCAGGTCATCTACGGCCTCGGTGTCGTTACGCTACTCTTCACGACGCTGAACGTGTTCTATCTTCGGAACTGGATTCCGCCGGTCCCGCTTGCGCTGAGGCACGCGGGCGTGTACCACGACGTCGAGCGACGCGGCGACGTCTTCGAGCTGCGCTACGTGAAGGGGCCCTGGTATGCGTTCTGGGTGGACGACGACCGCGTCTTTCGATTCGCCGACGGCGACGCCGTGCACTGCTTTGCGGCGGTTTTTGCACCTACGAAGCTTCGGACGGCCCTCTTCCACGAGTGGCGCTACTACGACGAGCGTCTTCAACGGTGGACGACGACCGATCGGATGCGCTACGAGATCGAAGGGCATCGCGATGGGGGCTACCGGTGGTATTCGCGCAAACGGAACGTAGCCCCCGGTCGGTGGATGGTCGACATCCACACGACCGAGGGCCGAACCGTCGGACGCGTGCGCTTTACGGTCGAAGCCGCCGAATCGCCCGGCAGCTTCGAGACGATCCGATACGAGTGAAGCTCCGCACGGAGCCTATTACAACTCGAAGGCAACCTCGCGGTAGTTCGACGGAATCTCGAACATGGATACGGGCACAGGCGCCGTTGAATACTCCTGCATCTCCGTCGTCGCGGTCAGAAGCGCTTGCTGGGGCGGTGCCTCCTTGGACGAGTCGTCGTCGGCATCCTGCGCCCCCGCAGCCTGCTGTGCCAGCTTTTTCGCAAATCCGCCCAGTCCGCCCCGTTTTTTCGCTTTCTTTTCCTCTTTCGCCTCCGCTTTGAAGACGAGATCGGGATTAAATTTCTCGCCCGGCGCAACGAGCACGACGTGGGTAACGTTTTTGACGTCGACGCCCTTCATCTTCGCGGCCTCGGCCTGCATTTTCTGCATGCCGCTGCGGATCCGGGGATCACCGGCGAAGGCCTGCTGAAGAGCGTCTGCTAGATTCTGCATCTCGGCTCCGCCAAGTGCCGCATCGCCCATCTTTTCCGCAAATCGACGGTGAAAATCGGCGATCTCAGCATGGCCCTCCAGATCCTCGCTCATCCACAGGTCCGACGCGATCACGAGTGTTCCCTGCTGCGCGGTCTCTCCTTTTTCCGGCTTTTCAGTGCTTTCGGCCTCCATCAGAATCGTCATCAGGAAGCGCTCGGCGCGGTGGCCGTTGATCGTGCTCTTCTCGCCCGTGGGGTCGATTTTAAAATCGAACTTCACCTCCGTCGTCGCCTCGTCCGCGCCGGCCTGATTGCCGTCCTGAGCGGCGTCTTCCCGGGCTTCGCTGAGCTGCTCGCTCATCTCTTCCATCTTCTTCCGAAAATCGGCGAACGAGATTACCGAATACCTCTTTTCCTTGTGGTTCAACATGACCATGCGTTCGGCATCGAGATCGATCATCGATGCCTGCTGCTCGTCTCCCTGAAGCATCTTATTGCCTTTGAGATAGACGGTTGATGCGAGGTCGGTCGCGCCACCGCCCAGCTTCGATACGAAATTCATGGCGCGTCCCATAGCGCCGCCGAACTCGACCTTCGAAGCCGTCTTGTACTTGATGTCCGGCGTTAGGACTAGCGCTCCGGTAACGATGAAAGAAACCACGACGAGCATCACTGCGATGCCTTTGTCTCTTTTGAACATGGCGATCCTCTTGATGATAAACTACGTGAAGCGCCGGCCTCCGCTATCGATCAGCGGATCGTAGACCGGCGAGTGCGCGAATGCAGCCTGCTCATTGTACAATTCCTTCAGGAGATTTCCTCATTCTGTTACCATCCGTCACCTGAATGCGGATGGTTCAGCCCGGCGATCGGCTGCCGCCTAAAAATAATACCGCGCCCCGATTCCGGCCCCTACGTCTCCGTCCGTAGCCGGTACGACGGAGAGACGCGGCGTAACCGACCCGTAGATCTGAAAGCGATCGATCATGAACCCGACGCCGAGCGTGCCGGTAATTCCCAGGACCACGTCGTCGTCGCGTGATCCGCGGTCGCGGAACCCGAGGAAGGCGCCGGGGCCGTAGAAAAGGTGCAGCCGCCGGTCATCGCCCAGCCCTCGGTAATAGAGCGCGTGGACGTTCAGGAAGAAAAAGTCGTCGAAGCTCCACGCCGCCAGGAAATCCCACGATGTGGCCGCCGGATTGTAGAATTGCAGCGTGACACCGCTGGGCTCGCCGATCTGAAGACCGAGGCCTACGTCCCCGGACTGTGCTTCCGCAGGGCTTGTCGTGAAGGCGAGTGCCATTGCGATTGCGAAGAACGAGGCGTGGACCACACGCCGTCGGTCGGGGCCGGGAAATGCATACATAATGGATACGTTCCGAATGCCGATCTGGACGAGTGCCCTTGAAGCACCCAGAGCGTCCCACGTTCGCGCATGCGATTGACGTTTCGGTTACGAATCCGGCTCTGCCTGAGACGGATCCGCGACGCCGCCTCGTACGGATGCAATACCAACAGGCGCGGCTACGAGAGAAACCGGGTGTGGGCTCTCCCGTAGCCGATCCTTAGATTTCCGTCCGGAATGCCGGTTATTCAGAGGCCGGTCCGCTACCGTAGCAGCGTGACGGATCGGGTCTCAACGTGTGAAGGCGTCTCGAGGCGGATCATATATACGCCGCTCGAAAGCCCGCGGGCATCGAAAACGACGGTGTGATCACCGGCAGGCCGTACGCCGTTGACAAGGGTGCCGACGAGACGCCCCGCCGCGTCGAATACGCGCAAGGACGCATGCTCCGGCGAGGTGAGGTGGTATTGTACGATCGCTTGCGGATTAAACGGATTCGGATACGGCGCGGCGAGGCGAATACGTGCCGGCACCTCACCGTCCTCTACGGCGGTCGTCGTATTCGTCCACTCGAACAGGTACTGCGTGCTGTTCGTGATTCCGAATCCCAGATCGAACTGATCGACGATGCGCTCGAGCAGTCCGGCGTCGTCGTAGAAGTGCGTCTCGACGACGAACGACATCCAGTCCTCTTCATCAAAGAACTGCTGGTCGATCTGCTCGATTCTGCCTTGCGCGTTATAGGTAACGACGTACCTCGCCTCCCCCAGCCATGCGCCCTCCTGCCAGGTCTCGTGAGTCACCGTCACGGGCCGATCGCTCGCATCGTGCTCGGTCGCCTGTCGCGATACGTTTACCCATTCCGTACCGCTCCACTCTTGCTGGACGGAATCGGGAAGACGCAGCAGGAACGAAAGGCCGAACGTCACGTCGCCCTCCGCCTCAAATTTTTGAAAGATCTCGAAGAGCCGGCTGATCGTGAGATTGTTGTAGACCGTTCGGTCGGCGTTTATCCAGGCCGAGCCGTTCCACTCCTCCGACACCGCTACGACGTCGTCGCCCTCCTGATTAATGGTATAGCGATCCGAGGGTACCCAGGCTCCTCCCTGCCGGATATCCGTTTGCGCCGATGCGAAGACGCCGCCGGACAACGTAACCGTCGTCCGCTCCTCGTCCACCCAGGCGTTGTTCAGAAAAGTTTGGGACAGGATCTCCGAGACCTGATCGCCGGAATACGTATTAAGAATGCGTGTTTCCGCGACCCACGCCGTTCCGTTCCACGTCTCGTACTGCGTAGACGAGACCCGATCACCGCTGTGCGTCGTCACGATTCGGGAGGAATTGACCCACGCATTGCCGTCCCATTCCTCCGTGAGGACCACCGTCTGCTGATCACTATAGTCATACGAGGTTCGCGAACTATTGACCCATGCTTCGTTCTCCCATATTTGAGAGGTCTGCCGCTTAAGTACGATCGGCTGCACGTTCGCTTGCAGCCGCGCCAGCTTGCCGATTTCTCGGTCGATCTGCGACGCGTAGGCGCTCGACTGATCGACGGGTTGGACCGACTGTGCGTGCGAGACCGTTGCGACGGTGCCGAGCAACAGAAGGCCGAGGAGATATACTGATTTCATCACGAACAACCTCCTAGAATCATGATGGCTATGATGTGGACCTACCGCGTCCGGAAAAGCGGCGCGGGCTGCGAATGTAGCGCTAACCGCGTTATTACCATATAGGGCAAATGCGGAACCTGCGGAAAAAGTTGATGCGTCGCACGAGCGCTGCGCCCCCAATCGTGCTGCGAGAAGGAACGTGACCACGCGGAGCGCCGCAATGTTAGGAATTTGCGGCGGGCAGAGATCGTGCAATCTGTGCATATTGAAAATCCGTCGGATGTTTTTTTGGGGAAAGTCGAAGACTGTCGATGTACGCCTTCCTAGACGTGTTTTTCGTCGTCTTCCATTCCACGCTGGTGCTGTTCAACCTCACCGGTTGGATCTGGACGAAGACGCGCCGGCTGCACCTCGTGACGATAGGTCTGACGATCGCCTCCTGGTTCGGCCTGGGGCTCTTCTACGGATGGGGCTACTGCCCGTGTACGGACTGGCACTGGGACGTAAAGCGCCGCCTCGGCGAGACGGCCCTGCCGCAGTCGTACGTAAAGTACTACCTCGACGCCGTCACCGGCCTTTCATGGGACGCCGGTCTAGTGGACGCGCTGGTGCTCATCCTGGGTCTGTCTGCGCTGGCGGCGTCAGTTTGGGTGAACCTACGGGATCGGCGGCGAGAACGGCGCGCGTAGTGGCATGCTCATCGGTCAAACGGCCGCGGTCTCGAGTCCGAACGGCGCGCGTAATAGGGTGCTCGATCGGTCAGACGGCCGCGGTCTCGCGTCGACACAGTCGACGTTGCACCGATCGTACGTGGCTCCTATACTTACGTGGCTCCTATACTAGAGCGTCGATCCGTCCGCCAGAGGCTCCTCCCATGCTCATCCTGATGGCCATCATCGCCGGCTTCATCGCGACCGCCGGAATGACGGCATTTCTCTGGGCCGTCGACCGGTCCGGCTGGACCAACGCCGACATGGTTCGCGCCGTCGGCAGTCTGATAACGAAATCGTATCACAATGCGCTCGGCGTGGGGTTGGTCGTCCACTTCATCAGCGGGATGATCATCGCGGGCGTCTACATCCACATCCTCAGCCTGCTCGCGCTAACAAACTTCGCCACGGAGCTCATGATGGGCGGCATAATGGGATTCGCCCAGGGATTTGTCGTCGGGTTATCCATCATCCGCCAGTCCTATCGGCATCCGGTTGAGGAATTTCAGAAGGCGGACTACCAGGTGGCCATTGCCCACATCGCCGGCCACGTAGTCTACGGGCTCCTGATCGGCGCGCTCTACGGGGTATTGCGCGACATCGGCGTCAACTTCGGCTTCTAGCTGAACCAGTCGGGCCGTGCGGCCACGCTGATCAGGGCGACGACGCCGTAGGCGCCGGCGGCGACGAGCATGACCGCGACGAAGCCGATCTGGACCGCGAGGAGTGCGGCCAGCGCACTGCTCACGACGGAGAGACACCCGTTGATAGCCCACGCCCATGGGATGTGAGCGCGGCGGCGGTCGGTCAGATAGCGAAGGCCGAACGGAAACGGCATTCCCATCACGAAGGCGGGAACCCCAACGATCAGCAGACCCAAGAGCCCCTTCCACATGAGTGGCAGCGAGATCGTCGCGCGCAGGAGCGGCATGAGAAACAGCGCGTAGAGCGCGATGACTAACGCGACGGCACCGGCGGCGGTGGCCAACGCTGCCGGCGTCACCTGTAGGCGCTGCGATACGCTGCTTCCGATCCCTGAGAATAGCAGGATTGCCGCCAGCACGGCCGCAACCGCGTAGATCGGATGGCCCAGATACAGCACGAAGCGCTGAATAAGCACCATCTCAACGAAAAGATACCCGATTCCGAGCCCGGAAAAGTATAGAAGCGTCCACGCCTTGCCACGCCCCGCCCAACCGCGGCGAAGGAGCGGGAGAAGGATGAGCAGGATCGCGGCGAAAAAGATCTGGACGAACGTCGCCGCCGTGATCAGCGTGCCGAGCTCGATGAAAGGGAAGGCATCCGGCCCGATCTCGTCGAGCAGTCGCGGGACCGTTCGCCACCTCAAGAACTGGGAGAAGTACGGGTGGTTGTCCGTGGCCGGCCTGACATCGAAGTCGTATCGCTCGATGAAATCGCCGTCCCCGGCGACGATTCGATCGACGAAATCAAAAAAGGTCGTGTCCTGGAGCGCGTTGTAACGCATCCGCTCCCCGGGCCGGAGCTCGGGAAGCAAGAGCGGATCGAAGGAGAGCGCTCGGCCGGCCTCGCGAATGCGGGCAAGCGCTTCGTCTTCCAGCGGGGTCCGCGTGGCGACGAACGTGACCGTGCCCCAGCTCCGCCATGCGGCGAGATGCCGCTGCGGCGCATCCACGCCGGCCTCGCGAAGCGTTTCTACGAGCGTCGCCAACAGCTTGAGCGGGTTTCTGTAGGGGTAATCCATCCACGACGTGACGCTGATCATGCCCCCAGCCTCGAGGCGCCCCCACATCTCTTCGAACGCCTCGAGGGTCAGGCCGTACTGCTCCTGGAGGGCGAAGAGCCCCAACGTACCGCCGAAGGCACCGACGATCGGCTGCGTAATGAGCGCGAATGAATCGCGGGTGGCCGCAAGATACGTGCGCGGCTCTTCGGCGCGCGCCGTGACGGCCGGGTGATGCAGTAGCGAGTCCGTTTCCGGCGCGAGCTCGTGCCGGAGCAGCGAGAGGACGCTCTCGTGCGGCTCTACGGCGATCACCGCCTCGGCGCCGTGCGTCAAGGCCTGCGCCGTGTTGCTCCCCGTTTGCGCGTGAAGGTCGAGCACGACCCTCGGGCTGCCGACGACGTACGGAAGAACGGCGGTCGAATAATCCAGCAGGTGCACCGAGTCGCCGGCCGCGGTGACGGGTCCGTACCAGTTGCCGTTGTTGAACACGGCATTTTCGACCGGAATGTCGCCGCGATACGAGAGGCTCAGCCCCGGCGCGTACCGCAGCGCAGGCGCCGATACGACCTGAACGAGGCCGTAGGGGCTGCTCTCCTCCAGCGTGATCTCAGCGCCGGGCATGTCCAGCGTCCTGCTCAGGTCTTTGAACTGCGACCGCTGCAGCTCAATCGGCCGGATGAGGAACCATCCACATACAAGGAGGGCGGCCGCCGCCGCCGGAAGGAGGCGAAGGCGATAGCGACGCGGTATCACGAGGACGCCGGCCGCGACGGCGACGAGCCCCACGGCCGGAGGCAGAAGCGGCGGCTTCAGCACCCACATGAGCGCGAGGGCGAAAAGCGCGCCCAGTCCGGATCCGAGCAGGTTCGCGAAATAGTACGTGCCTGCTTCAATCGAATAGCGCACGAGGATCAACCCGACGGCCAGCGCGCCCAGGAAGAACGGGACGAAGAAAAGCAGATAGGTGGCGACCAGCGACCCGAACTGTCCGGCGTCGACAAAGAGCAGGTAGGAATCGAAGCGTGCGAGAGCGGTTTCGGATGCGGCAAGCCACGCCGCCGCCGGCATCGCGGCGCCGCAGCCGATCATCGCGAGCGGCACAACCAGGTTGAATCGCCGCACAAACCAGCCGCGTGCCAGGGAGAGCGCGGTCCCGCTTGCGCCGAAGCCGAGAAGCGCCACCGAGATAACCATGTACGCAAAATGATACCACTGCACCACCGACAATACCTGCATCAGCACGAGCTGAAAGCCGATCAGAGCACTCGATACCAGCGCCAGGGAGACGGCCAATCGGTTCATGGGATAGTGCGTTGTGATTCCTGGCGCACAGCACTCGGGTGCGCGTCGAAGTACCGGCTACCGCGTGCCGGGTACGGCATACGGCTTAGTCGTCACGCGTGAAGGGGACGAAGCGGACCGGCGCGAGACTTCGGGTCGATAGTTCGTCACCCTGTTTTTCAACGAGCATCAGCGTTTGCGTCCGGAACGGTGATCCGACCGGTATGATCATGCGCCCGCCGTCTTTGAGCTGGTCGATGAGCGGCGGAGGGATGTGCTCTGCGGCCGCGGTGACAATGATGGCGTCGAAGGGGGCGTGCTCTTCCCAGCCGAAGTAGCCGTCCGCGTGTCTGACGGTAACGTTGTCGTACCCGAGCTTTTGCAGACGATCGTGCGCTGTCCGGCTGAGCTCCGGAATGATCTCAATGGTATGGACCGCATCGACGATCTCTGCGAGTACGGCGGCCTGGTAGCCCGAACCGGTGCCGATTTCCAGTACACGATCGGAGGGGTCCGGCTCGACGAGGGCCGTCATGTAGGCTACGATGTACGGCTGGGAGATCGTCTGTCCGTGTCCGATAGGCAGGGGACGGTCGGCGTACGCCTGTTCGACGTAAGCCTCCGGCACGAACAGGTGCCGCGGCACGCTCCGCAGCGCCTCGAGCACGCGTGGGTTGTCGATTCCGCGAGCCGCAATGTGGCGGCGCACCATCGCGACGCGTTTTTCGCGGAACTCGGACGTATCGGCGGAGGCGCGGGCTTCGGGGGCGGTGTCGGCGGAGGCGCGCGAGCTGATGTCGGGTCGTACGGCGGAGATGGAACGCTCGGTGTCCGCCTTGGCGCGTTCGGCTTCAGCGCGGAGGTCGGCGTCGGAGCGAACGTCAGCGCTGGCGCGGAGGTCGGCGTCCGCGCGATCGGCGTCGCCGCGGCGCAGGTCCGCATCGCACGCGGCCGGCACCATGACGGCGGCGATCAGAAGCAGCTTCGCGATACGTAATACCTGTTCCATCCGGAATGCGGGGTCCCATGCCTTGCCTACCGGATACACGTACGTGCCGTAGACCACCACGTTTCTCGGAATCGGTCACGTCTTTCATCATTCGTTGCCGCGGCACCCTCACATAATCCCCCATTCCCGTTCGAGCCGTTCGAGCCGGTGATAGGCCGGCTTCGTCTCGCCCGTCGGCTTCGCGAGCAGTCCCCCATTGTCGATGAAGGAGTAGGGGTCGACGAAGTCGTACCAGTTGATGGCCTCGATCCAGGGCTTGCTGTAGAGGATGGTGTAGACCTGCTCGAGCCAGTCCGCCTGCAGCTCTTCGTCCCAGTGGCGGTGCCAGCTGTATGGGTAATCCGGCAGCGGCATCTCTCCGGTCGCGATCGACTCCACGGTCGGGCCGGACGTGGTACCGATTTCGGTGATCTGAACCGGCCGGCCAAACTTCTCGAGCCGTTCGATCATGCGGATCGTGTCGGCGAGGTCGCGATATCTATAGTAGAGCTGCTGCCCGGTAATCGTGAACTCGACGCCCGCCTCGTGGCACATTTTGATGAACTGGTGCGGCGTGACCGGCTCGACCTCGCCGTCGAATCTGGACGGATCGATGAACTGGATGTAGTCGGACACAAGGCAGCAGTTGTTGATGAGGCGGTGGACGTGCGGACTCGTGTCTTTGGCCACGTCGCAGATGAGGCCCGCAATCTCGACCATCTGGTCCGGCGTGAGACGGAGCACATTGGAATAGTCGTGCGCCTCGTTGATCACCTCCCACGCGTACATCTCGTCGCCATAGTGACTTACCACGTCGCGCGTGTGCTTTTCGACGTAATTCAGGAGCTCGGGATAGCTCTTGTCGATGAGCCACTGGGGCGAACAGCATCCATCCGCCCAGAAAATCGGGCGGCCCTCCACGGCGACGCCGGCATCGCGCAGCTTGCGGAACTGCTCGTCGCGCAGTTTCCAGTTGTAGACCCCTTCCTGCTCCTCGAACGGCGAATGATAACTCGTTTTCAGATAGTGGGTGATGGTCGCGTAATTGAATACGTTCGTGAAGCGCTCCATGAACGTTTCCGTGGGCATATACGGATAGCCCTTCGTGTCGCAGCCAATGAAAAAACCGTCTCGCGGCCCGCGAGCCTCTATGTCGTTGCGCGCCTTGTCGAGTTCGAGCATCTCGCCGCCCCACATGGCGTAATAAAGGGCCTTCTGCGCCTTGCGGGCGCGGTCCTCTTCGCCGGCTGCCTTTGCAGCCGCCTCGTAGAATTCGTCACTAAGGTCGAGAAAGGCCCGCACCTCACTGGAGGGGACGTATCCGGTCGCGGAGAAGGCGTTCAGGCGCTCGTTGTTTTTGACGACGCGCGACTTCGCCAGCTCGTAATTGAGGTTGAACGATCGCGAACCGCTCGACGGCAGGGCGTAGAATTCGCCGCCGTTGTCGGCCGTCATGTAGATGAAGCCGAAACCCTCCACGTTCCACCGGACGTTGATACCGAACCTGTCGCGACCCCCGACGTCAGACACCCGAACCCCGTTCTCGCTCGCGAAAATGTTCGAGTAAAAGGTATCCCAGTGCTCGTCCGAGGAGAAGGCCCATTGCGGAAATTTCCAGTCCTTCTCGCCGATATTCTGAAGATCCTCTACCATCCCGAGGTGCGGCCCCTCGCCATTCTGCACGACGTACGGCTTGAAGACGAGCTCGCCCTGCTTGGTGGGGCGCCTCGTCCGCCGTGAAGTAAGGATCACGGGGGATCTCAAAAGCCCGTCGACCGCCACGAGGCTGCCGAGACCCGCGGCGGCGGTCCGCTGAATAAATCGTCGTCTGTCCATGGAGCCGGGAGTTGGATGGATGCCGTCTATCGCCCATCAGCATAACGGCCCCGACGTAAACCGGCAAGTCTTAGAACGGCATTTAAGACCGGCGGAGGCGGCGGCAAACGAACGTCGCGCGATTGGCCCGGCGAACATCACGAGGCGCGTTTGTAAAGCGGCGAGCCAGGCCCAGGTAGGCCGGCGTATAGCAGGTGGTTCGCCGGCCGAACATGGCCGTTCGCATCGGTATTAGCGATAAGACCCCCCGACCTCCGCAGCACCCGCGTTCGCGGCCAGCAGCATCAACACGACGAAAAGACCTTTCATCGTACGACCAGCATGGTTCTGGATCCGGATTGCGTGCCGGCACGGAGCGTGTACACGTACACGCCGGCCGCGACGTGGAGGCCGTCGTCCGCCGTGCCGTCCCAATCCGCGGAGTAGGCGCCGGGCGGCCGATCGCCGGAGATGAGCGTCCGCACGGCTCGGCCGAGCACGTCGTATATGATCAGCTCAACCGGTGCGGCGTGCGAGAGGACGTAGCGGATGCTCGTCGCGCCCTCGACCGGATTCGGAAAGTTCTGTTCGAGTTCGAAAACGTGCGCCGCAGGAATATCGACTCCCGTCGCGGCCGATGCCTTCGAGAACCAGTGGATCGTTCCGTTATGATTGACCACGTATAGCTCGTCTTGCTCGTCGAGACCGAAGGACGACACCTTGAGGTTCGTGTCGAAGAGCTGCTCGTCCGACGTTACGGAGCCGTCCTCATAACGGAGCATCCGGATCGTGCCCGTGCACCAGTCGCTGTAGATGTACGCGCCCTGCAGCTCGGGGCGCCGGGCGCCGCGGTAAACGTATCCGCCCGTAATTGAATTACAGGAGCCCTGATATTTGCGTTGGGCGACGGGCATTTTGATATCGGAGGTGTTGCAACCCGCCGCACGGAAGCATTCCGTCGCCTCCGTCACGGACCAGCCGAGATTGTCGCCCGCCTCGACGAGGTTGATCTCCTCCCACGCCTTCGCGCCGACGTCGGCCAACCAGAGCCGGTTCGTGGGACCGTCGATGCTGAATCGCCACGGATTGCGTAGGCCGTACGCCCAGATCTCCTCCAGCCAGCCTTCCGTGTTGCCCACGAACGGGTTGTCCGGGGGGATGCCATACGCTCGGCCGTCGGAGGCGCCGTCCACGTCGATGCGAAGCACGGACGAATGGAGCGTCGCGCGGTTCTGCCCGTTGCCGAGAGAATCCGGAGGAAACAGAGTTCCGTCGCGTCGGTCGCCGCCGTCGCCCAGACTGATGTAGAGGTAGCCGTCGTTCGGCCCGAACTGCATCATTCCCGCATTGTGATTGCCGAAGGGCTGATCCACTTCGAGGAGAACGACCTCGCTTTCCGGATCGGCCCGGGCGGGATCGTCAGGATCGACGACGAACCGTGAGACGACCGAACGGTCGGGCATGGACTGCGTGTAGTAGACGTAGAAGTCGCCGTTTTCTTCGTAATCGGGATGGAAGGCAAGACCGAGCAGGCCGGCCTCGTTGTGGAACCGCGTCAGCTTCGCCGTGAGATCCAGGAAGACGCCCACGTGGCTTTGATTGATCGTAGAGTCGTTCGGAACGACCTTGATGATGCCGTCCTGCTCGGCGATGAACAAACGGTTCGTGCCGTCGCCTGCGTGGGTCAGGAAGACGGGCGAACGGAATGAGACGATCGGAAACGTCCGGGGCAGCGACAGCGGCGACTGGGCGGCCGCCGGATCGGCGAGCATGAAGATGCTTGCGACAAGGAGAAGTCTATTCATCGCTCGTTCTCGAAAAGCGCGCGACGATTCCGCCGCCGGGGCGCAGGTTGATCGGGAGGATATCGCTGAGGCCGAGCCGCGACGTCTCGACGGTGACGGCGGCGAGATGGTCGACCACATCTGACGCCGTCTGTGCAGTGTAGGCGCCAACGCCAAGAAAGTCCATGGGGATGTCGACGTGGCGGGCGTTTTCGCCGTTCAGCACCGCCACGAACAAGTCCGGCTCGCTGCGGCGCGCTTCGTCCATCAAGATAGCGGGCTATAATGCCGCCCGAAAGCAGATTGAACGTGCCCGCCGTGCCGTATATTCGCGGCGACTCGATATCCATCCCGCCATCACATGAGGACTTATGGGACGCCTCCTCTTTTTGCTCGGAATTTGTGCCTTCGGCCTTGGCCCCATTTCTTCTACGGCTCAAGACTTGACGGCGAACGACTCTGGTGATCCGTATCTCTGGCTCGAGGAAATCGACGGCCGCGAGGCCATGGCGTGGGTGGAGGAACGCAACGCCGCGACGCTCGAGACGCTGAAGGCCCATCCGAAATTCGATTCGCTGTACGCACAGGTGCTTCGCATACTGAATTCGAATGAGCGGATCGCTTACCCTGCCATTCGGGGCGAATATCTCTACAATTTCTGGCAAGATGAAGAACACGTTCGCGGGATCTGGCGGCGGACGTCCTGGGCATCCTATCTCGACGGCCGCCCCGAATGGGACGTCCTGCTCGACATCGATTCGCTCGCCGCTGCGGAGGACACCAATTGGGTATTCAAGGGCTCCAACTGTCTGCCGCCGGCGTACGAGCAGTGTCTGATCAGACTCTCACACGGCGGCGCCGATGCGGCGGAGGTGCGCGAATTCGACGTCGCAACCCGCTCCTTCGTGATGGGTGGATTCGCCCTGCCCGAAGCGAAGTCGAGCACGGCCTGGGTGGATGAGAACACGCTACTCATTTCGACCGATTTCGGCGAGGGCTCGCTCACGACATCGGGCTATCCGGGGACCGTGAGGCGCTGGATGCGTGGCACCGATCTCGCGGCCGCCGAGACGGTGTTCGAGGGACGGCGGGAGGACGTCGGGGCGTGGGCAAGATCGTTCCGGGTCGGTGACGAGATCCGTCCGCTCATCGCACATCGGCCGAGTTTTTTCGAGGGCACGCACTACGCCTTCCGCGACGGACGGCTCGTGGCCTTCGACATGCCGAAAGATGCGGATCCGCAGTTTGCCGGTGATCAGATCGTGATTTATCTGCGCTCCGAATGGACAACCGGCGGCTTTACCTATCCCGTTGGTTCGCTGATCGCAGCCTCCTACAACGATTTCTTGCACGGCGATCCTCACTTCCAGACGATTGTCGCGCCGACGGCGCGTCAGACGATCGAAGACGTAAGCACGACGCGCGACTTTGTCCTGGTCACGCTTCTTGACAATGTCGTCGGCGAGCTGCATCGCTATCGACTCGAAGATGGAAAATGGGTCGGCGAGCGAATCGAGACCCCTTCGCCGGGCAGCGTGAATGTCGTGACGGCGAGCGACGACGATAATCGGTTTTTCTTCACGTACAGCAGCTACGTCCAGCCGACGACGCTGTATGCCGTTACAAACGACGGTGAGGCGGACATCGTCCGGCAGCTGCCGGATCTTTTCGTCGCGGAGGGCCTCGTCGTCAACCAGTACATGGGGACGTCGTCGGACGGCACGAAAATCCCGTATTTCGTGGTCCATGAGGAGGGGCTGACGCCCAACGGGACGCATCCGACCTTGCTGTATGGATACGGCGGTTTTCAGGTCTCTCTCACGCCCGGCTACAGCCCTATTCAAGGCAAGGCCTGGCTGGAGAACGGCGGCGTCTACGTCGTGGCCAACATCCGCGGAGGGGGCGAATTCGGACCGGCGTGGCATCGATCGGCTCAGAAGGAACACCGTCAGCGGGCGTACGACGATTTCATCGCCGTCGCCGAGGACCTGGTCGCTCGGGGAATTACGTCGCCCAGGCACCTCGGCATCCACGGAGGCAGCAACGGCGGCCTTCTCGTCGGCGCCGTGCTCATGCAGCGGCCGGATCTCTTCGGCGCGGCCGTGGTCGCCGTTCCGCTGCTCGATATGAAGCGTTACAACAAGCTGCTGGCCGGCGCGAGCTGGATGGCGGAATACGGAAACCCCGACATCCCCGATGAGTGGGCCTACATCTCCAGGTATTCCCCGTATCAGCACGTGCAAGACGATGTCCGCTACCCGCGTCCACTTTTCGTCACCACCACGCGGGACGACCGAGTACATCCCGGACATGCGCGCAAGATGGCGGCGAAGATGGAAGGGATGGGCCATCCCATCATGTACTTCGAGAATACCGAAGGCGGTCACGGCAGCGGGGTGACGCACGAGCAGCAGGCGAAGATGACGGCGGTGATCTACACCTATCTGCTGTCGCAGCTCAACTGAAGACCATTCGGCGTTGCGCGTGCTTCCTTGGATCCGGGTGAGCACGGCGTCGAAAGCACGCTGCGCGATTTGATCGGAGAGCTTCTCGAGCAGACGATCCTGTGCGTCGTGGATGGCGTCAGCGTGACAGACTCCCATCCATCCAATAGATTGGAGCCATCACCGATCCAACAGAAAAACGGAAAAACGATGGCGGTTATCGGCGTCGATCTGGGCGGCACGAAACTGGCTGCGGCGGCTTTTTCGGCGTACGGCAAGATTCTCGTTCGCATCGTCGAGCCCGTCGACGGGCGCTCGGGCGATGAGGTCGGAGAGCTGGTGCAGAGGCTTGTGCGCGAGACGATCGAGCGAGCACCCGAGCCGGTTCAGGGCGTGGGCATGTGCGTACCGGGCATTTTTTATCCGGACACCGGACGCGTATGGGCGCCCAATATCGCCGGCTGGGAGGATTATCCGCTTCGCGACGTGCTGCAGGATGCGCTCGACGTCGGCGTGCGGATCGAGTGCGACCGGGCCTGCTACATCCTCGGGGAGATTTGGAAGGGCGCCGCGCAAGGATGCACCGATGCGATCTTTCTCGCCGTGGGAACGGGCATCGGCGCGGGGATCGTCTCCGGCGGTCGCATTCTGAACGGAAAGCGAGGCATTGCCGGGGCCATCGGCTGGATGGCGCTCGACCGTCCCCATCGAAAACGGTACGCGATGTGGGGCTGCTTCGAATACGCCGCCTCGGGGGACGGGCTCGCCCGATACGCCGCCGATCTCATGGGTCCGGATTACGAGGGCCGTCTGCGATCGGCGGAAACGATCTCGGCCCATCACGTCTTCGAAGCGTTCGAGCAGGGCGATCCACTTGCCGTGCTCGTCATCGACAACGCCGTCGAGCTGTGGGGCATGGCCGTGGCGAATATCGTCAGCCTGTTCAATCCGGAAAAGATTATCTTCGGCGGGGGCGTGTTCGGACCCGCCGTCGTGCTGCTGGACCGCGTCCTCGCCGAGGCGAAACAGTGGGCGCAGCCGATTGCCGTTCGCGGCGTTACCCTGGAGCCGGCCATGCTCGGTGGCGATGCCGGGCTCTACGGCGCCGCCAAACTGGTGCTGGACCACCTCGCCGCATCGAGTTAATCAGAAGAACCTCGTGAGCGAATTCCATCGAAAGCACGTCTTCGCGGCGGCCTGCATCGGCATGCTGGTCTTCGGCATCGTGATGACGGTGCTCGGTACCCTCCTGCCGTCGCTCATCGATCGATTCGACGTCGACATGGCCGCGGCCGGCTCATCCATTACGCTGCTGAGCATCGGCATCCTCATCGGCTCCCTCGTCTTTGGTCCGGTCGTCGACCGGTATGGATTTAAGGGCCTGCTCACAACCTGCACGCTCCTCGTCCTTGTGGGCCTGGAAGCGCTGGCGTTCGCGCCCACATTCGACGCGATGCGTCTGGCGGTGTTTGTAATCGGCATCGGCGGCGGGGTGATCAATGGTGGTACGAATGCGCTCGTCTCCGACATCAGCGAGGGGGAGCGCAGCGCCGGGTTGAGTCTCCTGGGCGTTTTTTTCGGGATCGGCGCCTTCGGCGTCCCTCTTCTGCTCGGCCTGCTCCTCGAGACGTTTTCCTACGCGGCGTTGACGGCGGCGATCGGCGCCCCCGTCCTCCTCGCCCTCCTCTACTTCGCGGCGATACGCTTCCCGCGTCCCAAACAACCGCAGGGATTCCCCATCGCGCAGGGTGCCGCGCTCGTGCGCGATCCGGCACTGCTGCTCCTCGGGGCGATGCTGTTTTTCCAGAGCGGCATCGAGATCACGACGGGCGGCTGGACGTCAACGTTTTTCCTCGAGGAGCTGTCCGTCGGCGCGGGCAGCGCCGCGTACGCCCTTTCGCTCTTCTGGATCGGAATGACGCTCGCGCGACTCGTCCTCGGAGGCGTCCTGAAGCGCACGGATCCGGCGCGCGTGCTGCGGACCTGCATCGGCATCGCGGCAGCGGGCTCGATCATGATGATCCTTTCGCAGACGGCCTGGCCGGCCTACGTCGGCATTTTCCTGACCGGCGCCGGACTCGCGGCCGGCTTCCCGGTGGGACTCGGCTACGCCGGAGACCTGTATCCCCGCGTCTCCGGCACCGCCTTCAGCGTCCTCTTCGTGATGGCGCTGACCGGCGGATCGTTGTTTCCCTACATCGCCGGCGTCCTCGGTGCCGAATTCGGTCTCCGCGCCTCGTTCCTGATGACGCCGGTTGCCCTCCTTTGCATGCTGGGCGCCCTGACTCTCGCCCTCCGCCGCATTCGCGCCGCTGCAGCGGCAAGCCCGCCGGCGGCCGGCTAACCTTTTCCACTGTCGACACTCCACCCTCTACGCTCCACCGCTCACATGCTCGCGAAGACCTGGCTCGCCGCCACCCGTTCGATCATCGACCGCATCGAAGAGACCCAAACCGACATCATCCAAAAGGCCGCCATGCTCATGGCCGACTCGATCGAGGCCGAACGGTGGGTGCACACTTTCGGATGCGGTCACGCAACGCTGCCCGTCGAAGAGATGTACCCTCGGATCGGCGGGTTCGTGGGCTTTCATCCGATGATCGAACTCCCCCTCACCTTCTTCACGCACATCACGGGCGAGATGGGGATCCATCAATTTCTCTTCCTCGAGCGCACAGAAGGCTACGGCCGGCAGATCATGAAGAGCTACGACTTCGATGCGCGCGATACGATGTGGATTTTTTCGCACTCCGGCATCAATCCCATCAACATAGACATTGCGCTGCGAGCGAAGGAACTGGGCATGAAAGTAGTCGTGGCCGGATCGGCACAGGCCTTCGCCGATATGGAAACGAGGCACTCGTCCGGAAAGAAGGTGTTCGACCTCGCCGACGTGCTCATCGACACGTGTGTCCCGGCCATAGACGCGACGGTCGACCTCCAGAACCATCAAGACCGGATCGGTCCGACCTCGACGATGGCCTTCATTACGGTCGTTTGGATGACGATCACGACCGTGGCGGAGATGCTGGCGGACCGGGGCGTCGATCTCTACATCCATCCATCTCACAACGTCCCCGGCGATACGACGGCCCACGAACGGCTGGACCGCGCGCTCGCGGCGTACAAGAAGCGCAGCGCGGGATTATAGATCGTCAGAGCTCGGCGAAGTGGAGGGCGGAGCGCGGTTGAAGAGAGGTACAGCGCGTGGAGGGTGAGGGCGCGGCGCAGCGTTGTTGAGACCCGAGCGCCGGGCCTGAAGTGCTAAACTAAAATTCTAGAGTATGCAGTCACTAAGTCTCCTGGTATCTGCGGACGTTTGCGCGGAAGCGTGGGTGCGCAACCGCCTAATCCACCCGTCCGACAAGCTCCGTCGACCATGGGCAGTACCGACCCACCGTGTCGATCCAGTAGTCGAGATCGTCTTCGACCATGTGGGGGCATCCGTCGCACAGCTCGATCGTGAAATCTGCGAATTCGACGCTATCGGGGTCGAGATGCCACGACCAGGGATCGTTGACGCCGCCGTCGCCTCGGCGCAGCGGCCCTGTGATGATGCGCTGCTCGTCGGACGCGAGGAGCCGTTCGGCCTCCGCGATCACATCGGAATCGTGGATGCGGACGCGAAACGTCTCCCCCGATGGTGCCGCGCCCGAACCCTGGCAGGCGCGAACGGAGAAAAGGGCTCCCTGCCGGTCCGGATCGGACGTGTCGCAGGAAGCCAGTAGAAGCATCGCGATGGCGATGCAAGTCGCAGGTCGTGGAATCATCGCTGAATGAGTAAAAGACGGCTCGCGTTCAACCCTACTCCATCCATCCGAAGAACGTACACGCCGTTGGCGAGATCCGTACCGTCAATCGTAAAACGGTGGATCATTCCGGCGGCGAGCGGTCCCTCATGGATGCGAGCAATTTCGCGTCCGAGAACGTCATGGACGACCACCGAAACGTCGGAGGACCTCCGGAGCGTGAGTTCGACGGTGGCCTCTTCGCTAAGCGGGTTAGGGTAGATCCGAACCGCCGCGGGGCCTGAATTCGGCGGGCGCTCGCCGCTCGACGCAATGGCCAGCGCGCCTGTGCTCGTATACCGCGCGAGGAAAGAACTCCCTCTCGCATCCATGACGTGCATATCCGGGCCCGGGTTGAAGTCGATCAAGCCGTGCCCGCTTCCGAACACGTATAGATCCTCATCGCCTACGAGTTCAAGGCCTAACCCGTAATCTGCGTACTGGCTACCGAGCCCGAACGCCCACAGATAGCTTCCGTCGGCATCATATTTCGCCACGAATGCGTCCTCCTCTCCGACAAAGTCGAGCGGCGCCACCTGAGATCCCGGATCGAAATCCACCTGAGAACCCTGATGATCGAAGTAGTAGCCCGTAAGATATACGCCTCCGCTTCCGTCTACGGCCAGGCTGAAACCGTTTGCTTCAGCGCAGTAATCCTGCCCGCCTATGTCTATCGCCCACAAGAAGCGGCCCTCCGCATCGTACTTCGCGATAAAAGTGTCGTAGCAGGCCGGGGCGGCGAGCTCTGCGACACCGGGTCCGGGATCAAAGTCAACCGTCCCCTCGAAGTGTCCGGTAACGTAGATGCTCCCGGATGCATCGGCAACAATGTCGTGCGCGACGTCCGCACCGGACCCATTGATAGAAAAGGCCTGGACAAAAGAACCCGCGGCATCGTACATCGCTACGAAGACGTCGTTGCCCCCATCCGACGTCAGGTTGGCGGATGGTTCGCCGGGATCGAAATCTACGGTGCCCGTAAAGTATCCGGTCACCCAGGTCCGTCCGGCTCCGTCCACGCTGAGCGAAGGTGCAAGCTGATAGGCCTCCCAGTATGAGCTCTCGCGCGAAAACGGAGTCGAGAAGGACCAAATGACGTCTCCGTCGAGGTCGAGCCTGGCGACCCAGAAGTCGAAGCTCTTGCGGCGAAGGCCGGTCGCATAAAGAGATCCGTCGGCGACCTCCATGTCCGTAATCTGAGCTTCGGCGGCAAAGCTCTTCTCAAACGTTCCGTCCGGTCGAAACTTGACGTTCTGCGCGCCTCCGCCTAGATAAACCGATCCGAGGGCGTCGACCGCGATGGAGACGGCATCCACGCCGGCGCGGCTCCAGACGAGATTTAGTGCGGCGTCATACTTGGAAACGGCGTCTCCGAGCGCCGCATACACGTTGCCTGTTTCATCTACGGCAATATCGCCATACGCGCTCCCGTCGATGAGGACTACGTCTTGCGCCGCCGCGACTGCCGTGGTGAGCGTGAGCAGGATACCTGCGGAAAGGAGAGGCAAAAACTTCATCGTACTCCCGTATTTCTGATGGTCTGAGCCGGCAATAACGGCTTCGGCGATTCCATCTGCAATGCAGTTTGACGCCGCCGTCATGATGTGGATGGGGCCGTGACGTGCGCTGCGAGGCGTCGTAAATTTCTACGCCACGAAAATGTTGATGAGGCTGAGAACCGTGCGGAGGAACACGGTAAGCGCGATCAAGCCCCAGGTGAGACGAACTCCAGATCAAACCATGAGACACGCGGTGGACGAAAATATAACGTCCACGTCGTGCACAAACGCGATGTCCACACCCCCTGAAAATCTTCCAAACGGGGACAGCGCGTTGGAGTCGGCGATCCTGCGTCCGTGCCGTGAACCGCATGCGTCGGAAGTTCGATGTCGAGATTTCGGTGGCGCGACAGCATCGGGCGTTCTTATGATGATGGGGATTCCGAACACCAGACTCTCATGGTTCCGTGACTAATTCGACGCTTCCTCCAGTTGGCGAAATGTTTAAAGCCTTCGCGGCACGTGACGCGTCGTATGACGGCATCTTCATCACGGCCGTGCGGACGACCGGCATCTTCTGCCGTCCGTCATGCCCGGCGCGGAAGCCGGCGCGGGAGAACGTCGAGTTCTTCGCCACCGGGAAGCAGGCACTGGCACATGGCTACCGGCCGTGCAAGCGGTGCAGACCGATGGAGCCGCCGGGCAAGACGCCGGATGACATCCGCGCGCTGATGTTGGAGTTAGATGCGAATTCTTCTCTTCGCCTTAAAGATCGCGATCTCCGCGAGCGGGGCCTCGAGCCGGCGACGGTCAGACGCTGGTTCAAGAAGCATCACAACATGACGTTTCACGGCTACCAGCGCGGGCGACGGATGTCGAGGGCGCTGCGGCAGCTGGCCGGCGGTGAGGGCGTGTCCGGGGCCGCGTTCGACAACGGATACGACTCGGTGAGCGGATTTCAGGAGGCCGTTCGTCAGATCACGGGCCGATCGCCCGCCCGCAGTCGCGACGTGCCGGTCGTTCATCTCGCACGGATCCTGACGCCGGTCGGGCCGATGCTCGCCGGGACGACGGACGAGGCGGTGTGCCTGCTCGAGTTCACGGATCGCCGGATGCTTCCGACGCAGCTCGAGCGACTCGAGAAGCGGCTCGGTTGTGCGTTCGTACCGGGCTCTACGGAAGTGAGCCGGCAGCTGGAAGAAGAACTGGCGGACTACTTCGACGGCTCGCTTGAGGCGTTTAGCGCGCCGATCGTCATGCACGGTACGCTGTTTCAGGAACGCGTTTGGGCGGCGCTTCGGGACATACCGTATGGGCACGTGCGCAGCTACGCCGACCAGGCGCGGTCGATCGGTGCGCCGGAGGCCGTGCGCGCCGTCGCACGCGCGAATGGCGACAACCGGATCGCCATCCTCATCCCCTGCCACCGGGTGATCGGCAGCGACGGCTCGCTTACCGGTTACGGCGGCGGACTATGGCGCAAGAAGTTTCTGCTGGGCCTGGAGCGGAGCGGGATGACGGGAGACCTGTTCGTGGAGCCGTCCTAGGATGTGGTCTGCGCATTGGCGGTATCCTGCGGCGACTACTCGGCGCCCGCCGTTATCTGCTTTCGGGTCGGCACAGTCGGTATCTGCTTTCCGGTCGGCAGGCTCGGTATCTGCATTCCCGTCGGCACGCTCGGTTTCTGCTTTCCGGTCGGCACGCTCGGTATCTGCCGGAAAATGAGGTTCGTCTGCGCCGAGCGCCCCGTCACTCCGATCGGCCCGGCAGAAATGCCCGCTTTGCGCAGCGACCGACGAACGCCGTGACGTACGCATCAGAGCCGGCGCCGATGACGCCGCCGATGAGCGGGACGCGGCGAAGTACCGTCCACCGGACCATCGCCCCGCGCGCGGCGCGTCCGCCCAGCGTAAGCCCGAAGGCCACGCGGGCGCCGCGCTCGAGCATCTTCACACCTGTCCGCGCCGCCGCTTCCTTTTTCTCGGTATTTGCTCCTTCATCCGTAATCTTCTCGAGGAGACAAGCAATGCATTTGTCACGCGTCTCCAGGACATGTAGATCGTGACCAGCAAGCGAGGCTACGGCGGCCGTCATGTGCATCTGGATCAGCGCCACGCCTGCCACATTCGCCGGCAACGTAATCGGCGTTAGCAGGATGCCCGGCACGCCGCAGGCAAATCCGGTCGCTCCGCCCAGGCCCGTGTAGGCGGCGATGATCCGATCCGCCCTATCTTCGAGGCTGCCGGAGGTTCCTCCAAAGCGCCGCGCCGCGTCGGTGGGCGTGCCAAGTACGGGAAGGCCTCTCAGGGCGCGGTGATACACAGGTCGCAGAAGAGTTGACCGCATAGAGCGAGGGGAGATTTGAGGCAGGGACCTCTCGTGTACGATCTTCGAGACCGAAGGTTAGGTTATTCCCGGCGCCGCAGGCCATGTTGGACTTTAGATCGCCGCCTGGTTACCGCAAATACCCGTAAGCATTTCAGATGTGCAAGAGCGTGTGGAAGGTTACGGCGAATAAACCATGTTCGTCACGGACATGTCGCGCGTGGATGACATGCACGGACATTCATGGCGCCTCGCAGGCGGCATTGGATAGGCTCCAGCGGTAGCGAGCATGCGTATCCGATGGCCGCTATATTGGTCATGACGTTTGCCGTGGTATGTCATATGCTCATCTAAGGCCGTTTCCGATATCAGTTGATTGGCAGATTGGACGAAACCTCGTAAGGTCACCATGCTGAAGAACTACGTCGTAACCGCCTTTCGATATCTCTGGCATCAGAAGATGTATGCCGTCTTAAATGTGGTCGGTTTGGCCGTGGCGGTGGCGAGCAGTCTCATGATATTTCTTTACGTCTTCGACGAGTTCAGCTACGACCGATTTTACGAGGAGGCCGACCGAATCCTCCGCGTTGCCGCTGAAGTGGATCGTGGCGACGAAGAGCCCTTTCTGGACTACTACACCCCGCCCGAAACGCCGGCGCTGTTTTCAGAAATTCCAGAAGTAGAGACCGTAGTGCGCTTCGCAAAGGCGCACGGCCCTGTAATTCGTAGAGGAGAAACGCTGCTCCAGTCCGAGACGATCTACGCTACCGATAATTACTTCGACGTCTTTTCGCACGAATTCTTGGCCGGCGATCCTCAAACTGCACTGGAGGAGCAGTATTCAGTCGTGCTCACCGATAGTTTCGCCACACGCTACTTCGGTGAGGAGCCGGCTCTCGGCAAGACCCTGCTGTTTTATCAGGACGACGTCTTTAATGATCAGCCGTTTACGGTTACCGGAGTTATCAGAAACGTCCCGCGCAACACCAGTTTCAATGTTGACATGGTGCTGCCCGTTCGTTCGAATCCGCATTACTCTCCGGAGAATACGTCTATGGCGGCATTTCTTCTGCTGCATGAGAATGCTTCTGTGGAGATCATAGGAGAGAAGCTCGAGCGTCTGCAGGACAAATACTTCGGTGCCGCGACACGGCACGAAGGTCGTATGCGGCTGCGTCTGCAGCCATTGACGGACGTGCATCTCGATCCGCCGCTGGATCGGGAGTGGATTCCGGGAGGCGCCGGCGGCAACATGCAGAATCTGCTGATTCTGATGGCGGTGGGGGCGTTTCTGGTACTGATTGCCTGCGTCAATTATATGAATCTGGCGACAGCGCGAGCGTCCAAGAGGGCTCGCGAAATCGGCGTCAGAAAGGTGGCGGGCGCCTCGCGGCGCCAGCTCATCGGCCAACATCTTGCCGAATCGATGGGCCTCACGATGATCGCCTTTTTCATCGCCGCCGGTCTTTGCATCTTGTGTCTTCCCATTCTGAACGACATAACAGACAAGTCGATCAGCCTGGCGTATCTCACGCGGGGGCCGGTTTTACTGGCGCTGGCGGGGAGTGCCGTCTTGATCGGTTTGGGCTCCGGCATGTATCCCGCCGTTTACATGACGGCCTATTCACCTATCACGGCGCTGAAGGGTGCGGCGACCACCGGGCGTCGCGGCCTGCGTTTCCGCAACGGACTGGTGGTGAGCCAGTTCGCGGTCTCGGTGGCCATGATCGTGTTCGCCATCGTCGTGCATCGGCAGCTGGAATACATGCAGAGCAAGGATCTCGGCTTCGATAGAGAATCCGTGCTGGTCATCGACAACACGGCGTGGCTGGGCGATCAGCAGGTGACGTTCATGGATGAGCTTAAACGGAACAGCCAGGTTGTCGAGGCCGGGTATGTTCAATCGTTTCCGGGCCGGTTGTGGAACGTCGGGCGGACCGCATTTTACCGGCGTCAGGGAGAAGTACCGGCGCAGGGAGAGGAGCAGACAGAAGCGGGTACCGACATGAATGTCTACCTCGGCGATGACGGCTTCCTCCCGACGCTCGGAATCGAGATCGTCACTGGGCGCAATTTTTTCGAGGGAAACAGCACCGACACGTCGTCCGTCTTGCTCAACGTAGCCGCGGCGCGCTCTCTCAATGTCGCAGATCCTGTCGGCAATCAACTATACAGGCGTCATGTTTCGTGGAGCCAGAATGAGAATGGTGATTGGCGTCCACATTCCTACGTGAAGGAGTATCAGGTTATCGGAGTCATCGAGGATTTCCACCACTATCCGCTGCAGCAGGAAATCGAGCCGATGGCGGTATTTCCCGCCTCGGCCGGTCTCGCCAGTGCAGTCGTTCGAATCGGCCCGGGCAATGTGGAGCGCCTGCTGTCATCCATCGAGGAGCTCTGGACGCAGGTTCAGCCCAAATATCCGTTCGTGTATTATTTCTTGGATGAACAATTCGCAGCGACGTACCGGAAGGACGTGCAGTTTGGGAGACTGGCGCGCTTTTTCACGGCACTCTCCATCTTGATTGCCTGCCTCGGCGTGGTAGGGCTGGCGACCTTTACGGCCCAGCGCCGCACGAAGGAGATCGGAATCCGGAAGGCACACGGCGCCTCGGTAAACAGCATCCTTGCACTGCTCTGTCGTGACGCGGTACGATGGGTGATTATTGCCTGCGTGATAGGACTGCCGCTCGGTTATCTCGTGGTCCAGAAGTGGCTCGCCAATTTTGCCTACCGTATCGACATCAGCGTGCTCACCTTTCTGATCGCCGCGCTGACCGCGCTGCTCTTCGCCCTCTTCAGCGTTATCCTGCAAACCATGCGGGCGGCAACATCGAATCCGGCGGACGTTCTCCGATACGAGTGACGGCATTCCCCGAGGGCGATGGACGTTCTGTCGGAGGAGGCATAAGCCGACATGAGATAGCCGTCCCTTTGTTGATGGCTTCACCGTCGATCCGGCGGAGGGTGTGCAAGGACGGCGCGCCCTTCAACCCCTTTGAGCACCATCCATTCACCGGAATTCAGATCATACACCAGAGGTGCGAACCACGTCCCTTCGGCGAAACGGTTGATCAGAACATGGCCGTTGGCAGATGAAACGTCTCGTGGAACGAGCCAGCTGTCGCCGACTCCGAGCTGCAGCGGAACCGCGACGTCTTTACGCACCGATCCGCCTGCTAAATCCACCAGCCGCAAGCTGGCCGTCGGATGATCTGGATAGCCCGCTGCGGTTTCTACAAGTACGACCCCCGTCACGGGCTGCGTTGCGATATCAATACCCTGGATGTACTCCCCCGTAGCTTCTCCGCCCTCGAATACCTTTACGGCCTCATCGGAAGACGGCTTGACGACCGCCTCGTCGGACGTTGAGGAGGTACGCGCGTATAAAATCGTCTGCATCGCCGCTGCATGGGTGACGACGCTCTCCCATCCGCCGATATCACGTGCGACAACAGCCGTTTCCCCATCTTCGAGTGATATGGAGAGCAGGTCCGTGGTCATATTCTCAGGGGCTGTCCCACGCCGGCGTGTGACGAGGACACCTGGAAGGGCATAATCCGCGCCGACGAGCGTGAACATCTCGTCGTCGCCTGGAACGAGGACGGTCGCGCTTCCAGATGCGTCGACCTTGAAAATAGGAGGAGGGCCGGCATCCTGCTCCGATAACTGCCACACAAACCCGCCAAGGCCGTCGGGCACTAGAATCACCAGTGACGGCATCGGCGACTCTATGGGCAGGCGTTTTTTGCTACCATCCGAGGACAGTACAAGCACCTCGCCATGGTTAGAGCCGGGCACAACGTCTACCGGAATGAATACGTCCACTCTGAGATCGGAAGCGGTAGCCGTCAGTGTGTCGGAAGAAGAACGGATAGTACTCGACGAGCGCGGGTTATCGGTACGTTGCGTCTGCGTTTCGGTCTCTTCCCCTGAGCATCCTGTGAGAAGTTGAGCAACCAATACGATTGCTAAAGTGCAGACGGGGTTATAGCAGCTTGCAGGAATGGCCATCAAATGTGCTGCCTGTTGCGGGGCATGCGGCGAGTGATCGTCGCTATAGTTCTACAATAATGTTGTTCAATTTCCCGGGTACTTCTGACGTATCTCCCGGCACCGCGTGCCACCAGTAGACGAGAGCCTCCACTTCGCCGATTTCCGCTTGCATGACCTCATCGAGGTTGATGGCTCGTTCACCGCCGGCGACCACACGTTCCTCGGGATCCAGGTGCCGAACCCAAAGGATCTGCGCCGCGACGTTTCTACCGACCACGAAATAGAAAACGCGCTGGGATGTATCGTTTGAGATGATCACCTCTCCGGAGGAAACCTCGGCCGTCACCCTTCCTTCGCGCCCGTCGAAAAGAGAGCAGGCCGGCAGGGTAAGCAGTAGGAGAAGAAGGGGGAGTAGAACCTTCATTGGGGTACCTCAGCATCGTCGGTGGTCGGATTCCGTCAATGAAAGACCACTCACCTCCGGTCATTATTCCATCCCATCGCAAATGTTCAACCGCCGGACGCACTCCTGCTGCGCTCCTCATGCGCGATGCCGATTACCGAGTCCACGTCAACATCCGTCCGGCCGCGGCGACCTCGTGAGGGGCGCGGCGACCTC
>CAZART010000001.1:167584-169657 GCA_964487555.1 uncultured Rhodothermales bacterium
CGCGGCGACCTCGTGAGGGGCGCGGCGACCTCCCGTCTTTATTTCGCCGGCGGTCGGTCGATAAAAAGAACGACTCAACCGCCACCGAATATGTCTCGCCCTGCCACGCGACTCATGCCCGAATCCTTTCCCTCATCGTCCACCGCTTCCATCGGACGATCCGACACCGGCCATCATGTGCGCGAACATGAGGCCGCGTGCCTGATCTGCGCGCTGTTGATCGTCGTGTTCGGTGTCGTACATGAGGCGGTGCACCCCGATGCGTGGGATCCATGGATCATCCGCGGAATTTTCGCTGCCCTGGGCCTCGGTTTATATGCCGGGCATCGAATGAGCGCGTGCGTGCGCGCGCGTTTTTCGGGGCTTCTGCAAACCCTCCTATACTTATTCATGCTGTGGGCTGCGGTTCTTTGCGCCGTCAATTCGTTTCCACCCGACTACGCGCTGGGCCTCACCTTTGCCATAGTCGGTACATTGGCGGTCTTCAACATGGTGTTCCGCCGCGGCCGTTCGCTGCTGATCTATCTGATCTACTGCGTCGCCCTTACCGGAGTCGCGCTGGTCGCCACGCCGGAATCCCAAGTAAACCGATTCATCCTGTTCACTTGCCTTGCGGGAAGCGCGACGGCCGTCTACTACGTAGGCGCGCGAAGTATCCGCACGGGCCGCGAGCTCGCGAACAGCGAAGAGCGCCTGCACGCCGCCGACGATCTTGCTGAGATGCGGGAGTTTTTCGAGGATGCTTTGAATAAGCTTCCTCTCGAGGTGGCCATCCTGGATAAGGAGGGCCGGTATCAATACGTCAATCCTGCGGCTGTAGGGGATCCCGACGTGCGCGCGTGGATGGTTGGGAAGACGACCGTAGACTATGGACGCGAGCGCGGCGTCGACATCGCACCCTTCAAGGAGCGTTATGAGTGGCTCCTGGAAGTCGTTCGCAGCGGTGAGGAACAGCGGCACGAAGAGTCGTTTCGGTCTCGATCGGGCGAAGTGCGGCACGTGCTCCGGGTCGCCTCCCCCGTTCTGGATAAAGAAGGCAGCGTAGCGCAAATCTTCGCCTACGGCCTGGATCTCACCGACCGAAAGCGGCACGAGCACGAGCTTCAGGAGGCCAAGGAAAAAGCCGAGGAGATGCTCCAGCTGAAAACCGCATTCCTGAACAACATGAGCCACGAGCTGCGCACGCCGCTAACCGGCATTCTTGGATTCGCCAACGCCCTGGCGGATCATGCCGAGGGCGATGCGCTGGAGTTCGCGCGAATTATCTCACGGAGCGCCGAGCGCCTTTACGAGACCCTCAATTCCGTGCTCGAACTCTCGCGCCTCGAAAGCAGTCGATACGAGCTGCGCCCTCACGAAATCGACCTGGTCACGGAAGTGAACGACGCAGCCTCGCTCCTTCGCCTTCCGGCCACAAAAAAGGGCCTCGCCCTCAGCGTCGTCCATCACAATCCGGATGCCCTCGCCGTTGTCGACGCCGCCTGCTTTGGCCGCATACTCAATAACCTGGTCGGCAACGCCATCAAATTCACCCAGAAGGGCGGCGTGACGGTGGAGACGCGGTGCGACGACACATTCTTCGAACTACGCGTCTCCGATACGGGCATCGGCATCCACGACTCGTTTTTACCGCACCTCTTCGAGGCATTCCGGCAGGAATCGACCGGACTTGGGCGTGCCCACGAAGGTGTAGGGCTTGGCCTTTCGATTACGAAGCGCCTCGTCGACATGCTCGACGGCACCATCACCGTCGAGAGCAAAGTCAATTACGGCACGACGTTCACGGTGAGGCTTCCACGCGCGGCGCAGGCGGCACCGGGCGGCGACGGTGCCGTCGGACGTAGGCCGAGCGAGATCGTGCGCATGAATTAACGTCGCCGACTCTGCCGGTCCGTACGCCGCGACTTCTTATGCCCCTCCCGGTGAACTACTTCGTTCACAGTGGATCTCGTTGGTCACCCGCATCGATCTTTTGTTGCGGAGACGCATTGTCCGCGGGTGCAAATTCTCTTTCCGCGGGTGCGGAGTCTCTTTCCGCGGGCGCGGAGACTTCGTCCGCGGGCGCGGAGACTT
>CAZART010000001.1:169757-174467 GCA_964487555.1 uncultured Rhodothermales bacterium
TCCGCGGGCGCGGAGACTTCGTCCGCGGGCGCGGAGACTTTGTCCGCGGGCGCGGAGTCAACAGCCGCGCGTACGAACTCTACGACCGCGCGTGCGAACTCTACGGCCGCGCGTGGCGGATTCTATGGCCGCGCGTGCGGATTCTACGGCCGCGCGTGCGGATTCTACGGCCGCGGGTGCGGATTCGTTACCCCCGTGCACAGTCTCTCTCTTTGCCCGCGCGGCCTTCTGCGCGCGCAGTCAATCGGAATCTCGTGGCATGGACTTTCAGCGTCTGCACGCGTTTGACGCCGCCTCTCTGCGCGGCTGATCGAAAAAGTCCGCGAGTGTGCACGAATGAACTAAGACGCTTCCGTTGCTGCGCTTTTCACTTCCAACTCCCAGCCGGCACATGGACGCCATCCATCAGGATCCGTATCCTGCAAGGGGTATAGGCCCGCACGAATAAGGGGTATAGGCCCGCACGAATGTCGTCGCTTCGATCCAATCGGGACGCGCAACCGTGCGCCGGGAACGTCGGTATGCTCGCCCCGCCGGGCGCAACGTCGCGCCCGGCAGGGGTGGCGGGATCGCCTTCGTGCTGGACGGCACCCCATGCGGGATCGCCTTCGTGCTGGACGGCACCCCAGGCGAGATTGCCTTCGTGCTGGACGGCACGTGGGATTTCCGTTCACCGCGCACCCGCCCTGAGCCCACGATCCGCTTGCACGCATAACCGCTGACAAACAGCCCGCTTGTGCGCATACTCACTGACACACGAGCCGCCGGCAACCGCCGACACACGGGCCGCTTGCACGTACACACGCTGACACACCCTGCGCTGGCACGCGACCACCCGCACGGTGCGCGCCGGCACATACCATTCGCACCTAATCCATTCGCCCTGAACTCATGAGCAAACTCCGCTGGGGCATCCTCGGCGCCGCTAAGATTGCCCGCGAAAAGGTCATTCCCGCCATGCAGCGCGGCACGCACTGCGACGTCGCCGCGCTCGCCTCGCGCGACGGCGAAAAGGCGCGGAAAACAGCCGATTCCCTCCATATTGCAAGAGCATACGGCTCGTACGAAAAGCTCCTCGCCGATCCTGACGTTGACGCCGTCTATATTCCGCTGCCGAACCACCTCCACGTGCCGTGGACCATCAAGGCTCTCGAGGCCGGCAAACACGTGTTGTGCGAGAAGCCGATCGGCCTCGACGCCGCCGAGGCGCGGCACCTCGCGGACGCCGCGGCGCGGCATCCGCAGCTCAAGGTGATGGAGGCATTCATGTACCGCCACCACCCGCAATGGCAGCGCACAAAAGAGCTGGTCGATAGCGGTGCCGTCGGAGAGCTCCGCGCCATCCAATCCACATTCGCCTACTTCAATGACGATCCCCGTAACGTCCGAAACCAGGCCGATATCGGCGGTGGCGGGCTGATGGATATCGGATGCTACTGCATCTCCCTCGCACGATTCCTCTTCGGCCGCGAGCCCGAACGCGTGGCCGGCACCATGAAGATCCATCCGGACTTGCGCATCGATGTCCTGACCTCGGGCACGCTCGATTTCGGGATCGGAACATCCACGTTCATTTGCTCCACACAGATGGCGCCCCATCAGCACGTCGACGTCTTCGGCACGACCGGGAAGATCGCGATCGACATCCCCTTCAATGCGCCGCCCGACCGGCCGACGACGATTCATCACACGTCGGATAATCGGACGCGCACGATCACACTCGAGAAAGCCGATCAGTACACCATCCAGGGCGACTTGTTTTCGCAGGCGGTCCTCAACGACACACCCGTGCCCACACCTATCCACGACGCCGTCTCGAACATGGTCGTGATCGACGCCGTCCGCAAGAGCGCCGGCGAACACGTCTGGATAACGTGCTGACGTCGCGCTCCGAAATGGGACGATCCTCCATCCAGGTGCGTTTCGCCACGTGCAGACGCGCTCCGAAATGTGACGATCCCCCGTCGAGGTGCATTTCGCTACACGCAGATGCACCTCGTAACATAACGAGGCGTAGAGGGTCAAAACACAGGGGCAAAGCCGTACCTTTCCCGTTCGCCTCCATCATCGTACCGTGATGTAGTGTAGTTCCGATTCTGAAGTCCGGCCTGCAGGCGCACGCATGTCCGTTCGCATTTTCGTTCTCGCCCTCGTTCTCGTCGTCGCCAGCCTGGCGACGTCAGCCTGTGCGCAGCATCCCGACAGTGCCGATGCCGCCTTGAACGCCGGACGCTACGACGACGCCCGCCGCCTCTACCGCGCCCTCCTCCCCGACAACCCCGACGCCGTCGACGGCTATGCCCGCACGTTCGAAGCCACGGGCGATTACGAAGCCGGGCTCGCCGATCGCTACCTCTCCGCGACGAATCCGCCGGCAAGGTGCGCACGCGGACGGCTCCTCACCGCCGTCGGACGTTACGACGAGGCCGAATCCACCCTTACAGCGGCGCTGCGGCAGTCGGATGAACTCTATGTATGTGGAACGGTCCTGGCCGAGCTCTGGGCGAAAACCGGCCGCGCTCGGGAAGCACGCTCCCTCTACCTGGCGATTTACGAGAGGTATCAGCGGGGCCTCTTCCGCTCGGCGCCGAACTTGATCGCCGGCGGGAGGGCTGCGGCGGCGCTGGAGCAGTTCCGCGATGCGAACAACGCGTATCGGACGGCCCACGACGTCGATCCCCAGGATGTCGACGTGCTCTACGCGTGGGCGGAGCTCTTCCGGATGAAGTTCAACGATGCCGATGCGCGGCGCACGTATGAGGATGCGCTGGCGCTGAATCCGCGGCACGCCCCCTCGCTCGCAGGCCTGGCGCTCGCCACGCCGAGCTTCGAACGAAAGGAGGAGCTCGCGCAGCGTGCGCTGGAGATCAATCCGCGACTGACGGCTGCGCTCGACCTCCTCGCCTCCCTCCGGATCCTCGACGGGCTCTACGACGAGGCGGAATCACTGGCGCGCCGCGCCCTGGCGGTGAATGCGGTCTCGACCGGATCGCTGGCGCAGCTCGCCTCCGTTTACTTCCTGACCGGCGACGAGGCGGCGTTCCGCGGTGCGGAGCGGCAGGCGCTGGATCTCAACCCGGGCGCGAGCGATTTCTACCTCGAGGTCGTCGAGAACCTGACGCATCGCTTCCGCTATCCGGATGCCGCCGCTCTCGCCGAGCGGGCGGCCCAGGCCGATCCGTCGGATGCGCAGGCCCGCGCCGCCTACGGCAGCGCGCTCCTGCGCCTGGGCCGTCGCGACGAGGCCCGCCGCCATCTCGAGGCGGCCTACGAGCGGGATCCGTTCAACCTGTTCGCCGCGAACATGCTGACGCTGCTGGATACCTACGACGACTTCGCCCTGCTCGAAAGCCCGCACTTCCGCCTCTTGATCCACGCCGACGAGCGCGACGTGCTGGGTCCGCTCATGCTCCGGACGGCCGAGGCGGCCTACGATTCGCTCAGCCGGCGGTATCCGCATGCGCCTCCGGAGAAGATTCTGATCGAGGCCTACAACGATCCCTCCGATTTTTCCGTCCGGATCTCGGGCGTGCCGCACCCCGGCCTGCTCGGCGTGAGCTTCGGCGACGTCGTAGCGGTGAATACGCCGGCGGCCCACCCCGGCGAGGCGTACAACTGGGCACGGACGCTGTGGCACGAGCTCGCCCACACGATGGCGATCGGCGTCTCGCGGCACCACGTTCCCCGTTGGTTTACCGAAGGTCTTTCGCTCTATGAGGAGCAGCGTGCCCGTCCGGAATGGGCCCGCGAGATGGAGCCGGCGTTCCTTTCCGCCCTGGCCGATGACCGCCTCCACTCGCTTGAAGCGATCGACCGGGGCTTCACGCGTCCGGCGTACCCCGGACAGGTAATGCTTTCGTATTACCATGCGAGCCGCGTGATTGCCTTCGTGGTCGATGCCTTCGGATTCGACGCCGTCGTCGAGGTGCTCCGCGGCCTGGCCGGCGGCGCACCGGTGGATGCGGCGGTAAGGGCGGCCACGGGGATCGGGCTGGTGGAGCTGGACCGGCGCTTCCGCGTGGAGGCGCAGCGGCGGCGGGAGGTCGTGGCGCAGGCGCTCGGCGGCTTGCCCTCGCCGGCGTCGCCGGATGAGGGCGCGGCGGCCTCGAGCGGCGCCGTGCCCGGACCGTTCTTTCAACAATTGCGAGAGGGATACGATCACCTGGAGGGGCACGAATACGAGGCGGCGGAGGCGGCGTTTGCCGAGTCGCTCTCGCGGTATTCGGCGTACGCCGGCCCGAACAATGCGTACGAGGGACTGGCGGCGGTGTACCGAAAGCGCGGTGATACGGAGTCGCTGGTCGACGTGCTGTCGCGGTACCTGACCGTTGCCGAGAACGAAGTGGACGCCGCGCTGGAGCTGGCGGCGTTGTATGAATCGCGCGGCTCGCTCGGCGCCGCCGCGGCGATGCTGGAACGCAGCCTCCACGTTGCGCCGTACGATGCCGAGGTGCGGTCGCATCTCGCTGAGCTGCACGAGCGGCGGCGGACCTTCGACGAGGCGGTGCTCCATCGCCGCGCCGTCGTCGCACTCGAGCCGTCCGACCGGGCCGGCGCGTACTATCGCCTCGCGCGAAGCCTCGACGGCGCCGGCCGCACCGACGAGGCACGCCGCACGGTGCTTCGTTCCCTTGAAATCGCGCCCGACTTTCGGGATGCGCAGCGATTGTTGCTGGAGATCACGCCATAACGTTCGTCGCTCACCGTTCG
>CAZART010000001.1:174567-176475 GCA_964487555.1 uncultured Rhodothermales bacterium
CGTTGTCCCTGACGGTGCTGCCGGTGCTCGGACAGGACGATCACGGCTTCCGGTTCGTACGGATTCGCTACGACGCCGGTGGGTACGCGTGGCGGACGCCGGGGGGCGATCCGTGGAGCCACGACTACCCGCGGGCGGAACTGCACTTTTACGAGGCGCTGGAGCGGACGACCGCGATTCGCACCGAGCGGCCGCCGATGGTGCTGACGCTCGACGACGACCGGATTTTTGAGCATCCGGTCCTCTACCTGTGCGAGCCCGGGTACTGGGAGATGAGCGACGAGGAAGTCGCGAATCTGCGAGCCTACTTGCAGCGCGGCGGCTTCATTCTGTTTGACGATTTCCGAGGCGTGCGGGAATGGGAGCAGCTGGCCGCGCAGCTGAAGCGCGTGTTTCCGGAGATGGATCCGGTCGAGATTTCGCCCGACCATTTCATCTGGAGTATTTATTACGAGATCGATCCGGTGGCTGCGCCGTCACTGGTGAGCGGCGGATATCAGTCGCATGAGGATCGCTACTTTGCGCTCTTTGACGAAGACGGGCGGATGATGGCCCTGATGTGCTACAATCAGGACATCGGCGACGGCTGGGAATGGCCCGACCGCAATTTCGAGGACGCCTCAACGACGTCCTTTCAGATGGGGATCAACTTCGTGATTTATGCGCTGACCCATTGAGCATTCATCGTTCGCGTGCGTGCGCGACGATTACCCACCACGGGACACGACGAACGACGAACGACGAATGGAGAATGCCTAACCACGGATCACGGATTACGGACGGCGAACCACGAACGATGAACCGCGAACGGCGAAACGAACGATGAACCGCGAACGGTGAACGGCGAACGGCGAACGGCGAACGGCGAACGGCGAACGGCGAACGATAAAATAGAACGATAACATGGAACGATAACATGGAACGACACAACGGATCGGCCTCCGACGACGAGCTGGTGGCTCGGCTGCGGGAGGGGAAGGACCAGATCATCACGCAGCTTCGGCGGCGGATCGTCGGGCAGGAAGAAGTGATCGAGCAGGTGCTCATCTCCATGTTCGCGGGCGGTCACTGTCTGATCACCGGCGTGCCCGGCCTGGCCAAGACGCTCCTGATCAAATCGCTCGGCGAGATCCTGGATCTGAGCTATAAGCGGATCCAGTTCACGCCCGACTTGATGCCGGCGGACATCACGGGCATCGACATCATCGAGGAGGATCGGGCGTCCGGGCGGCGCGAGATCAAATTCGTGCGGGGGCCGATTTTCGCGAACATCATCCTGGCCGATGAGATCAATCGGACGCCGCCGAAGACCCAGGCCGCGCTTCTCGAGGCGATGCAGGAATATCAGGTCACCGCGGGCGGGGAGCTGCTGCCACTGGAGCGTCCGTTTTTCGTGCTGGCGACGCAGAATCCGATCGAACTCGAGGGGACCTATCCCCTACCCGAGGCGCAGCTCGATCGGTTCATGTTCAACATCGTCATCGACTACCTCTCCGCCGACGATGAACTGGAGGTGGCTCTTTCGACGACGTCGACGGAGAACGAACCGCTGGAGAGCATCCTGACCGGTGAGGACATCCTCTCGTTCCAGCGTCTGGTCAAGAAGGTCTACGTGCCGCAGAACGTCGCGCAGTTTGCGGTGGATCTGGTGCGCAGCACGCGCCCCGGCCGGCCTGAAGCCCCCGATTTCGTAAATGAGTGGGTCGGATGGGGCGCCGGCCTCCGCGCCACGCAGTACCTGCTGCTGGGCGCGAAGGTGCGAGCCGTGTTCCACGATCGCTACAACGCGGCGGTGGAAGACGTACGGGCGCTGGCGCATCCCGTCCTGCGGCATCGCGTGTTGACAAATTTTTATGCCGAATCGGAGAAGGTGACGGTAGAGGACGTGGTCGACCGGCTGATGGAGCG
>CAZART010000002.1:0-70942 GCA_964487555.1 uncultured Rhodothermales bacterium
AGGTCTACCGCCTCCAGGGTGTGACGATCAACGACAAGCACATCGAGGTGATCGTTCGCCAGATGATGCAGAAGGTCCGCGTCACGGATCCGGGCGACACGACACTGCTCGAGGACGACACGGTTGACCGCTTCGTGCTGGAAGAGCTGAACGACCGGCTCTACGATCGCTTCGTCGTGGTCGAGCCCGGCGCGTCGAATCTCGGAATCGGAGACGTCGTCGATCGTCGTCGCCTTCGCGAAGTAAATTCGGAGATGAAGCGCCAGGACCTCGCGCAGGTCGAGGTGCGCGATACCGAGCCCGCCGTCGCCGAGCCGATCCTGCTGGGTATTACGCAGGCGGCCCTGTCGACCGATTCGTTCATCTCCGCGGCCTCCTTTCAGGAGACGACAAAGGTGCTCACGAACGCGGCGATCAAGGCCGAGGTCGATCCTCTGTATGGCCTGAAGGAGAACGTCATCGTCGGGCATCCGATACCGGCCGGTACGGGACAGCGCCAATTCCGCGACATGGTGGTCGGATCACGGAAGGAGCTGGCCGAACTCCAGGCCGCCCTCGGCGGCGAAGCCGACCGCGTCCCCTCGGGCGCCGGCACATCGGGCGACGGCGCGACGGACGGCCAGGCCGAGGAAATCGGAGCGTAGGCGTCCGTCGTTGTCATTCGCGTGATAAACACGTAGCGAAAACCCCGGTCGCCAAGCACGGCGGCCGGGGTTTTCTGCTTCTCTCCAGCCGCGTTCGCAAGAGTTCGCGCGACTACGTCGCGAGCAGCGCTTCGATCTGGTTCAGGTGGCGGTCGCCGTGATCGGCGAGTACGACGAAGACGTCGCCGAGGTTGAGCGTGATGAGATTCGAGGCAGGGGAGGAGAGGCGTACCGATTTCCAGTGAAGCGCCGCACCTCGTTCCAGGGCGCTGAGTACTTCCTCCTGGCTGCACAGGAATCGACTCAATGAGTCCGCGTCGCACTTCGGGTCGATGGGCTTGAATACGGACGGCGTCTTCACCTTGATGGACGTGGTGACCGCCCACCGGATCAGTCGTCCGCCCACGGTCGGTCTCCAGTCGCGCCGCGACGACGGCTCGGCCGTCGCCATCGCAGTATCGAGCTTCGGAAGGTACAGCCGATTCATTACGGCGAGGTGTTCGAGGATGGCGGCCGGGCTCCAGCCTCCGTCGGGCCGGGGTTGCGTAAGCCTGCCGTCGTCCACGCCACCGACAAGCCTGCGGGCGCGCCCGAGCTGGTTCGTCAATCGCTCACGCGCATAGGCCGCTAGTTCCTTCTGGTCTGAGAATGATCGCATAGCATTCGGATAAGTAGATTGCGAGTAAAGTCGCTCTACGGCGCCCCGTGCCGTGCCCAGTATCCGACGAGCGCCTTCACGAAAGCGAGCGCCTGCTCCAGATTCTGCACCGTGTTCCACTCGAAGCGGCTGTGGAAGTCGTGGCCGCCGGTGAACAGGTTCGGTGTGGGGATGCCCAGCTCCGACAACCGCGCGCCATCCGTGCCGCCGCGCACGAGTTTCTCGTCCAACGCGAAGCCCATCTCCTCCGCCGTCGCATGGACGAATTCGACCGCACGCGAATCGACGCCGTCGATGTAAGCACGCATATTGCGGTACTGGTCCCGGATCGTCAGCGAAAGATGCGCGCGCGGATGCCTTTCGCGCAGGCGCTCGACCAGCGACGTGACAAACTGCTTGCGGCGGGCGAGACCCTCCTCGGAGAAATCGCGAAGAATCAGTTTGAGACGCACGCGAGCGGGATCGCCCTCGAACACCGTGTGGGGGTGGATGTAGCCCTCTCGCCCGGATGTCGTCTCCGGCGCCTCGTCGCTCGGCAGGGCCGCGATGAACTCCCCGACGATTCGGACGGCATTGACCATGATGCCTTTCGCGTACCCCGGATGAACCATCACGCCCTCCACCTCGAGGACCGCCTCCGCGGCATTGAACGTCTCGGAGTAAACGGCATTCGTACCGCCACCGTCGACGGTGTAGGCGACACGGGCGCCGAATCGAGTCAGGTCTAGCTTGTCCACACCCCTTCCTATTTCCTCGTCTACCGTAAAGCACAGCCGTAGCTCCGGCCGCGGAGCATCCGAACCTACAAGATCCTCCGCCAGCTGCGTCAGAATCGCCACGCCCGCTTTGTCGTCGCTTCCCAGGAGCGTCGAGCCGTCGCTCGTGATCACATCGTGACCGATGTGGTCGAGAAGCTCCGGGGTCTCGGCCGGATCGAGCCGAACGTCGCCCGCCGGAAGACGAATGACGCCACCCCCGTAGCCGAAGTGCACGAGCGGATCCGCCGCCCCGGGCTCATCAGGCGACGTATCGACGTGCGCCAGAAGCCCCAAAGGCGGAACGCCGTCGGCGCGGCGAGCGGGAACGGTGCCGTACACGTAGCCGAATTCGTCGAGCTCGACATCCCCCAGCCCAGCCTCCCGCAGCTCCGTAGCGAGCAACCGGCTGAGGTGCGTCTGTCTCTCCGTCGAAGGCGTCGACGAGGATTCGGGGTCCGACTGTGTGTCGATCTGTACGTACCGTAAGAACCGGCGCGCCACGCTCGGAAGCCCCATTATCCGCGGATCGTCCACGCGTACGCTGTGCATACAGAAGGTGTGTTAATACTCTACCACGTTACCGTAACAATGCCGCCGCGTTTACGTAAGCCGGAGTCCTACCCATCAAAGCGAAGATCTCATGATCCTGATCCGACATGCCGCCCGAGGCACCGTCCTCCTGTTCACCGCGCTGATGCTGCTTGCCGTCAACGTACGGGCCGGTGACGTTATCGATATCAAGGATACCGTCAAGAAGTCGTATAAGGTTCAGCCCGGCGGTACACTTTTTCTGGACATCGATCACGGCAACGTGGAGGTCGAATCCCACTCGGGCAACGAAGTTCGCATCGAAATCGAACGCACTGTCTCCTCCGACAACCGGGATGAAGCAAAGCGAGCGCTCGATCGGCACCAACTATCGCTCGAAGAGCAAAACAACAACGTCTATATCGAATCGCGCTACGACAAGAATGACGGTTTCTGGCGCGTGATGGGGTCGAAAAATCGGATGAAGGTGCTCGTCAAAGTGCAGGTTCCACGTGCGTATAACGTCGACTTTCAGACAGGTGCTGGAAATGTTGCGGTGGGCGACGTCGCGGGGCAAATCCACGGCGTCACCGGGGCGGGCAACATTACGATCGGCGCCGTCGAGGGCCCCGTCGACGTCTCGTCCGGATCCGGTAACGTCGAGATCGAAGGCGCTCTGGGCCGCGTCGAAGCCAATACGGGTGCCGGTAACGTGAGAGCCCGCGACGTTCGCGGTGAGGCCGAGATCAATACCGGGGCCGGCAATATTGAGGCGTACATCACGCGTCAACCGAGCGACGAGTCGAGATTTCACACCGGCGCCGGCAACGTCACCGTCTATTTGGGATCGGGCGTGGGCGTTTCCGTCGACGCCGAGGCGAGCGTCGGATCCGCGAGCTGCGACTTTCCCCTATCGATCGAAGGCAAGTGGATGAGAAAGTCCTTCAGCGGCAATGTCAACGGCGGCGGTCCTGACCTGGAACTCCGGGCCGGCGTCGGCAACGTGGCGCTGAAAAAGATGTAGACGATTTGATCAAGTATCCGTCGCCCACAGCGCGCCGATTGACGAAGCCGGCATCCTCAAAAGAAGGTGCCGGCTTCATTTTTTGAAGAACGGTGTTGAACCTCGCCGAACGAGATCGTCATCGCCCTCGAGGATCTCACCTCTCTCTGGCTGGTTATTACCTGAAAGCGCATCGCGCCCCTCCATCCTTGATGATGTCAAGATGATGATACACACCGCCCCGGCCGGGACCGGCACGTCGTACCGGGGGATGACGCTGACGAAGATCCTCTACGATGCAGCCGCGCGCTCGAACAACCCGCGGCTGCTCAATCAGCCTCAGGCGGACGAGTGGCGGCCGTTTTCGCTCGACAATTTTCGCCGCCACTCCGAGGAGACGGCGGTGGGCCTGCTCGATTTGGGTCTCCAGCGCGGCGACCGGGTCGCTTTGTACATGGAGAGCGACGCGTACTTCTGCATTGTCGACATGGCGTGCTTGATTGCAGGACTGGTCGACGTACCGATCTATCTGACGCACGCATCCGAGCAGGTCAAGTTCGTCATCGATCATTCCGAGGCCACCACCGTCGTCGTTTCCACGCTGAAGCACCTCGACGATATTCGTGACGTACTCGCCGATTGCCCGACCGTCAAGTACGTTGTCGTCGCCGAGATGTCGTACGATGATGAAGTTGAGCCGCTGCCCGGCGACGCTGCCGTCACCAATATCGCCGACGTGCGAGAACAGGGGCGAGGCCGGATTCACGATAACGTAGACGGCGTCCAGGATCTTCTCCAACAAATTCAACCCGACGATCTGGCGACGATCATCTACACGAGCGGCACTACCGGACGGCCGAAAGGCGTGATGTTAACGCATGAGAATATTTCTCACAACGCGCTCACGGCGTTTTCAGGGCTGCCGGACTACCAATCGGGCCCCGACGGGGAGATCGCCATCTCTTTTCTTCCGCTGACGCACATTTTCGCAAGAGCGCTTTATTACGGCTACATCTATCACGCTTCGACGCTTTACTTTTCTACGCCGGAGCGACTGGCCGAGAGCATCAAACGGGTGCATCCCACGATTTTTGCAACGGTACCTCGCGTGCTGGAGAAAGTGTACGGATCCATCCTGGACCGCATCTCGGAGATGTCTCCCCTGAAGCAGCGCATCGCTCACTGGGCGCTCTCGGTAGGCGAGCGATACGAGATCGGACGTGAACCTTCGCTGTTTCTAAAGCTGCAGCTGCAGCTGGCCGACCGGCTCATGTTCAGACAGTGGCGCGAAGCGCTCGGCGGCTCGGTCAAGTACATTATTTCGGGTGGAGCGGCATTGAGCCCCCGACTTGCGAATCTGTTTGCCGCGGCCGGCGTGACGGTGCTGCAAGGGTATGGACTCACCGAGACGAGCCCCGTCATCGCCTTCAATCGCCCGGCCCGAAATAGGGCCGGTACCGTCGGCGAGCCGATCCCTGACGTCGAAGTGAAGATTGCCGAGGATGGAGAGATTCTGACCCGCGGGCCGCACATCATGAAGGGATACTTTCGAGACGAAGAGCGAACGAAGAAGGTGATCGATAAGGATGGCTGGTTCCATACCGGGGACATCGGGGAATTCACGGAAGCCGGCCACCTCCGAATCACCGATCGGAAAAAGGATCTCTTCAAGCTCTCGACGGGAAAATATGTGATGCCCCAGCCCATCGAGAACCGCCTCACGACGAATCCGCTCATCGAGCAGGCCGTGGTCGTGGGGAGTGACTTCAAGTACTGTACGGCGCTGCTCTTTCCCGACCAGGACAAGCTCCGGACGTTCGCAAAATCACGGGGCGTCAACGGCAAGTCGGACGTCGAGGACCTGCTCAGGCACGACGTGGTTCGCGACCGTTTCAGAGCCCTGGTAGAAGAGGCCAATAAGGGAATGGACCCATGGTCGCGCGTGAAGCGATGTAAACTCGTTGCCGCGCACCTCACTCCTGAGAATGGTCTCCTGACGCCCACCATGAAAGTCCGCAGAGCCAGGGTTCAGGAGGAATTCGCCGAGGAAATCGAATCGATGTACGAGGATGCGGACGAAGGATCGTACATCGTTGTCGAATCGCACGATGCGGGCGAAAAGCGCGCCGCACACGCTGCAGCATAGGCGGTCTTGTGGCGAGAGCAGGACTCGGTGCACGGGCCGATCTCCAGCCTGAAGCGGGCTCGGACACGAGAAAGAAAACATAGCTACGGATACTACACGCGATGGAGGCAACCCGTCAGGCAACGGAATCCACCACCTTCGATGCACCGCACGTATTTGCGCCCATCCGGACGGCTGCGGTGCTCGGCGCCGGGACGATGGGGGCACAGATAGCCGCCCACCTGGCCAACGCCGGGGTCGACGTGCGACTGCTCGACATCGCACCGGAGAACGGGGCGGACAAGAACGAGATCGTGAACCGCGGGCTGCAGAATGCTCGCAAGGCCAGCCCGGCTCCGTTCTTCAGCAGCGACGCCGCGCTGCGAATAACGACCGGCAATTTCGACGATGATTTCAACAGCCTCACCGAGGTCGAATGGGTGATCGAGGCCGTCGTCGAACGCCTCGACGTAAAACGAAGCCTTTTTGAGCGAGTGGAAGCGACCGTCTCGCCGGATGCGATCGTTTCAACGAACACCAGCGGTATCTCGATTTCCACGATCGCTGAGGGGCGATCGGAATCTTTCCGCCGCCGGTTTCTGGGCACGCACTTCTTTAATCCTCCTCGGTATCTGAAACTGCTGGAGCTCATTCCGTCGGAGGAGACGGATCCCGCCGTCGTCCGGCGCATTGCGCATTTCGGCCGCATTTTCCTCGGGAAAGGCATTGTCGTAGCGAAGGACACCCCGTATTTCATCGGCAACCGGATCGGCGTGTACGCCATGCTCCAGGCCATGCGGAAGTTCACCCAGGGCGATTATACGATCGAGGAGATCGATACGCTGACCGGCCCGCTGACGGGCCGGCCGAAGTCCGGCACGTTCCGTACGGCGGACGTCGTCGGACTGGACGTGATGAAGGACGTGGCGGAAAATCTCTACAGCGCCGTCCCGAACGATGAAGCGCGCGAGGCTTTCAAAACGCCTGCACTACTCGCGCGGCTTGTCGAGCGCGGATCGCTCGGGCAAAAATCGGGAGAGGGATTTTACCGGAAGGAGGGGAAATCCATCAAATCGGTCGATCCGGAATCGCTGGAATATCGCGAAGCGTCCGAGCAGCGGCTTGCGAACGTGGAGTCGATCCGGAAAGAGGGATCGCTCATCGAACGTCTGCGCGCGCTGTACGCTGACGAGGGCCGCGCCGGATCTTTTTTTCGCGACACCACGCTCGACGTGCTGACGTACAGCGCTCGTCGCATTCCCGAGATCACGGATAACCCCGCCGACCTCGATCGTGCGATTCGTTGGGGCTTCGGATGGGAAATGGGACCGTTCGAGATCTGGGACGTCCTCGGATTCGGGCGCATCGTGGAGGACGCGTCCTCGCTCGGATATGACGTGGCCGGCTGGATAGACGCCATGCGGCGCCAGGGTCTCAACTCGTTTTATCAGCTATCCAACAGCCACCGATCTGTTTACCTGCCGCCCGAGGGCGCGTATTTCGAGGATCCAAGCCCGAGCGACCACCTGTCTGTCGCCGTGATCAAGAGGGCGGGCGAGCCTGAAATCTGGTCATCTGAAGCGGCGGCCCTGCTTGACATCGGGCACGGTGTTGCGCTCTATGAGTTCAGGTCCAAGGCAAATACGCTCGGAAGCGCCGTCATTCAGGGCCTGCGCGAGGCAATCGATCGCGTCGAACGGGATTCCAAGCTCAAAGGCCTGGTTGTGGGCAATGAGGGAAAGAATTTCTCGGTCGGCGCCAATCTCGTCGAGATGGCCGGCGCCGTCAAGCAAGGTGAGTTCGAGCGCCTGGAAGCGTACCTTCGCGAGTTTCAGGACACGATTCAGCGCATCCGGTATGCCCGGAAGCCCGTCTGCGTCGCCGTGCATCAGCGCGTCCTCGGCGGAGCTTGCGAGATGATTATGGCTTGTCCGAATCCGGTCGCTGCAGCCGAGAGCTACGTAGGGCTCGTTGAGCTCGGCGTCGGCCTCATCCCGGCCGGAACGGGCAGCATGCGGCTCGCCGAGATGGCCGCACGGGCGGCGCCGAATGCACATCCCAACTACATCCAGGCAGTGCTGCAGGGGTTCTTTGAAAACGTCGCCATGGCGAAGGTGGCCTCGAGTGCCGCAGAGGCGCAGGAGATGGGTTATCTCGCACCTCACGCCCGCATCGTCATGCACGAAGATCGTAGGATCTACGTGGCGCGCGAAGAAGTACGGCGCCTCTCGCACGAAGGCTACATGCCTCCCGTGCGCAGCCGATTTATTGCGCTGGGTCGCCCGACTGCCGCCGCACTGGAGGTCACCGTTCAACAGTACCTGGAAGGCGAGTTCATCACGGCGTACGACGCCTTTCTGGCCAACCGTCTGGCGTACGCCATGACCGGTGGAGAACTCACGGCGCCGCAAGAAGTCGATGAAGAGTACTTGCTGGAGCTCGAGAGAGAGGTGTTTTTTGGACTGCTGGGCCGGAAGGAGACGATCGACCGCATCACTCACATGCTCGAGAAAGGTAAGCCGCTGCGGAACTGAGGCGCTCCCCTGGTATGGCCGACGTCCCACACACACTATTCACACCGACATGCAGAAGGCTTTCATCGTAAGCAGCGCGCGCACCGCGGTGGGTAAGGCGAACCGCGGATTACTTCGTCACTTCAGAACCGAGGAGATGGGCGCAGCGGCGGTCAAGGAATCCATCCGGCGAGTGCCGGGACTCGACCCCGAGATGGTAGACGATGTCCTCATAGGATGCGCCTTTCCCGAAGGACCTCAGGGTCAGAACGTGGGCCGCATTATTGCACAGAAGGCCGGTCTTCCGGATGCCGTTCCCGGGGCGACGATCAACCGGTTCTGCTCTTCGGGTCTGCAAACGATCGCGACGGCCACGCAGGCCATCGCAACGGGTTTTGCCGATACTGTGGTCGCCGGGGGTGCGGAATCCATGAGCCTCGTCCCGATGACGGGCTACTTTTTCCAGCCGGATCCGGCGACGGTCAACGAAGACGTGAACGTCTACGTCTCGATGGGCATCACCGCCGAAAACGTGGCGGCAAAATACGACGTGTCGCGTGAGGATCAGGATCGATTCGCACTGCGATCGCACGAGCGCGCCGTCGATGCGATTGAATCCGGCCGCTTTGAAAAGGAGATTTTTGCGCTCGACGTCAGTGAAGTCATTTATGAAAACGGCGGCACGACGCAAACCCGGAAACAGTTTTTGGTCGACGAGGGACCACGGCGCGACACCAATCTGGAGGCGCTTTCCGGGCTGAAGCCGGTTTTCAGGCGTGGGGGGACCGTAACGGCCGGGAACACCTCGCAGCGCTCCGACGGGGCCGCGGCATCGGTTGTGATGAGCGAGCGGCGGATGAAGGAAGTCGGTGCCGAGCCGATGGCGCGTCTGGTGGCGTTCGCGCTCGCGGGCGTCCCGCCGGAGCTCATGGGCGTCGGACCGATCGAGGCGATTCGAAAGGCGCTCAAGCAGGCCGATCTATCTGTGGACGACGTCGGATTGGTCGAGCTAAACGAAGCATTCGCCGCGCAGGCCCTTGCCGTTATCCGCGAGGTCGGACTCGACGGGGAGATCGTCAACGTGAACGGCGGCGCCATCGCGCTGGGACATCCACTCGGCTGCACCGGCGCCAAGCTCACCGCTACATTACTCCACGAGATGCAGCGAAGAGAAGTGCGCTACGGAATTTGCACGATGTGCATCGGCGGCGGCATGGGTGCCGCCGGCATTTTTGAAAATCTTATGCTCTGACGGAACCGCGCTATGCCTGGATACGAGTTTCTTGGATTGATTCCGGTCGGCTGGGCCGTCGTCGCGGTTGTTTCGCTCGTTCTGGCGCTTGGCTTCTTCGACGCCTCCTTTCGGCTCTGGATCATCGGTGCGGCGGCCGTTTTCTACGGCGCCGGCGCCCCGATCTGGCTCTGGGTGCTTCTTGGCCTCGTGGCCGTGCTGTTCGGCATCGTACCCCTTCGACGCGCTACGGTGACGGCCGGCCTCTTCAGGTTTTTGCGCGCCGCCGGCTTTCTTCCGAGCATCTCCCAGACCGAGCGAACGGCGATCGAAGCAGGAACGGTGTGGGTGGACGGCGACCTCTTCTCCGGGCGCCCGGATTTCGGAAAGCTTCTGAAGGAACCATATCCTGAATTGACGGAAGAGGAGCGCGCTTTCCTGGAAGGACCCGTGGAAGAAGTCTGCCGGATGACGGACGATTGGGGCGTCTATCAGCGTGGCGACCTTTCGGAAGAGGTCTGGGAGTATCTTAAGAAGGAGCGATTCTTCGGGATGATAATCCCGAAGGAGTATGGAGGACGTGGTTTTTCGTCGCTCGCGAACAGCGCGGTCGTGATGAAGTGCGCAGCGCGTTCGTTGCCTCTGTCCATCACCGTTATGGTACCCAACAGTTTGGGACCGGCGGAGCTGCTCATCCATTACGGTACCGACGAGCAGCGTGACCACTACCTGCCGCGCCTTGCGATAGGCGAGGAGATTCCCGCGTTTGCGCTGACGGAGCCGAATGCGGGGTCGGATGCCGGCGCCATTGAGGCAGAAGGCGTGGTGTTTCGCGACGGGGACGGCGCGCTTAAGCTTCGGCTAAACTGGGAGAAGCGCTACATCACGCTGGCGTCCGTCTCGACGGTGCTCGGGCTCGCCTTTCAGCTTCGAGATCCCGACAACCTGCTCGGGAAGGGTGAGAATCCGGGGATTACGTGCGCACTCATTCCGTCGGATACGCCCGGCGTCGAAACCGGATGGCGGCACGACCCGCTGGGCATTCCTTTTATCAATTCAAGGACGGAAGGGCACGACGTCGTGGTGCCGATCGATGCGATCATCGGCGGTGCGGAGGGGGCCGGCAACGGCTGGCGTATGCTGATGGAATCGCTAGCGGCCGGGCGCGGGATTTCGCTGCCGGCGCAGAGCACCGGCGGGGCTCAGCTCGTGTTCCTGGTAGCCTCCGGTCATGCGGCCGTTCGGAAACAGTTTGGATTACAGATCGGCCGGTTCGAGGGCATTGAAGAGCCGCTCGCCCGCATCGGCGGGTTCACGTACGCGCTTGAAGCCATGAGGCGCTATACGTGCGGGGGACTCGATCAGGGGGCAAAGCCCGCGGTCATCACGGCGATCGCGAAGTACAACGCAACGGAGCTCCAGCGCATCATCATAAACGACGGAATGGATATTCTGGGAGGGAATGCGATCGTACGCGGACCCCGGAATCTACTCGCTCACGGCTATTTCGGCACGCCCATCGGCATCACCGTCGAAGGGGCGAATATCCTAACCCGCACGCTCATCATTTTTGGTCAGGGTGCCATCCGGGCGCATCCGCATGCTTTCGTGGAGCTGGATGCTCTTGCGAAGGGAGATCTCAAGCGGTTCGACCGGGCCTTCTGGAAGCACGTGGGCCACGTGGCAACCGGTACGTTTCGCACGATCGTGCTGACGTTTTCGCGCGGATTCTTTTCGCGCTCGCCGGTAGGAGGTCCGGCCGCTAAGTACATCCGCAAGCTGAACTGGGCGGCGGCCTCGTTCGCGTTTCTTGCCGATCTGGCCATGGGCGGACTCGGCGGGCAGCTCAAACGAAAGGAGAAGATCACGGGCCGCTTTGCCGACGTGTACTCGTGGCTCTATATCGCGACGGCAACCATTCGTCGCTTCGAAGCGGACGGTCGTCGCGAGGAAGATCTTGCGTTTTTCGACTGGTCGATGCACTACGCCATGATGCGGATGCAGGAGGGATTTGACGGGCTGTATGCCAACCTGCGCATCCCCGGCCTGACGTGGTTCTTCCGGGGTCCGGCGCAGCTCTGGTCGCGCATCAATCGGCTAGGTCGCGGCCCGGACGACCGCCTGGGTCACAAAGTTGCTCAACTGATGCAGACGCCCGGCGAGCAGCGGAAGCGTTTAACGAACGGTCTGTTTATTCCGCGAGATACCGCAGAAGCGCTAGGCCGGCTGGAAGCGGCCTTCGAACTCTGCGTTCCGGCCGAAGATGTCCTGAGCCGCATCCGTTCTGCCGTGCGGGAGGACGCCATCGAGCGCGGGTCGCCGCGGGAGATGCTGGTACGTGCGGTCGAAGCAGGGATCATCTCAACGGACGAAGCGGATCTCGTGCGACGGGCCGAAGAAGCACGGGCGGAATACATCGCCGTCGACGCCTTCACGCTGACCGAATATGAAAGTCTTCGGCTTGGCGCCGAAGGCGAACCTTTCTCTCCGACGTCCACTCCCAAAGCCGGCGTGCCCTCAGAAGGCGACGGCGTGCGATAGAGCGGAGCCCTCACGGCACGTGTGCGGCCGCATTCAGCAATATTTTCGGCAAATACTACCTACGATCGGCACGTTTTTGGATCGTTACGCGGAGTGTGAAGAAAAATAGAAACCATGGCGCGGCATTTGCATTTGATCGAGTGCAGGAAATCACGTATTGTAACGGATGTGTAACCGAAGCAGCTGCGATGTCCATGAATACCTGGAATCTCGATCTGTTCACGTCCGCCATTCACGATTTTGAGCGTGCTCAGTACCAGATTCTGAGCAACCTTCAATCGGTGCGGCGGGACTTCTCGAACAACCGCATCTATCCCCATCTCGGCGATCTCATTGCGCTGTATGGGACGCTGCAGACCATCGTAGATCACAGCGAGCATTTGCGCGAAGCTCTTCCCGGCACGATAAAGAACGTAGACCTGGAATCGAAGGAGGTGATCTATGAGAAAGCGGACCTCGACAGCGACCAGATGCAGACGGTCGAAGAGCTAATTCAGTGGGCAATGCCGCACGTCAAATCGGCGATCGACGAAGGGAAGACCATCTTCGAGTTCGTCGAAGATCATCTCCACATGGAGGAGGTCGGCATCGTGCCCTCATACGTGCAAGAAGGATATCTCTTCGTTCCGGACCGCGAGACGAATCAGCTTCACGTCCTCCAGTACAGCCTTTCCATCTTCACAGGATCCGAGGAACGATTTCGGAGCCTTCGGACCTCTCACGTGAAAAGTTTTCCGCAACACGAGGTCCGGTATTCGCCGCAGACCATCAAGCTTTCGCTCATGGAAGAGCGCCGCGATCTGCCAAATCCGGCGACCTACTATTTCGACAGCGAAATCGAGTTTCCTTACGAGCCGACGGTGCTGCCGGTCGCGAAGCGTAAGCTGATGCGCTACCTGTTCTCGCAAAGCGGCGCGGCCTAGGTCGCACGCCGCTCGAGATATGTCGCACACCGGCGGCCGGCCTCGTCGCCGGAGCCGGCCGATTCGCCGACGGAAATTCCGCTGCGATAATTTCCGGCCATAAACCAGCCCGGAAACGTTCCTTCGAGATCCTCGATAGCCTCTAACACCGCGTCGTATCCGAGCTCGTATTGAGGAATCGCACGCGCCCAGTGGACGTGATGCTCGAAAACAGGCGAGCCCCGGAGTCCAAGGAGCCGGTCCAGGTCTCCGCGGACGATTTCGAGCAGCTCGTGTTCGGCCCGCCCGGCCAGGTCGGGATGCCGCATTCCCCCTACAAACGTCGTCAGCAGGACATACCCCTCAGGGGCTCGGCCCACAAATATCGACGACGTGAAGAGGGTCCCTAGAATCCTGAATTCGCGCTCAACGGCGGGTACGAGCAGGCCGAAGCCGTCGAGACGGTGGCGTACGCTTTCGCGTCTGAATCCATGATAGACGACGCTGAGCGGCGGGTAGAGGACATTTGAGAGCGTTCTATGGTCTCCGTTGCCCGGCAGTGACAGACCGGTCAAAACGTGAAGAGGAGCGGCATAGACGACCGCCCGTGCCTCCACATCGCCACCGGACGTCTGAATGGTCCATCCGGCGCCCGTTCGATCAACGGCGTAGACACGATGCTCCGTTCGAACGTCGGTTAGCCGCATCGCCAGCGCTAAGGGAAGCGTTTCGATGCCCTCGCGAAACGAGAACATCCGACCTGTCACCGCCGCCGTCGCGGCGTCGCGCCGTTTCTCTATCTGTCCCTTGATAATAGAGCCATGCATCTGCTCCAGCTCGACGAGCGACGGAAATGCATGTTTGACGGACAGGCGTTCCGGATCTCCCGCGTAGACGCCGGCGACGAACGGATTCATTCCATAATCCAGAAAAGCGGTCCCCAGGCGACGCCGAATGAAATCGGCGACGCTTTCTTCCACATTCGGATCAGCCGCAGGAACGAAAGGCTCGCGCATCACGCGAAGCTTGGCGCCCGCGCCAAAAAGTGGAGACGTGAACAGACGCGCGGGCGAGGCAGGCGCGGCTACCGGCCGGCGTCCCTTGACGATGTAGCGAACTCTTGCGGCCTCGGAAGCCTCCATGCGATCACGCTCGAGACCCAGCTCTACGATAAGCCGCTCGAGATGCGGCGTTCGGGCCTGGATGGAGTTCGGTCCGTGTTCGAGGAGGTATCCGTCCACGGATTCCGAGCGTATGACTCCTCCCACCCGCGCCCGCGATTCCAGAACGACAACGTCCGCGCCGGACTGTTCGAGTCTATACGCCGCGCTTAGCCCGGCTATACCGCCCCCAATCACCGCCACGTCGGGCATAGCCGTTTCAATGTCTGATAATGCAGTCGTACGCTAGATCTTCGGTCCCCGAGACGTTATTATCCGTACTGAAACCTCTTACTTCCAGTCGGGATCTATCATGCTAAAGAATATCCTCGTACTTCTCCACGTCATCACCGCCGCCGGATGGTTCGGCCTCGCTCTCACGCTGGGCGGCATGGCGCGGCAGGCTGCAGCCGGTGCGGGCTCGGGTATCGTGGAGGAAGGCGCGAAAACTCTCAAGCTCATGAACGTCTTCGTCGTGCTTACCCTTGTTTTCGGTCTGCTCGCGTTCTTCATCGGCGGAGGATTCGCAGGATACGGCCCACAGTACCACACGAGCCTGCTGCTCGTCTTAATTCTGGTGGGCATACAGTTCATGATGATCCGTCCGGCGTGGACGACGGTGACGGCCGGAGGTGCGGCGGCCGGATCGGCTCGCAAGCGCATAGGAATGGCCATCGGCATCGGGCACATGATCTGGCTGGTTGTTCTTATACTGATGTTCTGGAACCACTATCCGCTGGCATGAACCCGCCCGGATCGGGCCGACGCACCGGGACCGTGCCATCGCACCACATACGCGTGCGATAGAGGGGATTGTAACAAAACTTGAAACCTCGAGGGTCACTTACCTGTACAATAGGATGAAGAGAAGCCAATCCAAGGACGACCACGGGGGACGCACTATGGCCACTACACGTATGAATGAGAGCTGGCGCCGCGTAAAAACGCAGATTGAGACGATCTGGGAAGGCACCGAATTCGACGATCAGGAGATGAAGAGAGCACGCGGAAGCCTGCAGAAGATGATCACGCTCATTCATCAGAAGACCGGTGAATCGCGCGGTGAAATAATGAATAAGATGAGTGCGATCCTGTAGCATCCGAACAAGGATACTATTCGGTATATATTATATGTAAGCTTTCATAGCCCGGCCCGAGAAGGCCGGGCTTTTTTGCAGGTAGGACATGTCGGACGCCGTCGAAGCCGCCTCGCTCGGTACCACCGTGGATCGCGGCTCCAAATCCTTTAAGAGCCGAGAGAAGGAATTTAGGCGCCTTCTTCGCAAGAGAGACGAGCTCGCCGCCGAGGTGATGGAAGGCGGGGGAGCTCTGCGGAGGAATCGGGAGCATCGGCGCGGCAAGTTGACCGCCCGCGAGCGGATAGCAGCGCTTGTGGATGACGCTGCCTCGTTCCATGAACTCGGCCTCTTCACGGCCTACGGGATGTATGAGGAGGAAGGCGGCTGTCCCTCAGGAGGCACTGTAATCGGCATAGGACGCGTGTCCGGCCGCCTTTCTATGATCGTCGCCAACGACGCCACCGTGAAGGCGGGCGCATGGTTTCCCATCACGGCGAAGAAAAACCTGCGGGCCCAGGAGATCGCGCTCGAGAATCATCTGCCGCTTATCTATCTGGTGGATTCGGCGGGCGTTTATCTGCCGATGCAGGACGAGATCTTCCCGGACAAAGAGCATTTCGGACGCATCTTCAGAAATAATGCCGTGCTGTCCAGCAAGGGCATTCCGCAAATCGCCGCTATCATGGGGAGCTGCGTGGCGGGAGGCGCCTATCTGCCCATCATGAGCGACGAGGCGCTGATCGTAGAGGGCACCGGCTCCGTCTTCCTCGCCGGTCCTTACCTGGTGAAAGCGGCCATCGGTGAGGAGGTGGATACCGATACGCTCGGCGGAGCGGAAACGCATTCAAAAATTTCGGGTGTCACCGACTATGACATGCCGGACGACGAAACCTGCATTCATAAAATCCGTGAGCTCGTCTCGCACTACGGGCCTCGACCGCGTGCCGGGTTCGACCGCGCGGAATCCGCGGCACCGGCCTTTGACGCGGAGGAACTCTACGGTATTTTTCCGACCGCCGGTAATCAGCCGTACGACGTTCGCGACGTAATCGCGCGCATGGTCGACGCGGCTTCCTGGACGGAGTACAAAGCCGAATACGGAAAAACGATCGTTACGGGGTACGCGCGCGTCGACGGCTGGAGCGTCGGCATCGTGGCCAATCAGCGGGCCATCGTGCGGAATGGGAGGGGCGAGATGCAGGTGGGCGGCGTCATCTATTCCGACTCAGCGGACAAGGCGGCCCGGTTCATCATGAACTGCAATCAAAAGCGCATACCCATCGTATTCCTGCAGGACGTGACCGGCTTCATGGTTGGAACGCGGGCCGAGCACGGCGGAATCATCAAGGACGGCGCGAAAATGGTCAATGCCGTCGCAAATTCCGTCGTGCCGAAGTTCACCGTCATCATGGGCAACTCATACGGGGCGGGCAATTATGCGATGTGCGGCCGGGCCTACGATCCACGCCTAATTTTCGCCTGGCCGACCGCCAAAATTGCCGTGATGGGTGGACAACAGGCCGCAAAAACGCTTCTCCAGATTCAGGTTCGTTCGCTGGAGAAGAAGGGAAAAGAGATCTCGGACAGCGAACGCGATGCGCTCTTGACCTCCATCGAGGCGCGCTACGAAAGGCAGACGACGCCTTATTATGCGGCGGCTCGGCTGTGGGTCGACGAGATCATCGATCCCGTCGACACCCGAAGCTGGATCAGCCTCGGCATCGAAGTGGCCGACTTGAATCCGAACCTTCCCGCCTTCAATCCGGGCGTCATTCAGACCTGACGAACCGACTCCCGGAAGCCGAGCTGGAGACCCGGCGGACCCTATTCGCGACGCCGGGCCTGATCGGTGGACCTTCTTCTTCGCGACGCCGCGCGCCTATTTCTCTTTGTCGGTCTTTGAGGTGTCGCTCTCGGCCTCGTCGTCTGCGGCGCTGTCCTCGCCCGGAATGCCCCGGTTTTCGTCCTGGTCGAGCTCATCCTCCGTCCAGGGCTCCCTCCGATCTTCCGTCGCCGCTCTCACTTTGCGCACCTCGTCGGTCGTAACTTCCGAGGCCTCGTTTCCCCAGGATGACCGTATATACGTGAGAAGCGCCGCCGTCTGCTCATCATTCAGGAACGAATTCCAGGGCGGCATCGCGCCGCTGTACTTCTCGCCCTCGACGTCAATTTCTCCCATAAGTCCGTTCAGGACGACGCGGATAAGCCGGCCTTTGTCGCCGGTCACCCATTCGGCACCGGCGAGCGGCGGAAACACGCCTGCGACACCGCGCCCGTTCATCTGGTGGCACGACATGCAGCGGGTCATGTAGATTTCGGCGCCGTCGTCGTCCAGGATGTCGGCTGGTGCCGCCTCGACGTTCGGAAGCGTATAGCGGGCGTCATTGTCGCCAAGCGCCAACTGCGCGCCGTACGCGGTGAAACCAATGACGAGAAGAAATGCTACGCTCCTGGCGATCGCACCCATACTGCTGAACTGGCGCATGACTCACTCCGTGGAAGTTGCCGGCTGCGGTTCGTCGACCCAGCGGTATCGCGTTACACGCGCATTTGGACCAGGCCCCCAGAACCCATCAAATTCAGCGACATACACGCTGCCGTCAGGGGCTAGTTCCATGGAGATAGGGGCCGTAATTGTGAGCATGTCGAACGTTTTAATGTCGAGAAGGCGCGCGGCCGGGAGGCGCAGCGCGAGCGGCGTATTCTTAACGCTGTTCTCCACGTCGCTTTCGAAGATGCCTTCCCCGATTCTCGCCCATTTTATCCATCGCCGCGCCCAGTCGAAGATGAACAGCCGGTCCTGGAATACATCGGGAAAGGCGCCGCCACCCTGATGCCGATAGATCGGACCGACGGTAGCGGAGCGTCCGCCGGTTTCGTAGGTGTACTCCCACATCGGCGGGACATAATTCGGGATGTGCTCCGGCCCGATTTCGTTGTAGAACAGCCGGCCCAGCGTGCGCGGCCATCCGAAATTCTCGCCTCCCTCTTCAGAGATGTTGTATTCGTCGTAATCAAACGACGCATCCGGACCGACGACGCCGATGTAGAGCGCGCCGGTGTCGTGGTCGACCTTAAACCGATAAGGATTTCGGAGGCCGTAGGCGTAGATCTCCCACCGAACCCCCGGCTCGCCAAAGAAGGGATTGTTTTTAGGAATCGATCCGTCCTTGTTGATGCGAAGAATCTTTCCGCGAAGATCCTGAAGGTTTTGCGCACTGCGTTCGGAGTCGACGAGCCGGGACCAGTGAAAGTCGTTCAGATCATTGCGCTCCAGAAAAGCCTTAATCTGCTCCTCCGACATCTCCCAGTTCGGACGGACCTCCGACATACCGGTATCACCCGTGGATACGTAGAGGGTGCCGTCCGGTCCCCACTCGAGATCACCCGCCTGATGGCAGCATTGCGGCTCTGTCGGAACTCGAAGGATTACCTGCTCGGAGCCGAGGTCAAGCCGGCCGTCCCGGTATTCAAAACGGGAGAGTGTGTTGATGAATGTTTCAGGCTCGGCGTAGTACAGGTAGACGAACGGCTCACCCTCGAAGAAATTGGGATCGACCTCTATGCCGTAGAGGCCGTGTTCAATTTTGGTCGGGTCGGTCGTATTGATCTGGCCGATGAGCTGTGTGTGCCCGGATTCAGCATCGTAATGATGCACCTTTCCGCGAAGCTCAGCGATCCATACGTTTCCGCGTTCATCGATGGCGATGTCGTCCGGCCACACGTCTTCGGAGGTTACCTGCTTCTCACGATAACCGGTGAAATCGCCGGGGATACGTCCGGCCGCCATCCGCATGCCTTCGAGGAGATGCTGAAGGAAGGCGGGCGTGCGCCACACGTCGTCGAAGTGGCCGAGCTTGGTTACGAATACCCGTCCACCACCGTGAATTCGCATCCACGAAATGGGATAGTCGTTGCGTTCGAAGGACGCCGGGCCTTGTTGGATGCCCACGCTGCTCATGTCGAGTGAAGCCAGGACGTGCGAGGTCCACCGGGGGTTTTCGTCGAGCACGTATATTTCGTCGCGAATCCAGAAGCCCTCACCGAGGTGCTCGGTCGCCGGGCTGTCATGGTCCTCGACGGCAATGCGCACGCTCTGCGTCCACGGATGCTCCTCGAAGAGTCCGCCGCCTACCATTTCGCGGTACCACGGCCACGCATAAAAGGCATCCAGTCCGGCGTGGGCCACCGCGATGCCCTTCCCGGATTCCACGAATCTCCTGATAGACCTCCGCTGCGCTTCCGTCACGCCGTTCGGGGTTGCCGTGCTTATTTTCGTAAGCCGCGTGGCCTCGAAATCCATCGAGAAGCGCTCATTGCCCAACGTACCGGTGAAGGCGTCGTTGGACAGCTCGCCCGCGGCCGTAAATCGGCCGAACTCACCGGCCTCGTACGAGAAGGTCAGGTTCGGTTCTTCAAATGATATCTCTTCAAAGGGATTAGGCTCGCCGCCGCCCACCTGGATCGACCCCTCCGGCGTCTCATCGAGGCCGGAAAGCATGAAGCGGCCCGGGATGGGCCCGTTCGGTGTCTGAAGGGTGAACTCGTACACACGTTCGCTCTGCGAGATTTCTTCCTGTCCGCTGACATGCCCCTCTGTACGCAGCGTCGAATTCGCGAAAAAGAGGAGGTCGTAGTTCGAAAGGTTCTCGTCGTTCAACAACGAAAGGTCCTCCGTAAGTTCGAACTCGAATTCCGTCGTTTCGCCGAGCTCCGGAAAAAGCTCGTGAATCGTGCCGATCGACTCATGGCGAAAGCCGTGCGTCGCCGTCACGATCAGTGTGCGAATAGGTGCCGTTTCGCGCGGCACCGCCACGAAAGCCGCAAGGCTCTCATACGCTTCAACGGGCGGCAGCGGACGAATGCGAATGTTTCGAAACCGCACCTTCGACGCGTCATCGTGGTTCTGCAATCCAATGAAGCCCTCACGGCTGCGATCGCCGAAGAAGTCGTTGACCTTTTCGCCATTGAGGAAGATTTCGTAACGCTGGCCGACGACGCGAATACGGTATGTATTCCATTCACCGGGAGGCCTGCTGCCTACTCGAAACGGTGGGGAAAAGTCGTACACGGCGCCCGTAACGTGGTCGGGATCCTGTGAGTCGTCGATCTGAATTTCATAACCTGTATTTACGGCATACCAGGGATCTGGTGCGTCCGGAAAGCGGACAAACACGCCGGAATTCGTCGAATCGGTTTCCACGTTCCATTCCAGCTCCAGCTCAAAATCGCGGAACGCCCGGTCCTCGTAATAGAACAGGCCCATGCCGCCGTGGCTCAGCATCGAGCCGTCGGGCTCGAGCGTAAATTCTCCGGGACCGGACATGGTCCAACCCTCTAGCGCGTCACCATCGAAGAGTGTGATCCACTCGGACGGATTACCCTGCACGGAGGCATCTCGCGTGCCGGAGCAGCCGGCAGCGACGAGGACAAGCGCTGCGCAAAGGGAGAAAAAGAGCGATCTGTTCGAATTCATGATATCTGCCGGCCGGCAATTTCGTTGCAAGCGTGATGCGGTCCGATTGGTTCTGAAAAGGGCGAGGGCTAGTTTGATGACCGGACAAGTTGGCCGAGTCGGGCATGCTGCAGGGCAATGCGCAGACCGCCTTCCATTTTGGCCGGCTCGATCGTGCCGTCGCCGTCCGCGTCGACGCCGTCCAATGCTTTCTCGATGAGCCGCGTCATGGCGGCGGCATGTTCACGTGCCGATGCCACGTCGCCGTCATAGTCGGTCTTAAGAATGTTGGAGGCCTGTGCATACACTTCGAAAAGCCAGCCCGTATCCGAGGTGGACATCCAGAACTCAATGGGCGAGTCCCATTCCTTCGTCAGGTCGACCCTGGGCTGGCGCTCACCCTTGGTAACGCCGTCGTCTATCCTCATCCATCCGATCACGTTATTGATCGAATGCACGACGTGATGCTCGTGGGTGCTGAGCGAGGACGCAGGCTCATCCGAAGCAAGCACGGCTTCGATGTGTGCGCGGACGAAGCGACCTCGACCGATGATGCCGAGTCGCGACGGATCGGTAATTTCCGGCGGCACTGACCCGTAGCGAGCCGCGAAGAGCGAATCGAAATCGGCGTAGGTGACCTGCCAGCGTGTTTTCCAACCGTGGGCGTGCTCGGCGCCTCGGCTCGACTCGTCGACGAGACCCGACGGTCTCCCCCAGACCGCCGCGAACACCTCATCCGAATGACGTTTGACGTCTGCCACGCTTGCGGCATCCTGTGCCGCCACGCTCGAAGCGAGGGCTTTTTCGGCGAGCTCCTGCATCTGTACCAGATACTCGCCGACCACGAGGTGCTGCTGCGCAAAGGTCCGCGACGGCATCGCAAGCAACAGCGCCAGGATAGACGCCGTGGAGACGCAGCATGCCCACCTCTTGGGAATTCCGTTGTTTGGCATGATCGACACGAAAAGTGCGTTTAATGGGTTGAATGTAATGACTTTTGGACCATCGGATGTCCGCGAGACGATCTGCCGGAACGTTGCGGCGGCACGTTGCGCGGGGGGTTAAGGGAAGTGACTTTTACTCGGTGCAGCCTGCGAGTACTTTGCGTTTCTGATTATCATTCTTTTTCTGCATCGGGGCCAAGAAATGTCCGAGATCGGCATAAGTGAAAGCATGTTAAAGCGCGCCATGAAGGAGGCCCTCGTCGAGATTCTCGAGGAGAGGAGAGAGTACCTGCGCAACGTGATCGAGGAAGTGCTGGAGGACTTTGAACTTGTCGAAGACATACGAGAGGTTAGAAAATCCGATCGCGTTCGACGACGCAGCCTCTTTGCAGTCAGTGAAGGAGAGGCTTGACGGGGACGCGCCGTTTGTCTCCTAGATTTCGTAATGCCCCAGTTCACGTCCGTGTTCGGTCGCTTCGAAGATGGATCGCGCGTCGACCAGCTCGTCATCTTTCACTCCAGGCGGAAGATGGACGAGAAGAAGCCGCTCTACACCCGCTTTAGCCGCCGTCTGCGCGGCCTGGATGGCCGACGAATGGCCCATGCCTTCGCCGTTCGCCTCGTGCACGAGCACGTTCGCATTGGTGGCCAGACGAACGATCGAGTCCGATGGCTCCGTGTCGCATGAGTAGGCGACAATGGAATTCGACGACTTCGCCGTGACTCTGATGCCGATGACCGGCACGCTGTGGGATCCGGGTGATGCGAGTATCGACCAGGTCTCGTTCTCGAAGACGGTGGCTTCGTCTTCGTGTGCCACTTCGGTCCATCGAATTTCCGGCATGCCTTCCCACCCCGACGTGTCGAAGGTGGCGAAACAGCGTCGTGCCTGATCGAGAGCCGGTCCGATCCCGTAGATCGGCAGCGGCCGGCGTCTTCCAGCGAGCCAGATCTTCTCCATGAACAGCGGAAATCCGCTGACATGATCGGGATGCTCGTGCGTGACGATGAGGGCGGAAAGGGCGTCGAGATCTACGCCGGATTCCAACAATCGCTGGATGACATCGCCTCCGCAGTCGACGACCACCGTGTCGCCTTCGTCCTCGAACGCGAGCATCGTTGTCGTGCGATGGGGATCGCTAATTGCGGCGCCGGTTCCAAGAAGGTGGAGTGTAGGCATGGGCTATGCTGCGACGCCTGGCTACCTCGAGCGGCTGACCGTATAGTCGACAAGGTTGATCATGGCCTCGCGTGCTTCCGTGGGAGAGAAGGTCTGCAGGAGTTCGCGTGCCTCCGTGGCGCATTCATTCATCCTCGCGCGCGCATAAGTAATCCCTCCGCGCTCGTCGACGAAGAGAGCCACCTCACGTATGTCGCTCCGCGATTTCTTCTTCTTGCGGACGATCTTCAGGATGCGCCGGCGGTCACGCCGCGGTGCCTCGCGAAGCGCGTGAATCAGGGGAAGTGTCATCTTCTTCTCTTGAAGATCGATCCCGATGGGCTTACCGACATCCTCTACGCCGAAATCGAAGAGATCATCACGAATTTGGAAGGCGAGGCCGAGTTTCTCACCAATCTGACGCATTTGCTCGATCGCATCCTCGTCACGGGTCGTGCTAACGGCGCCGCACGTGGTACACGCAGATATGAGGGATGCCGTTTTATCGGATATGATCCGAAAGTACGTTTCCTCGTCGATGTCGAGGTGTCTGGATTTCTCAATCTGGAGCAGTTCGCCCTCACTCATGCGGCGCACCGCATCGGACAGCACGTGCAGCAGGTCGTAGTCGCGGTACTCGAGGGAGAGGAGCAAACCGCGGCTGAGAAGAAAGTCCCCAAACAGAACGGCGATTTTATTTTTCCAGAGCGCATTGACCGAAAACACGCCGCGACGGCGCTCCGCCACATCGACGACGTCGTCGTGCACGAGGGTAGCGGTATGCATCAGCTCGACCAGAGCGGCAGCACGGTAGGTGGAATCGTGGACGCTCCCGCAGACCTTGGCCGACAGCAACACGAGCATCGGGCGGACCTCTTTGCCCTTCTGGCGCAGCACGTACTGCGTGATCTTGTCGAGCAATCCGACGGAAGAGCGAACGGACTCACGGAAGTACCTCCGAAACTCCGCAAGCTCATCGTCGACGACATGCCGGATTTCCCGGAGCGTGACCGTCGAGGCGGGCCTCTCAAGCTGGTCCTGGCTCGTGGTGAGCGCTTCGGTCTCAGGCATCAACGACTCGTTACAGCGGTTGGGTAAAATGCTCTGCGTATACGCCGTCTTCTTCAAGATGTTTGGAAGCGGTACTGTTTCCGGCGTAGCAGAATCAGGAAGAACGGAACGCCGCAGAGCGCCGTCACGGCGCCCACCGGAAGCTCCTGTGCGGGGATGACGGTGCGAGCTGCGACGTCAGCCCAGATCAGAAAGATAGCGCCGGCAAGAAAGCTCGCAGGAATCAGCCGTCGGTGCGACACGCCGGTGAAAAACCGCACGGCGTGAGGAACGATAAGTCCGACGAACCCGATCGCGCCGCTCGACGCCACGAGGCTTCCCGTGACGAGAGCCGCCAACACGATCAGTATGTGCTTGATGCGCTCGGTGGGAACGCCGAGGCTGAAGGCGGGCTCTTCGCCCAGCAGCATAGCGTCAAGGGGACGGCTGAGCCCCATGAGCAGAAGTAGGCCGCCGGCCGACGCGATGACCGGGAGGAGCACGAGCTCCCACCGGGCCCCGCTAAGCGAACCCTGAAGCCAGAACAGCACGGCGCGAAGCTTATTCGGTTCTGGCGATGCAAACGTGATCAGTGCCGTCAGCGCACCCATGAGTGCGGACATCGCCACTCCGGCCAGCAAGAGGCGGGCGACGGAGATCGTCGATCCCGAGCGCGCCACCAGATAAACGATCGTAATCGAAAGGAGGCCGCCAGTGAATGCTGCGAGCGGCATCGAGAATGCTTTCGAGAGAAGTGGGGGAAGAAAGCCCAGATAGAACATCGATGCGCCTGCTGCGGCACCGCTCGAGATGCCCAGGATGTACGGCTCGGCCAGCGGATTGCGGACGAGAGCCTGCATCGCGACGCCGATGACGGCCAGTCCGCCCCCGACGACGGCGGCCAGCACGACGCGTGGTAAGCGCAAGTCCCAGACGATACGCGTGGTGGTATCATCGACGCCGCCCTGCAGCAGGCCCACGCGGGCTACGGCGGTACGGAGGACATCCGCGAACGCGATATCTATGCTTCCGAAGGCGAGGCCGGCGATGAGGCTGCCACAAAGTGCCGCGACGAGCGCGACGAAAATCCACGCCGTTGAACGCTTAGCGGCCATCAAAAAGATTGGGATGAATTTTTCGAGCCATCACCCAGGCGCCCTCCACGAGTCGGGGCCCGGGTCGCTCCACGATGTCGGGGTCGACACCGTACACGCGATGGTTTGCGACGGCCGGAAGGACGTTCCACGTCGGGTGATGTTCAAGCAGTTGGGCGGCCTCATAGTCGTCGCCCCAGGGCCCTATGATAACTTCGGGCCTGATGGACAGCACGAACTCTTCGCTCAAGATCGGAGCTTCGGCATCAAGATCACCCGTCGCACTACGGCCGCCTGCCAGCTGAATCAAATCGTGCATGTAGCTCTCGCTACCGAACGAGAAGAGCGTCTCCTGTCCGATCAAGAAAAGCGTAAGGGGCCTCCCGGCGTCAAGTGTGAGCGACCGAAGCGCCTGAACTCTTTGTTTGAGCGAATCAGCCGCTCTCTTTGCAGCATCCGTAGTCCCCAGAAGCTTTCCGACCATCACCATGCTTTCGAGAATTTCGTCGAGGCTATTCGATGCCAGAAAGTACGTAGGAACGCCGAGAGAGCTCAGCATTTCGGCATCTCGCAGGCCGTTGACCTGGTCTGAAGCCAGGGCCAGATCCGGCGCGAGCGCAGCTACCGCTTCAAAATCGAGCGGATATGTGCTGTAGCGCGGCAGCGTGTCGATCTGTGGTGGGAAATCGTCGGGACGGCCCACGCCGGCGAGTTTGCGGCCTGCCCCGGCGGCAAAGACAATCTCCGTCAGGTTGGGAGCGAGCGTGACGACTCGCACGACGGAATCCGGAAGACGAACCGTGCGGCCGAGGTCGTCCGTCACCATGCGGTCCCCTTCGCCGGGAGGTGAGCATCCTGTTAGCAATAGAAGGAGGCACACGAGCAGCCTTGCTGCTCTCGTAGTCCGGCCGGAAGACGTATAAAGCAATCCGGTGACGTATGTTGCTCCCGCCGATTGTCTCACGATACACGCACGCATGAAATTCGTATTTGTCGTCAACCCGAAAGCGGGTGGAGCGGCAGCCGCACGGCGCCGCCGACGCTTGTTGAACGCGCTGAATTCATCTGAGCTGGATTTCGAGATCATGTTGACGGCGCGGCGGCGCCATGCACAGGATCTCGCCCGAACCGCCGCCGACGCCGGCTGCGCCGTGGTCGCCGTCGGCGGCGACGGCACGGCCCACGAGGTGGCATCCGGCATTATCGAGAGCGGCAAAGGCACCCCGTTCGCCGTCCTGCCGTGCGGAACCGGCAACGACTTCGCGAAAATGCTCGTTCTTCCCGACTCGCCCAAGACGATTGCCGAGCATCTTTCTCGGGGCCGCGTCGAAGCCGTGGATTATGGCGTCATCGAATGGGATGGTCCCGAGGGCCCGGGCCGCGCGTACTTCATCAACATCGGCGGCACGGGATTCGATGCTAAAGTAGCGGCGGCTGCCCCGGCCTTCAAGTATCTCACAGGAACACCCCGGTACGGTGCATCCGTCCTGCGCACGCTTCGAGGGTGGGCGGCTCCGCACGCGAGCGTCACGCTGCAAACCGGCGGTCGCACGATGTATTCCTTTGAGGGCTCGCTGTTTCTCGCACTGGCCGGGAACGGAAGCTGCAGTGGCGGGGGCTTCTATCTGACCCCCGACGCTTCTATCGTGGACGGTCGTCTGGACGCGTGCGTGATCCGCGACGCGTCTGTCCCACGCATCCTCACCCTCATCCCGCGAGCACTTAAAGGCAAGCACGTCGGGCAACCTGAGGTCGCTATCCATAAGACGGACCGTATGGTCGTGATGACCGACGATCCGTTGCCGGTACAGGCCGACGGGGAGATTCTTTCGGAGAGAGCCACCGCGGTAACCATTCACGTCGTACGTGGCGGTCTGAACGTGCTGCTCGCCGTAAAAAGGTAACGGCGGCTTTATTTTTCAGCACTCACGCCGATACTTGCATTACGAAATTACCTCTCGCACAGCGTCCTCCGGCTTGAGCGGCTGCGGTGGCTCCGATTCGAACGCCTCCGAGGCGTGGGGAAAGCTATGTAAGAGCGTGACACCCAGCGCCGAACTTCCACACAACCTGTCCAGGCCGGTGAAAAAGCGGATTTTCATAGTCGACGACGAGCCAAAGATCGGCGATATGTTCGTCAAAGTATTGAGCCGAGAAGGGTTCGACGTACAATCGTTTGTGAACCCGATCAAGATGCTCGCGGCTTTCGACCACGACGACATCCCCGATCTTGTCCTCGCAGATCTTATGATGCCGGGCATGAACGGCATCGAGATGATGGAGGCGCTTCGCGATCGAAACGCGGGCGTTCCTGTCATCATCATGACGGCGCACTCGTCGGTGCAGAGCGCGGTCGAGGCCATGCGACTCGGTGCGTTTCATTATCTGCAAAAGCCGGTTAATCTAGAGGAGATGCGTGTGCTGATCGCGAAAGCCCTCGACTTGTACGACGCTAAGGAGGAGCTTCACGAGATCAAAAATACCCAGCGCGCGGCCTATCCGATCGACGGTATTCTCGGCAAGAGCGACGCCATCATACGCGTTCGAGAGACGATCAAGACGCTGCGTGATGCGCCGAACACGATTGTGCTCATCACGGGCGAGACCGGTACGGGGAAGAACCTCGTCGCCAAAACGATGCATTTCAATTCGTCGTACAATGCAGGTCGCTTCATGGAGATCAACTGTGCAGCTTTGCCCGACAACCTCCTCGAAGCAGAACTCTTCGGTTACGAAAAAGGGGCTTTTACCGACGCCCGAGCGGCCAAACCCGGATTGCTGGAGCTGGCCGATGGAGGCAGCGTGTTTCTCGACGAAATCGATTCGATGAGCATGGTACTGCAGGCCAAGCTCCTCTCGTTCCTCGAAAGCCGCACGTTTCGCCGCCTCGGCGGGGTCGAAGACCTTCGCGTCACCACGCGGATTGTCTGTGCGACGAACGCTCACCTCGAGGAACGCCTGAAAAACAAGGAATTCCGAAAGGACCTATACTTTCGAATCAATGTCGTCAACCTGCACCTGCCGCCGCTTCGACAGATGGAAGACGACATCATCGCCATCGCCAACTCGGTCGTCGATGAATTCAACCGCGAGCTGAAGCGAAACGTCAACGGCTTCACCGAGGCGGCTGAGGACAAGCTGAGGGGCCACACCTGGCCCGGCAACGTGCGAGAACTTCGCAACGTGCTGGAACGCGCCATGATCTTCACGAAGGGGTCGCGCATAGACACCGACGACCTTGTGCTTGTCGCTGCGGATTCGAGCGAAGACCTCTTTGATGTGAACGGAAACTTTCGTTTTCCGACGGGATCCTCTCTGGAGGACCTCGAGCGTGCGTACATTCTGCACACGCTGCAGCATTTCGACACGAGCTACGCCGATATCGCGGACACGCTGGGCATTTCGAAGAAGACGCTATGGGAGAAGCGCCGACGGTATGACCTCGACGCCAGCGTCGCTCGCTGAAGGATCGAAAGGATCGCGAAAAAGTCGGCTCGACGCGCTATTTTCCGGGCATGACCGAACGCGAAAAAGAAGAAGTTATCCAGCGATTGACGGAGCGGCTCGGCGGACGCGGCTTTTATGAGGCCGATGCGGCCGCTTCCGCGAATCGACGCGGTTCGGCATCCCCTGCAGACGTGGACGGCGGCGCACCCCTCGCCGAAGATTCACTTCGCCGGCTCGTGCGGGTCGGTGCGACCCGGTTCGGTGTACGTGCGGACCAGAGAACCGCTACGTTCTCGGCCTGTGACCTGGCCCCGCCGCTCGCTCGGATGATCGACCACACCGCACTCAAGCCGGAGACGACCCTCGAGGAAATCCGCACACTCTGCGAGGAGGCGCGGCATTACTGCTTTGCTTCCGTGTGCGTCAATGCATGCTATGTCCCCTTTGTAGCGGAGTGGCTTTCGGGATCACCGGTTGAAGTCTGCACCGTGATCGGTTTTCCCCTCGGCGCGACGCGTTCCGAGGTGAAGGCGCGGGAAGTGGAGCTTGCGACGGCGGACGGCGCAACTGAAGTTGACATGGTGCTCAATGTTGGGATGCTCAAGAGCGAGCAGTTCGACTTCGTTGAGTCGGACGTGCGCTCGGTTGTCCATGCGGCGCGCAAGAGCCGTCGGAAGGCCATCGTGAAGGTCATTCTTGAAACGGCGCTTCTTACCGATGAGGAAAAGGTCATCGCGTGCGTGCTCGCGCAGAATGCCGGTGCGGATTTCGTGAAGACCTCTACGGGCTTCTCGAAAGGCGGTGCCACTGCCGGAGACATCGCTCTTATGCGTCGCGCCGTCGGCAAAGACATGGGGGTAAAGGCTTCAGGTGGCATTCGGTCAGTCGAGGATGCCGAGTCCATGATTGCGCATGGCGCCACACGTATCGGTGCGAGCGCCTCCGTTGCCATCGTGAAGGGGCTCAAGAGCACGTCGGATTATTGATGGCGCGGTGTCGTGCTTTCGTCGCCGAAAACGCGAATGGCGCGGATCTTCCGTCTTCCATCTACGTGGAAATTCGCATTCCTCGGACTCTGATACTTCGATTCATGACGATGCATTTCCGCCTTACCGGAACGGCGCTGCCCCTTTTGCTGACTTCTTTGATGCTGCTGAGCGCGTGTGCGGGATCGCGCGAGGCGAGCGGGCCGGCCGAGCCGGCCGACGAATTGCCGACACCGGAGGTACGCATGTCTGATTATGAGGACTTCGATCCGTCCGCATATCGTGAGCAGCCGCCCGAGACGGCCGCCGGCATCGAGCACGACGTTCCTGATAAGCTGATGCAGGGGACTGCGGATACGGGTGTTCGTTCGACCATTCAGGGCTATCGTATCCAGGTGTACTCAACGCTTGACAAGAGCACGGCGCTGCAGCAGGAGGAAGACGTCAAAGCCTGGTTTCGCGACAACGGAGACATGGCACCGCCGGGCCTCTTCTCGAACGAATTGGCCGTCAACGTCGTCTACATCCAGCCTTATTACCGCGTTCGGCTCGGAAACTTTACTTCCAGAGATGCCGCCGAAAGGGCCCGCAAGTTCGTTACACAGCGGTACTCGGACGCCTTCATCGTCCCCGATACCGTAACCATAACTCGCTAGCCACCGGCGCATCGCGTGCTCGAAAATCGTACGGCCGGCGGCGGATAGGCAGAGACAAGCCCCGTTCCCTATCGCAGCGCCTCCTCCAACGTAGTCGATGCATTCGTCCTCCTATCCCGATACTTCACGATAATCGGTGCATAGAGGGAGAGGCCGTGTTCGGAGGCGAAGCCGCCACGGGCCCGTCGAGATCCCGGGACGAGCACAGCATCCTCCGGCACCTCGAGCACGCCGTCCATGCTGCGCGTCAGCACCCGTTCGTAGGCGACGTCGTAAATTCTGGTCGACCCGGTAAGAATGACACCCGGCGCGAGCACGGCGCCGCGACGCACGATACATCCCTCATAAATCCCACAGCCGCCACCGAGGAAGACGTCGTCCTCGACAATCACCGGCATGGCGCCGATCGGTTCGAGCACACCGCCGATCTGCACGGCGGCCGACATGTGCACGCGTTTTCCGATTTGCGCACAGCTCCCTACCAGTGCGTGAGAATCTACCATGCTCCCCTCGTCGACGTAGGCGCCGACGTTGACGTACATGGGCGGCATGCAGACGACCCCGGGTGAGATATAGGATCCGGTGCGGAGAGATGATCCACCGGGCACGATCCGTACGTTGTCCTCCGCCGTCACAGACTTTAGAGGATACGTGTCCTTATCGAAGTAGGAGAAGCGGTCCGAGGAGTAGTCTTTGAGACCACCCAGGCGAAACCCGAGCAGGATACCTTCCTTGACCCAACGATGAACGGTCCATGTCCCGTCCTCCGCGCGCGAAGCGGCCCGTACGCGTCCATCGTTGAGCGCGTCGATCAGATCCTCGAATGCTCGGCGGGCTTGAGACGGATCGTGGTGGTCGTCCGTCGTTGCTGCGTTGATACGCTCTTGAAGGTCTGCCGTGCTCGTCGTTTCCATTTCGTACGCGCTGATCAATTAGAACCGGGCGAAGTCGGCGATGATGGGGTTCGAGAGGAGGTGTTCGCGCTCGTCGCTACGGGGTCGAACAGGACGGTCGCGGTCGCATGGTACCTGGCAGAGAAAACCAAGGGCGTCACCGCGATCCGCTCGGAACTGGTGCCAGGTACAAGAGGGGATGTGGACGAGATCAAACGCTTCGATGCCGCGAACAGTATCGCCGACGAGAGCTCGGCCGCGGCCACGAAGAATCAGAACGGCGTGGGTGTGGACGTGCTTCTCAAATGTAGAGTGACCATCCGGGACGATCTCAAAGTAGCGCAGCTCGCACGGCTGGTCACCTTCACCCGCAAACAGCGTTTGCCGTGTGATGCCTTTGAAGTGCGTACCGTCCTCCTTGTACGTCTTCAGCGGCACGGCTTCCCACCGGAAGCCTTCGTTCGTGTCTCTGAATTTCCGAAGCCGCTCGCGTTCCGTATTCGTTTCCATGCTGTATATCCTCGTATGTCGTCCTTCCGGCCATGCGCAGCAAGGTTAAAAATCCGGATGGGTGGACGTATGGAGCCTGTATCGGGAAGTTCCCCTTTACTACATCGCATTCATGAGCGTTACGGCGGACGTGGCGACGCTATCCGTGAACGCCGCTGTCTCCTCGGCCAGGTGATCACCCGCCTCGAGCAGGCTCCCTCCAATGAGGAGAATCGTATCGAGTCCAAAGAACTGCACGAGCTCCGACGCTCGGTTCACATCCATACCCCCGGCCGGGACGGGGAACGCCGGCTCGATCCATAACCAGTCCTCGCGCAGTTTGTCGGCTATCTCCCGACAAACTTCAGGTGTGTAGCTGAAACGGCCGCCGTAGTTGGCGAAGATCACCGCGTCCGCTCCGAAAAGCCGAAAGAGCCTCCCGAAGAGCGTCGCCGGTCGGATCTGCACCGCGCCGCCGAAGCTGGGGTGCGCGAGCACTGGAATGTCCAGATAATGCGTCGTCAGCTCGTACATGAGCGGAAGTCCGACAAGCATCGGAGCAAGCATGACAGCCTTAGCCCCCGCGTTCTGCGCGAATTCGGCTTGGCGACGTATCATTTCGGGCGTTCCGGAAAGATTGGGGACGTAGATCGTGGAACGGCCGGATGCTGCGGCGGAATCAGATACGACATCGAGGCACGTATGCACACGGTCTTCAAAGGAAGCAAACGACTGATCGGCAAGATAGTGGTCGTCCTTGATCATATCGATACCGCCTTCGATGAATGCCCGACATAGCTCTACGAGCTCCTCGAGGCGGAGCCCGGCCGGTTTCAACGCGCTGCACGTCAGCGGGCGGTCTCGTACGCCGGTTACACGACGAAGTCCACGCATCCCGTGCCGAGGCCCACCAAAGAGCCTGTCCAGCGATCGAGGAATGCTGAAATCTTCAAGCCGAACGTCCTCATGAAGAGACGAATTGCCGAAGAGGACATTGAGGAACTGAGCAGGATCGGAGCAAGCCGTCACGGTCGGCAACGATAGACTTGCAAGATATCCACCGCGATCATCCGGTAAGATTTCGCGAATGCTGCCCATCATATACTCTTGAACAAACGGATATCGCTTTGCGACGGAGTGCGGCGTTTCGATCGTCTGTTCGAGAAGTATCGACTCGATTTTTTCCTTCGAGTCAGAAGCGCCGGCAGAGACTCTGTACGTTACCTCGATGAAATCCATCTTGTCACGATTGCGTGAAACCGTCGCAAACGGGCGTTATTGCGCGCCGTCGCGCAGTATGATCTCGTCGTATTCACCAACGTCAGGATATGTCTCTGGAAGGAAAGAAAATTCTAATAATCGGCGGAAGCTCGGGCATCGGCAAGGCCACGGCGCTTGCCGCCATCGAGGCCGGCGCGCGAGTTGTCATCGCCGGGAGAGCGCAAGAGCGGCTCGACAAGGCGCAGGCGGAGATCGGAGGTCGCATTGATTCGTACGTACTGGACGTCCGAGAGCTTCGCGAGCTGGATTTTTGTTTCGAACAGATGGGCGGGTTCGACCATCTCGTCGTCACAGCTGCGGAGGAATACGACGCACCGTTCATCGAGTGCGAGCTCGACGAGGCGAAAAAAGCCTTCGAAACAAAGTTCTGGGGTCAGTTTACAGCCGCGCAGCGGTCGGTGCCGTTTATCGGCGAACGCGGGTCGATCACCCTTTTTTCCGGCGTTCCCGGTCAGTGCGTCGTGCACGGCCAGTCCGTCGTGGCGGCGGCGAACAGTGCGGTCGAGTCGCTTGTACGCGCTTTGTCCGTCGAGCTAAGCCCGCTGCGCGTCAATGCGGTGGCTCCAGGTGATCTCAGGAGCGAAGAAGAGGAAGACGACGAGCACGTGCAATCTCTAGCTGAGTCGCTGCCCGCTCGCCGTGCGGGTGAACATCGCGACGTCGCCGAGGCGGTCCTTTTTCTAATCAAGAATCAATACGTAACCGGAACCGTACTTCGGGTGGACGGCGGACGAACCGTCATATGATTCTAGATGAAGCGTAATCTGCACATGGGAAGAAATACGTCCGTAGACGACTATCCTGAATGGACCGTAGCGCATGATCTCGCACTCATCTACCTGGCCCTCACACACGGTGCGGATGAAGAGCTTGATGCCTCCGAAGTTGACGCCATGGCGCGAAAGCTCGCGGAATGGCACGACGGCTTTAGTCTGGAGGGTATCAGAAAGGTCATGAGTGAAGTGATGTTGGTCTACGTCGGCTCGTCCGGCGAACAGATGCTTGAGACGTCGATCGCTTCGGTAGCCGATTCTATGTCGAAACCGACACGTATCGCGATCCTCAACGATCTGGCGGACATTGCGACGGCCGACGGAACTATCGTGATGGGGGAGGTCGACTTCATTCAGCAGCTGGCACGAGATTGGGGTGTCGATCAGGACGTACGGTGATCGGATAGCAGCAGATGATGGCTCCTCTCAGGAGATGTGGTCGGTAGGCCGAGCAAATCATTAGACGGTGTCGGCGAGTACGCGGGCGCTGATTGCGGCGCCGACGATACCGGCATCATTCTCAAGCCGGGCCGCGTCCAGTTCGGCCTCCGTATCCAGATACCTCCAGTACTTTTCTTTTTTATTCGGCTTGCTCACGCCGCCGCCGAGAATGATCAAATCGATGTCGAGTAGCCGCTCGACGTGGGTGAGGTACTCTTGAAAACGCCCGGCCCATTCCTTCCAGCTGAGATCGTGGTCTTTGCGCGCCCTGTCCGACGCGTAGTGTTCGGCGATCATTCCATGAAGGTGCAGATGCCCTAGCTCGGTGTTGGGGATGAGCGTCTGGCCGGTAAAGAGAGCGGATCCGATGCCGGTTCCGACGGTGAGGAGCAGTACGATGTCCTTCCGCTCGCGTCCCGCGCCGAATCGCATCTCGGCAACGGCGGCGGCGTCGGCATCATTGATGACGATGAAAGGACAGGCGGCGTGATGCTGAAAAAGGTCGGCAATGTTTGTTCCGATCCACGAGGGATCGATGTTCGCGGCCGTTCGAGCGATACCGTGCTTCACGCGTGCCGGAAAGGCGCACCCGACCGGGCCCCTCCATTCAAAGTGTTTGACGATATCGGCCACCGCCCGCGCGACGGCAGCGGGCTCCGCCCGCGCGGGCGTCTTGATGCGTTGTCGTTCGTCCGTTAGTTCGCCCGTCTGGATATCAACCGGCGCGCCCTTGATCCCAGAACCGCCGACGTCAATTCCTAGTATTTCCATTCTGCCGCGATGAATCGTGAGTATTCTCGGAGCGTTGGCAGTTTAAAGGAAGGGCGCTGCGTTAGCAACTGCTCCCGCGACGCGTGCAACGGCTATATTGCAAACGTCGAGAAAATAGCAGCCGGGCAACGTTTTGTCCTTCGCCAGTCCCCGTGCATCGCTCTCATCCCGCCGGATGTTTATTCCTGACGAAACAGTTGAAGACGTACGATCTGCATCGGACATCGTCGATGTGGTGGGGGACTACGTGCGCCTCAAGAAGCGCGGCTCAAATTACTTCGGATTGTGCCCGTTCCACAGCGAGAATACGCCATCCTTCAGTGTTAATCCGGATCTGAGCATTTATAAGTGCTTCGGCTGCGGCGCCGGGGGCGACGTGTTCAATTTCGTGATGCAGATCGAGGGAACAGCTTTTCCTGAGGCGGTTCGGATGCTCGCAGAGAAGGCCGGCATCGAGATTCCTGACGACGAGGCCGATCAGGAGCGCGCGGGCGAAAAGGAGTCCGTCCATAATGCGCTCCAATTTGCAGCACGCTACTACTACAGCGCGCTCACGCAGTCCGCAGAGGGCAAGCGTGCCCTCGAATACCTGAAGCGGCGCGGCTTCACGAGGAAGACGATCAAGTCTTTCGGCTTGGGCTACTCTCTGGATTCGTGGGATTCGCTGCTCAGGTCTTCAAAAGACCATCACATTTCTGCGGAGCATCTCCAAGAGGCGGGGCTGATCATTCCGCGAAAGGGCGGCAGCGGCCATTACGACCGCTTCCGCGGGCGCCTCATGTTTCCGATTCTCTCTCACGTAGGAAAGGTATTGGGATTCGGCGGCCGCATTCTCGATACCGGCTCAGATCAGCCGAAATACATCAACTCCCCGGAAACGCAGGTTTACAACAAGAGCCGCGTGCTCTACGGCCTTTTTCAGGCGAAGCATGCTATTCGGAAAAAGGAAGAAGCGCTGCTCGTCGAAGGATACACCGATGTAATTTCCCTGCATCAAGCGGGCATCGAAAATGCGGTGGCTTCCAGCGGCACCTCCCTAACACGTGAGCAGGTGAAGCTTTTCAGCCGGTACGCCCGACGAATCGTACTGCTTTTCGACGCGGATGCGGCCGGCGCAGGCGCGGCGCTGCGGGGAATCGACATCATTCTGGAGGAAGGACTTTCCGTCTACGTTGTCGAACTGCCGCCGGGCGAAGATCCCGATTCCTTTGCCCGAAAAGAGGGCCGATCGTTCGAAAAATATCTGCAGGAGCACCGCAGCGATTTTGCGACCTACATCTACGAGCATGCATCGAAGGAAGGCCGACTAGATACGCCGGAAGGTGAGGCAGAGGTGATGCACGACATCATCAATACCATCGCGAGACTTCCCGATCCGCTGATGCGAGAGACGTATCTTCGACGCGCGAGCGAAGTTCTTGGTGTGCCGGACATCCGGCTTCACGAGGTGCTGGACAAGGTTTTGGCCGCAGGCCGTGCCAGGCAACGCTCCCGACGGCACGAAAGCGGACCCGCGCCCCCGGTGTCGCCGCACCATGGATTCCCGACACCGAGCGGCGAACGACCGGCCCAGCGGAAGCCGCGCCGAGGCCCTCAACCGCTGCCCGAAGAGAAAAGCTTAATCCGATTGATGCTTGAATACGGATCGCCCCTCGTTGAATTCATTCTGGGCCACATGAGCCTCGAAGAATTTACGCCCGGACCGGTACGGACGACGGCGGAATGTTTTTTGTCCCAATACGAAAGGGGGCAGGTCGAGCGATCGGCATTTCTAGACGGTTCTCTAGGGCGCGACATTCAGACGCTGTCAACGGAAGTATCCGTCGTTCAGTATGAGCCCTCAGAAAATTGGGAGCGAAAACAGAAAATTACCGTACCAAAGCTGGACGGTGATCCATACGAAGCGGCGGTTAGTGCGATGATGCTGCTCAAGCTCGATCGGATCAACGATGCGATTGAGAAGCAGCGGGAGGAAATTTACGAGGCATCGAGGTCGGGAGAGGATTTGCAGCCACTCCAGACGCAAATGATGGCGCTTTACGATCTGCGCCGCCGAATCGAGAAACGGGAATTTCTCGAAGGCTGAGACATGGGCAAACGGGCGTCTGATCTCCTATCCGGCGCATATTTTGGTGAGATTAATGGACGAGCAGGTTAAAATCAGGCCGCGAGTGGATGTCGGCGGTGACGGCATGCGGGCAGACATGCCGGAGTTCGCGGTACCGAAGGCCACGTCGCCGAGGCCGGTGCCCAAGCGGGCCGCTCTCGATCATCCGCATCTCTTCTTCAATCGGGAGCTGAGCTGGCTCGATTTTAACTGGCGGGTCCTGTATCAGGCGATCGACGATCGCACTCCGTTGCTGGAGCGCGTCCGGTTTCTTTCCATCACTTCTACGAACGTTGACGAGTTTTTCCGTAAACGTGTCGGCGGGCTCAAACGGCAGGCTGCCGCCGGTGTTCGTGCAAAATCACCGGACGGGCGCACGGCCCAGGAGCAGCTCGTCCTTATCCGGGAGGCGGTGCTTCCGATGTACCGAACGATGAACAAGCTCTGGGAGGAGACGCTTAAACCCGCTCTCGCCAGTGAAGCCGGTATCCACATCGTCGACTATCCGAGCCTCTCACCGACGGAGATGAAGCGGCTTCACCAGTACTTCCAGGCCAACATCTTCCCTATCCTTACGCCGCTCGCCGTCGATCAAGGGCATCCGTTTCCCTTTATCTCGAATCTGAGCCTCTCGCTGGCGGTCATGCTCCGGCATCCGACACGCGGAACGGAGCATTTTGCACGCATCAAGGTGCCCACAAGCCGTGGGCGGTGGGTGGCGCTTGAGCAGCCCTATCATTACGTCCCGCTCGAACAGGTCATTGCACACAACCTGCACGAACTTTTTCGTGGGATGGAGATCGAGCACGTACATCCGTTCCAGATTACTCGGAATGCCGATATTCGCCGCGACGAGGAGGAGGCCGACGACCTGACGGAGTTAATCTCCGACGAGCTGCGGGAGCGCCGTTTTGCCCCCGTCGTGAGGTTGGAGGTCCCGCGAGCGATGCCTGAGAAGCTTCGCAAGCTGCTCATGCGCGAGCTGTCCCTGGGGACGGACGACGTTTACAACAGCGATGGCCTCATCGATCATTCCAGCCTGAACTTTTTCGCCGGACTCGATTTCGCCGACCTCAAATTCCCGCCCTGGGAACCCGTCATACCTCCGCGGCTGCTCTTCGAAGGAGAGACGAAGGATGAACCGGATATATTCAGCGTGATCCGGAACGGCGATTTACTCGTGCATCATCCGTACGAATCGTTCCGCGCCAGCGTGCAGCGCTTTATCGAGGAGGCGGCGGACGATCCAAACGTACTCGCAATCAAGCAGACGCTGTACCGGACGTCGGAGGAATCGCCGATCGTCGAATCTCTGGTTCGCGCGGCGGAGCGCGGCAAACAAGTCGCCGTACTCGTCGAGGTAAAGGCGCGGTTCGATGAAGAGAACAATATCGAATGGGGCCAGATGCTCGAAAAATCGGGTGTGCACGTAACGTACGGAGTCGTCGGCCTGAAGACGCATTCGAAAGTCACGCTCGTAATCCGGGAGGAGGAGGGGGGCTTGCAGGCATACTGCCACATCGGTACCGGAAACTACAACCCGACGACGGCGCGGCTGTACACCGATTTCGGACTCTTCACCTGCTCAGCGAGTATCGGTGTCGACGTCATCAACCTGTTCCATTACCTGACAGGATATGCGCCGGAGCAGCACTATCGAAAGCTGCTCGTGGCGCCCCGCGACATGCGAAAGGCGTTCATCGAACTCGTTCGCCGCGAGATCGATCACCAGAAGGCGAACGGTAACGGCCGTATTATCGCAAAAATGAACGCGATTGATGACGTAGAGATGATAGGCGAGCTCTATAAGGCATCACAAGCCGGTGTGACAATCGACCTGATCGTGCGCGGACATTGCCGGCTAAGGCCCGGTTTGAGGCACTATAGTGAAAACATCCGCGTCATCAGCATCATCGGACGCTTTCTTGAGCACAGTAGGGTTTATTACTTCAACAACGACGGGCGGCCGCTGGTATACTTCGGCAGCGCCGACTGGCAGCGACGCAATCTGGATGATCGCGTCGAGGCTGTCGTCCCCATCAAAGATCCGGACATCAAGCAGCAGCTCATTCGAACCCTTCAGCTCTGCTTTAGCGATAGCCGCCTCGCCTGGGATCTTCGGGCCGAGGGGCATTTCGTTCAGCGTCGACCTACGGAGGGAGAGGAGGAGGTCGGCTGCCATGACGCGCTCATGCAGCGGGCTCGACAGCGGATCACAGAGAAGGATGCACCCTGGGACATCGACTAGTAGAACTTTTCGAGCCGAGCTGGTGTCTCGTCGTGATAGGACTTCTCGATCCAGTAGGTCGAGGCGTCGGCGTCCAATTTGCGGTTGAGAGGATCGCGTCCGACAGCTCGCATGATCAGCCCGATCGGCGTGACGACGAAATAGAAGACTACGGTCAGAATGACGCGCGTCATAAAGAAGCCGAGGATGACGGCTATCGCCATCCAGACCGAGTAGACCGGCCTTAAAAGTATGGGGATGGTGGTGCCGAGCAGTACGAGCGTGCCGCCCGCGGCCATCAAAATGTAGACTACCGTACTCGGATTCCATCCCCGTCGCCAGAGTACAAAGACTGCGATGGCGATTATGACGGCGCCTACGAGAAGTCCGAACGACCGGAGCGCCTTGCGGCTCGTGTCGAGGCTCCGAATTTCATCCCAAAGTATTTTTATCATACGTTTCAGAGGCGACCTCCGAAGGCGGCGGCGAACAAGGACGGTCATTTCACTTGAAGACTCGTCGTGCACCCGATAGGATACACATCAACCGGAAACGAAGCCGCCGTTAACCACGAGAAGGTAGACGATCTCATTACGAAGCTCAACTCGATCACTTGGGGCCGACCTTGCGTTGCACACCTTGTGGAGACGCCGGAGCCTCACAGGCACGTCGAGCGAGAGGAGGTCGACGTTATCGTGGGAAGAGGATTCGCCGGTGATCACGACCAAAAATCGTATTACCGCGGCCGGTACGTTCCCGGACGTGAGGTCTCCGCCGTCGCTCTTGAAGTGCTTCAGATCATTGACGTCGACCCTCTGATAGTCGGAGATAACCTGATCACAGAGGGCATCGATCTCGGAAGACTCGATGAAGGCGACGTCGTTCAGGTCGGCGACGTAGTGCTCGAGCGAAGCTGGAAGGACCATCGTCCGTGTGTCACTTTTCGCGACCGAACGACTCCGGAGGCCTTCTCGGCCTTTAGTCGGAGTGGAGCCAGAGGAGCCTTATTCGTCGTTCGAAAAGGCGGTCGAATTCGGCGCGGCGACGCCATCGCCGCGACCTAGCCGCCGACACTCGATCCGCGTCGGGAGACGGGAAGATCGGAGGGCGGTCGTGGTTCTGATCTCAGGTTGCCGCGCGCAGCGCTAACGGCACTTGCCAGCTTATCGAATACGCTCGACTGCCAAATCCGTTGGTGAGTACGGATAATTTCGAGCTGCATATTTCGATAATGCGATGGATTGGCGTCGGCGAGCTCGCGGAAGCGGCTAACGAGAAAATTCAAACGTGCGCGGTTCTCCTTTGAAAATCCCCACTTTGCGATATCGTCCACGAGGTCGCTATACTGGCGATCCCAGATCGTGACGTCGCCCGAGCTCGGTCGCCCATAGGTAGAGTGCGTAAACCGGAAGGTCGCCGACTCATCGATCACGTCGTGGCCGGCATTCTTCAGAATGGTCGTCGCGCCCAGCGGCAGGAAGAACTTAACACGCACACCCTGAGCTTCTGCCGTGAGACGCACATCCGCGCGCGGATCGACGCCGGATCCCTGGATGTCGGGCAGGGAAAAATGCTCATTCATATATCGAAAGCGGTCGTACGTGGACAGGTCGTCCGTGTCGGGCCCCCACTCTAGGTCGCCCCCACTCGCCTCGAGAATTCGAAGCAGTTCGCTCAGGAAAATGTGTTTGCCGGGCTGAATCTGGACGCGCTCTGCCTCGAGTGTCTGGGTGGAATCGATGGGGAGGTCTTGTGTCGCGCGGAGAGCTCCATAGGCGGATGCTACGTACCCGCGCGAGTAGCTTTTGAAGCTTGATCCTCTGGAGACATCGTCGTATCCCGTAGTCACGGCCCACATGTACGCATCTACGACCGTGGAGGACGACGAGAAAAGCCCCGTGTTTTCGGTCAAAAACATCCGAAAAACCATGTAGATATTGCCGGGCCCGGTATGATAGGCTGAAATCCCGGGAATTTCGTGACCGACGGCGTTCTTGTACCCCGCAAGCGTCGTAAAGGACGGCTCCATTGTAATGAGCGGATGCCATTCCTCGTATACTTCGACGCTGCTGCCTGCCGCCGTTGGTATTCGGTAATGACGTACGTCATTTTGCCGCAAGACATAGGGCATCATCTGATACCGACTGCGGGCGCCGACAGGAGAGACAAGCTTATCGGCATTAAAGGTCTCGACGGTTCCGATCTCCGTGGCCAGCAGGCTCAAGCCCAGATATCGAGCCAGTCGAACTTCGTATTCGATAAAGGGGCGCTCTCTCTCGCGCGCCTGAAGCACCTGATTGCGGCGGCCCCACTTCACCGTGATATTGGGTCGCGGAATGCCGCGGGAGGCATACTTTTGAACCAGGTTTCGGGTGGCGACGCGCCGCATCTCGTCGACGCGGCCCCAATTCCAGTCACTCGACTCCGCTTGCTCAAATTTGCCCCGCTCATCCGTGAGTTCGTATACCTCGAGCAATTCATTCGTCCGATTGTCTACTACGCGGATCGTAAAGTTGTCATCAACAGCCTGGCGTTCGGCATACAAACCGAGCAGTTTCCGAAACTCTCCGATCATTCTGGCCGTGTTCGATGAGACGTCGCTCCCGATCAGCTCGCCCGCCATATAGGGCCGGAACACGACGTCCGGATGAATATCGAGCCCCTCAAACGTGAATATGCCGCTGCCGGCCCCGATCGATTCGGCCGGCCGTTCTAGAGCGGCGTCTGTTGCCGCCGGCGCAGATTCGAAGAACCGGACAATATCTCTCGCGAGTGTATCGAAGCGGCCGGACAGCATCATGACGAGCACGAGCCCCAGGACGGCAGCCACGCTCGCCCAGAACGCATTCACGGAGCGTTCCCGAGGCGCGACCTTCTCTCCTTGCGGCTCTTCCTCCAGAGGCGCGTCAGCCGTTTCCGGCGGCAGGCCCGATCCGGCATGTTTCAAATCGTCACGTTCAGACTGCATCGTTCAGCTACTACTCGTCGTTACTACGCAACAATGAACATTGAAGTAACCGCTCACGAAATCCCGATGCTCCCCTGAAAGCCGGCGGAATATCCACGCGAGCGTTATTTCTCAAGGCAAGCTACGTGCCGCTATTTCAGACATCAGCGAATTTTCGGGCGTTCTCCACCAAATACTTGAAGAGCGGAAGCATCCGATCTCCCATTTTCTCAGGATGGAACTGAACGCCGAGTACAGTACCGTCGGTGTTCTCGATGGCTTCGATTACACCATCGGGCGCCGTGGCAGCCACGTGATAATCAGGACCGACGGTGCCCACAGCCTGTACGTGTCTCGTGTTCACATCTATTTCCACGCTATTCAAAATCCGGTGCAAGTGCGACGTTTCATCGAGGCGGATTGGATGCACGTCTGCGCCTCGTTTGTCACTATGGATAATGGACCCCTCACGCTGCCGCTCGACATCTGCATAGATCGTTCCCCCCGCAGCGGCATTGAGAAGTTGCATTCCGTAACAAATACCCAGAATAGGCTTCTTTTCCTTAAGGAATGCATGAAGTATGGCTTGATCGGAGCGTATACGTATGGCGTCAGTGGCGTCGATGTCGTCGGGCAGTTCTCCGATAAGGCCATCGCTGATTGCAGGTCCACCGGTGATGACGAGCCCGTGCAAAAGGCGTACGAATGATTGCACGGCCTCGTCGGTGTCGAGCATGGGTACGATCAGCGGCAGGCCGCCGGCCTGCTCGATCGCCTTCACATACGCATGATTAAGACGCTGCTCGCCCTCATTGAACGAGGTCGTGACTCCAATGCGTACGCCCCTAGACAAGTTCGTGACGGGCATGAAGTTTGACAAGGGCAACAGAGTCCATTATTACTTTTTTTGAAAACGATTGAGAATCGGAGTCGCGCTCACGTGAATCGATTCCCGATTCTCCAAGCTCCCGATCCCCGATCTCCCGATCCTCGATCCTCGATCCCCCGCTCCTCGACCCCCCGATCCTCGATCCCCCCCACCGTCCTCACGCCTCTCCTTGAAGAATGACGTTGTCGCGCCCGACCAATCTTGCCATGCCATTCATGAGTTCCGGTGTCGGGTCAACGACGAAATTGCGGCTGCGTACCCGCTGTGTTCCAGCGGGAAGCTCCGGGAGGTCGAGGTCAAAGTAAAGTTTGCATGGTCCGCGGTTGTCTTCGCATAGAAGCCGCAGCTTACTGACGATCTCCTCGTCGATAAGCTCCGCGTCGATGCGCAGCACGATGGCTTTGACAAGCTGCTCGCGGACCTTCCACATCGGCAATACGTCGCGGCCGATGATCTTCACGCTGCCGCCGCGCAGTTCGATCTCGCCGTTCACCATGACAACGTCATCGACCCGCAGGTAATTTTGCACCTTGTCGTAGAGGTTCGAAAAGCATACGATCTCCGCCTGTCCCGTAAAATCTTCGATGGTGGCGAAGGCGATCGGTTTGCCCGTTTTCGTCGTCCGCCTCTGTACGTCCGTGATGATGCCACAGATCCGGTGCGTCGGTCCGCGCGGATAGCCGTTGCCCTTACCGTTCGTCTCCGGGTGCGCCGGCTCAAAGTCCTCTTCTCCGATGCGGCCGAGTTTTGCGGTCGCAAAGGCCCGGGCTTCGGCTGAATACGCCTCCAGCGGGTGTCCGGACATATAAAAACCCATGAGGTCACGTTCCTCTTTGAGAATCCGGGAGCGCGGCCACGGGTCGGCGGAAGGCATCGAGGGCGCCATGATCGTCCCGGCTGCCCCGTTGCTGAAAAGAGAGTTTTGCCCGGCCGCGCGGTCCGCCTGAACTTTCTGGGCATATTGCACGGCCAGGTCGATAGCGTCGACGAACTGCGCGCGATGTCCCTCGAGCTCGTCGAGCGCACCCGCTCTCACGAGGCTCTCCAGCGTTTTCTTGTTGACAGCCCTGAGATCGAGCTCGCGCGTCAAATCGAACATCGAATGGAAGAGTCCTTCCTTTTCGCGCGCCGCCACGATCGCCTCGATGGCGTTAAGTCCCACGCCCTTGATCGCGCCCAGCCCGAACCGAATGCTTTCCTCCTCCACCGTGAAATGCGCCTGGCTACGGTTGATCGATGGGGGAAGGACGTCGATCGCCATCTGGCGCGCTTCCTCCAGTACGGTAGCCAGCTTTTTCGTGTCGCCCATTTCGTTCGTCATCGCGGCGGCCATAAAGGCGGCGGGATAACGGGCCTTCAAGTAGGCCGTTTGGTAGGCGACGACCGAGTAGGCCGCACTGTGGCTCTTGTTGAAGCCATAGCCGGCGAATTTGGCCATCATGTCGAATGCCTCGTTCGCCGTCTCCTGAGAAACGCCGCGCTCCTTCGCCCCCTCCACGAAGATGGCGCGCTGCTTGTCCATCTCAGACTGCTTCTTCTTCCCCATCGCCCGGCGGAGCAGGTCGGCACCGCCGAGCGAGAATCCGCCCATCACCTGCGCCATCTGCATCACCTGCTCCTGATAGACCGGAAGGCCGTACGTCGCCTTCAACACCGGCTCGAGCATCGGATGGGGATATTCGATGTCTTCGCGGCCGTGCTTTCGATCGACGTAGCTCGGGATGAGATCCATCGGCCCGGGACGGTACAGCGCATTCATGGCAATGAGGTCGTCGAGGCTCGTCGGCTTCAGCTTCCGCAGCCATTCCCGCATGCCCGAAGATTCAAACTGGAAGATGGCAATCGTGTCGCCTCGCTGGAAGAGCTTAAACGTCTCCTGATCATCCAGCGGAATCTCATCGATGTCGATCGTCTTACCGTAATGACGCTCGATGAGCTCCAGCGCGTCGTTAAGGACGGTAAGCGTCTTAAGGCCCAAAAAATCCATTTTCAGCAGGCCGAAGGACTCCACCCAGTTACCGTCGTACTGCGTTGTCACGACCTCGTCACCCTTCGAGCGAGCTACGGCGACCGGTACGTAGTCGCTAACGTCGCCCGGTGCGATAATGACGCCCGCGGCGTGCACCCCGGTGTGTCGCGCGGATCCTTCGAGAACCTGGGCGTAGTGCATGAGCTTCCGAATCTGAGGATCCTCGTGCTCTTCAAGCCGGCCGAATTCGGCCACGTCTTCTTTCGCGGCTGAAAGCGACACCTTGACGCCGTCGGGAATGAGCTTTGCGATACGATCCGCTTCGCTCAAAGGGATTCCCAACACGCGTGCGACGTCGCGGATGACCGACCGAGCGCCCATCGTCCCGAAAGTCACGATCTGGCAGACGTTTTTCCGGCCGTATTTCTCAACCACGTAGTCGATCACCTTCGAGCGGCCGCGGTCATCGAAGTCGATGTCGATATCGGGCATTGACACGCGCTCTGGATTCAGAAATCGCTCGAAGAGCAGGTCGTATTTGAGCGGATCGATATTCGTAATGCCGAGGCAGTAGGCGACGGCGCTTCCCGCGGCGGAGCCTCGCCCCGGCCCCACGCGCACGTCCAGTTTACGCGCGGCCGTCGTGAAATCCTGCACGATGAGGAAGTAGCCTGCGTAGCCCATCTCTTTGATGATCCCGAGTTCGAGATTCAGCCGATCGACGACCTTCTCGCTTACCTCGGGATAGCGCTCCCGGGCCCGTGCGAATACGAGGTGCTTTAAATACGCATCCGTGTCGTTGCCGAATTCGGTGGGGATTGGATAGTGCGGCATGAGCAGCTTATCCATCGGCAAATCCAGGTCGCACTTGTCGACGATCTCTCGCGTCGTGTCGAGTGCTTGATCCGTCAGTACCCCACCGAGATCCCCCAGCGAGGCCCGCATCTCATCCACCGTCTTCAAATAGAACTGGTCGTTCTCGAAGCGCATTCGATTCGGATCGGAGAGGTCCTTACCGGTCTGCAGGCAGAGCAGCACGTCCTGGGCGGCGGAATCTTCCTGCTGGATGTAGTGAACGTCGTTGGTCGCGATAACCTTGACGCCATATTCCCTCGCCCAACGCAGCAGCACGGCGTTGCACTTGCGCTGATCCTCGATGCCGTGGTCCTGGATCTCGATATAATAATCGTCTCCGAAGATGTCTAGGTAGGTCTCAAAGACGTGGCGCGCCGTAGCTTCTCCTTTTTCGAGGATGGATTGCAGCACTTCTCCCTGGAGGCAGCATGTTGTCGCAATCAGACCTGCGCTATGGCTGCGCAGGACATCCTTGTCGATCCTAGGCTTGTAGTAGTAGCCGTCGGTGAAGGAGAGGGACGATAGCTTGATGAGGTTCTTGTATCCCTGCTCGTTCCTCGCAAGGAGGACCTGGTGATAACGGGTCCGTTCGGACCGGTCGTGCATGCCACCGGGCGTGACGTAGAATTCGCAGCCGATGATAGGCTTTACGCCGGCCTTCTTCGCAGACGTGTAGAACTCCGGTACGCCGAAGAGATTGCCATGGTCGGTGATCGCCAGCCCGGTCATCTCATACTGGGCGGCCTTGTCTATGAGGGCGTTGATGCGGGCCGCCCCGTCGAGCAGCGAGAACTGCGTGTGGCAGTGAAGATGACTAAAATCACACATGCTCGGGAATACCTGCTAAAAAATCCGTTCCGAAAGAAAGCTTCACGTCGATGCCGTTCAATGCATGTGGATATGTTGTAGGCAATAAAAGCCAAGGTCGGGCACGGCTGTGACAGTCCTGTGTCACGACCGGAACAAACTATAGCCGGCTGCAGCCTGAAGCTCGTCGCCAGTGGCTGGTATCTCGGTACATCTCGCCCGACGCCTCAATGGTGTGACCGTGGCGGCCCGGACGTGGGCAATGGCGGGAAAACGATCTTCGACCCATCGAAAGTCCTCCGTCGCCGGATCAATTTCACCGACGTGGAGATAGGCATAGCCGCGCGTCATCCGAGGATCGGATACCATTGTCTTCCGCGCCGAAGAACGGGTCACGCCTGTCAGACGGATCGCGACGGAAAACGAACGAACCGATTCGCAACCTGGTACGTCAGCTGAGTGATCGGCTCCATTCGGTGTGGCTGAGAACTACTGCACGACAGAAGAAATTGATTCATGGGTGAGGGAAGGTGACCGAGCAGGATTTCAATCTCGTCTGTCTGGATGATTACCATGCCGGTGATGTTCTTTTCGTGCAAAGTCTCGCGCGCTCGTTGGCGCGCATGAAGGAGCGGCGAATGATACTCGTTCACGGCGCCGGCGAGCACGCACAGCGCGCACTGGAAGCTGAGGGTATTTTTCGAACGCGAGACAAGGGCTTGCTTCCCGTCGAATCGGCGGCGGAGCATGCGCTCGTGGAACGCGCACTGCGGCACGTAAATCGGAAGATCACCGGGGCACTGACGGATGCCGTCGTTCCGGCGGTAGGCGTCATCGGGAATGAGCGAGGCCTCTTTCGAATGAGGGACGGACAGGTTCAGGCAGATAACGTGGGATGGCTCGAGGACCTTGGTCGGCAGGGCGTGGTGGCGGTCCTGGCGGCCTTCGCTGTCGACGAGCTGTCAGGACGGACAGGCGAAGTGCCCGTTCACCTCGCCGTCGAAACTGTTGCCCGGATGATGAAAGCGCCGGCGCAGGCCGTCGTATTTACGAAGACAAATCTTCCCGGCATCATGAGAGGAGGGAGCCCGGAACCGTGCCTATCCGTCGATCATCTCGACGACCGCATCGTTTCCGACGTCGAGGCCGTCGCGCAGCTCGTGGCCAACAACGTATCGGTTTTCCTGACGAATACGGCAGGACTTACCGACCGAAGCGGACCAATCGGCACGCGAATAGAGATCGCAACTTGACACCTCACCTGTGGAGTTTTATGTTCTTTTCGCTATGCATACAGCCGCTTTCGTTCATCTCTGTTACGACAAGGAGGTATACTTATGAGCCGTTTCACTGAACTCAGGCGCTTTGTGGAGGAATTAGAGGAGGATTTCGCAAAGTTCTATGAGAAAGGTAACAAGGCAGCCGGCACTCGCGTCCGGAAAGCGATGCAAGAACTGAAGCGGAAAGCGCAGGATATTCGCGTTGAAGTTCAGGACAAGAAAAACGAGTAGTATTTAGTGCGAATTTGACGCGTTACGAAGGGCTATGCCGGATTTAAGGCATAGCCTTTCTTATGTAGGATGAATGGAAGTCACAGGTCGGACGGCCATATGTGGAAGGCAGGAGGGCGAAACGTTGATGAGCCGGGCCTCTGGAGTTGCACAGGATGCGGATGGAATTGCAGAGGATGCGCATCGTCATGGCGGGGCAAGGTACTCATTCTGGCGTGCTGTCTGGCGTTCCTGCTGATGGGTCGAAGGGCCTCGGCTCAGGATGCCGACACGGTGCAGTTACCGATATGGGAAACTGAACTCGTCGCGAAGCTAAACGCATCGCAGGCGAGCTATCGCAATTGGACCGAAGGCGGGATCAACGCCCTCTCATCCACGGCACTCATTGCAGGCGACTTTATACGCGAATCTGTGGCATGGAAGCAGACGTACGAATCAAGGTTTTCCTTCGGCGTAGTAAAGCAAGACACACTCATCTTGCGAAAATCCGAGGATCTGATACGCCTGAGGGCGACGATTAACTATGTGGGGGACGGATTCATGCGTGCGTTTACGCCGACCGTTTCGGCGGGGCTGCGGACGCAGTTCGCACCGGGCTTCAACTATGAAAAAAATCCGTTCGAGGACGATCTTGGACAACTCGATCCGCCCATAAAGGTCTCAGATTCATTTTCGCCGGCGACATTTACCCAGTCGGTAGGCCTTGAGTATGCCTCGGATTGGGGTTTCAAGCAGCGTATGGGGCTCGGAGCGAAGGAAACCGTCGTCCTCATCGAACGATTCCGGGTTCTCTATGGCCTGCAGCCGTCTGAGTCGATTCGATTTCAGCTTGGACTCGAATCGAACACGGAGGTAGACAAGGAAATTTTTGAGAACGTCCGGTTACAATCGACCCTCGGACTCTTTGCGGCATTTAATCAGGAAGAGCTTCCCGACATGTTGTGGGAGAACCTGATCGTCATGCAGGTGAACAGCTGGCTGAGCGCCGACTTCCAATTCGCAGCGATGTTTGATCGCGACATAAGCGATGCTATTCAGATAAAGGAAGTTTTTTCGATCGGAGTCTCGCTCGTCTTACTTTAATGCAGCCCATCTGAAGACGCGGATCCTTTCCAGATTGCCGGCCGGATTTCGACGCGTAGCGATCGCTTATGCGGTGCTCGGAGTGCTTCTCTGGCCAGTGCCGCTCCTCGGCCTTCTGCACGCGGAGTCGTCGGCGGTAGTGGCGACGACGGCGTATTTTGTCGCCGGACTCAGCAGCATCTCCCTCTTTCGACGGGGGTACGGCCTTCCTGCCGCACTTTCCTGGCATTTCTGCGCTCTGCTCATTCCTCTCGCGCTGCTCACCATGACGCTCCTCTGGCGGCCGAACTGTGCTTACGCGGATGGGCTGCTGTTCTACGGGCTGTTTCCCGTACCAACAGTCGTGTTCGCGGTGGGATTGGCCTATGCGCTCGATCGATGGGACGTGCGATGGCGCAGTGGATGGCTCGTGTTGGCCGGAACGACCATCTGCATTCTCGGTCCTGTCTACGACATTGGATTCCATCCTCAATTTTATACATACAACCACGTCTTTGGCGGAATACTTGGGCCTGTGTATGATGAGGAGCTGGCGATCCGATCCGGTCTCTTCGTGTTTCGCGGCTTGACATTCGTCTGGGCTGCATCCTTTATCCTGGTGGGGTCTATCGCGACGGATTTGAGGCGGTCTGACCGTGCCGCCAACCCGATGTGGTGGCGAAAGGCCGTTGGCTTGTTTATGGCGTTCGTCATCCTCCTGCTTTCGTACCTATTTGGGGCGAGCCTCGGCCTGAACACGACAGTGGCGGTTCTGAAAGCAGCCCTTCCCGGGCAACACGTGACGGAGCACTTCGACATCCATTATAGTCCGGAGTACCACTCGGAGATCGATCTTCAGGTCATCGCGGACGAGCACGAGTTCAGGTATCGCGAACTCGCCCGGAAGTTGGACGTGGAGGTTGAAGCTCGCATCCAGAGCTTCATCTATCCTGATCAGGAGGTGAAGGCGCAGCTTACGGGGGCGCGCTATACGAACGTGGCGCCGGTCTGGCTTTCGATTCCGCAGTCACACGTGCTCGCGAGCGAATTTGCGGGCGTCTTCCCGCACGAACTCGCTCACGTCTTTTCTCGAGAGTTCGGACTTCCCCTCCTTAGAGCATCGCTCGCCGTCGGACTCGTCGAGGGCCTGGCGGTGGCACTTGAGCCTCCGGACGGCCTTCCGACGCCTCATGAGCAGGTCTCGGCCGCACTGCTCTCGAAGGTGTATGTGGATGATGGTCGGACGGCGGAGGCGGCGACGGGCGCGCGCGAGTTGGCCGGCGTCGTGGCATCGCATCTCTCACCGCTGGGATTTTGGACCGGGCGGGGTGCCGTCTCATACACGACCATGGGATCGTTCGTGCGATACTTACTCGATGCGTACGGCGCCGACCCCATGAAAAAGGTATACGCCAGCGGAAATTTCGCCCGTGTCTACGGCAAATCGGTGCAAGGATTGACGGCCGAGTGGGCCGAGTCCCTTCTGGCACTCCGGGCCGTCGAGGCCTCCACAGGGCCTCTGGTCACCGCTCGCTTTGCCGTGCCTTCGCTTCTCGAGAAACGATGCCCGCACTACGTCCCACCCCATCGCCGCGATTATCGCCGAGCAACGACTGCGCTCGTTCGCGGCGATTCGGCCGGTGCTCTACAGGCGGCGGGCTCTTCGTTGAAGCGTGAAGCGCGATACGTTCCGTCCCTCGACTTGTGGGCGCGATTGATGCTGGCAGGCGGGAAGGAAGACACGGTCCGGGCACGTATCGAACCGCTGTCGTCCGACACCATGACGGCGGCGCTATTCGTCCGACTAGGGGATGCACGCGCTTTGACCGGGGATTCTGTGCGAGCGCGCAAAGCCTACGAGCGCGCGCTGGATCATCTTCCCTCATTTGCGCATGAGGATGCAAGCCGGATTTACCTCCGAATCATGGCGGCCGGTCGGCCGAGGATCACACGGACGCTGATAGACGGCCGCGCACCACCGGCATCGTATGATCCTCTCAGCGCGATAGCAAGATCATTTTATCTTGCGCGCCTCGAGAAGTATGAACAGGCTGCCAATCTCTTGCGTACAACGCCGGCGTTCCTCAACGAGCCGTCGAGTGGAACAGGCCTCAATCGTGGCGCTGCCGAAGTACTTCGCCGTCGGCGTCTCGTATGGCTCGCTCGATTTAGTTACCACTCCGGAGCACTTTCGGCGGCTTCGACGTACGCAGAAAGAGCGGCCGACGCATACCGAGCTGTCGGCGCATTAAACGAAACGGCACGGCTCGAGGATTTTAGGCGCAAGATGCTCTGGCTCACATCATTATCGGACCCGTCGATGCCATCGGACGCGTTTTCCCAGACAGTCAGTAAGTAGGAGAGGGGATTTATACCATGCTTAGAATCCGTCGACCGTTCGCGCACGTCCTTGTCGCCGTTCTCATCATTACGGTAGCCGGCTGCGCGAGCAGCGAGCAGTCCAATTCATCGGAACGTGGCCCGTCCCGCTCCGATGAACCCGAATACGTGTCGGTGGATCTGGCGGCTTCCGATCAGGACGTTCGCACGGTCCAACTCTATCCTACCGGGAGAGAAGGAGCGCTTCCTATCATGGAGATGAACACATCAGAGACGCTGTCCCTGGAATTTGATCTGATGAACACACAGGGACGGACGCTCTCGGTATACTTCTACCATGCCGACCGAACGTGGAGCCGCGACCTCGCGCCGAGCCAATTCCTGGAGACCTATCAGCGCGACGACGTAGGGCGGTTCAGTATATCGAGCGGGACGCAGGTACCGTATGTGCACTATGAGTACGAGTTTCCCAACAATGCCATCGAGTTTCTTATCAGCGGAAACTACGTTGTGCGTGTGACGGAGCAGGGTAACGAAGAAGAAGTGCTTCTCGAAAGGGCGTTTTTCGTCACCGAACAGGCCGCAGGCCTCGAGTTCGTGACTGATAAAGTCATCATCGGCGGGTATGGCTATCCGTCGATTCAGCCCATCGCATTGCTGAGGCCGTCATCGGGCACCGATAGCAACATCTTCAACTATAACGTCTGCTTTGTGCGAAACGGGCGGTTCGACATGGCCCGCTGTGCCGCTCGGCCGTCGCTCATGAATCAACCGGATCTCGAATTCTATCTTGAGCCCGAATACTCGTTTGAACCGGAGGGCGCTCCTTACTACCTGGATTTGAGCAGCCTCCGTTCTTCGCCCAGCGTTGCCGCATCTAACTTTTCGGCGAGCCCGTACCGAATCGAGCTGGAGCCTGATTTCGCACGGTTTGGCGGAACGCCCGTGAACCAGCTGCTGACGGGGCAAACAATCGTCAGCAGTGCGCTACGAATGGCCGATGCCGACATCCGGGCCGAGTATGTGCTTGCCCGGTTTACCTACGTACCGCCCGATGAGCAGCGACTAAGCGGAGAGGTCATCCTGACGGGAAGCTTCAACGACTGGCGATACGATCCCGCGAACAAGCTCACCTGGAATCTGGAAGAGGGCCGCTACGAAACGACCCTGCTGATCAAGCAGGGACAGTACGAATACCGATATATCACCGGTGATCGCCGATTGGTTCGCGCACTTCGCGGAAACATGCCACGATCTGAAAATCAGTATGCCGCCATGGTATATTACGATGATGTCAGCCTCAACACCGACCGGCTGATCGCCGTCAGGCAACTGATCGCGGAGTAGGCCCGTGAGGGGCGAGGATCGAGGGTCGAGGGTCGAAGATCGAGGGTCGAAGGTCGAGGATCGAGGGTGCGTTGATCATGGCTTAACTTCCGACACGGGGTGCGTCATGATCCGAACGATTCACCACACGCATGCGTCCTTGACCGCCTGGGAAATCATGAAGTAGAAGCGTTCCTTCTAGGCCTTCGATGGCGTCCAATCCTGCTTCCCGGCTGCACACTTGTTACGGAATTGCGACTCTTTGTGCTGCATCACCGCGAGTACGGTTCGCCGGGTCTCCCACTGCGTATTTTTTGTGTCGGAGTTCGTATTCTGTTCTACGCATCAGCCGGACCATGGCGGTCGAGGCGGAGCTGATGATGGAAAGCGTGGCTTCGCCGTTGTCTGCTCTTCGCGAAGGAGCGGGCTCGAGCATCCGGTGCCCCACGTCTCAGGGAAATCGGCGCTAAACCAAATAATTAGAACCGCCTCCGTAATATTCACTCTATCATAATATTTCCGATGCGTTACGCTGCCGTATTATTGGGCCGCAATTCGAAGCATCTGCATTGGCGGCAGAAATCGTGCAAATGAACTCAGACCGAATAGAAGAGGTGATGGCCCTATGATTAACAAGAAGGCGAGCCCAAAGGGGAAAACAGTTCGCGTGATCTTCGAGCTTCCGGCGGACGCCGCAAGCGACAGCGTTGCGGTCGTTGGTGATTTCAACGACTGGGACAAGGATAAGGACACGATGAAGTTCGACGCAAAGACGGGCGTCTGGACGAAGGCGATCTCGGTGAAGCCGGGTAATTCGTACGAATTCCGCTACTTCGTCGATGGACAGGAATGGCGCAATGACGAGCAAGCGGACGGCTATACGCCGAACCCTTACTATGGGCAAAACAGCGTGATTAGCGTCTAGCGACGTAAAAAGCGGCACTAACGTTGTGGAAAGGGGGCCCTTGGGCCCCTTTTTTGTTGCGACGAGGTGAGACCGTGCCGTGGATCGGCCCCTCCTCAGACCGGCACTCGGCCGAAGATCCATTGCACCAGGTAGACGGCGAAAAACATCGCCGCAATGTCAGCCGTGAGGCCGGCCGGTACGGCATGACGTGTCTTCTTGACGTTCACTGCGCCAAAATACACCGCGATCACATAGAACGTCGTTTCGGTCGAGCCGAACATCACGCCTGCAATCTTTACGAGGATGGAGTCTTCGCCGTACGCGTCGATCATATCCGCAACGATCGCGGCGGATCCGGAGCCTGTAAGGGGGCGGATGATGGCCATGGGAAGCATCTCCGGAGGAAATCCGATGGCACCGAGTACCGGGGCCAGTCCAGCCACCAGGAAGTCGAGCGCACCGGAGGCACGAAACATGCCGATGGCAAACAGGATGGCCACAAGGTAGGGGATGATCATCACGGCGACGCGAAATCCTTCCTTCGCGCCTTCGACGAATTCCTCGTAGACTTTGACGCCCTTGATGAGCCCGTAGAGCGGCAGGCCCACGATCAGCAGCGGGAGCACGAAAATGGCGAAGTAGTCGATGAAGGTTCGAAAGACGTCCATGGTGTATCGCGGTTGAATGTCGTACGGATCGTGCGTTCGGCGAGGGTCTTCTTGGAGAGCTAGGAGGGCGGTTCAGGAGGTTCCGAGCGTTCAGGTTCTCCGCCGTCCTCAGACGCGGAGTCGCCCCGCGAGTCGACGGCTTCGGCCGGATCGTCGGGCGCCTCGTGCTGTGGATCCGAAGCTTTGAAGGTCGACATCCGCTGAAGCAGCTTCGTCGTCACGATGGCGACGATCAGCGATCCCGTCGTCACCATGATAATGGGGAAGATGAGTTCGTTGACCTGAAGACCCATGACGGCGACGAGCAGCGTCGGCGGCACGAGCTGTACGGAAGCCGTATTCATCGCCAGGAGCATCACCATGGAGTTCGTCGCCGTGTCTTTTTTCGGATTCAGCTCCTGAAGCTCTTCCATCGCCTTGATTCCGAGCGGCGTCGCTGCATTTCCCAATCCGAGAATGTTTGCGGTGAGATTGAGCACGATCATGCCGATGGCCGGATGCCCCTCCGGAATCTCCGGAAAGAGCGGTCGGAATACCGGCTGCGTAAAGCCGACGAGGGAGTGAATCAAGCCCCCTGCCTCGGCGATCTGAAGGAGGCCGAGAAAGAGGGCCAGCACTCCGATCAATCCGAGAGCAAGGGTCGCGGCGGTATCGGCGAAGTCGAAGGCGGCCTGCGTGATCGCATTCAGCTTTGGAAACTTTACTTCCGAAAATACGACGGCGGTTTCCGCGAAGGTGGTATCTGCCGAAAGCCGTTCTTCCTGCAGGACTCCCTGCAATTCGTCGTCGTTGGATGCCGAGAATTCTCGTATCGTCGTGAGCGGCTCCGGGAACGAGGCTCCTTCGCTGAATCGGACCTGCACGCCATCCCGAGTGCGGATTACCGTTCCCTGGTAGAGGGAGTCGGGAGTGGCTTCTACACCGTAGAACGTCCGATACTGATCCGGCGCGATGCGAATCTCAACCGGCACGCGCCGAGCCTCCGCCTGGTAGCCTTCGGGGTAGCGGATCGTCACCGGTAGAGGCTCGTTGTTGCGGTATCGATCCGTAGCGATGTCGCTGAAATCGCTGGCGAGCGCGAAGAGGAGGGCGGAGATAATGAGACCCGCCCAAATGTAGTTCAGCATCGGCCTTCAACAGAACGAGTGGACGACAGGGACGACCGAACATAGCGACGATGTCGCGCATTTTCATCCGGACGACGAAGGTGTTACGTGGCGCTGAAGCTACATCGGCGCGAGGAGGGAGACAGTGGGCGGTGCCGGACCGTGTTACTGCGCGTCCGACCCTGTTTACCGGACGGTATTGCTGCGCGTCCGACGCCTGTTCACCGGACCGTGTTAGGTCGCGTCCGATTCCTGTTCAGCGGTATTTCCGCTTCAGTCCGCCTCCGGGCCCTCGTGTCCCGTCTCCCGCCCGGAAAAGAACTCCGCAAGCTTTTTCGCCGCGGCGGGTCCAACGACCTCCGCGATGGCGTCCGCGCCCGCATCCTTCACGCGCTTTACCGATCCGAACTTGCGGATAAGCTTCTGCGCCGTTTTTTCGCCTACGCCGCGGATCTCGAGCAGCTCGGTATGCAGGGTGCTCTTCTTGCGCTGCTTTCGCTGGAAGGTGACCGCGAAACGGTGGGCCTCGTTGCGCACTCGCTGCAGCAGCTGCAGCGACGTCGACGTCTTGGGGATAAAAAGCGGCTCGGAATCGCCGGGAAAGTAAACCTCCTCGAGGCGTTTGGCGAGGCCGATCAATGGAAAGCGGCCATACAGATCGATCTCGCGCAATGCCTTCGCCGCGGTGGAAAGCTGTCCCTTGCCGCCGTCGACGACGACCAGATCCGGCCATGGACCTTCCTCGGCCGCGATCTTCTTGAAGCGGCGCTCAATGACCTCGCGCATGGCGAGAAAATCGTCGGGCCTCCCGGCCTCGGTACTGCGTATCTTGTAGTGCCGATAATCGCTCTTTCGCGGCCGGCCCTCGTGAAACACAACACACGAAGCGACGGTGCCCGTTCCGGCCAGATGGGAAATGTCGAAGCATTCGATCCGCCGCGGCAGGTCGTTCATCCGGAGATCCTTCTGAAGCTGCTTCACGGCGTGCGGAATTCGGTCCTCGCCCCGTTTCACCTTTTGAATCTTCCACTCCTCGACCAGCATACGCGCGTTGGTGTCGACCATCTTCATGAGACTGGCCTTCGGGCCGCGCTGCGGTACCTTGATCGGAACTTTCTTACCGCGCGCCTGCGCCAGCACGTCCGCCAGGGGTCCAGGTTGCTCGGTTTCGGAGCCGAGCAGCACTTCCTCGGGAAAGAAGGTTGTCTCCGTATAGTAGTCTTCGAGGAAACGCTGCATCAGCGCCTCGTCGGGCGTGCCCTCGATTCGCCGGATATATTTGTGCTGCCGCCCAATGACCTTTCCTTCGCGGACCTTGAAGAGCACGCCGCAGGCGACGTCCTCCTCGCGATCGACGGCCAGGGCGAATAGATCGCGATCGAGCTCGTCGCTGCTGACGACCTTCTGCCGGCGTGAGTACTTCTCGAGCGCACGGATCCGGTCTCGCATGTCGGCCGCCTCTTCGAATTTCATCTCACTCGAGAGCCGCTCCATCTCGTCCTGCAGCAGATCGATCAGCTCCCTGGTGTGGCCGTTCAGCAGTTTCTCGACCTGCTCGATGGTCTGGTCGTACGCGGCTTTACTCTGGATGCCGATGCAAGGAGCCGCGCATTTCTTGATGTGAAACTCGAGACAGGCGTCGTACTTGCCGGTCGCGATAGCCTCCTCAGAAAGATTCAGATTACACGTTCGGAGCTTGAAGATGGACCGGATCGTTCGAAGCATCAGCTTCATATTTTTCACGTCCGTATAGGGCCCGAAATAACGAGAACCGTCTTTGCGCACGTTGCGCGTCGGGAAGACGCGCGGAAAGCGCTCGTTCTTGATGCAGATGTACGGAAAGGTCTTGTCGTCCCGCAGATTGACGTTGTAGCGAGGCTTGAGCTTTTTGATCAGGTTGTTCTCGAGAATGAGGGCCTCGGCCTCGGTATCCGTGACGATCACCTCAAAGTCGTCGATCTTTCGGATCATCACCTCCAGGCGGCCGTCGCGAGGACGAGACTCCTGGAAGTACGACCGCACGCGACTGCGCAGGTTCTTCGCCTTCCCGACGTACAGCACATTGCCCTCGGCATCTTTGTGCTGGTAGACGCCGGGGCGGCGTGGGATGCCGGCCAACTTCTCTTTCAGCGCGGATTCCATGGTGGTGGAAGGGAGATTGAGCGGGCTCGCAAAGAAGCCCTGACGAAACACTTTGATAAGCATCTGCTGAACGAAGGGCTTTGTGGATTTGTTCGGCATCGGCGCCTCGAGATCGGCCCCTTCGTTGCGGATTCGGCGTGCCGGGCGGATCCGGCGCAAGCCAAGCGCGACCCCGTGCCCCAGACGCCGTATTACGCCTATCGCGGCGACGGTGGATGGTATCAGGGATCGTACGAGGACGAAGTCAGCCTTGCGGGTCAAATACCGTTTTGTTCGCGAACGGGAGCAGACTGGTATAGCAATCTTTTTACTCGGTTCTGATGGCGGGAAGCTGATGCCCTCTCTTTATTGAGGCTGCCGCTTGTTTTCCTATGCTATTGCCGACCCATGCACCGTATCATTTTCGTCGTTGCCATATCCGTGGCGTTCATCGGGTGTGCAACATCCGAACCCGTTGTTGATGAGGCTCCGGTACCTGAAGCCGAGGATCGGTATCTCGTGTCCGGCTATCATCCCTATTGGATGCAGGATCAATGGACGTCGTACGACCCTGCGGTGTACGACGAGATCTACTTCTTCTCTATCGACGTCGATTCGACCGGCCGTATAGCGGACCGCCATGGTTGGCCGGACCGATGGTTCAACATGCAGCAGGGACTGGCAGGACAGGGCATTCGTGTGACGCCTGTCGTTACGCTGTTCAGCCAGTCTGCCTTCGAGCAGCTGTTCGCCACGCCGTCTGCCTCTGATATGCTCCTGAGCACGCTCCTCGATCTGCTTCGCGACAGTCCGGCTGTCGGCGGACTCCAGCTCGACTTCGAAATCTATCAGCGCGTGTCTTCCGGCGTACGAGACAACTTCACCGCTTTCGTTGCACGCCTACGCGAGGAGATGCTCGACGCAAGAACGGGTTCGACGCTGTCGCTCTACACCGTCGCGTATGATGAGAGCGACGTTTTCGATGAGGCGGCGCTCCAACGGCATGTCGACTACTTCGTCGTTCAGGGGTACGACCTGTTCGGACGTGGCGAAGGCCGCACAGGCCCGATCGCCGGGCTGGAGGGTTGGGGCAATCGCAACTGGAAGCACATCGTCGGTCGACTGCGCGGCCTCGGCATCTCCAATGAGAAAATCGTGATGAGTGTGCCGTATTTCGGTTACGAGTGGCCGGCCGCCTCGGATGAACCGGGGGCTGCCACGACGGGGCGTGGCGTAACGTTGAGCTACGCGCCGGTTGATCCCGCACTCTTACCCGGCACACGTCGATCCGCCCGTGAAGAGGCTGCGACGTACGGCGTTCGCCGCGATTCTGTGAGCGGTTCGCCGTATTTCGCGTATGAGGATTCGAGTGGATGGAGGCAGGGCTGGTTCGAAGATGCCGAGAGTCTCCGGCGAAAATACGACTACATCAAAAAAGCCGGTCTGCGGGGAGTGGCCATATTTCCGCCGGGATACGGCTCGGACGAGCTGGAGGAGGTGCTGCGTGTGGCGTTCGGTGCAGAGCGGATGTAAGGGATGGACAACGGAGAAGTGATTACGTCCAGCCGATACGCCGGACGTGCGTTTCGATAGCGAAGACGAGTAGGTCATCGCCGCCAATAGCGAGCTCGGAATCGGGCCAACGCTCGTACAACGCGGTAGCGGCTGAGGCGGCGGACGGCCGCGCTACAATGAGCGTCGGCCGGTCCGCAATGAACACGTCGGTAGGCACATCGACGACGACGACCAAAGATCGTATGCGCGGATCTTGCGCTTGAACGGTCCCAAGCAGGCCCGAGGGCAGGATGAGATGAACGTCGTTCAATGCGAGTGCGTCGAGAATCGCCGACACTTCGTCGGACACCACCACCTGCGTGCTCTGTTCGAGGCGCCCGGCGAGGATTTCGATCTGTACGGGTATCTCACCGAGGATGAATGAGACCGGGCCGCGGGTCCCTGCACGGCGAACGGTTAGATGTTTCCCCGCCGAGGTAACCGTGGAGTCTGCGAGAACCGATCGGTTTTGGCGGCAGAACTCGTAGAGAACGCCGCCAGTGTCGCGCGGATGGAGGAAGAAGACGTCCTTGCCGTCGGCTCCCGGGCGCGGTGAGCCCAGCACGGTAAAACCCGCCTTCGCAAGCCGGTCTCGTACGGCTTCCAGATCCTTGACTTCAAAGGCGAGATGGTGAAGGCCCGGTCCGCGCTTCTCGAGGTAGCGGGCGACGGGTGATTCGTCGTTCAGCGCTTCCAGGAGCTCCAGCTTCGCACGGCCGGCGCGGAGAAAGTGCGTTCGCACACCCTCGGATTCCACCACTTGCGATTTATAAGGTCGCGTTCCAAGCAGGGCTTCCATCAGAGCGAGCGCCGCCTCCGCATCGCGGACGGCAACGCCAACATGTTCAAGCTCCATCGTTATCTCAGGCTTCACTCGATAAATAACGTATTAAGGTACGCTACACTAAAACCACACGTGGAGCAACGCGTGCATTCGAACGTTCGAATGCGTCAACAATAAAGGCAGGCGCCGTATGGCATTCGAACGTTCCGTCGACAATCCGCCCCTTGATCCGCGCCGGCGGGCAATGCGGCTGAGTCTCGCCGTCTCGTTTCTGATGCTGGCCGGCAAGCTCGCCGCCTACTTCCTGACGGGCAGTGCCGCCATCTTCTCCGATGCAGCGGAATCCGTCGTGCATCTGCTGGCGACGGCGTTCGTCGGCTTCTCCCTCTGGTACGCCTTTCAACCGCCGGATGCCGGCCATCCCTATGGGCACGGCAAGATTGCTTATTTCTCGTCGGGGCTCGAGGGGATGCTGATCATCGTGGCGGCCGTTGCAATCGTCTTTACGGCCATCCGCGATCTCGTCCTCGGTCCGAGTCTCGCTCGTCTCGAAACAGGTCTCCTCATTCTGGCCGGTCTCACGCTCGTGAACCTCGGGCTGGGCCTCTATCTCGTCCGCACAGGGCGGCGGTACAACAATCTCGTTCTCGTCTCGAACGGCCAGCACGTGCTCACGGACATGTGGACGAGCGTCGGTGTTCTCTTAGGGGTCGGACTCGTGCGCCTGACGGACATTCTCTGGCTGGATCCTACGGTGGCGATTCTGGTGGCCTTCAACATCATGTGGACCGGTTTTCGGCTGGTTCGCCGCTCCGTTTCGGGTCTGATGGAGCGCGCGGACGATGCCTATACGTCGGCCATGCTGGAGGTGCTTGAGACGGCGCGGGACGAAGGCGTCATCTCGCACTATCATCAGCTGCGGCACCGCCGCGTTCACGATCAGCTGTGGGTTGAATACCACTTGCTTTTTCCGGAAGATCTGACGATCACCGAAGCGCACGATCGATCGCATCTCGTGGAGGACCGTATCACAGCCACGTTTCCTCAAGACGACGTGTTCGTAACGGCGCACCTCGAGCCGGATCACCATGAGCAGGCGCACCCCGACGGCCACGCCGAGCCGGCGGATCCTTTTGGCGAGGGGGCCGTCGGCAAGTCGCTGCCCTAGATTTAACCCGAAGCATCTCTCAGCATCCCTCTATGGCGCGGCAGCGAATTGCGGTAATCGGCGGTGTGGCATCGGGGCCGGCGGCTGCGGCCGAAGCAGTACGGACGGACCGGGACGCCGACGTCGTGCTTTTCGAGCAGGATGACTTCATTTCGTACGGCGCCTGTGAAATTCCGTATTACGTGGCAGGATGGATTGAGGACTATCACCGTCTCGTCGTACTGACGCCGGCGGAGTTTGAAAGGACGCGCGGCGCGAGCGTTCGGGTTCGTCATCGTGTCACGGCCCTTGACCCGAAGCGCAGCCGCCTCTGCGTGCGCGATCTTGACCGGGACACGGAGGCGGAAGAGCGGTTCGACAAGTTCATTCTTGCGACCGGTGCCCGCGCGAGGGTGCCCGACATGGCCGGAGCCGATGCGGAGAACGTCTTTCCGCTGCGCCGGCTCGACGATGCGCGGGGGCTCAGGCAGTACCTCGACTCCAGAGAGATTCACCACGCGGTGGTCCTCGGGGCGGGATACGTAGGCATCGAGGCCGCCGAGGCGCTTACCGCCCGCGGCATTCGCGTCTCGCTACTGGAGCCGGCCGGCGTTCCGCTACCGGCGTACATCGATGACGAGTACTGCGGGCTGATCGAGGCAGTTTTGAAGCGGCACGGCGTATTCGTGAGACCGGAGAAGGCCGTTGCCATGGAGAACGATCAGTTTGGACGGGTGGACGTCGTCCTAACGGACCACGGAGAGCGTATCGGATGCCAGCTGGTGATCATCGCGATGGGCATTCAGCCGAATGTCGAGCTGGCTGTGGATGCAGGGGCTCACGTAGGGGACACGGGCGCCCTTGCGACGGACGATCAGATGCGCACAAATCTTCCGAATGTGTGGGCCTGTGGAGACGTCGCGGAGGTGCGCCGCGTCATCGATGGGGCGAGGGTGCATGTGCCGCTCTCACCGGCGGCGTTCAGGACGGCGCGGGTCGCGGCGCAGAATGCAGCACGACGGGGGCGCGGCGCGCCGGCGCGCTTCCCCGGCGTGTGTCCCGCTTCGGCAGTGAAGGTATTCGAGCTGGAGGTCGCGCAGGCCGGCCTGCGCCTGCAAGCGGCACGCGACGCAGGTTTTGACGCCCTGAGCTCGTCGATTCGGTCCTGGTCGCGCGTAAAATTGTATCCGGGAGCCAAACCGATTCACGTTCGGATGATTGTGGAGCGGGGCTCCGGCCGGCTCCTTGGCGCGGAGGTGATTGGGGAGGAGGGAGCCGCCCATCGGCTCAACGTGCTCGTTCCGCTCATCCGCGAAGGCTGGTCGGTTCGGGACATCCGAGACATCGACGTTATTTATACGCCCCCCTACGCGCCCTCACTCGACCCGCTTGTCGTTGCTGCGAATGAGGCGTGGAAAAGAGCGACAGAAATATGATGAATGACGCGTCTCGCACGAACGGTGCTTCCAGCGTCCGAAGGACGGCGCTGCGACGCTTGCTTCGAGTCGAAGAGGAGGGCGCGTTCGTCGGATTTGCCGGCGGTGGCGAGGGGGATTGGGGTGCGCGAGAGGAGCGCCAGACGATGGAATACGTGGCGGGTGTAACGCGCTGGCGCCGGCGTCTTGATTTCATCCTGCACCAATTTTACCGCGGGGAACTCGAAAAGATGGAACCGGCGCTGCGGCAGATTCTCCGCATCGGGCTCTATGACCTTCTCTTTCTCGATACGCCGACCTATGCGGCGGTGCACGATGCCGTGGATCTGGCGAAGCAGGAAGTGCGTAGCGGCGCAGGCGGACTCGTAAACGGCGTCTTGCGCAGCGTCCTCCGCCGGCGCGCCGATCTCCCGGCGCCCTCGAGCGGCGACATCGCCGACGATCTGGCCATCCTGCACTCTCATCCTACCTGGATGGTTCGCCGTTGGCTCGAGCGCTACGGGGCGGCCGACACGGAGCGGCTCCTCGAATGGAACAATCGACGTCCGATCTTCACGGTTCGGGTGAATACGCTGAAGACATCCGTCTCGGCGTTTCGCGATCGCCTTGCCGCCATGGATGTGGAGGCCGAGCCCGGCCGTTATCTACCCCACACGTTCCGCCTTCGCTCGGTACAACCGTTATTGCACGCGAGGCTGTTCGAGGAAGGGCTTTGTTCGGTTCAGGATGAAGGGGCCGGATTGATCGTCCAGCTTCTTGATCCGGCTGCCGGCGAGCACATACTCGATGCCTGCACGGCCCCGGGTGGGAAAGCGTTCCAGGCCGCACAGCTAATGAACGACCGTGGGGCGATTACGGCGCTCGACGTTCATGAGGGGCGGCTGCGCATGGTAAAACGGGGGGCGAATCAGCTCGGCCTTTCGAGCATCGCCATCGAGCTGCAGGACCTTCGTGCATTCCGGCCGCATCGGCCGTTCGACCGCGTCCTGCTCGATGCGCCCTGTTCGGGATTTGGCGTGCTGGCGAAGCGCGCCGATTTGCGGTGGAACCGTTCGCCCGAAGACCTCGCCGAACTCACGGTCTTGCAGGATGAGCTGTTCGACGCGGCTGCGCGGTGCGTGCGTCCCGGCGGCGTGCTCGTCTATGGAACGTGCACGCTTGAGCCGGAGGAAAATGAAGACCGCCTGGTCGCCTTCCTGCGCCGGCACGACGACTTCATGGTCGAATCGGCGGCCGATTTCGTCACGCCCGGTTTGGTGACGAAGGAGGGTTTCTACGCCACGCTGCCATTCCGAGACGAGATCGACGGGGCTTTCGGGGTTCGGTTGCGCCGACAGCGCACGTAGATCGCTGTCTCAGTACGGCGTCGGAAGCTCGTCGCTAAGCTTCTCGAGGACGTAAAACTTCAGGTAGTGCGTTTCCGGCATTGTGGGAAGCACCGGATGATCAGGTGAGGGATACCCGCGATGGAGCGTACGCACATTCGAGCCGCTCCGGCGCACGCTGTAGTCGAGAATCTTTACGAAATCCTCCTCGGAAACAGCCTGCGAGCATGAGGACGTCGCCAGGATGCCGCCTTGTCGCAGCATCTGAAGGGCGGTAATGTTGATGCGTTGATACGCCTTCGTCGCCGGCTCCACTTGCCGCCGACTCTTCGCGAAGGCCGGCGGGTCGAGGATTACGAGATCGTACGTCGCGCCTTGATCCACGAGCTCACCCAGTCGATCCAGGGCATCGGCCTCGTCAAACGTGACCTTTTCCAGCAAGTCGTTTAGCTCGGCATTCCGGCGCGCTCGCTCGAGTGCGGTGCCGGACGAATCGAGAAGATGAACGGATTCGGCACCGGCTGCGGCGGCGTGCAGGCCGAAGCCGCCGTCCGCGCAAAACACGTCGAGCACCTTACGGCCGCTTGCAAAGCGCCGGAGGAATTGGCGGTTCAGCCGTTGGTCGATAAAGAAGCCCGTCTTCGGTCCGCCCAGCACGTCGACGCGGAAACGCACGTCGTCCTCCTGAATCTCCACAGGTCCGTCATAGGATCCACGCACTACGCCCACGTGCGCCTCGAGGTTGTCCTTCTCGCGAAGGGCGGCGTCATTTCGCTCGATAATCGCGCTCGGAGAGAGAAGATCGTCGAGAATGTCGAGAATGTCGTCCCGCCGCTGGGCCATCCCGAACGAGAGCGTCGACCAGGTAAGCACATCCCCATATCGATCGACGATCGTTCCCGGCATCCCGTCGCTTTCGCCATAGACGAGGCGGTAGTGCGTGGCGTCCCCGAATACCTGCCGCCGCATGGACAGAGCGCGCTCCAGCCGCTCGCGGAAGAAGGATGCATCGATGCTTCGCGATGCCTCGGATGTCAGAAATCGGACGGCGATGAGCGACTCGGCGTGGTAGAGTCCGAGCCCGTAGAGCGTACCGTCCGCGCCTGCGATCTCCACGACGTCGCCACTTTGCGGATCGCCCGAAACGTCCGCGAGTTGATTAGAAAACACCCAGGGATATCCTCGGCGGAGATTCTTTTCCTTATTCCGGCGGAGCGTTACACGCATCAAGGGAATGTTTTTTGAATAAATAAGGGCGTGATGTAAATACGAGGCGAATTAACACTGTAATAACATCTAGGATGCGGCCCTTCGGTAGACTTCCCGCGAAGATCATTTGTCGTGAACGAGAGCCACTTACTAGAACCCGCATGATGGATGCGCTACGCCGCCTCTCTTGCGCGGCGGTATTGTACCTGTTCCTCGAGACCCTGGTCCCCGGCTTGACGCAGGCACAATCCGTCGACATCGGAGGACGCGCTTTTCTGGATTATTTCTATACGATCTCGTCCCCCGCGGAGGCTGACGAGGGTCTCCACGGGTTTACGTATCGACGACTGTATCTGACTGCGGATTTCCAGCTGAGCGATGACTTTCGAGGAAGGGCACGATTGGAAGCAAACGACGGAACGAGTGGACCGAAGGGCCCGGTTCCGTTTGTAAAAGATCTCTTTCTAAGGTGGGCATACAGCGGGGGGCACTCCGTCACGCTCGGCGTGGCGTCGCCCCCTGCATTCCAGGTTTCGGAGGGCGTATGGGGCTATAGAAGTCTGGAAAAGACAATCCTCGACATGCAGGACGTTGTCAGTTCTCGCGACTTTGGGATCCGGTTCGATGGCCCGGTCATGCGGGGCGGATCGGTACGTTACGCCGCCATGCTGGCGAACAATAGCGCCACGCGTCCCGAGACGGATCCCTACAAGCGTGGCTATGTGCAGATTGCGGCCTTCCCCACCGAGCATCTTTCGTTCACGGTCGGTGCGGACCACGCCGGCTACGAAGAACCTCGCGAAAGCAGAACGCGGTTGTCCGGGTTCGGCGGCTATGCGGCAGATGCGTTCCGGCTGGGGCTCGAGGGTTACTGGTCCAATCGCTTTCTCGACATTGGCGACGAGTTCGCGAGCGTCGGGCTTAGCCTATTTGGAGCCGTTCGCCTCGCGCCTGCGTGGGAACTCCTCGGGCGCATCGATCGCGCGAGCGCCGAACTACCGGGAGCCGACCGACTTACGAGCTTCTTCCTGGCCGGCGTGGCATATGCGCCGAACGAGTTTGTTCGTCTAATTCCAAACATCTGGCTTTTCAAAGTTGACGATGCCGCTGATGACGAGTTGTTGGGGCGTTTCACCGTCGACGTCAGATTCTGATTTGTTCAATAGCTGCGCCGCAAGGTGCAATCTTATGCATCCTCCCTTAGACGGTAATCATGATGAGAACGGCATCTGAACGTCGTATGTCAGCCCTCCTCGCGATGGCTGTGGTTCTGTCGCTTTCTGCCTGTGGAGGCGAGGAAGCGGCCGAGGGCGAACTGACGGGCATGGTTCAAATTGATGGATCGAGCACGGTTTTCCCGATCACCGAGGCGGTCGCCGAAGAGTTTATGGCGGCGCATCCCCGCGTGCGCGTCACGGTGGGCGTGAGCGGATCGGGTGGCGGCTTTTCCAAATTCCTTCGCGGCGAAACCGCTATCAACAACGCCTCGCGTACCATTAAAGCATCGGAGGTGCTGCAGTCCGAGCAGAACGGCGTCGAATTCATCGAACTGCCCGTAGCCTACGATGGATTGGCTGTCCTGGTCCATCCACAGAGCGATTGGGTGGACTGCCTCACCGCGAATGAGCTGCGCGCGATCTGGGAGCCGGGAAGCACGATCAACAACTGGAACGAGGTGAGAGATGAGTTTCCGGATCGCGAGCTAACTCTGTACGGGCCCGGGACGGACAGCGGCACTTATGACTATTTCACGGAAGCGGTGGTCGGAACGTCGGGCGCCAGCCGGTCCGATTTCACGGCCAGTGAAGATGACAACGTACTCGTGCAGGGAATTGCGGGCGATCCGAGCGCCCTCGGCTACTTTGGGCTCGCATACTACGAGAACAATGCGGATCGCCTGAAGCTGGTGAGCATCGATGACGAGAACCCGGAGAATGGCGAAGGTTGTGTTGAACCCGCGCACGAGTCCGTCGAATCGGGCACGTATGCGCCGCTGTCGCGGCCCCTTTTCATCTACGTGCGGAAGCAAGCCGCTGCCGATCCTGCCATCCATGTGTTCGTGAATTTCTATCTGCAGAATGCCGCTTCGCTAGCCCCTGAGGTCGGCTACGTATCGTTGTCATCCGATGCCTACGAACTTGCTGCCGAGCGCTTCGAGCGCGGCATCACCGGATCCATGTTCGGGGACGAGAGGCACACCGGCGTGACGATGAAGGAACTCTTGCAGCGGGAGATGGACACCGATGAGGTGCCGGCGGTGTCGGATACCACGGTGAGGTCGACTGAGACGGCGGATACAATGTCGAGTGATCCGACGAGCGAGTAGTCGGTTCGAAAAAGAATCCTCTCTTCGCTCGTGCGGTTCGTCACGTAGCGATAGGTCCGACCGGACGATTCCCACAACCAGCACGTATTGGAAGAACCTCCGAAATCCCCTCCCGCTCCTATGGATGTAGCGAAAGCCCATCATGCATCGGCAGGGCCTGGGGGCGCGTCGCGATACGTCCCGGAGGCGGACCTGTCGAAGAACGTATTTCGGAGCCCGAAAGAGCGGGTGATCGAATACGCCCTGGCGTTCTGCGCGATGATCAGCATCGTTACGACGCTGGGAATTGCGGGCGTTCTGATCTTCGAATCGGCAAACTTCTTTGCGGAGGTGTCCGTTATCGATTTCTTGACGGACACGCAGTGGACTCCGCAGTACGTCGACAAACATTTCGGCATTTGGCCGCTGCTCTCCGGCACGCTCCTCGTTACCGTCATCGCCGCGGTTGTAGCGATTCCGATAGGCCTGGCAAGTGCCATCTTCATCGCCGAATACGCCCCCCGGCGGGCCCGCCAGATCCTCAAACCGGGGCTGGAGCTGCTGGCCGGTATCCCGACCGTCGTCTACGGCTATTTCGCGCTGACGTTCGTAACGCCGCTGCTGAAGACCTTTATTCCCGGGCTCGATATCTACAATGCCCTGAGTGCCGGCATCGTGGTCGGCATCATGATCATTCCTATGGTGGCATCGCTGAGCGAGGACGCCATCCGAGCCGTACCGCGAACGCTGGCCGCGGCCGCATATGCTCTTGGTGCTACGAAGATCGAGGTCGTTCTCAAGGTGATGGTACCCGGCGCCTTCAGCGGGATCGTAGCCAGCTTCATTCTAGCAATCAGCCGGGCTATCGGGGAGACGATGATCGTGACGCTGGCTGCAGGTGCCACGCCCACGATGACGTTGAATCCGCTCGAATCGATTCAGACGATGACGGCCTATATCGTTCAGGTAAGTCTTGGCGACACGCCGCAGGGTACGCTCGTCTACTACAGCATTTTTGCCGTCGGTTTGGTGCTCTTTCTCATCACCCTCCTGATGAATTTCCTTGCAAACGCACTCATTCAGAAGTATCGCGAACGCTACTGATCATGGCCTCATTCGACGAAAGAATAGAGCAGCGGCGACGGAAAGGTCTCATCGTCGGGGGCGTGCTCTTCGTGGCGACCATCTTCGGGCTCGTCGTGCTTCTCACGCTCGTCGTCGACGTCGTAGTGAAAGGCCATCCCTGGTTCGACGCGGATTTCCTGACGAATTATCCGTCTCGCTTTCCGGCTCGCGCGGGTATTAAATCGGCTATCGTCGGTTCATTCTGGATGATGGGGCTGACGGCGCTCATTGCCGTACCAATCGGCGTGGCGTCCGCAATATATCTCGAAGAATATGCCTCGAAAGGATGGTTTTTTCGCGTCGTTCAGATCAACATCACGAACCTGGCCGGCGTCCCGTCGGTGATCTACGGAATCCTGGGTCTGGCGCTGTTCGTCCGCTTCTTTGCGCTGGAGCGTAGTTTGATGGCGGGCGCGATGACGATGGCGCTGCTCATCCTTCCCGTCATCATCATCAGCTCGCAAGAGGCGCTTCGGGCGATCCCACTGGGCATACGCGAGAGTGCCTACGCGCTGGGTGCGACGCGCTGGCAGGTGATCTGGAGCCACCTTCTACCGACATCGTCGCCCGGCATCATGACCGGCGTAATCCTCGCACTGAGTCGAGCCATTGGCGAGACGGCGCCGCTCATCATGATCGGAGCGCTCACCTTCATCGCGTTCCTTCCGAGGAACGTGATGGATCCGTTTACCGTGCTGCCGATTCAAATCTTCAACTGGACGGCACGCCCGCAGCCCGAATTTCAGGGCCTCGCGGCCGCCGCTATCATCGTGCTCCTCGTGGTGCTCTTCCTTATGAACCTGAGCGCAATCCTGCTGCGTAATTATTTCGAGAAGTACCGCGCAGAGTAGAGTATTTTTCCCATCGATTACGACAAAATTAATCACGTTTCGACACCATGGATAAGACGGCCACGTCCGAACGAATGGGTCAGGAGGCGGAGGCGCAAGCGGATGCGGCCGTCGAACGGCGTGAAGCCGGTGAGCCGGAGTTGCCGGATCGGGCGTTCCGGCAGAAGCGCGTTTCGGACACAAAAATCCAGATCCGAAGCCTGGATTTTTGGTACGGAGTGAATCACGTGCTCAAGGACGTGACCATGGACATCCGCGGCAACGAAGTGACGGCCCTGATCGGGCCGTCGGGCTGCGGAAAGAGTACGCTGCTACGCTGTTTGAACCGGATGAACGAGCTCATTCCGGGCACCCGCCTCGAGGGCGACGTGCTGATCGACGGGCGCGATATTTATAAGAAGGCGGATCCTGTGATGGTGCGGCGACGGATAGGGATGGTCTTTCAGAAGCCGAATCCTTTCCCAAAGACGATCTTTCAGAACGTGATCTGGGGCGCGCTCGTCAATGGCTATTCCGGGGACCGCGACGAGCTCGTCGAGCGATGCCTTCGTCAGGCGGCCTTGTGGGAAGAAGTGAAGGATCGGCTCGATACGCAGGCGTACAGTCTTAGCGGCGGTCAGCAGCAGCGACTATGCATCGCGCGGACGCTGGCGGTAGAGCCGGACGTTGTGTTGATGGACGAGCCGGCGAGCGCGCTCGATCCGATTGCAACGGCGAAGCTCGAAGAGACGATACTAAAGCTCAAAGAGCGGTATACGATTGTCGTCGTGACCCACAACATGCAGCAAGCCGGTCGCATCAGTGACCGCACGGCATTTTTCTACATGGGAGAGTTGATCGAGGTGGACGACACGGCGCAGCTATTCACTCGCCCTAAGAAGCAGCGAACAGAGGACTATATTACAGGTAGGTTTGGCTAAGGCCGACGGCAGGCGGGAGTCTGGAGATGTTTGACTAGATGATGGATCCTCGGTTCGGACTATCTTCCATCATTCATCGGCGATCGCCGGCCGAAAAATGGAACAACGATGATGTATGAAAACAAAGGTCGCCACCTCGACGAAGAACTTGCCGATCTACGGTCTCTGTTGATCCAGATGTCGGAGGTGGTTGACGAGCAGGTGGCCGGCGCGATCGATGCGGTGTCCAATTGCGACGTCGATCTCGCTAGAAAAGTGCGCGAGAGAGACGATGAAGTCGATGCGTTTGAGCTGAAAGTCGATCGTCAGTGCGAGCTGATCCTGGCCCTCTTCACGCCGGTGGCCGTCGATCTGAGGCTCATCATCGCTGCCGTTAAAGTGAATACGGATCTCGAGCGAATAGGCGATCATGCGAAAAACTTGGCCAAGAACACGCAGCATCTTGGCAGCGCGGCACACCTGATCGAAAGAACGCAGATTCGCGAAATGGCCGATGAAGCGCGCAGGGTGTTGCACGAAGCGCAGGATGCTTTCATCAAGCAGGACCGAATCCTGGCGCGGCAGGTCCTGGCCCATGACCGCCAAATCGATCGCATGCACGGAGAAACCCTCCGCACGCTAACGGATCTCTTTCAGGAAAAGCCGGAAAACGCGGGGGAGCTGGTTCACCTGGTCAACATGAGCAAGTCCGTAGAACGGATCGCGGATCACGCTAAAAACATTGCTGAGCTTGTCGTATTTCTCGTTGAGGGCGTCGACATCCGCCATCGCGACATGCAGGAGGCGATGGGGAAGGCGGACGCGACATCGGATTAACACCCGGCTGCAAGGTCCCTAATTAAGACCCGGCCGCAAGGTCCCTA
>CAZART010000002.1:71042-72683 GCA_964487555.1 uncultured Rhodothermales bacterium
GCCGCAAGGTGCTTTTAGGTACTGGAACGCTCCACCGGGTATTGAGTATTGATAGCCCCACCCTTCAGGAACACGCCTCGCGCCTATAGCACGGACCGGTACGACGAAGCATCTGGGTTCTGTCCGACGGATCTATCGCAGAATCCGACGTACTGAACGCTCACCGTCGCAATTCCACGCACCAAACCGGCAGGCGCCACAATGTCGTTTCGCACGTTTTTCGCAGCACCTCCCCTCGTTGTGGTCTTGACGACCATTCTGCTGGCCGTCCCCTCCGCTTCAGCCCAGAAAGTCGTGAGCTATGGCGCGGATTTCCTGGCCGGCGGCGTGGGAGGGCGCGCTCTCGGGATGGGCGGCACGCATGTCGCTCTCGCGCACGACGTCAGCGCCGGGTACTGGAATCCTGCAGGCCTGAGCGGCCTTTACTATCCGGAAGTCGCCTACATGCACGCCGAGCGCTTCGCCGGTGTCGTATCTTTTGATTACGGCAGCGTAGCGATGCCGATAAACGCGCGCTCGACGTTCGGACTTTCGTTTTTCCGCAGCGGCGTCAACGACATCAAGAATACGCTTGATGCGTGGGATCCTGAGCGCAATCAGCCGAGGCCGAATCCCGAGGACCACATCTCGAGCTTCTCAGCGGCGGATATGGCCTTTTTCCTGAGCTACGCGCGGATGCTGCGCCACAACCTGGCCGTCGGCGTCTCAGGCAAGATCATCCGACGAAACATCGGCGAGTTCGCCGACGCGTGGGGCTACAGCTTCGACGTGGGTGTGCAGTATCGTGTCGGTCAGCTTGTGCTCGGCGCGAATCTTCAGGACGCGGCCGGGATGCGGCAATCCTGGAGCGTCAATCAGGAAGAACTCCGAAACATTCAAGATGTCTTCGGCGAGGAGTTGCCTCAGGGCGGTGTGGAGGTCGTGCTTCCTGTAGCGCGGCTGGGTTCAGGTTACGTGGCCGAGTTCGGCGACCACGCCGTCGTACTCGGTGCCGACGTCGATCTGGCCTTCGACGGCCAGCGCGCCTACGCGATGAATGCCGGCGACATATCATTCCACCCTCGAGTAGGCACCGAATACACGTACAGGGGAATCGTGGCGCTTCGTGCAGGCTTCTCTAACATCACCGCCTCCGAACGCTACGGCTGGAACGCAACACCGACTGTCGGCGCCGGATTGCGCATGAAGCAGCTCACCATCGACTACGGCTTCGGCGACTTCGCGGGCCTCGCTTCCGACCTCGGCTTCTCGCATCGCATATCTGCCCACCTCACCTTCTGGCAGGATAGCTGGCGCCGTACGGACGAATGAGACGATGCACGGCGAAGGCAGACGGAGGAGCGGGCGCCGGCGAGTGTTCGTATCCCCGCGCCGCCCGCCACCGACGAAAGAGATCGCAGGCTCCGTTGATGTGAATCGTGCGCCCAGCTGATGTAGATCGCGAGCCGGTCTGATGTATATGGTGAGCCGAGCTTATGTAGATCGTGAGCCCGCTGATGTAGATGATGTAGATCGTGAGCCCGCTGATGTAGATGTTGGGCTCTACACGGAGCCACTATGCGGTGGTAGGGGCAGGTTTGCACATCTTTTCAGGCATGCGAAGTAATGCCGTTTTGTAACACCTTCTGCCGACGTAATACC
>CAZART010000002.1:72783-80339 GCA_964487555.1 uncultured Rhodothermales bacterium
CTGTTTGTGGAGGCGCTCGAATCGGATGCCCGCCTCATGATGAACATGGTGAGTTGGGGCGAAATGCTTAATATGGCAGGCCGGACCTACCAAAATTATGCGAGAGCCGAACGAATCATACGGTCGACCGAATGGCTGCCGTTCCGCATCGTCGATGGCAATCGAGAAACGGAGCGGCGAGCGGCCCTGGTGTTCAGGAATGCGAGACTTTCGTACGCAGCCTCACATGCAGCCGCGCGCGCGATGCAAGAAAATGCGGAACTGGTAACGGGGGATCCGGAGTTTCGAAGGATCGAGAACGAGGTGAAAATTCGCTGGATCGGGCGCTTACGCGCAGACTCCGGTGTCGGTACGCGTGATCCGCAGGAATGAAGTAACGATGCTCTGATCCGTCGATATACCGCACGGTCGTATACGCTGCAGAGTCGTAAACACTGTCAGAGTCGTAAACACTGTCAGAGTCGTAAACACTGCAGGGTCGAAAACACTGCAGGGTCGTAAACACTGCAGGGTCATAAACACGGCAGGGTCGTAAACACGGCAGGGTCGTAAACACGGCAGGGTCGTAAACTTCGCATGCCCCCATGCCCGCATGCCCGCATGCCCGCATGCCCGCACGCTCGAATCGCCGCCAGAACCGTCCCACCATGCTCGAACGCAATACCGTCGCGGTCGTCGTGCCGCTCTATAACGAGGAGGCCGTTGTTCCGCTGCTAATTGAGGAGATCGAGGCGTATCGCGTCACGCATCCCGAGATCACGCAGGTCGTGCTCATTGACGATGGCAGCCGCGACGCGACGGCGGCCGACGTGCGGCGCCTCGCCGCCGGCAAAGAAGGCTACGTGCTGCTTCGTTTTTCGCGGAATTTCGGGCACCAGATCGCGATCACCGCGGGGCTCGAAGTCGTCGAGGCCGACGCCGCTATAATCATGGATGCGGACCTTCAGGATCCGTTCTGGGTCGTCACGAAAATGATCGAGAAGTGGCGCGACGGCTATGACGTCGTTTATGGAGTGCGTGAGGAACGCGAAGGGGAGACGGTTTTCAAGCGCGCCGCGACGCACCTGTTCTACCGATTCTTTAAGCGAATGAGCGACGTGGAGGCTCCGCTCGACACAGGTGATTTTCGGCTCATCAGCCGCGAGGTCCTCGATGCGTTCAACAAGCTTCAGGAACGACAGCCGTTCGTCCGCGGACTGATTGCCTGGCTGGGATTCACGCAGACGGGCATCCGCTACGCGCGTCCGGCTCGCGTCGCCGGAAAGACGAAGTATCCTCTCAAGAAGCTGTGGCGGCTCGCCACCGACGGAATTACGTCCTTCTCCGATAAGCCCCTCTGGTACGCGGTGGGGATCGGGATGGGTCTCTCTCTGCTCTCGGTGCTCGGGCTTATCTGGGTGTTGGTTGACAAGTTCGTTTACGGCGTGCCGGTCGGCTGGGCCTCTCTAATCTTCGCCGCCTTTTTCTTCGGTGGCGTGCAGCTCTTCTTTTTGGGGATTGTCGGCGCCTATCTCGCTCGGGTCTACGAGGAAGTGAAATCCAGGCCGCGCTACATCCTGAAGGAGAGATGGTCGTCCGATGCGCACTGCTGGGAACAGGTGCCTACTTCCGTCCGCGAAGGTGGCGCAGAATGAGGTCGTGGACCGCTGTGGCGTGAATGTGGCTAGTGTGAAGCAACCCGTCGCTGCGAGCGATGAGAAGCGGAGCGTGCTCCTCAGTATCCGGAAGACGGCCGTGGGAGCCGCCCACGAGTGAGGGGTCGAGCGGGATGACATCCATCAAATAGCGAAAGCCGAGCTTTTTCTGCGTCAAGCGCACCCCCACTTTTGCGAGCGGAAATTTCAACGCCGGGTCGATGAAAAGCTCGACGGGATCATATCCCGGCTTGCGGTGAATGTCAACCGTGCGCGCAAAGTCCGGGGCGCAGTCGTCATCCATCCAGTAGTAATAAGTAAACCACGAATCGGGATCGGCGACAGCGATGAGATCGCCGGCCCGGTTGTGGTTCAGTCCCGCGATATGTCGACCACGGCCGTTGATAAGATGCTCCACGCCCTCATGCTGCTCCATAAGGACGCGGACATCGCCGAGCGCGCTTTGATCGTTGACGTAGATGTGCGCGAGCTGATGATCGGCCACAGCGAAGGCTCGGCTCGCGCCGGCGTCCAGGAGCTCGTGGCCGAGCTCATCGCGCACCGTGATGAAACCGTTTTCTCGAAGCGTTCGATTCAACGCGATACCGCGGCGAACCGGCGTGATGCCGTATTCCGACAGAACGATGACGTCATCGCCGCGACCCTCGTAGAAGGTGATCAGCTCTTCGCAAACGCCGTCGATCTCGCGCACGTGCTGCGGCACCGATTCTCCGTTCGGGCCCGCGCGCTGGAGCTCGTAGTCGAGGTGGGGAAGATAAACAAGCGTCAGCGTCGGATCGAATCGTTCGGAGACGCGCATCGAGGCGCGGGCGATCCACTCGGAGGAGGCGATGGTCGTGTTCGGTCCCCAGAAGTGGAATAGCGGGAACGGACCGAGCTCGTCCTGGAGCGCGCGGCGCAGCTCAGGGGGGTTGGTCCACACGTCGGGCAGCTTGCGGCCGTCGGCCGGATACATGGGTCTCGGCGTCACCGCAAAGTCGACCGAGGAGTACATGTTATACCACCAAAACATATTGGCGCACGTAAACTCAGGGTCTATCTCCCGAGCGCGCTCCCATAGTTTCGTGGCTTGTACCAGGAGATTCGACTGGCGCCAGAACTTGATTTCGCATTCGTCGCGGAAGTACCATCCGTTGCCCACAATTCCGTGTTTCGCCGGATGCACGCCGGTTAGAAAAGTCGACTGCACCGAACAGGTCACGGCGGGTAAGACAGGAATTACGAACGCAGAATTCGCCTCCGAGGCCCATCGTGAAAGAAATGGAGCGTGCGTGAGAAGGCCGGAGGTGAGGCCGACGACGTTGATGACGGCGGTCTTGTGCATGATCCGATGGGAAGATTTATCCGTCGGAGGCGGTCGCTTGCTGTCGTTATTCGGCGATCTCGCCGAGTACCCAGCGATACTCTCGCTCGATCGACGAGCTCACGTCCGTCTTCATGTCCTGCGGAAGGACGTCCCAGGTGTAGGTCTCGATTTCGAGGTGCGGAGTCACACGATCTCGCAGAACAATTTTCAGGATGTCGGAGATGTCGGACTGCGTGGACTGCAGACTATCGTAATGATCGACGAAGATCGGCACATGATAGTGGATGCGCCACTCATCGGAAGGATCGCTCGAGAGGCCCGGTAGGGCCGCCGGCAGATCAGGGTAGCGAACCAGGGTACCGCCCGGCTTGCGGCCAACGACTTGATGCAGGTACGTCGATTCGGCAAAAGGCTCCAAGCTGCTTGCAATGTCGTCTCGATCCTCATTCAGCGGCACGCGGAGGGCCGAGCTGAGCTGAACCTTACTCGTCCGAATACCGGCGCTCGCAAACCGGGCGACGGCGTCCGTCGGGGCCTCGAATTCCACCGCGAAATGGCACGTATCGAGGCAGACGCGAATGTGACGGCGAAGGATGGCCTCCGTGCCTTTCCGCCCATTGCTTCCATGAAGGACGTTGTTGCGGCGCAGCGCCGGTGCGTCCGTGCTGAAGAGATAGCGCTCGAAGAAATCCACCGTTTCTTCGGTATTCTCGATCAGGCAGTCGGGCTCGGGCTCGAATCCGACGTGTATAAGCACACCCTTTCGATCATGAAGCGCGTGCAGTTCGGTCGCCACTCTCGCCAGATTGGCCGCGCCGATCCGTAGGACCTCCGGCCGTTCTTCGGCGGAAAGCCAGGGTTTATAGGAGATGGGTGACGTGGAGATGCTGCCTTCCGCGCCCGCAGGCAAAAGCCCGGCAAGGATCTGCACCAGCCGCAGGGTGTACTCGACGCGGTCGTCTGAACGCCAGTCGGGCTGATAGACGTGCTCTTTGACGATCTGACGATGAAATCCGCCGTACGGAAAACCATTCAGGGTAAATACGTAAAGACCGCGGTCGTCCAGCCATTCTCGGAAACGGCGCAGTCGATTCCCCTGCAGCAGCTCGCGACACGCCCGATCCGAGAGCCGAAGTCCGACCCCGAACGGTTTATCCGGACAGATTCGCTCTTTTAGGGGAATCGTGTACTGCTCGAGATTGGTCTGCACCTCGGACCAAGATTCGCCCGGGTGGATGTTTGTACAGTACGTGAGATGGAAGTTGTTCTCGGGACCGACGTGCATCAGATGGTTGCTCAGACGTTTTCGGCAACGACGCGGACTGTCCTAAGCTTGGCGACGGCCTTTCTATAGACGCTTTCATCCACCTCATGTACCTCCCTGCCACGACCGATGCTCTCCAATAGCATGATGGTCAGTTGTCCGCCGAGGTGCTCGCGAAACGCCTCCAGGCCGCGAAAAAGGCACCGAGGATGATCGGGTTCCATGAGATACTGATCAAGTTGAGGAACGTACAGATCGAAGCCCAGCCGCGAGAAAAGGCTCAAAATCCGGACCCACGCCGTCTTGTCGAGCATTCCCCGGAGGTGGGAATAGGTGGCGTCCAGCGCGATGCCGATGGCGACGGCTTCTCCATGACGCAATGAGTAATCCGTTAGCTGTTCGAGCTGATGCGCGGCCCAGTGCCCGAAATCAAGCGGGCGCGACGAGCCCGATTCGAACGGGTCGCCGGAGGTCGAGATGTGTTTCAAATGCAGATCCGCGCACTTGAAGATCAACGATTCCATAGCATCCCGCGACCGCACCGGAGGGGCGAGCTGCTCTACGTTCTCCTCAATCTCATCAAAAAACGCAGGGTCCTTCAACAAGGAGACCTTAATGGCTTCCGCAATTCCCGATCGCCAATCCCGGTCCTCCAGCGTCTCCAGAAACGAGGAGTCGTTGACGACAGCATAAGGGGGTGCGAAGGTGCCCAGGAAATTCTTCGTGCCGAAGGCATTGATGCCGTTCTTCACGCCGATAGCAGCGTCGTTTTGGCTCAGCACCGTTGTCGGTACGCGGATGAATCGAATCCCTCGATGAGCCGTCGCCGCGGCATATCCTGCGACGTCGATCACCGATCCGCCGCCGATGGCAACTACGTAAGAATGCCGGCAGATGCCGCCGTCGTGGATTGCGCGATGGATCTTCTCGACGTTGGTCGGATCGTTCTTGGCGGCCTCTCCGCCTCGAATCGTTTGCGGCGCGCCCGCGCTGCTGAGGTCGCGGTGCTCTTCAAAATACCGCAGGATGTCTTTCAGAAGTGCAGGATAGTGAGCCAATAACCCTTCGTCGACGACGGCGAGTACTTTCCGTGGAACCGGATCTTCAGATCGCTGGATGATGTCGGCAAGCAGCGTGTTCTCGACGTCGAAAATGTTTTCGGTGAAGTGGACGTCATATCGAAAGCCGACGTTGAACTCCTGGTGTATCGTCTGCATCTACACTTAATTACTTGCTGACAGGATGGCGGCCATGAGCGGCCGCATCGCGGTGGGCGTTTATCATACCGCGTGTCCGGCGAAAAGATCGCACATGCGCGAGAGGCGACGCGTCACGTTACTGCGAACAAGCGAGCGAGACCCAGCGACAACGGGAGTAAAGCAAGGACCATGAGACCCACGGCCCACCCCGCAAAACCGGCGGCGAGAGCGGCATCCATAACCACGAGTGAGAGCACGCCGCGGCGCACGGCGTTTCGAACGCTTTCGGCGGACGGCACGAGGGCGGCGCGAATGAAGGGAGGAAAGACCAGAAGGGCGAAGAGTCCGATGAACGGAACCGCATGCACCATTCGGTAATCCGTACGAATCTCGAGGAGAAACAATGCGCCGACCACGAGTGCGACGAGGAGAATCGAGAGAAGTCCGGTGTCCCGGCGGCCTCCGTGGACTTCCCCACGGCTGACAGCTGTGACGGCGCCGATGTAGGCCACTGGAATGAGCGCCAGAAACCACAGCCCGCCGAGCATCATTGGAATCACACTTACGCCAAGGAGGAGATTGCCTCCCCGGCATAGGCCCATGTTAATAGGCCCAAGCACGACGTGACGTTTACCCGCCGCATCGTAGAGCACCGCGCAGAGAGCGATGGCGGCCGCGATCAAGATAGAGGGGACGGAAACGAGGCCGGCGACACCGACGCCGGCGGTCAGAAGTAACGTGCCGAAGATGGCCGATCCGGTGCGGGAAGCCCGGCCGCTCGGTATCGGACGCTCTGGCCGCTCAACCGCGTCCACTTCGGCATCAAAGAAATCATTCAGGACCACGCCGCCGGCGTAGAGCCCTGCCGTGGCTACGAGCAACCAAAAGAGATCGTTTAGCAGCTCCAGCGAGAGGGTTTGCACCACGAGGTCTTCATGAGCCGTATGCTGGATGGCGCGTGCGAAGGCGCCTGATGCGGCGTAGCCGGCCAGGATGTCCGCAAACGCCGTGATCACATTAGCCGGACGCGTAAGTTCGACGTAAGCGCGGAGCCGCTGCCCGACAGAGATCCTCATTTGATAATGAGGTTGTCCGTCTCGTCGGCATCTTCCTGGATTACGGGCGTCTGTCCTCCGCGAAGCACGGAGTTGCCGCCGTAGAGCTGGCGCTGGTCGATTTCCGCAGGTTCCATCCAGTCCTCCTCACGCATCTGCCCGCTCCGGCTATAGGCGTCGAGCGCGTTTTGATACGTGACCTTTCGAATATCGTCCTCATCGATGCCCCGCTCATGCATCAGCCGGGCGGTTTTCGGCACGGCCAGCGGGTCGCTGATGCCCCAGTCGGCCGCGCTGTCAATGAAGATCTGCTCAGACCCGTAGCGGCGGACGATGTCGACCATGCGTTCATTGCCCATCTTCGTGTTCGGATAGATGGTGAACGCCGCCCAATAGCCTCGATCCAGCACTTCCTCCACCGTTTCCTCGTTGTTGTGATCGACGATAACACGTGAGGGATCCAGCCCGTGTTCGTCGCAGACATCCATGCTCCGGCTCGTGCCCTTCGTCTTGTTGCGATGGGGCGTGTGAATGAGAACGAGCATCTCGAGTTCTTTGGCGAGGTCGAGCTGGAGAGCGAAGAACTTGTCTTCGGCCGGCGTCATATCGTCGTAGCCGATTTCGCCAATGGCTACGACGCCCTCCTTCATCGCAAACAGCGGAAGCAGCTCCATCACTTCTTCAGCCAGCGGCTCGTTGTTGGCCTCCTTCGAGTTCAGCCCCATCGTGCAATAATGGCGGATGCCGAACTGACCGGCTCGAAACCGTTCCCACCCTACGATCATCGAAAAATAGTCCTTAAAGGATCCGCGCGAGGTGCGTGGCTGGCCGAGCCAGAAGGCCGGTTCGATGACCGCCACGATGCCCGCGTCTCGCATCTTCTCATAGTCGTCCGTGGTGCGGGATATCATGTGAACGTGAGGGTCGATGTAGAGCGTTAGGGGGGTAGTCATTTTTGGAGTGTTTCGTGCTATTTCGCGATGTAGTTCCAACCCGCCGGGAGCGGGATGAGGATCGAAGATAGAAGATCGAGGATCGATCCAGCATGCGATCCGCGATTCTCGATCCGCGATCCTC
>CAZART010000002.1:80439-120259 GCA_964487555.1 uncultured Rhodothermales bacterium
AGAAGATCGAGGATCGATCCAGCATGCGATCCGCGATTCTCGATCCGCGATCCTCAATCCTCGATTCTCGGTCCGCGATCCTCAATCCTCGATTCTCGATCCGCGATCCGCCATCTCCACTCCTCAGCCTCCGAAGGTGTCCCAGGATAATTCTCCATTTTCAATGCGCTGCCTCAGATCAGGCGCTCTATCCAGGATCTTCCGTGCGGATTTCGTACGTGAGCGGTGGAGAGCGAGGGCCGCGGCCTCCTGTTCGGCTTCGCGGTCGCTGTCGAATGCGATCGCCACGTCCTCAAGAAGACCGTCGTCTACGAACGGACCGACAGGGCGCCAGAGTTCCGGAATAACCGATCTCGACGCCGCGCGTCGCTCACGTGCATAATCGACCAGCATGCGAGCTAGGTCCGGATTTGCACGTTCATCGATCCCCTTGATTCGATGAAGCGGGCTTCCGACGAAGACCGCTTTCAGCACCATCTGATTCCAGGCCACATCGTCGAGATATTCCGATGGAAACGGATTGTCGAGCGCCACGGCATTAAAAACAGAGGCCATATTGCTTCGAAGGCCCTCGGCCGCGCGTGCTACCAACCGATCCGGGAAGGGAAGCACGGGAAGGCTCTGGTAGAGGGCGACGGATTCGCCGACATCGGCCGTCGAAAACACGTTGTCGAGCGTGGCGATGAACTCGTTCGGATCGGCCGAGCTGAGCGACAGGACGAGGAGGGTACGCCCGGCTTGATCGACGCTCCACCCGGACGGATCCCAGCCCGACCGCGCCTCGTCTGCCCTTTCGAGGTCGGCAGGGGGAAGTTCGAGATCCGATTTGCCGAGAAATCGAGGCACCGCGCTGAAGGACGTGTAGAACGTCCATTCAGGTGCACCGGTAGCGAGCTCCGAACGTTTCGATTCGATCCACCGGACGCCCTTCTCGTCCACGCGTTCGGATATCCATCGTTCGAGTAAACGAACAATCTCTATGTGATCGGCTGCATGCTTCGGAGCAGTCATGAGGATGGTGCGTTAGAGGATGCGAGATGATGCGAACGGCCTGGTGTCGCGGTTCGCTACTATTACCTATCAGCCCTTCGAGCGAATGATCCCACCGCTTCGCTGGATCGATGAAGAAGATCGTGTAGATCTTCTCGATCAGACGCGTCTGCCTGTAGAGGAGACGTGGCTGGATATTCGCACGTGCGAGCAAATGGCCGAGGCGATCCGGATGCTGCGCGTGCGAGGCGCCCCCGCTATCGGCATAGCCGCGGCATACGGCGTCGTGCTAGCGCTGAGAGGTGCAAACGACGAAACGAGCGGCGCGACGGCCTACCGAACGGCCATGGACGCCGTCGAAGGTCTTAAGACGACGCGGCCGACGGCGGTAAACCTGTTCTACACGCTTAACCGCATGGCTCGCGTCCTTGAGGCGCACGCCGACGCCGACGCCGTTTCACTGAAGAAGCGTCTTCTGGATGAGGCGCACGCCATTTTCCAGGAAGACCTCGAAGCCGGGAAGCGGCTCGGCGAAAATGGTCTGTCGCTGCTGCAGCGTGGAATGAGTGTTCTCACGCATTGCCACACCGGCGGCGTGGCCACGTCCGGTTACGGCACGGCGCTTGCACCACTAATCCTCGGGCAGGAAAGGGGATTTCAGCTGCGGGCGTTCGTGGATGAGACGCGGCCACTGCTCCAGGGAAGCCGCATTACGGCCTGGGAGCTCGCGAAATCCGGGGTGCCTGCGACGCTTATTACGGATTCCATGGCCGGACACGTCATGCGACAGGGTCGGGTACATGCCGTAATCGTGGGTGCCGACCGGATTGCCGCCAATGGAGATGTCGCCAATAAGATTGGCACGTACTCATTGGCGGTTCTCGCCAGGGCGCACGATATTCCGTTTTACGTGTCGGCTCCAGTATCCACCATAGATCTTGATACGCCCACAGGAGAGGACATCGTAATCGAAGAGCGGGAAAGCCGCGAAGTAACCCACGGCTTCGGTCGACAAACGGCGCCGGATGGCGTCGCGGTGTATAATCCGGCTTTCGACGTCACACCGTCGGCGTTGGTGACCGCGATTATTACGGACCGTGGTGTGGTACGGCCTCCCTACGAAAAACGTTTTCGGACCTTGTTTTTGGAATTGAGCATGGAAACGGTACCTGCAGCGTCGGGATGAATCGTATAGAAAGAGCACGAGAAGAATAGCTATACCGAGCGTAGAGACGAGCTATGAAGAAGAACGACTGGATTGGATTGGGCACGAGCCTGGCGCTGCATGCCATGCTCCTGTTTGCCTTCACGTTTCTTACGGCCGCGCAGCCCGAACAGCAGGACCTCGGCTTCATCGAGGTGGAGCTCGGGCCGTTCTCGGAGGGACGCGCCGTGCAGAGAGCCCCGGTCGAGAACCCGGACGCAGCCCAGGAGCAGCCTACAGAGGAGCAGAAGCAGCCCCAGGCGGAGGCTTCCCCTCCCAAGGAGGCGAAGCCGGTGGATCTTCCCGATCAACCCGAGACCATTCCCGACGCGGACAAGATCACGTCTCCTGAAACGGAGACGATCTCGCCGGAGAAGAAGAACAATCCTGAAGAAGTGCGGAAGACGGAGCCGAAGGAGGAATCTCGTCCCGTTCGGCCGTTGGGCAGCGGTACCCTGGATGGTACATCCGGTGCACCCAGCGGGGATGATGGGGAAGGGGCCGACGAGCTGAAAGCGGCCCCCTTCCAGATCGAGGGCCTGAATCGGAACGCCCTTTTCGCACCGCTACCGATTTACCGAGAGAAAGTGAATGCCACGATTCGCGTACGGATTACGGTGGATCCAAAGGGTCGCATCGTGCAGCGCATTCCTCTGATTAAAGGCAATCCTTCGCTCGAAAAGGCCGCGATGGATGCTCTTTCTCGGTGGAAATTTAATGCGCTCCCGCCCAATGCACCGCAAGAGTCGCAGACCGGCACGGTAACCTTTCACTTCCGCCTCGAGTAGCTTTGCGATGTGGCGGGGCTCAAGCACGTACCGCGCGGCTTAAGACTTTCGGATACATGCTAAGCACACGCCGTTCGTCGAGGTAACAGAGGGCTACACCAAGGGTAATACCCCTTCTCCGAATGAGCACATATCCGGTGTCGGTGATTTCCGCGCCCTGCCCGTCAGCTAATCGAAACTCTTCTCGGCCCGTGTACGCGGCAGCCTGTTCATCCGTTACCTCGACCGTGTTCTTCCTCGCCGCCGAGCCGAACAGCATCGCTCCCGACGTCGTGAGCTTCGGATAATCGAGCTGCGCACGAATGAGCGGCATTCCCGTGCTTACGGGTAGTGGCCGTTCGCCCAGACCGTGATCGCGCGAGGCAATCGACACGTATTTTTTGCTCGAACGTAAAAGCTTGAACGGCGCAAACGCCGGCGCGGGAATGCCGAAACGGCTTTCAAGAAGCATGAGCCATTTCGATTCCGTCTCTTCAGAAAACCATGGAGGTGGCGAGAGCGCCGTATCTGATTCGCCGACTCTCTTCTCCAAAACGGCGACAAAGAAACCTCCCGTATCATTCTGATGCGGCCACACTCGCATCGCGCACTCCAAGCGAGGATCCAGTTTGCGGCCGTTCCAGGACGTCAGCCCTGGTGACGATTTGAAACCATCGATCCTGGCGGGAAGAAGCGTTACGCGATCGCCGGCTTCGCGAAGCACGGCATCGACGACGAGCTCGTTTTCCTCCGGAGCGTAGGTGCAAGTGGCATAAACCAGGCGACCGCCGGCACGACACACCTCGATCGCACGCCGCAATATATCCAGCTGCTCCGCTGCCATCCGCCGGGATGTGTCTATGCCGGCATTCATGAAGGCGGCATAATTTTTTCGCGAGGTACCCTCGCACGTACAGGGCACATCGGCGAGAACGCGATCGAATGGTCCAGCCGACGCGGCCATTGTCGCTGCATCTTCGACGGTGATGGAGGCGTTGGCGACGCCCAGGCGATCGAGCGTTCCTCGGGTTGCACGGTGTCTGACGGCATCGCGGTCATTTGAAATCAACGTGCCGCTGTTGTGCATCGCCACGGCCACCTGCGCCGACTTGCTGCCGGGTGCCGCGCAGAGGTCGATCACACGCTCACCCATTTGCGGATCAAGAAGGACCACAGGCAGGCAGGAGACTTCCTCCTGGATGTGGTAGAGCCCGGCCACAAACGGGATGCTCTTTCCCGCCTTCGCCGAGGGCGGCCCCTTGAATACCTTGGGCGACCAGGGCAGAACCTGTGCCTCGATGCCTACCCGATCCAGCCATTCGCGCACGACGTAGGGTGTCGTTCGGAGCGTATTCGTCCAGAGGCAGAGAGGGAGCGGCCTCGACAGAGCATTGAGAAATCCATTCCAATCCGGCACGATGGACCGGTAGCGCTCGAGAAGTTCGGCGCCCGGGTTAGGAAGTTCGATCATTGATCGTGGTGCGAGAGACAGGAATTCTTAGACGTCCCAGGGGCCCTAAAGCCCTGCTTCCGAATTAAATGAGACTTGCAGCGCAAAGTGAAAGGACATGTTAAACACCGCGCCGGCTGGATGTCCCCGATACGGCTCGTTCAACAGATTTCGCACGGAGACGTTGGCGACAAGGTGATCGCGCCAAAAGCGTTTCGTCGCCGCGACGTCGAGAAGTATTCGCTCAGGAAGCTGCCAGGGATAAATTCCGCCGGAGGCGCTTGACGCGGCCGCGTAGTCGCTCCACGTCGTGGCTGCATGATACTGGGCGCGGGCATGGAGGCTAAACCGATCGTTGGGCGCGAAGATCGTGGTGAATGCCACCCGGTGCGAAGGGACGCGCGCATGGTTCCGTACAAACAGTTCATCTCCCGATACGGGACTCTCTGTCACATAGGTGATGCGCTGCGTAAAACCGCGCAGCAAACGGAGCCCAAGTCTAGCGTGAAAGCCCATTAATTCGCCGGATCCGGCATGTACCACTGTCGTGTTCGTCAGGAATCCGGTTGTCGCCTCGCTGAAGGCGATTTCGTGGTCGGCGAGGTAGTCGTTCGTTGATCGGCGAAAATAGCCGCCGACGAGGTAATCCACACCGTAGGGCAGGCGCCCGCCGAAATCGAGATCGATCGTAAAGAGGCGGGGCGCCGGCCATTCCGAGAGATCGGTGATGCGACCGACCGGCGGCTCGTGGTGCAGAGAGTCGTCTTCCAGGAAGGGTCGTTCAGGGAGTGTGTAGCCGAACTGCGTCCAGCGCCACAGTGAAGCGTCCATCGCGAGGGTACGGTGCGAGAACGACGCGCTCGCGTCGATCCACAGGTCGTAGGGAAGCGTCACGCGAATCGACGGCATCACCGAGGCGCCCGGTCGGTCGTCGGCCTGAATCCAGGCGCCGAACACGGACGCTTCAATGCGGTCCGCCAGGAATGTTTCCACACGGCCGAATAGCCGTGTGATCATGGACTCGTTGTCCGTTAGACTTTGATCCGTCAATGCTTCGACGTGATCAAAAGACCCGCCGATGGTCATGTGTACCGGACCTGAACCGATGCGGCTTTCCGCTCCACCGGAAATGACCCGCTTATGAAAATCCAGATTGATACCTCTCGTATTCTGGCGCTCGAGGAGTTCGTGGGAGATATAGCGACCATGGTAGCGCAGCTCACCTCCACCCAAACGGAGCCGCCCCTCGGCGCCCGCGAAATCAACCCGGCGCAGCACGGGAATCTCAAGGCCGAAGGTCTCGAAGAAAAGCAGATCGTTCGTTTCACCGCGTCCGGCAAGAATCCGCTGCGTGCCCAAACGCCCGTCGATCCCCGCCGTCAGCGCAATTGCGCTCGTGTAAATGCGCGGTTTCGAATCCACATCATAGAGCTGCCTGGCTCGGAGGTTGACCTGCGTATCGGTAAAGTGGAATTCGTCGAGCTTTCCGGTGAGACGGGCAAATCGCCCGCCTGAGCGAATCTCGATGGTCCCGGTGCCGATCGGGCCGATCCGATCGACATTTTCCGACGCGAGCGGGGTGTATGCGAAGGGACCGGGATCGTTCACTTCATTCCGCGCCGAAACGGAAGCGCCGAGCGTCATCCCGGCATTGGGCCGGCGCGTTTGGATGCGGAGCGTACCCGCTTGCCGCAGCGCGCCAGCAGCGACATACGGACGTGCAATAAGCTCGGCGCACTCGATTTCGTTCACGTGGATCGGTAGGGCGTCAAGGCTCTGCGTGCCCAAAAGGCCGAACCCGGCAGAAATGCCGTCGACGATGATTTCCCATCGGGGATTCGATAGTGGCGAGAGGCCTGAAGCTTGCGCGTGCCACGTATATCCGTCGATCGTGGCTGTACTCCATCGATCCGCCAGATGGAGGACGTCGCTCAGACGTACGATACCGGCACTTATGATTTCCTGCCGCGTGACCACCTCGGATCCACGAACGCTCGTGCATGAGATCGACGTGCTGTCTGCGTGCTGGGCTGTCGCTGGAAGGCCTCCGCACAGCAGAAACCAGGCTGAGAGAAGGAGAGCGCGCGCCGCCGGCAGCCGTTCCGAGGAGGGCCCCCCGCGTCGCGTATGGTCGGGGCACCGGATGATATGTAGGCGAGGAGTGATCAGTCGACAGAACTCAGCGAAGAAAGGCTTGGAACCAGGATGGTGTGCCGAACGAGGTCGTCAGGCCGGCCGAGACGTAAAGGGTCCGGAAGCGCACGAAAGTGTACGTCTGCGTGTAGTGAGCGGCGCCAAAGATGCCTGTCTGCTTGAACAGCCGAATGGTGACTCGGGACTGAGCCCCCACCAGAAATTCACTCTCGTTCTTCACGCCGGGGAAGGTCTCCTCGTCAAAGGTCATTCGATTGTTGCCGAGACGGAATCCGTTGTACCACGACACCCAATCGACGGGCTCCAGCGCCAATCCCCAACCTGCAAAGACGAGGAGGGCGTCAAACCGGGGGACACGTCCGGACACCTCCTCGTAACGATGATAGGCCGCGCCCGCTTCGGCGCTTCCAAGGTAAAACGGCGTCAGAAAGGAAATCTCGCCACCGTATCCGGGCTCCCAGTAATCGTGAATGGGGCCGTTGCCGACGTTGAGTGCGCCGCCGCCGGCAATTTCAATGCGGGAGAACGGCTTGTCTAGAATGCGGGAGAACGGCTCGTTCTGGCCACGCGCGACCGGGGCGGTAGCGACGCAAAGAACGAGAAAGGCGACGGCGGGTGCTCCAAGTGCTGTCATCGACCGCGGATGTAGACTGCCTAAAACGAAAGATTGAGCGCGCGATCAAGTCGGAGACGCGCGCCGAACTCGGTCAGGACCGTCCATCTTGAGATATTGATGCCGTCTTGATGGCCGGCATTGGATACGATATTTGGTCCGACGTCGATCCTGACCCACCACGTGCGCTCGCGCTGCAGGCGGATCTCCATGCCGGGTCGGAGCGTCCGTTCCGTCGTTGCGTCCAGAACCGTGTTGCCGTTCTCGCTCGGGGACGGCACTCTAAAATCTCCTTCGCCCTGAAAAAGCACGTCGAATTTCGGTGTAACGGTCAGACCCTGAACGGCGCCGTCCAGGAAAAGCGGCGTATACGCAGAAACGTGAACGAAATCGTTGAACGGCGCCGCAAGGCCGCGGTTAAGGTAGATGTAGCGACCCTGAGGTTGATGCGCGTCGTATGCGCCCGAAGTTACGACGGTTGCCGACAGACCGATGTCGGCATTCGGCAGTCCGGCATACGTGAGTGAGCCGGTTAATGCGGCCGACGCCGGCTCCCCTGTTTCACGAAGGAGGTCGACGTCATCGACCATGATCTGCCCCGTAAGCGTCCACCGATCGAAATGTGCCCAGACCAGAGCGGCGACGAGGCCATTGTTCTCGTCGTTTTTCGGACGGCCGTCCACCGAAAATAGGTGAATCAGGAGCGGGTTGAGGAATTTGATGGAAGGCCCGGCATTCGGCCCTGAGTAAAGCGCCGCCTCCATAACGCTGAGGCCTATATGCTTCGAGGGGCGCCAGTCGACGCGATGGATGGCAAGGTAGCGTCGGATGCTGCCACCTACGGAGTCCGCGCCGGCCGTTCCGGTGAAGCGCTCGTCCGGTGTTGTGCTGTCGAGCTCACCGAGAAAGCCCTGCCAGGAGAGACGGCCGCCTCCGATCCTGAAGGCGAGTTGATCGATACCGGGCGCATTATCACTGAGAATCAGACCCGGGCCGGAAGGCGGGGCCCAGTGCCGCCCGATGCGGCCGAGATAGAGCGAAGCGAATCGGCTGTTATAACCCGCGTATGATTCATCATTCCTCGTAATCAGCCGGTTGGCGGCATCAAGCCCGTCCGGGTCATCCCGGTAGTACACGTCGAAGCGGACGCCGCCATGAGCGATCAGCGGTCCTCTCTCCAAGTAGCCCCGCAAGCTCGCATTCGGATAAAGATTGAAGTTTCCGACCTCCAACGTCGGTTCGGCGGCGGCGTCGGGTCGAAGCACGTCGATACGTTCGGCATTGATCCCTCGAAGACCTGCATCGAATGCGACGCCCACTCGGGCTGAACGCTTCTCGGGTCGGCGTTTTCGCGAGACGGAGCGGAATTCAGATCGAAGCAGAAGGACCCATGCCTGCTCGAGTTGGGAAAGTCGCTCCTTCTTCACATCGGCAAGCGCCTCCTGAACGGCAACCCGCTTATAGGGCAAGGCTGTCGGGTTAAGCTCGAGAAGATGTCCCCGCCGCTGAAGCCGCTCCAGGTAGGTATACGTCCAGTCGCCCACGGGCACAAACGCATGATCCTGCGCAGCGGCCTGCGCAGCGGCCAACGAGCCGAGCAGCAACAGGCTGAGGAGCAAGCGGGGAACGTGGCGGTGAAAATCCATAGTTCGGGTTCGCGGCGTCGATTTTTCCGGGGTACGGCAGCCTTTCACAGTAGTTGGCGGAGGGCGGTGCGCGGCATCGGATGGGGGCGGAAGTTAGCCCGCATGTGCGGAAGATGCTATCCGGCCGAAGGCGGACGAGCGGCTTCGCGGTGCGGACGGCTGATGCTCCTGCGTAACCAGAGCCGTGCGGAACGGCGGCCGATGATGCCGGACAATCAGCGCCGTGCGGAACGGACCCGTCGCCGTGCCGGTGCGGTCTGTGCCGGTTCAAGAGACCTCCGGGGGCCTTGTTTCGTTTACTGAGAGTGGATATGTTCTGTGGATTGAAACCTTTCGCAAACCATCTCCATGTAAGGCAGCCGAATCTCCGCTACCGCTCATCGCTTCTAATCGCATTCATCAGGTAGAGAGACGGCCCCTTCGTGTCCCGGAGAACCGAACTCATAGCGCTGCTGCTGGCAGACGTCGCCGCCTTCGGTGCAGCCACGCTTCTTTATTACGTGGCGCGCTTCCAGTGGCAGTGGTTCGATGAACCGCAGAGCTGGCCCCCGACGCTGATCGCGCCGATCGTAGTGATTACGTTGTTCTGGCTGGCCCTCTTTTTCTTCTTCGGGATGTACCGCGAACGGTACGCAGATAGCCGCTTCGACGAAATCGTATCGCTGGCTAAGGTCGTCACCGTCGGGGTGCTCGTCCTGGTATTCGCCATCTTCATCGACATCCTTGAGCCGGGATCTGAACGCGCAACCATCTTCTTCTACTGGGTTGCGGTGTTTTCTCTGGTCGCGTTCGGGCGGATCATCGTTCGATCCATCCAAAAATGGCTTATCCTGCACGGAAAGGGACTCCATCGTGCGTTGATCGTGGGATGGAGCGATCGTGTTGAGCAGGTCTATGAGGAAGTCGGGCGGTATCCCGAGGCGGGACTTGAGATTGTCGGTGCTATTCGCATGCGCCCTCAGGACGAGCCCGTCGAGGCCATGGCCGTCGGACGCCGTTCTTCGTACTCCATCAGCAACGGCGACGACATGTTCTCGCGCGCCGCGGGAGACAGGGACGTTCATTCTATCGAGGCCTTGCCCGATCTTATAGATCGGTTGGACGTGCAGGACGTACTGATTGCACTCGGCTCGGAGGATCACGTCCCCCTCCTGGAAGTGCTCCGCCTCTGCGACGGCAAATCGGTATCGCTGAAGCTGATTCCGGACTTTTATACCATCATCGGCGGGATGGCGCGGACGGAGCATATGTACGGCCTCCCGCTTATCGAGGTGTTGCCGGAACCCATGCCGGCGTGGGAGGAAAGCACGAAACGCCTCATCGACATTGCCGTCTCCTCGATCGTACTTCTTATTGGACTGCCGGTGTGGATCGGCGTTGCGATCCTCATTCGCCTCACGTCCTCAGGGCCTGCAATTTACAGGCAGAAAAGAGTGGGACAGCACGGGCGGCTGTTTACGATGTATAAGTTTCGCACCATGCACGACGACGCCGAGGCCCACACCGGTCCCGTCTGGGCGCAGGAAAACGACCCGCGCTACACGCCGATCGGACGATGGCTGCGGCAAACGCGCCTCGACGAGATTCCGCAGTTCTGGAACGTATTGAAGGGGGATATGAGCCTGGTAGGTCCCCGTCCGGAGCGCCCGTTCTTCGTCGAAAAACTTTCGGAAGAAATCCCGCTCTACAATCGAAGACACCGTGTCAAACCCGGTATAACGGGCTGGGCGCAGGTGAAATGGAAATATGATACCAGCTTCGAAGATGTCCGCCAGAAGGTCAAATATGATCTCTTCTACATCGAAAACGTCAATCTGCGGATGGATTTCAAGATTCTATTCAGAACCATACGGACTACCCTGTTGGGAAAAGGCCAGTAGCCGACCGAAGATCGCGCATGGGCGGTCGGTCGGGCCCTGAGCCAACTCAGCGACGATCGGCGGCCGGGACCTGAGGATGCTCGGTGACAATAGTGGGCGGGGTCAATCCCGGACGCATCGATCGTAAATCTCCCCGCCGAAGTCAGCCACACAGAATCTCCCGCCGACGTCAGCCATACATGGAAAAAACAATTACCACTGCAACCGACGTCATTGCTGTTTATCGCGCGCTGATGCTTCCTCGAGCCATTGAGGAGAAGATGCTGCGGCTAATCAGGCAGGGCCGCCTTTCAAAATGGTTCAGTGGCTACGGACAAGAAGCGATCGCCGTCGGCTGCGCCCTCGCGCTCGACGATCGGGACTACATCCTTCCGATGCACCGAAATACGGGTGTGTGGACGACGCGCGGCGTTCCGTTGAAGCCGCTCTTCTGCCAGCTGATGGGAAAGGAGGGCGGATTTACGAAAGGCCGGGACCGAACCTACCATTTCGGCCTTCCGGAAAAGCGCATCGTCGGGATGATATCTCATATGGCGGCGATGCTTCCTGTCGCGTGCGGTCTCGGTCTCGCTGCGAAACTAGATCATGATTCCTACGTGGCGCTCACATTCGCCGGCGAAGGTGCTACGCGGGAAGGGGATTTCCACGAAGCGCTCAGCCTTGCGGCGATCTGGAATCTGCCCGTCCTTTTCGTTGTCGAAAACAACGGCTATGGCCTCTCGACGCCCGCATCCGAGGCGATTTCCGTAAGAGATATCGCCGACGCGTCTGCGGGATACGGCATCGCCGGTGAGGTGGTAGACGGAAACGACGTGCTCGCCGTGATCGACGCCGTGCACAGAGCGGCGTCCCGCGCCCGCGCGGGAGATGGGCCGACCCTCCTTGAGATGAAGACGTTTCGCATGCGCGGCCACGAAGAAGCATCCGGAACGTGGTACGTTCCGGATGAAGAATTCGAGCGTTGGCGCGATAGAGACCCGATATCTCGCTATGAAGGTTATCTCCTCAACCAAACCGGCGTGGAGCGCGCATCGCTCGAGCGCATCCGGCTAGAGGTTCAGGAGGAGGTAGACGCTGCCGCCGAGTTCGCGCTGGCTCAGCCGGAGCAGGTCAGTACGACCGAGCGAGAGCGGCAGGACCTGTGGGCGCCGTCGCGCCGGACCGGCAACGTTCCGTCTCAAAAGCGAACGGAAAAGAGGTTCATAGATGCCGTTTCGGATGGGCTCCGACAAGCGATGGACGCCGACGACCGGATCCTGCTGCTGGGGCAGGACGTCGCAGAGTATGGCGGCGTGTTCAAAGTGACGAAGAGTTTCGTCGAGCGCTTCGGTAAGGATCGGATCCGGAACACGCCCATCATCGAGAGCGGCGTCGTGGGTGCGGCGCTCGGATTGTCCATCGGCGGTTACAAGCCGGTCGTCGAGATTCAGTACGCCGACTTCATCACGTGCGCGTTCAATCAGATCGTGAACAATCTGGCACCGACTCATTACCGGTGGGGCCATCCTGTAGACGTTACAATTCGCGCGCCTTACGGGGGAAATATTGGAGCGGGTCCATTCCATTCACAATCAATGGAGGCATGGTTCTGCCATGTCCCGGGACTGAAAGTGGTCGTTCCGTCGACACCCGAGGATGCAAAGGGACTGTTGATTGCGTCGATCCGTGAGTCGAACCCTGTCCTTTTTTTCGAGCACAAGTACCTATATCGCGCTTTGAAAGGTGAGGTGCCCGATGAGCCGTACGAGATACCGATCGGCCACGCCCGGATCGCCAGAGAAGGTACTGCGGCGACGATCGTGACGTGGGGACTGGGCGTACACTGGGCGATCGATGCGGCCGAAAAGGCCGGCGCATCCGTGGAAGTGATCGATCTGCGCACGCTCGTGCCGTGGGACGTTGAGATGGTGCTGGATTCGGTCAGGAAGACCAACCGAATGCTCGTCATCCATGAAGCGCCGCGTACCGGCGGATTCGGCGGCGAGATCGCCGCCCAGGTCATCGAGGCGGCTTTCGAATGGCTGGATGCCCCACCGATCCGGATCGGCTCGGAGGATCTGCCGATCCCATTTTCTACGCAGATCGAAAAAGAGATATACTCAGCCGGAGCGCGGATTCACAGGGCCCTCGAAAGGCTACTCACGTACTAGATGCAGCAGGAAAAACATGGCTAAACAAGCAAGCAATCGAATGCCTGAACCCGGCGCCGTCGCGCCGGATTTTGTGGGTATTACCCAGAGCGGTGAAAAGCTTCGGTTGAGTGACTATAGAGGCAGAAAAGTAGCTCTCTATTTCTATCCAAAAGACGATACGTCCGGCTGCACAAAGCAGGCCTGCAACCTTCGTGATGAATACGAGAACCTCAAAATGGACGAGATTGCCGTTATCGGCGTGTCGGGGGATGACGTGGAATCCCACCAGAAATTTGCGCAGAAATACACCCTTCCGTTTCCGCTTGTGGCCGATCCGGATCGCGAAATTTTAGAGAAGTATGGGGTATGGGGAGAGAAGACGCTTTACGGCCGCATATCTGTGGGCATCAAGCGTACGACCTTCCTGATCGATGAGGATGGTGTGATTCGGGGGGTGATCAAGCGTCCGAACGTCAAGGAACACGCAGAGGAAATTAGGCGCAAGTTCAATACGTAGGAGAGGGGCAAAAGCCGTCAATTATGGGCCCCGTCCCTCGCGCTCGTCGTCCATCTCACCACAAACGGCTCGTCGTCGTTAGGATTTAGCAGGACGATCGTGGAATTTTCAAGTGCTCCGGCCGGTAGCTTGAAGCCGAGGCGGTCGTAGATCATCGCCTCGCAGTTGTCGCCTCGGCCGTTGTGGTGGAGCCAGAGAAGCGTCGTGTCTCGGGCCGTCTCGAAGTCTAGATCGAATTCATGGTCCTCGCAGCCGCCGGAGTAAGAGACCTGCACGTACAGCGTGTCGGAGTTAATGGCGGGTGGTTCGTCAGGCGCGTCGGGATGCTCATTCGTGAGTACCTGGTACGCATCTCCAAAGCGACCCGCCACGCCGGCAGGCGCCGATGGTGATTCACCCTGCTCGCACGCCGCAATGAGCAGGCTAAGACCGATCGCTGCCACGCCGGCGAGCAGAAAGGAAGCGGGTGACGATGGAATCTGAACTTTTGACATCGGAATCCGGTAATCCAGAAGGCAAACCAACTCGAAGCACAATACGCGCACTTCGCCTGCCTGTTTACCGAACCGTCGTATTTTGTCAACGCGCTAAGCGTCCGTTCCCATAGAATGTCGAACACCGCACATTTTCATGCTTCACGATAAGTACGAGCCGGTCATCGGACTCGAGGTTCATTGCCAGCTGTTGACGGAATCGAAGGCGTTCAGTCCGGAGTCGGCCGAGTTCGGCGCCGAACCGAATATTCACGTCGATCCAATCAGCCTCGGTCATCCCGGAACGCTACCCGTACTGAACGAACGCGTCGTGGAATACACGATCCGGATGGGCCTGGCCACGAATTGTCGGATCGCCGAACGCTCGGTCTTCGCACGGAAGCACTATTTTTATCCGGATCTACCGAAAGGGTATCAGATCTCTCAATACGAGACGCCGATTTGCGACGGTGGATACGTCGAGATCGTCATGGAAGAAGGGGAACATGATGGCGCCCGCCGGACAAAGCGGATCGGACTCACCCGCATCCACATCGAGGAGGATGCAGGCAAGTCCATCCACGACCAGGATCCGTATGATACGCTGCTCGACTACAACCGCTGCGGCGTCCCTCTCATCGAAATTGTATCTGAGCCGGACATCCGTTCGCCGCGTGAGGCGTACCTCTACATGCAGAAGATCCGCCAGATCGTCCGCTACCTGGGCATTTGCGACGGCAACATGGAGGAGGGCTCGCTGCGTTGCGACGCGAACGTTTCGATCCGTCTTCGCGGCCATACGGAGCTCGGCACGAAGACCGAGGTCAAGAACATGAACTCGTTCCGAAACGTCGAGCGAGCGCTCGAATATGAGATTGCGCGGCAGATCAGGGCGGTGGAGGGGGGCGAATCCATTGTACAGCAGACGCTGTTGTGGGATGCGGACGGAAACGAAACGCGCCCGATGCGCGGAAAGGAAGAAGCCCACGATTACCGCTATTTCCCCGATCCCGACCTCGTGCCGATGGTCGTCTCGGAGGACGACCTGAACCGAATTCGAGCGGATCTGCCCGAGATGCCGGAAGTGCGTGCAGCGCGTTTTCAGGATGAATGGGGACTTCCGGAATACGATGCGCGCCTTCTGACGGAAGAGCGCGGTACGGCGGACTTTTTCGAGGAAACATTATCTGCGTTATTCAGCCGAACCGGCGGTGGCAATACGCGCGTGCAGGCGAAGGCCGTATCTAACGTGATCATGACCGACGTGATGCGCGTGCTGAATGAGCAGTCGCTGGCGATCGGGGAATTTCCGATCGAGCCGGAGCGGCTGGCGAAGCTCGTCCACATGCGCCTCGACGAAGCCGTAAGCTCGAGCGCTGCGCAGGAAATCTTCGACGTCATGGTCAAGGAGATGAAGTCGCCCTCGGAGATTGCAAAAGAGCGAAATCTCACACAGGTGTCCGACGAAAACGCCTTGCTGCCGGTCGTGGAAAGAGTGATACACGAGAATCCCGGACAGGTAAAGACCTATCTGACCGGAAAGGAGAGTCTCATCGGCTTCTTCATCGGGCAGGTAATGCGCGGATTCGACGGCTCGCCTGATCCGAAGATGGTGCGAAAGCTACTCGCCGAGAAGCTCGAGGAACGGCGCGCGTAGATCGCAGAAGACGGACGCGCGCTATGCAGGACGCCGCGTCCCGCTATCCACCTAAATGAAAACCAGATCGATGCTCGTTGCAGGCAATTGGAAAATGAATACGGATCTCGTAACCGCTCGCACCCTGGCGAAGGAGGTGGTTGAGGCGGTAGGTGATCCTGGCAAGGTGAACGTCGTCATCTGCCCTCCGTCCGTCAGCTTGCACGACGTCTCGGAAATCGTCCGAATGGCGCCGGTGGGGCTAGGCGCGCAGAATATGCACGAGGAAGAATACGGGGCGTACACCGGTGAGGTGTCGGCGCCGATGCTGCGATCGGTGGGATGCCAGTACGTGATCATCGGGCACTCCGAGCGCCGTCAATATTTCGGCGAGACAGACGAGGGCGTCAACCGGAAGATCAAACAAGCCCACGCGCACGACCTCGTTCCTATCGTGTGTGTCGGAGAAACGCTCGATGAGCGCAAGCGTGGCCTGGCGCAGGAGGTAGTAACGACGCAGGTCACGGACGCGCTGGACGGCATCGCGGTCGAGAATCCGGATTGGCTTGTCCTCGCCTATGAGCCTGTCTGGGCGATCGGCACCGGAGAGACGGCCACACCGAAGCAGGCTCAGGAAATGCATGCTGTGATTCGGCAACTCTTAAAGGCCCGTTACGGCGAGAACAAAGGCCGAAAGATCGAAATCCTCTACGGCGGAAGTGTGAAGCCGAACAACGCTGAGGAGCTGTTCAACGAGCAGGACGTGACAGGTGGATTGATTGGCGGGGCGAGCCTCAAGGCGGAAGACTTTGTGGCGATCGTGCGAGCGGCACAGTAATCTGCTCATCGGGCTCTGCCGTCGCCTGTGGCGCCTACCAAGTGCAGTGGAAATGGGAAGAGAGACGTCCGGCATCATCATTATCGCGGCGGCGGCACTGCTCGTGCTGGCATCGTGCTCGGGGTCGCGGGCTATCGATTCGTCCGATGCCGGTCGAACTCGCGCCCACGAGCCCGGTGTACCGAACTTCGATATGGAGACCATGGTGCGCGCACGCACCGATTCGGTCGTCGTCGAGGCCCATCTCAGCTTGCCCATGTCGTCGCTGGTGTTCGTGCGTAACGGAGAGGCGTTCGCAGCGGCGTACGAGATGCTCGCCGAAGTGATCGATCGCTCATCGAAGGATCTCGTGCTGGATAAGATCGGCTCGGAATCGATCCGTGTGACTGAATATGATTCGACGCTGACGACGCTGCCGCACATCTTATCGGTCGACCTCGATGTTCCCGCGGGCGCCTACGTGGTGCAGATCACGCTGACGGACCTGGAGACCGGAGCGAGTGCGACTCGGCGTCAGGCCGTAAGCGTCCCGGATTTGAACAACGGCGATCCGTACGTGAGCCGTATTCACCTCGAAGCGCGGAGAAAAGGTCGCGACTTCGAACCGCTCGTCTCGCTGCATATGCCTGCGATGATGGATTCACTGAGAGCTTCCATTCAGCTGCTCAATATGCGATCGGAAGGCGGGCTCACCGTATCGATGGAGCTGGTCCGTTTTCGAACGGATACGTCGGCAGCATCGCCGCCTTACTGGCTCGCGCCCTCCCGAGGATCGCTGGCCTACCAGGGCGTGTTCTATAACGAGGTGGATACACTGCAGATCACGCGAAGAAAGCTGAATGCGGCCGAGGGAGATGCCGTAGTGGAATTTTCGCTTCCTCAGCTGCGTAGGGGAATGTTTGGACTTACGATCGAAGGCATCGATGCATCCGGCGTCGCTTTTATCGAGCGCGAGCGGATCTTGTCGGTGAAAAATGAGACGTTTCCACAGATTGCGATGCTGGACGACCTGGTCGAAGCATTGGCCTATATCGCCTACGACAATGAGATTGAATCCATCGCGGAAGCCGCCTCCGCCGCCGAAAAGAAGCGCCGCTTTGACGCATTCTGGGGCTCGCTCGTAGCGAATCGAAACGTTGCCTCCAATCTCATCAAGCTCTACTACGGCCGCATCGAGGAGTCGAACTTGTACTTCACGAGTTACAAGGAGGGGTGGAAGACGGACCGCGGTATGGTTTATATCGTGATGGGTCCGCCGTTGTACGTCGACCGCCGAGTCGATACGGAGACGTGGCATTACAGCTATTCTGAAGAGAATCCAGTGAAGACGTTTGTTTTTGAGAGAGCGCGCGATTTCCGTGACGCTGCCTACGAGAACTACATTCTCAAGCGACGAACCTACTATCAGCAGGAGTGGATTCGCGCCCTGGATCTCTGGCGGAGCGGTGAGGTGTTATAGTGAGATGGATCGGCTGCCCTTCTTCATACTCTGTGTCGCCGCCGGTGTGATAGGCGCATGTTCGGGAACCGGCCTGGTGCCCGAAAGAGGCGAGAACCGCACCGTCGTCGTGGAGCCAGGTTCTCCTAACTTTGATATGGAAGCTGCGGCGGTGCTGCGCGACGGCCGTACAGGATTGGACATCTACTCCGCCATTCCGAAAGCGTCGCTCGTGTATCTGGAACACGGAGATCGTTACGAAGCGACGTACGAGCTGCTGGTCCGAATTCTACGCCGCCGAGGGGACGCTCCGATTTTCGAAACCATGTTCAGCGACTCGGTTTTTGAAGCATCATTCGAAGCCACGCAGGCTTTCGATCGCATTCACCGGACCGATTACGTGCCTCTCCCAGCCGGCGCGTATACGGTAGAGCTTTCGCTCGAGGACGCCGAGAGCGGTTCCAGGGCCGTGCGGCGTCAGGAAATTCGGATTCCCGACGTCGAGGCGGGCGAGGCGGTCTTGAGTGACGTCCGTTTGACGGTCAGCCGAGATGAAGGTCCGTTTCAGCCGGCCGTATCCACACATCTCCCCGGCGCTTACGACTCGCTACGCGCGGTAGCCGACGTGTACAATCTCGATGAGCACGTAGATGCACAGCTCATGCTGTTCCGCTTTGCCAGCGACACGAGCGCCGCGACTCCGCCTTTTTTCTTCACGCCCGGAGCCTTCTCACTGGCGTACATCGGCGTAGATTATGAGCGCGGCGATACGCTTCAGGTTTCGCGTCGGCGAGTCGTGGGCCCGGTAGAGCATGCCTCGATAGAGTTTTCGCTTCCTACTCTGGAGAGGGGTGTCTACGCGGTTGAACTCACGGTGGCGGGCACCTCTTTCAAACGCATCAGCCATCGTCATTTCACCGTGATGCGCCCGAGCTTTCCGGCGATCTCTTCCCTCGACGAAATGATTGGAGCCTTACGGTACATTGCTCGCGACAGCGAATGGAAGCGCATCGTCGAAGCGCGTTCGCCGGAGGAGCAGCGGCGCCGGTTCGACGCATTCTGGGCCGGATTGGTGCCGAATCGAGAAGCGGCGGCCCGGCTGCTTCAGACGTATTACAGTCGTGTAGAGGAAGCCAACATCCTGTATTCAAACCATAAGGAAGGTTGGAAGACCGACTTCGGGATGATCTACGTCGTCTTCGGATCACCCAGCTATACCGACACTCACCACGTCCGCGACATCTGGTACTACTTCGCGCCGGGCACGGCGCTCAGCCGCCGTCTTCCTCCATTCGTCTTCCGCCGGTCCAGGACATACGGCTTCGCGGGCTTATTTGAGCATTACATCCTGGAGCGTGATCCCGGACATGAAGAGGAATGGCGTCGGCGCATCGAGAAGTGGCGCGACGGTGTGGCGATGTGACCACCTCTAATTGAAAGTGACCACCTCTAATCAGGGGACGCGGCGCTGGAATCGGACTTGCCGTTCGAGGAGCTTGGCCCAGACGTCTCGGACGATTTCGTCGTGGTCGCGGGCTCTTTGGATGCGTTCGAATCTTTCGAATCTTTCGACTCCTTCGACTCCTTCGACTCTTTCGATTCGGACGCAGACGATCCATTCTCACTCTTACGGGCGTAGTCCGTGAGATAGAAACCGCTGCCCTTGAATATCAGTCCGGCGCCCGTAATGACGCGCTCCACTCTCTGTCCCGTTTCCGGGCACACGTCTAATGGATTCGCTGTGATCCGCTGCTCGACTTCGAACGTCGAGCCATCTTCACGTCGGTAAACGTACGTCGGCATAGCTTTATCAACTTTTCGGCCATTCTGTCAGAGTTCGAACCGCTCCGTGCGGCGAACCGTGGAAGAATCCACCCATGCAAAAGTTGTTCCAGTCAGCGAAGCGAAGTGGCCGAGGCGGAGGGCATCACGGCGGCGGAACCGGGAGAACGAGATGAGGTGGACCGACAATGGACCGATATGCGAGATCCGCAAACTGCGGCCGTACCTGAGTTATTTTCAGATTCTCGCGCGTCGGATACACGCGGTTCGTAAGAAGAACTACGAAGAGATCCTCATCCGGATCGATCCACAGAGACGTGCCCGTGAATCCCGTATGCCCGAAACTATTCGGACCGAAGTGCTCACCTGCCGAAGAATAGCCATTCGGACTTTTCGTATCCCACCCGAGTCCGCGCGTGTGATTGCCGGAATCCTGCGCTCTCGTAAACGTGCGGATGGTTTCAGGTTGCAGAAACTGCCGTCCATTGACATAGCCGTCATTGGTGAGCATGAAGGCGAACTTGGCGAGGTCTTCGATCGTGGAAAATAGGCCGGCATGGCCGGATACGCCGCCGAGTATCCACGCGGCCTCGTCGTGCACTTCACCCTGGATGAGCCGCTTCCGGAAGAGACCGTCATATTCGGTCGGAACGATGGTCGTATCCGAGAGACGGCCACGATAGGCCGTTTCGTACATCTCGAGCGGCTCGAAGACGTTTTGGACAATCCAATCACCGAAGGGCTGTGCGGTAATCTTTTCGATCACGAGCATTAGCGTAATCATGCCGAGATCGGAATAGCGCGACTCCCTGCCGGGCTCGTAGAGCAGCTTCTCAGCCATTATGGCCTCGATGAGCGCCTGGCGATCGATAATGCCGAGCTGATGAAAGGGCCGGAACGGAATCAGGCCGGCCGTGTGTGTAAGCAGATGACGAATCGTGACGTTGGATTTCCCACCCTGACCGAATTCAGGTAGATAGTCCACGACGCGATCGTCGAGATCGAGCCGCCCTTCGTCGTAGAGCTTCATGGCGGCCGTAGTCGTCCCCACGACCTTTGTCAGCGAAGCGAGATCGAATCGTGATCGTTGGGTGACCGGCACTACCTTGTCATAGGTGAAGTAGCCGTAGGCACTTGTCTTCGTCAATACGCCGCTTCGTCCGATGGCCACGGCTGCGCCCGGGAATGCCCGATCGGCGATGGACGCATTCATGAGCGAGTCGATGCTCCGGAGGGCACCACCGTCCATTCCGGCTTCGGCCGGATAGCCCTCCCGAATCATCTGCTGCGGGAGCTGGATTCCGTCGCCGTAACTATACGTATCCGGGATCGTGATCGGAAGCCGGCCCTGGAAGCCCGAGCGCCCGAATAGGGCCTCCGCCGCCGCCCGCTGCGAGGCATTGGAGGCGCCGTAGGCGGCGACGTATGCGTCGGGCTGCTCCAGACCCATCACGATGTACGGATTACCGAATGATATCAACGCGACAGGCGGACCGGCGGCGGCGAGCGCGTTCATAAAGTCGAGGTTCTTCTGCGCAAGATTGATTCGGCCGCTCCAAGACCGCACGTATACGTAGGCCGGGACCACAATTACGTCGTACGAAGCTGCTCTTTCCAGGACGGCTTCAAAATCAGCCGGCTGAGATCGGTCGTCGAGCAGATGCGTATCGACCGCCGCCCGCCCGGCATTTCGCCGGAGCTCCGAAGCGAAGTAACTCCCCACGGAAGGATCCGAAGCGTCACTCAGCGTTACGACCAGTATGTGCTCGGCGTCCTCGATCGGAACGAGTGCGCCCTCGTTGCGAAGGAGCGTCAGCGAGCGGCGGGCAATCGTTTCGCTGATGGCGCGATGCGGCCCGGTGGCCACGCGGTGGCGGACGGCTTGTAGATCCGTCGTCGGGTCCTCCGACAGACCGGCCCACGCCTTCGCTCGTAGAATCCGCCGGACGGAGTCGTCGATGCGACGCTCAGAAATCTCACCGGCATCGACGGCTCTCAAAATGGCCGCACGGGCGGCGTAAGGATCCTCGGAAAGCAGCAGCATGTCGGCGCCGGCCTTAAAGGCCCGCACGGCCGTATCGCCGGTGGAAAAGTTCGCCGTTACGCCGGCCATGTCCAGTGCGTCGGTCACAATCAATCCGTTGAAGCCCAGCTCCTTGCGCAGAATCGCGGTGGTCACTCTCGGTGACAGCGTGGCAGGGACGGTGGGGTCAGGCTCCACTTTTGGAAAGGCCAGGTGCCCCGTCATTACGCTCATTATTCCGTCATTCACAAGCCGGCGAAACGGGATAAGCTCCACCGTTTCCAATCTGTCCATTCCGAATGGAAGGATGGGCAGCGCGGCGTGCGAATCCGTATCGGTGTCCCCGTGCCCGGGAAAGTGCTTGGCCGTGGATATGGCGCCGGCATCCTGGACGCCGCGTGCAAAGGCCGCCGACATCTCGGCGACGAGATCCGGCTTCTCGCCGAAGGAGCGGACGTTGATGATGGGATTAAATGGATTATTATTGACGTCCGCTACGGGAGCGAAGACCTGATGGGTGCCGAGGGCGCGCGCTTCGACGGCGGTAACGTATCCAGCCATATACGCCAGGTTCGGATCGCGGGTGGCGCCAAGAGCCATCGTGCGAGGAAACGTCGTCGTATGTTCAATCCGCATCCCGGCACCCCATTCCATGTCCTGCGAGATCAGGAGCGGCACTTGTGAATGCTGTTGAAGCTTGTTGGCCAGCGTGACTTGCTCGAAGGGTTCACCCTGAAAGAACGTAACCCCCCCTATTTCGAAGCGTTCGACGAAGTCGATGAGCGTTCGATAGTCGGGGTCGTCCTCGCTGGTGTAGAGACTATTCGCACGCACTGAGAAGAGTTGCGAGATCTTCTGTTCGAGCGACAGCGCAGCCATCTGCTCCTTGGCCCACGCGGCCGTGCCGGGCCAGAGCTCATCTTCCGAAGGAGCCGCAGGCGAAAAGGGGAACGTGAGCGTCACGTAGGCGGTGAATCCAGCGATGAAAACGGCCAACGTACCGAGAATAAAGGCAGGCCGATGAAGTCGTTGCAGCATTCAGAAAGATTCGATGGCCGTCTCAGTGATCCAGTGAGCTTCCAATCTCCGGAACGACGTCAAAGTTTCGTCGCCGGCGAAGCTCGTTTCTCTACTCCTAATTTTCGGAGAATCACTTGAAGGCGCAGATGCGAACAGATAAACTGCGCTCGATCACGTCCGACCGGCCCTCACAAGATAGTCCCCATAGAGCTTGACCTCCTCTTCGTCATCTCCGCGCCGTATTCTCATCGTTCTTTTTCTGGGTGTGTTGATGGCGGCGTTGGATATCGCCATCGTGGGTCCCGCCCTACCCGCGCTGCGCGAGCATTACGGCCTGAGCGAGCGCGCGATCGCATGGGTCTTCAACGTGTTCGTGTTATTCAATTTACTCGGATTGCCGCTCATGGCGCGGCTTTCGGACGTGTTCGGGCGTCGAGCGGTCTACGCGTTGAACGTTATACTCTTTGCCGTCGGATCGCTGATCGTTGCTTTAGCACCGCCCTTCTGGGTCGTCCTCGTAGGCCGAGCCGTGCAAGGGCTCGGCGCCTCCGGCATATTTCCGGTCGCCAGCGCAGTGGTGGGTGATGTCGTTGCTCCCGGGAAGCGGGGTGCGGCGCTCGGCGTCCTCGGGGCGGTCTTCGGCCTCGCGTTCATCATCGGCCCAATACTCGCGGGAGTTCTTCTGCTGGTTGGATGGCCATGGCTCTTCGTCGTTAACATTCCACTGGCCCTCGTCGTTTTCATCGCCGCCCTGCGGGTTCTCCCGACGGTCGATCCCTCGCGGCAGCGGTCGCTGGATCTGGCCGGCGTCGTACTCGTCGGGATAATCCTGGCGTCGTTCGCCTTCGGGATGAATCAGATCGACACGGAGGCCTTCGTCGAAAGCGTCCTGTCGGCCCGGGTGCTACCCTGGCTCGTTCTCAGCGGCCTGCTGCTGCCGATATTCGTGCGGGCGGAGCAGCGATCCGAAAATCCTCTGCTGCGGATCGCCCTTTTCCGGCGTCGTCAAGTGGTTATCGCGAGCCTGCTCGGCGTCGGAGCGGGCTTGACCGAAGCCGCATTCGTATTTATGCCGGCTATGGCGGTCGAGGCGTTCGACGTCTCGAAATCGACGGCCTCGTTCATGCTGCTTCCGCTGGTTACGGCCGTCGCGATCGGCTCCCCGATTGGCGGCCGGATCCTGGATCGGCTCGGTACCCGTGTTGTTATTCTCGCCAGCACGGCGATTCTTACGACCGGCACGGCGATCATGGGGTTCGTTCCCCTCACGGTCACCGTTTTCTATTCCGCTTCGGTGCTTATCGGCCTTGGCCTATCAGGACTACTCGGATCATCGCTGTCGTACATTCTGCTCGAAGAGGCGCAGGAGGCCGAGCGGACCGTCGCGCAGGGCGTCGTCACGCTATCCATCAGCGTCGGTCAGCTAACCGGGGGAGCACTCATCGGTGCGGTGGTGGCTTCCGCGGCGGCGGCCCTGCGCGGGTACCATCTCGCCTTTGCGTGCATCGCCGGCGCTGCATTCTTGCTCACGGTGCTTTCTCTCGGTTTGAAAAAACGGGGCCGAATTAAAGTTGAATAGCGGCCTGCGGATACGCTTATTCAGGTGATGGATGAGTGCCGCCGGGGCATTCGCCGGTCATCTAAGGCCGGCCATGGCTCCGTCGTCGGCTCGGGATTGATGTGCGGGTGCGGCATTGCCCGACGGTATTCGCGGCACGCAGGATGCACCCAACTGCGCAAAGGAAGGCCGCGGCTGTTGCAAAATTCAGTCGCTGCCGAATCAGCGTGATGGTTCGAACTCTGGTGAATCCGACTGGTCGTGGCTAATCAGATCGACCAGCTTTTCTGTGAGCAAGCCGGTGATCACGACCGCGACGATCTCGGAGAGGATACTCAGGAAGAAGCGGCGAATAACGTATTTGATGGTCTTCGGCAGCAGTAGAAAGGCAGCGGTTACGCCGAAGAAGCCGAGCAGCACTGAAATAACACTGTTCCGGGGGCCGGATGCCCCTCGCGACGAAGTCCTCATAGGATAGACAATGCTATGCTTGAACATTGAAGATACGCGCTTCTACCTTCAATATAAGGGCTTGCCTTCTAAGCGCCACACCCGCGCATCTAGTCACGCCGTTATTACAGACGGCCGTGCGGCGCGGTGTGCACCCATATCATACGAGACGTGCGCGTGCATTCAATCTACCGATCCTCCTTAACAGCGAGCTGACCGCACGCCGCGTCGATGTCCTGGCCGCGGCTCCGGCGCACGGTTACCGTTACACCGCGTTGGACGAGCACGCGAACAAATGCGTCAAGGTGGTGCTCCGGCGTTCGCTCGAAATCGAGACCGGCGACGGGGTTGTACATAATGAGGTTCACCTTGCTGGGCGCCCAGTCTGCCACGTCGGCGAGTCGACGGGCATCCTCTTCCGAATCGTTAAACCGGTGGAACATGCAGTATTCATACGTGAGGCGTCGCCCGGTAGCTGCTGCATAGTATTCGATAGCCTCTCGGAGGGCGGCCAAATCGGTGGCGGCGGCGCGGTTGACCGGCATGATGCTGCTGCGTAGAGCGTCGGTGGGTGCGTGCAGCGAGACGGCCAGATTGATGCCGAGGTCCTCGTCGGCCAACTGCTTGATGCGGCGGGCCAGCCCGACGGTCGAGAGGGTGATTCGACGCGGCGCCAAGCCGAGTCCGTCCGGATGCTTCAGGCATTCGATGCTCTTCATCACCGCGTCATAGTTAAGTAGAGGCTCGCCCATTCCCATAAACACGACGTTCGTGATGGGGCGGCCGTAACGCTCCAGCGAAAGACGATTCATGTAGAACGCCTGATCGAAGATCTCTCCGCACGTCAGGTTTTGCTGAAAGCCCATGGTTCCCGTGGCGCAAAAGACGCAGCCCATGGCGCATCCCACCTGGCTCGAAACGCACACCGTAAGACGATTCGCCGTTCCATCGGGCGCAAGATCAGGAATGAGGACGGTTTCGATGTGCCTGCCGGTCGAGAGCCTGAAAAGGGCCTTCACCGTATCATCTTTCGCGGTCTGCACTTGAGCCGGTTCGATGCGCCCGATGTAGGCGATCTTCCTGAGCGACTCGCGGAGATCCTGAGGAAGATCGGTCATTTCCTCGAATGAAGTCGCTCCCTTTCCGTATAGCCACTTGAACAGCTGACGGCCGCGGTATGCCTCCAGGCCCAGGTCTACGACGAACGCTTCGAGTTCGTCACGCGCAATCGCTTTGACGTCGATTTGGTGCGGCGCTGCGCCTGCGTACTCTATGGTCGGGCCTGGTACTTCCACTACGAGCTTCGTCTCTGGGACTTAGATCCTCCGGCATCCATGATCTACAACGCGTGACGAATACACACCGTTTCGGCGGCGGCGTCACGAATTGGTTGACGACGTCTGAACCGCCCGTACGGCGAGTAAAAACATGAGGATGGCGAACGCGGCGGTGACCGAGAGTGAGATGCCCAAAGTCGGGGAAGCGAGAGGAGAACTCGCCGGCAGATACATCGCATTCCGCACTCCGGCCACACCATAAGAGACCGGGTTGAGGCGAATGATCCACTGGAGAATGGTCGGTGCACCGTCCGCGGGGAAGAACGCACCGGAGAGCACCCAGAGCGGCATTAAGAACAGATTCATTACGGCATGAAAGCCGCGCGTCGTGCGCGTCCTCCAGGCGATGACGACGCCCAGCGCCGTAAAGCTCAGGCCGATCAAGAAGGTGACGACCAGCATGAGCGTGACCCCCGCGATCGAGGGCGTATGAGCCACGACGGGCAGCAATGCGATGAAGAGGGAGGCCTCGATTACGGCAAGCGTTGTTCCTCCGAGAATCGTGCCGAGCACGAGCGCGTAGCGGGGACTTGGCGACACGAGTGCCGCTTGCAAAAAGCCGGATTTACGCTCCTCGACGATGGAAATGGTCGAGAAGATCGACGTGAATAGTGCGACGAGTGCAAGGATTCCCGGGAAGAGAAATTCGAGGTAGGGAACGCCGGCAGAGCCGACCTCAGCGTGCGGGATTCGGAAGGACTCTCGGAATCCGAAACCCAACAGCAGCCACACGACGAGGGGCTGCAGGAACGCGCCGGCGACGCGGTTATAGTCGCGGATGAACTTGATCATCTCGCGTTTCCAGAGCGCAAGGACCGTTCCGATCATACACCTACAGAACGTTCATCGGGTGCGGCGGCCGGCGCGGAAACGTCGGCCTCCTCCAGCCGGCGTCCGGCGTGAACCATGAAAACGTCTTCCAGGGAAGGTCTACGTACGGTTGCGGATCGGATGAGGAACGAGCACGATTCGTACAGCGTGCCCAGCAGGTCGTGCGCGTCGGGGCTGGAGATTCGGATGCGCGAGCCGGTAAGGCGCGCATCTACCTCAAGACGTGCGTTGATCCACCGCAAAAGCTCCGGAGGGTCGTCGCTTTCCAGCCATAACATCTCCTCACCGATCTCACTTTTCAACTCAGCGGGGCTGCCCTCTGCTACAATGGTACCGCGGTCGATAATAGCGAGGCGATCACAGCGATCAGCCTCCTCCATAATGTGGGTAGCCACGATGATGGTGGTACGCTCTTTTTGTTGCAGCCGTCGGAGCATCTCCCAGAACATCTGCCGCGCGGCGGGGTCGAGTCCGGTCGTGGGCTCATCGAGAAGCAGGATCGGCGGAGCATGTATCAATCCTCGAACGATATCGGCCCGCCGCTTCAAACCGCCTGAAAAGGTGGATATGCGATCTTTCTTTCGGCCGCTCAGCCCGAACAGAGGAAGCAGCACCTCCAGCCGCTCGTCAACGCGAGAACGGTTGAGGCCGTAAAGGGAGGCGTGCGTCCGGAGGTTCTCCTCGAGAGAAAGCTCCTGGTCGAGAGCCGGTTCCTGGAAGATGATGCCGAAACGGCGACGTACGGTGGGTGGATCTGCAACGACGTCGACCCCGCCTACTCGGGCCGATCCACGGTCCGGCTTGATAAGGGTAGCGACAATTCGGAGAAGCGTCGTTTTTCCTCCACCGTTCGGTCCCAAGAGCCCGAACAGGGATCCGCTCTTTATATGCAGGGAAACGTCCTGTAGCGCGTTTCTGTCGCCGTAACTATAGCTCAGCCCGTCGAGTTGAACATCGGTCATCCAGCGAACAGACCGCCGAGCAGGATTCGGTCTAATAGTAGCATAAGAACCAGCACGGGAATGTAAACGATAGATACGCGGAGGACCATCCGCGCATCTTGCACTGAGTAGGAGCGGTAGAACTCCAAAGCGGCGTGTAAGAACCAGCCGCCGAGCAGAAACGCCCCCAATGCGTAGAGCCAACCGCTGAGCCCGAGCACGTTCGGAATGAAGCTCACTACGGCGAGGAGAGCGGTATACGCGAGCGTCTGACGAACCGTCGAGCGGCCGTCGGGATTCGCGACCGGAAGCATGACGTAGCCGGCCCGCTCGTAGTCCTTCCGGTACATCCAGGCCAGCGAAAGAAAGTGCGGCATCTGCCAGGCCGCCAAAACGCCGAACATGGCAATGCCGCCCCAACCGACCGACCCTGTTGCGGCCGTCCATCCTCCGAGGGCAGGAAGAGCGCCCGGCAGCGTCCCGATAAGGGTATTCCAGGTGGTCCGCCGTTTGAGCGGCGTGTAAACGAAGAGATAAAGCAGCGCCGTACTGAGTGCGAGAACGCCGGTAAGCGGATTCGTCAGCGGGCAGAGCAGGGCCACGCCGATCGCGACAAGGACGGCGCCGAAGTTTCGCGCGGCTTCGGGCGCAATGCGGCCGGCCGGGAGCGGCCGGTCCTTGGTACGTCTCATAAGGGCGTCCTCGTCCCGTTCTAGCCAATGATTCAGAACGGACGCACCTGCGCTCGTCAGGCACACGCCGACTATTAGGAAAACGAAACTAAAGAGCTCGAATGACGGAACCGGCGCAAGGACGTAGCCCGCTACGGAGGACAACGCCACAAGAAACGTAATCTCCGGCTTCGTCAGCTCGAAATAGTCGCGCAATACATCGCTGCGAGAGGCGGCCGGGACAGAAATGGTATGAGCCCGCACGTCGGAATTGTTCACAGGTGTTGAACTGAAACGGGCGTCGGTCGGCACAGGCAATTTCCGATCAGCAGCTAAAGGCTTGGTTGCTTCAATATAACAGAATTGGCGGATTCTGCATGCGTTCGTGATTTTTCGGGGAGGGGCATCCGGAAGGCATCGTAAAGAACAGCCGCGCCGGTCCCCATCAGAAGAGCGCCGACCACCATGTGCGCCGTGTTCACGACTACCTGCACGTTGCTGGGCTCGAGCACGCCCGCGTCGTCGATCGTCACCAGATAGGCCGTCACGCCGAGGGAGAACTGGATAATCAGCAGCACAACGAGTACCCGCGCAGCGGGATAGGCTATTCGCGTCCGCCTAAAATCCGCCCGAACACGTGCATAGAGCACGACCACGGCGGCCGTCGTCAGGACGGCACCCGTGATGTGAAACACGGCGAGGAGCGGATCGATTCCCGTGCCCGGATGCCGTAGAAGCGCTCCGAGGATAATTTGTACGTAAAGAATCCCGACCGTAAGGAGGGCCGTTCGGCGAAGCCGCGGCGCTCGCGTACTCGAGGTGTACCCGACGTCGGCCTTGAGCCACGAATCCGACGTAAACATCACCATTCCGATTACAAGCGCGAAGAAGATTTGCGCAACGCAGGCGTGGACTACCGCCAGGTCGAGGGAGAGCAGCACGACGCGCAGACCGCCGAGTACGCCCTGGAGGCTGACGAGCACAAGTGCTCCTGCGGCGAGCCATCGCATCCAGCGGCGCGGATCCTTCATCCACGTCCACACCGCCAGGATGAGCGTAAATGCGCCGACGAGCGCGCCGAGTAGCCGATGCCCGTGCTCGGCAAGAACAGGCGTCAGCTTCCACCAATCAGGCCAGGGATTGAACGGGTCGTACGAGTTGAAAGAAGACGGCCAGTCCGGCACTGCGAGACCGGCGTTGATGCTCGTCACGAAGGCGCCCCATGCGAGCAAAAGGATTGTCGTGAGCGCCGTCAAAACACTGAAACGATGTCGCCAACGAGTCTCGGTCGTGACCGGATACGCATGCGAGCCGAAGCGAACAGCCATAACTTGTCAGGTGGAGGTGAAGATGCCGCGCTCGGGGATCTTTGAAGACGGTGGGGTGACGATGAAGCGTCAACATGGCCGCTTCCCCTCAGTTCCGTTAAGACGGATTGAAACCGGCCTCAGACGTGCGAAACCATCGAGGCTCGGCAGGCGTGGATCCCATCACTCGCCCGCCGAAAACTTCATTCAAATCAACCTGCAACGCAAATGGCTAGAACGCTGATCGTATCTATTTCGGGTATCCGCGGCATTTTCGGTGACGGGCTCGATCCGGCCGTGCTGGTCAAGTACGCAGGCGCCTATGGAACGTGGTGCAAGGAGCGCGTAGAGCAAATAGGTGGAGCACCCCTGGTGGTTGTGGGACGCGATGCGCGCGTCACCGGAAACCTCTGCTCGTCTATCGTGAACGCGACGCTACGGGCCACGGGGCTCGACGTCATCGATGCCGGACTTGCAACCACGCCGACCGTCGAAATGGCCGTCCTGCAGGCGGGCGCCATCGGGGGCGTCGTGCTTTCTGCGTCTCACAATCCGGCAGAGTGGAACGCGCTGAAGCTCCTAAACGAGAAAGGCGAGTTCCTCTCGGCCGACGAGGCGGAGGAGGTGCTCGCAATCGCGGAGCAAGGCCGGTCTGCAACGGTCGGATATGAAGAAATAGGTTCATACGACGCGCGCGATTTCCTCGACTATCACATCGAGCGCATTCTCGCTCTCGAGTTCATCGAGGCCGATGTCATCCGTGACCGCAATTTTAAGGTGGTCGTAGACGGAGTGAACTCCGTCGGGGGAATCGCTATTCCCGCCGTGCTTAATAGACTGGGTGTTCGCACCGATCGTATCGTATGTCTGCACTGTAGACCCACGGGGCTTTTCGCGCATCCTGCCGAGCCGCTTCCTGAGAACCTCACCGAGCTGACGTCGCGCGTCAAGGAAGAGGAAGCGGACGTCGGCATCGCCGTTGACCCCGATGTGGATCGCCTGGCGCTCGTCGATAATGACGGAAGGTACTTAAGCGAGGAACTCACACAAGTGATCGCCGCAGATTTCATATGGAGATCCCGGCAAGGACCGTTCGCAACGAATCTCTCATCGTCTCGGGCCATCGACGATGTCGCATCCCGCCACGGCCAAAAAGTCTATCGCTCGGCCGTCGGCGAGATTAACGTCGTCAAAAAGATGCAGGAGGTAGGAGCGGTCCTCGGTGGCGAGGGAAACGGAGGCGTCATCGTTCCGGATTTGCACTACGGGAGGGATGCGCTCGCGGGAACCGCCATCGTGCTTCAGCATCTTGCGAATGAAGGCCGATCGCTGTCGGAAATGAGCGCCGAGTTACCCCACTATACGATCAGTAAGAATAAGACGCCCATAGGGGATGTCGATCCGGAATCCGTGCTTGCGTTCCTGGCGGAGCGGTACCGGAACAACGACATCGACACGACGGACGGGCTCAAAATCAACTTCTCGGACCAGTGGGTTCACCTTCGAAAATCCAACACGGAGCCGATCATTCGCATCTACTCCGAGGCGGCAGGGCCTGGACAAGCCGACGAGCTAGCCCGCCGATTTATAACGGAACTGAAAGAAGCGGCGGCGAACGTGTGAGAGGCCATTTCTACCTTGCGCCGTGAGCGTATCTACGCTATCAAGAAACATGTTAGAATCGTGGAACAGGCGCGCCTCCGTGTTGCTGGACGGACGAAGGTCCTGTATCTTAGGAACAAGTTGAGTGAGATCATTCATCGAGCGAGAGACTGTCATGGGTCGTGGAGTTTCGACCGGAATGTTGCGGAGCGCCTCCCGGGCTGTTGCAAGAACGGTTCAGCGACGGCGCATCCGGATTCTTCACTCGCGCAGGCGACCGCTGACCTGTCGGAAGGCCTTGCCGCTTGATTTTAGCGAATCCAGGCCGTTTGAGGCATCTCTCAGCCGAAATATCCGGGCGGCCGTCGCAGAGGCTGCATGCCACTGGTCGTAAAACGCCCGGGATGCCGGCGGGGCACTGTTACAGAAGCGGACCGACGATGCGGTCCGCTTTTTTTTGTGGCCCGTTTGCACGCTTGCTGCAGCGATTTTTCGTCTGGGCCGAATTCTTGCAAGACTGTAACGGAGCGCGGCTTGTGTTTGGGCGCAGACTTTTGGTTACTGACGACGATTGCAGGATGGCCCGCGGTATACGCACCCTGGACGAATGTGCAGCACGGCATCCTGTCGCGTCAATCCCCTCCATCGTCCCCACTTCGGATGTACCCACGACGACCCCTCGTGTACCGTCATGCTTGATGCGCCTAGCTCACGGCCATCGGAGCAAGGTGGCGGGCCGGATCGACTGACGGCGGTCGTCGAGACCCGGAGTCTTCTCCATAAAGTTTTTCATGCCAGCCCGACGCCGATTGCAATTACGCGTCTACAGGACGGCGTATACGTCGACGTGAACGAAGAGTGGGCCGCCTTTTTTGGCTATTCGGTTGAGGAAGCGCTGGGCGGGACCGGCCTACAGCTCGGACTTTGGGCCGACGAAAAGAGGAGGGACGAATATTACGAGCTCCTCCACGCGCAGGGATCCGTTCACGAATTTGAGCTGGATGTATGCACGCGCGCGGGGGACGTACGCACCGTGGTCTGCTCGTCTCAGCTCATCGACGTGCGAGGTGAAAACTGCGTGTTGACCGTGATGAGCGACATTACGGAGCACAAACGCACGAGAAGTGCGCTGGAGGAGAGTGAACGGCGATTTCGGATGATGGCCGACTCCGCCCCCGTTTTTATCTGGCTTTCCGATGAATCGGGGGAGTGCACCTACTTCAACAAAACATGGCTCGACTTCACCGGTAAATCACTCGAGGAAGAGATCGAAAGCGGGTGGGCGGAAAATGTTCATCCCGACGACATTGCGCAGTGCCTTCGCACGTACGAAGATGCCGTAAACAAGCGTGAGACGTTTACGATGGAGTACCGTCTTCGTCGGAAGGACGGCCCGTATCGGTGGGTCCTCGACCGGGGCGTTCCGCGGTACCGGCCCGATGAGTCATTCGCAGGCTACATCGGGTCCGCGATTGAAATCAATGAGCAGAAGGAGACGGAGCAGAAGTTATTGGAGGCCAAGGAGCATGCCGAGGAGATGGCGATCCTCAAGAGCGCCTTTTTGACCAACATGACGCATGAGATCCGTACCCCATTGACGGTAATACTCGGATTCACGTCCATCCTACGCCAGGGCGTGCGATCCGAATATCATAGATTTATCAACCTCATCGAGCGAAGCGGCCGCAGGCTAATGCTAATGCTCGATTCGATGTTGGATCTGGCGCAGCTAGAGGCCGGGACGCTCGAGATCGATCGTCGGCCACACAGCGTGGCGGAGGTTGTTGAGAGCGTCATTCGGACGCTCGCGCCCATCGCAGAGGAGAAGGGGTTGGCTGTGAATCTCTCGCTGTCTGCGGAACGATGCTACGCAAATGTCGATCACGGCATTCTATCGCGTGTTCTGAATAACCTGATCGACAACGCCATCAAATTCACCGATAAAGGTTCGATCGACGTTTCCGTCCGGCGCGCCGACGATCAAATCGCTATAGAAATCCAGGACACAGGTATCGGCATCGAAGGTGAATTTATCGACCACGTGTTCGATCCGTTCACGCAGGAGAGCAGCGGACTCGATCGCACGCACCAGGGAAGCGGGCTCGGCCTGACGGTCTCTAAGCGCCTGCTGCATTTGATGGACGGTTCCATTAGCGTCGAAAGCACGAAGGGCCGGGGGAGCGTCTTTACGATTATCTTACCGCACGCCGCGTGACGATGGTCGCCGCATGTCGTAGTTTCAATTCTTCACGACCTCCGCATCCCGCGCGACCTGTGTCGCGAACAACATGTCCCGCATCGACGATCACTCCAGTCTGCAACGTCTGGCTTTTTTGTATCTGACCATCGCCCATCAGTCGGATGACTATCTGAGTGACGCCGAACTCGAGTCCGTGACGCAGATGTTGACGACACGGTCGGAGGCACAGGATCGAAACGCAATCCAGCCGTTGGTCATGGCGACGCTGGACCTCTACATGCATACGGAGGACGTCGATGCCGCGATGCGTGATGCCGCCGAACACCTCCTCGACGCTCTCTCCATCGATGAAATGGAAGGTGTTCTGGGTGATCTGAAGATTATTGCGGAAGCCGACGGCGTGCTCCTCAGCGGGGAAAGGAGCATTCTCGACGTCCTGGCCGACACGTGGGGCCTCGAACTCGTGGCCGAGCGCTCGTGGGAAGGCCGGGAGAGAGATTGGGGCGTGCTTCACGATCTAGCTTACATCTACCTCGTCCTGGCGCACGGGACGGATAATGATCTCACCGAAACGGAGGTGCAGGTTATGCTGAATAAGCTTCAGGAGTGGCAGCCCGAAGATACCTCGGCCGAAATGCGTTCGGTGCTCACTTCGGCGATGAACGTCTATGCACTTGGGGCGGATGAGGAGCGTCTGGAGCGGGCGATCCAATCGGTTCGCGCCGTGTTGCCCCGCGAAAAACGAATGGCGGCCATGAATGACCTCGTAAAGATTGCCAACGCGGACGGTCTGTTCCTCGACAATGAGGAAGACTTGATTAACCATCTGCTCGCGGAGTGGGATGTCGATCCCTTTGCCAGCTATGGCCGCCACGGGTCCAAGGAGTGATCCGTTTACCAGATTACGTTCTCCTTGCGAACATTGGATGTGGTGCACAAAAAAGCGGAGCCGCCGTGGAAGGCGACCCCGCTTTTTCTAGTTTCAGGCGTGGAGATGGGAATTAGAAGCCCATTCCGCCCCCCATGCCGCCCATGCCGCCCATGCCGGGTGCGCCGCCGCCGGGCATTCCGCCCTCGTCGTCGTCCTTCGAGGGCAGATCGGCTACCACGGACTCGGTGGTCAGCAGCAGACTGGCTACTGAGGTCGCATTTTCGAGCGCCGTGCGCGTCACCTTCGTGGGGTCGATGACACCCTGCTCGAATAGATTGCCGTACTCTTCGGTCTGCGCATTGAAGCCGAAGTCGCCCTTGCCGTCCTTGACCTTCTGTACGATGATCGAACCTTCCAGCCCGGCGTTCTGGACGATCTGGCGAAGCGGTTCTTCGAGGGCCCGCCTGACGATTGCGACGCCGATGCGCTGATCTTCGTTTTCGACTTCGACGTTATCGAGGGCGCTGAGCGCGCGCAGGTAGGCAACCCCGCCACCCGGCACGATGCCTTCTTCGACGGCAGCGCGCGTCGCGTGGAGGGCATCCTCGACGCGGGCCTTTTTCTCCTTCATCTCCGGCTCCGTAGCGGCGCCGATCTTCAGCACGGCCACACCGCCGGAGAGCTTGGCCAGGCGCTCCTGAAGCTTCTCGCGGTCGTAATCGCTCGTCGTCGTCTCCATCTGCTGACGGATCTGGTTGCCGCGGGCCTTGATATCGGCCGCGGAGCCGGCGCCGTCGACGATGGTCGTATTATCCTTATTCATCACGATTCGCTTCGCGCGGCCGAGGTAATCCATCGTCGCGTTCTCGAGGCGGTAGCCTTTCTCTTCCGAGACGACCGTGCCGCCGGTGAGAATGGCGATGTCCTCGAGCATGGCCTTCCGGCGATCGCCGAAGCCTGGGGCCTTCACGGCTGCGACTTTCAAGGTGCCCCGAAGCTTATTGACGACGAGCGTAGCCAGGGCTTCGCCCTCGATGTCTTCGGCCATGACGAGGAGCGGGCTGCCCGTCTGGGCGACTTTCTCGAGCACCGGAAGGAGGTCCTTCATCGTGCTGATCTTCTTGTCATGGATCAGGATGTAGGCGTCCTCGAGGACGGTCTCCATATTGTCGGGATTCGTGACGAAATAAGGCGAGAGGTAGCCACGGTCGAACTGCATACCTTCGACGACGTCGAGGTTTGTTTCCGTGCCCTTGGCTTCCTCAACGGTGATGACGCCGTCCTTGCCGACCTTCTCAAAGGCGTCGGCAATCAGCTCACCGATCGTCTGATCGCTGTTGGCGGAAATCGATGCCACCTGCGAGATTTCGTTCTTGCCCGAAATCGCGCGGCTCTGCTCGCGGATGTTCGCAACGACAAGCTCAGTCGCCTTATCGACGCCGCGTTTCAGGTCCATCGGGTTCGCGCCCGCAGTGACGCTCTTGAGTCCGGCCTGGATGATGGCCTGTGCGAGGACCGTAGCGGTCGTCGTACCGTCGCCGGCGACGTCGCTTGTCTTGGAGGCAACCTCCTTAACCATTTGTGCGCCGACGTTCTCGAGCTTATTCTCGAGCTCGATCTCCTTGGCCACCGTGACGCCGTCCTTGGTGATGGTAGGAGCGCCGAATTTCTTCTCGACGATCACGTTGCGCCCTTTCGGGCCGAGCGTCACTCTTACGGCGTTGGCCAGGATGTCGACACCGCGCTTGAGCGATGCGCGAGCTTCCGTGTCGAATACAATCTGCTTTGCCATAGTTCTATCTTCTGAAATGCTAGGTGATACTGTGCGAATGTTAATGGTGTAGAAAGGACGACGTCGCTGTCGAAGCTACCGCCAATCCTGCTATCCTTCGATGACGCCGAGAATGTCGTTTTCTCGCATGATGAGGAGGTCTTCCCCGTCGATGGTGATTTCTGTTCCGGCGTACTTGCCATAAAGTACCTTGTCGCCTGTGCCGACGCTCATGTCGATCTTCGTGCCGTTCTCCACCCGCCCGGGACCTACGGACACGACGGTACCGCGCTGGGGCTTCTCTTTGGCCGTATCGGGTATGTAGAGCCCGCTTTCGGTCTTCTCCTCAGCGGCCTCCGGACGGACCACCACGCGGTCGCCGAGTGGTTTGATCGCTGCCATGATGCTTCTCCTCCTTTGTGAGTGGCTTGCTACGTGAATGCGAAATTCAGATCGTTGTTAGCACTCTCATTTGACGAGTGCTAACTGGTCTACAAGATATTGAAAGAGCCTGTTCCTCGTCAAGCGGGCTATTCCGATGAAGCGGTTGTTAAGCCTGACCGCGGACGGACTGCAAAAGATGCGCGGGCGTGCGCGAGAATGAGAATGTGTGCGAGCGCCTCACGTCCCCCACGGCGAAAGAAGCCAACCCAGTACGGCCCCTCCCAGCACAAGCCAGGCTGCATTCAGCTTATAGCGGAGTGCGAAGACGGCTGCAAGGACGGCGATTACCCAGGATGGCCACGAGACCAGCGTGCCTATGCCGAGTTCGATCGTAACCGCGACCATCAGTGCCACCGCGGCTACGTTCACCGCGTCCAGGAAAGCCGATAGCCAGATCGACTCGCGGAGTTTCGGAATGATCGGGTTGAGCATCAGAACGAAAAAGAATGACGGCAAGAAGATGCCGAGCGTGGCGACTGCAGCCCCCGGCACTCCTTCGATCACGTAGCCGATGAAGGTCGACGTCGACAGCACGGGGCCTGGTGTAAACTGGCCGATGGCAATGGCGTCGAGGAGCTGGTCTTGTGAAAGCCAGCCATAGTCCTCCACGAGGCCTCCCTCCAAGAAGGCTACCAACACATAGCCGCTGCCGTAGAGAACCGCACCAACTTTTAAGAAAAAGAAGAACAGCTTCCAGAGCGAAACGCCGGCTGCCGCTCCGGCCGCCGCGGCTGCCGCGGCAGCGGCGGTCGTGTCTCGCGCCTGCTGCAGAAAAAGAATCGGAATCAGGCGGCCGGCGGTGCGTGAGCTGTCATATCCCGCGGCGCGGAGCCAGAGTGTGCCTAGAAGACCGCCTGCAAGGAGCGCCCAGATCTCGCCAAGTCCCGCGAGCGTAGCCGCTGCAACAGCTAATCCCATCGCGGCCAAGCGCCAGCCCTTGACGGCCTTCGTGCCCAGCTTCCACACGGCCCCCAGGATCACGGCGATCACAGCCGGCTTTATGCCGTAGAGAAACGGTTCTACCTCCGGCAGGCTACCGTAGGCGACGTAGAGCCAGCCGAAGAATCCTGTGATGAGAACCGCCGGCAGAATGAAGCAGCTGCCTGCTGTGAAGAGCCCCGGCCAGCCCGCTCTTTCGTAGCCGACGTGCATCGTCATCTCTGTGGAGTTGGGGCCGGGAATCAGGTTCGTCGCACCAACGAGATCCAGAAAATGCTGCCGCGAAATCCACTCGCGGCGCGTGACGAACTCATCCTCCATCATCGCGATGTGGGCAGCCGGTCCGCCGAAGCCGATCAGGCCCAGTTTGAGGAAAAGGCGCGCCACTTCGCCCAGCGGCCCCTGTTTTGTCGAGGCCATTCCGGCAGGTGCGTCCGTCTCGGGAGTGTCGTCCATCGGTGTTACTTTCTCCGCCTTATGTCAGGCCTCTGATCGCCGCAGCGTTGTACAAGGCTGAGCCGAGCCGGTGGCGACGGGGGACAACAGCCCCACCGGGATCAGGTCAGGGCATACCATCTCAAACGTACGCACGAAGTAGCCGCATAATTGGGCATTTGAGAAGCGGAGCTGCTCAGCCCCGCCCCTGCGGCGAAAAGCCGGATACAGGAACTTCTGCTGCCCTTCCGTGAAAAATACGACACCCACCATCAGACGGATGAGCATCGTGCCGGCTTGATGAGGTGATGTGGGATGGCCCCGGAGCAAATTCATAACGATGGCTCGTTCTATTCACTTCTCGAAGCCGTCCTGCTTCCGGCGGTGCGAAATCTTTGGACGGCGGCTCGAAATGATGATATGAGAAGGAGACCGGTGAGTAAAGCGAGCGCGTGGGATGGTCCGGCAAGTCGTTGACCGGATGGAAGAACGTAGGCGATGTATCATCGTTGATGACGTTCTCACTGGCGGTGCGAGTTTGATGATGAGTTGCTAGTTCGACGCGATTGATGAAAGCGGAAGGCAACAAGGTCTCGGTGGGATGGTGGATTGCCTTCGGTACGACGATGACGCTCGTCGCACTGGCGACGCTTCCGCCGTTCGTGGGCCCGCATGAACGGAGCCTCTTGTTTCTGGCCTTTTCCGGTGCGTGCCACCAGATCCCCGAACGATCACCTCATTTCCTCGGTGTTGCGCTGGCTGTATGCCATCGCTGTTACGGTGCTTATCTCGCGCTTCCGCTCGCCGCGCTGGTCTTCCGGTTCGCCGGCCGCTGGGATGGCCGAGTCAATCGACGGGCTCCCATCCTCCTGACACTCGCCGTCGCGGCACCGGGTGTCGATTGGCTGGGCGACGTCATCCATATCTGGTCGAATACGCCCCTGAGCCGGATGCTCACCGGCGCCGTATTCGGTCTAACTGCAGGGTACTTCCTAAGCAGAGCGCTTGTGCAGGCGTTCGGCGGCAAGGACGGTGTGGCGGTGGACGACGGCACGGCGTGTGACGCGGCCCTCACGTCGGAAGGTCAAGCGGATCGCTGATTCCGGCCAGGAATCGGGTGGCAAAATGCTGATGGTAATCTCTATCTTGCCGCTGGCAATTCACCCGGACCCATCACGAGCCCCACCATCTTCCATGCCAAACAAGTCACAGTCGATTATTCTTGCAGGTGCCGCCATAGGTGTCGCAGCGGCAATTCTCGGGTTGATCCCTGCCATAGGCAGCTGTCTTTCCTGCATCGCGTATATCTGTGCCGGACTGCTGGCCGTTTGGCACTACACGGATCGCCACAACCTGACACTCAAGGGCGGCGAAGGAGCCGGCCTTGGTGCCCTCGCGGGCATCGTAGCGATGGCCGTAGCGAGCATCCTCGGGTTCCTTTTTATGGCCATCGGACTGACGCCGCCGATTCGGCAGGTTATTGAGGATCAGCTCGACGCGTCCGGATTGGATCCTGCACAGGCCGAGCAGATCATGGAGATGGCGTCTTCTCCGCTCTTTATCGTCGGCATCTTTCTGGTCGCACTCGTGATCTATGCCATTTTGGGCGCGATCGGCGGTGTCATCGGAGCCAGCGTCTTCAAGAAGGGGAACGACTTCTTCGAAGAAAACCCGGAGTAGGAGATAGCAGGTTACCGCCGCCGCCGCCGCATCGCTCGCGGCCTGTCGAGGATTTCCTTCATCAGAAAGGCCTCGCGCGCGGATGAGGCGCCCTGCAGCCTCTTGACGAGGAGGGGCAGCCGGTTCTTGCGCGTTTCAGAAGGCGGGATCCCCGGCGTTTCGGGAACCGTAACCTTCGGCGTTTTGCTGAGGTCGATGGAAGGACGAGCTTTCGAAGGAA
>CAZART010000003.1:0-17186 GCA_964487555.1 uncultured Rhodothermales bacterium
AGATAGATCCCGCCGTTGTAATCTATCCGAACCCCTTCCGTCAGGAGGCGCGGCTCACGGTGTCCATTTCGACAACTCAGCAAGTCGCGATAGAGGTTACGACTCTGTTGGCCGCCGGGTCGCGACCGTAAAACGCCGCCTAGCTCCGCGCCAGCCCGCAGCATATGGTATTCGCGATCGCCCCGGCTGATTTCAGAATGCACCGCCCATGCTTATTCCAAACCAAGGAAGCGCAACGACGCCGTCTGCTCTCCACGCGACAATCGGCGCCAGGCTTAGACCGAAATATAGGCCTCCAGGAACCGGACGGTAGCTGTAGCCTGCATGGGCTGATATCGTCACAACGCTTGAGCGCTCGACATCATCAGAAAACCACATACTGCTCCAGCTCGTACTTTTTCCTGCGGCCAACCCGACTTCGTAAGCTCCTCCATGCTTCGCTACCCAGGTGCTCACAGGAATGAGGTACGATGCGCCGGCTACCCACCCTCTAGATTGGACCTGGTGGACCATATTCAACGAGAAGGCGGTGTACCCCACGCGTACGTTGACTCGATCAGAAAATAAGCGCTCAAAGTTCAGAGATCCCACGATCCTCACTCCGCCAACCTCGACGTATAAGACGTTTTTCGGCAGCTTTTCTCCGACCTTCGCCGAATCAGTTTGGGCAAGCGCGGTAGAAGTAGTCAGAAACGCTATCAGCAATATCGGCCACAGGGGTCAGGTACGTTCTCCAATTGTTCGGCTGCGGCACCGTAGCTCCGTAGCTACACTCACCGAACGGCTACAATCGCCCGCCGCGCCGCCGCGCGACCGTCGACTTCCAGAACGATCATGTACGGTCCGCTGCTCAGGTTCCGTACGTCGAGGGAGAGGCGATTTTCTCCCAAGGGTCTGCGCCCCGGCCGCAACTCGTGAACGCGCCGGCCGAGCATGTCATAAAACAGCACGCGGACTTCGCCAGGTTGAGACAGCGAAAACGCAAGGCGGAGGTCATCTGCGGCCGGATTGGGATATACCTGCAGGGAAACTTCGGCAACCGCCAGGCGCTCGGTGTTCACTGTTTGAAACGTTCCGTACGTATGCTCACCGACACGAGCGTAGGTCAGCTCGTGCTTGGTGCCGCCGCCTTCGCTAAATCCGGAGGCCACGAGTCCGATGCCGTGTGCGAACGTGAAACCGCCCGGGACGGCACTGTAAACCGAGACGTGCTTCTGCACCGCATCCACTCGTTCGTCACCGATCGTCATCATTTCGCCGCCCGGGTAATATGCATATCCTGCCGCCATCCCTCCCGGTGAATCGGTCTCCAGATAGAACGGTGCGTCCAGGCGGAAATCATACTGGAAAAAATACCGCTCCTCTCCGCTCTCCTCCACGTATTCCATCAGATTGGCCGCGGAGTCGTCATAACGTACGAATCGGCGATCCAGCTCGGCGGGGTCGCACGAATGTGTGAAGAGGCCCGGCCAGGAGCTGACCGTATCACACCGCACCTCAAGTTGAAAGTAGGATCGGCTATCGATGACAGAGTCGGCCGCGATCTTCCACTCCTCGATCCACTCGCCCACCGTTCCAAACGAGCCGCTCCACGTCTCGAAGGCGTGCTGCCACATGTTCCCAACGGCCAGCGGCATGTATCCGCGCCAGTCCACCGTATCTAGGCGCGGAAAAAGCTCGGCGGAATGCAGTTCCACGTAAGCACCGACCTCTCCGTACGCTTGAACGATTCCCGTCCCGCGGGCGAACGAATACGCGCGCTCCTCGTCCACGAAATCGGGATCGTCAAAGCGGAGTGTGACCGCCTCTTCGAATGTGCCGGCGCTCACCTTGACTGTTTTCCCCCGGCTCATCGTGATCTCGTACTCTGTATGCGGAGATCGCGAGGGATAGAAGCGATACGCTTCGCCGTCGCCGAGCGTGAAATCGAAGAGCAGCACGTCCTTGCCGCCGTCGCGCGCCCAAACGCGGCCGACCTCGTCGCTTCGGAGCGTATCCGCTATGGAGAACGGATAGGCGGCGAGGTAGTAGAGCGTATCATTGATCGTAAAGGATTTGGAGACGGAGAATGTCCCCCCGTTCAGCGTGTCGGGCGGCTCGTTCGGCGGGTCGAGCACGGTGATATAGCTCCAGGTGTTGCCGACCTTGAGGGGAAAGTAGCTCGACGCATCTGCGGACTGGCCGTTGGCCGTCGATGCGGCGAGAAGAAGGATAGCGGTCGTTGCCATCCGGCGAACATTCATTGGACGGATCATGACGGGTAGTTCAGGCTAGTGCGGAAGTGCGACGACCATCCGGGATGCGCTGAACCCGGGCGCCTGCAGTCGGATAACGTAAGCGCCTGGAGGCAGCGCGGCTGCGTCCCAGCGTACGTCGTGCCGCCCGGCCGCAACAACACGGTCGACGAGCGTCGCGCGCCGGCGCCCGACGAGATCGAATACGCTGATCCGCACGTGCAAGGATCGTTCGATTTCGAAGGGAATCGTCGTCAGGCCGGTGGTCGGATTGGGGTAGCCCGGCAGCAGTGAAGCGCCTGTCAGCCGGCCGGGCTGTGCGGACTCGGCGCCGAGAACCACCGGTTCAATACTCCGCTCTACCCCGCGCCTCCGCGTCGCAAGGAGGTGATCGTCAGGCAGCGCGGCGATGGCGTCCGCGCCCGCGCCGATCCGGGTCCAGGTTTCACCCTCCGTCTTCGAGATGAACAGGCCCTCGGCGGAAGAGATAAGAACCTGTCCGGACCCGTTTACAGCCAGGTCGTTTGCCGAGGTTGCCGGCAGCGCCTCGCCCGTCCAGTCTTCCCCGTCGGATGACCGGTAGAGCGAATCGCCGAGCGCGTAGAGCGTGCCGTCGGCTGAGGTCTCCAGGAATTCCACCTCCCGGTCGAGCACGGACACAGGGCCGTCGTCGAGCCGAACGACACGGTCGGCGGCGGCATAGACGGACCCGCCCGCCGTGGCAAACGCATGCGCGGTCGCGTGGCTCACCTGGTCCCACGTCACGCCGCCGTCTTGAGACCGGTACGTTCCGTGCGCGGCGAGAATGCCCAACGGCGCGACGCTGAGAAGAATCGAGCCGTCATCGGCGAGGTGAACCGCACGAAAGGCGCCCGCGAGGCCGTCCGTCGGAACGGCTTCCCAGTGCGATCCCCCGTCGTCCGATCGGTGGAGACCATCGAGGGAGGCGGCCAGCACGGTCCTCGACGGACCGAAGGCGAAGTCCGTGATGCCGGTCCCCTCAAGCTCCATCGGCCGCCAACTGCGGCCTCCGTCGAGCGATCGGTACACCGTCCCGTCGGAGCCGTCGTATCCATCGCAGCATTCAAAGAAATGGCGCGTACCGGCAAATACGGTGTCGGCCGATGCGGCGTCCAACACGGGTACGTGAAGTGCCGAGAGTCCGTCGTTGGAAGGAGACCACGCGCTTCCATTCGCCGACCTGAAAACACCTCTGAATTCCGAGCCGGCAAGCAGGCCCGACGCGTTCGCGTGCAGGTCGAAAACGGGGGTTGAAAGCACGGAGGTGGCACTCCAGCTTGCTCCGCTGTCATCGGAGTGATAGATCCTTCCGAATCCGCCCGGCGTAAAAGTGGCGATGAAGAAATGGCCATCGGCAGTCGCTTCGATCGCGGACGGATAGTAATGAATGCCCTCGGCCACTGTGGACCAGGTCGCTCCGAAATCGATCGACCGCCGGATCTCACCACCTCTCGCGACGAGGAGGGTGCCGGCCCCGTTGGAATAAACGGCGTAGCCTGAGGGTCCAACCGTCTCCCACGAGTCGCCGCCGTCCGTCGAGCGAAGCAAATGATCGATCGTCACCGCGTAGAGGGCCCCCGCCGTATCCGCCGCAACATCCCAGACGACGTTGTACCGCGTCGATCCGGTCACTTCGTTCCAGGTCTCGCCGGCATTAACCGACCGGTACAGTCCGCTCTCTTCCATAATGCCCGCACCAATCTCCAGAGCCCCGCCCGTCCCAACAAGTATCTCCCCCTCCGATGAGACCGCAAGCGACGTGACAAGGGAGGACCCCGTCGTTCGGCCAATGCCGGCCCACGTCTCGCCGCCATCATCGGAGGCGAAGACGTCCCGCCCGCCTACAGCCACGATGCGACCGTCGATTTCGGCGACTCCTCGGATCGATGCCGTGAGTCCCGTATACGACCACGTCTCGCCGGCATCGACGGAGCGAAAGAGCCCCTGCGTCGTGCCTGCATACAGAACGCCGGCGACTTCGTCGATAGCGAGGACCGTGCCGCCGTAAATACCCGAGGTCGACTCCCAGGCGACCTCCTGAGCAGATGACGGTGAGGCCGTCGGGAGAAAAAACGCTACGGCCGTCGCGAGAAGGGTGAGCAGGCCGCGGACTCTCTTCGCCGTCGTGAATACCATGACATCGTCCCGTTACTGAGCGAAAACTGCGTGTTTCAGGATAGGTCTGACGCGCAGGGCGGGAGCAGGAGGTCCTACCCGCGTCGAAAGATAGAATTGCCAGGGGCGCGAATGCCGGCTCCGGGACCAGGGGCGCTGTAAACCATAATACGCCTGCGGCGGCTTACATGACCAATACACTCCTCCTTTCAGCAGAGGACCAGGATTGGGAGAAAGTGCACGCATAAACCGGGCGATCGATCTTCCGGTGGACGATCGTGAGGCAGTGCCTCATCTCCGCCTCGATCAAAACTATCCGAATCCGTTCTCCTCGGAAACATCCATTTCGTTTACCCTGGACCGGACGGCGAGGAATGCAGAGCTTATCATCTTCGATCTCCTCGGACGAGAGGTGGGCATCCTCGCAAAAGGACCAATGCCGGCGGGCAGTCATGCTATCGAATTCGAAGGCCGCCGTCTCTCGCCGGGTGTCTATCTGTACCGCCTATCGACGGGAAGATCACAACAAGTGCGGCGAATGATTGTGGTTCGATGAAGGCCTGGAAGATTGCGCTGGTGCTCCTCATGTTGCCTTCCGCCATAAAGGCGCAGACCCAGGATACCACGAGCGCTTGGCGGTATTATCCGCTCGAGATTGGAAATGTGTGGGAATATCAGAACCATGGAATGGCTGGTTCAGAGGCCCGTCGCGTCTGGATATCGGCGGATACGGTTCTCCATGGTACGCGGTATTTCGTCCAGTCATGGGAAAGCATCTCAGGGGACCGTTCGGGGCCGCAGTATGAGTCGTTGGTCCGATTCGATAGCGCCACGGCCCAGGTGCTCTTTATCGGGGCGGATGGTGATGAACATCCCGAGTATCCCGGGTGCCCACTGAATGCCAATTTCGGGGAAACCGTCGAATGCCGGACGTGGACTATGTCGGTTTCCGGAGGCCATGGCCGCTCCTTCAGCCTGCTCGATGGCACCGTGCTGGAAGACGTCACTATCAAAGAGTATGACGGAAAGTACAGCTACATCGCAGGAATCGGATTCGTCGACGACAAGCTGATTCTGGAGCCCGGAGGTACTACGCTGGTCTACGCGAGAATTCAGGGTGTGGGGTATGGACGCAGTATCAGCGTTGCGACCGAAGAGATTCCCCGCACCTCTGCAGGTTTTGACCTGTCGCTATATCCGAGTCCGCTGCAAACGGAGGGGACGGTCCGTGTGGAATTGGCCCATCCCCAGTGGCTGCAGGTCACGCTCTACGACGCTGTTGGTCGCCATGTGGATGTGCTCCAGAACGGCTGGCTGCCGTCGGGAATCCACCTGATTGACGTCGATGCGCGCCGCCTGCCGGCAGGCTTATACATCGTTCATGCGAGGGGCGAAGACGTGACGGTTAGCAAGCTCCTCCTGCATACTCGATGAAGATGAGGCACATTAAAGAACACGTCAACACGCCCGGATAACCGAAAACACCCGCTGCTTCGACTTTCCGCGCGCCTGGAGAAAGCTTCACAGACCGAAGCAGACCCGTAATGTTCGGAAAGAACGGTCGCGGCCCCGCCAACGCTCGCGACGTGCCCGGCATCAGGCAGGGCGCCACCCTTAGCGGCGCGAGCCACGGCCCAATCGCCGGATCGTCCGCAGCTGCCGGCCGGCTTTCGCACGCAGCTTTTTTTGAGTGGCCTAAATTCCGTTTCTTTAGGGACCGGCGGCTTCCAAGAGGCCCCCTCCACTTCCCCATCAACGCGAGGCGGAATCATGAACCAGCAGCCTACCCCCTCCAGCGAACCGACGCTGCTCTTCATTCCGGACATCAGCGGCTTCACGCGATTCGTCAACGACACCGAGATCACCCACAGCCGGCACATCATCGAAGAGTTGCTGGAAATCCTGATCGATGCCGACGAAATCGGCCTCACGGTGTCGGAGATCGAAGGCGACGCGATCTTGTTTTATCGGGATGGCCAGGCTCCCACGGCCGCCGCACTGCTGGCTCAGGTCCAGCGCATGTACGTCAACTTCCATGCGCACCTCAAGAAGTACGAAGCCTATCGCATCTGTCAGTGTGGCGCCTGCAGTACGGCTAGTGACTTGACGATAAAATTCATCGTCCACTATGGAGACGTCGGCACGAGCCACGTGCGTGAGCACTCAAAACTCTTCGGCAAGGATGTGATCGTGGCCCATCGCCTGATGAAGAATGAAGTGCCGCATCGAGAGTACGTCCTCCTCACGCATCAACTCGTGACTGCCTGTTCCAACTGGGTAGCGGTGAAGCAGGCGGCGTGGGCAGACCCAGAGGAGGGCGAAGAGACGTACGATTTCGGATCGATCAACTATTGCTTCATTACGCTCGATCCGCTGAAGGATCACGTCCCGCAGCCTACGATGGAAGACTTCCACCAGTCCGGCGCCACGAAGAAAATTATGGAGCATGAGACGGTTCTCGAAGCCCCCATCGAATTGGTTTTTAACGTCCTGTCCGATCTGTCCATCCGACACGAGTGGATGGTGGGGGTGAAGGACAGTGATCGGCTCAACAGCAAGATCACGCGCAACGGATCGACGCATCGCTGCGTGATGAAGGGCACCGAGAACGATCCGTTTTTCGTCTCGCACAATTTTCAGGTGGGCCAGGACTTCGTCACGTTTGTAGACAGCAACCACAAAGACGGCATAGACGCGGTCTTCACATTGCGCCGGATCGGCAATCAGGTGACGCGTATGCAGGTTTTTTATTATATGAAGCGGAACGTGGTCAAAGAATTTCTCTTCAGGTTGTTTATGAAGAAGAAATTCATGGAGGTGGCGGCGGCCTCGTCTCGAAACCTCAACGACTACTGCAGAGCATTGCTCCAGGAGGGCAAGCAACCGCCGTCCCAGATCCTCCTGAAGCCGGCGGCAGCCGGTGCCGCGTGACCACCACTCCCTTCATTCGCCAGCGCAGCGCCGTCAACTCCTCTCATTTGTCCGTCAGTTCCCAGGTCGCACAGGTACGGGTCGCGGCACCGAGCCCCCGCGAAGCGAGGCAGGATAGTTTGTGCCTTCGCTGTCGGCGTGGCCACGCGACGGTGGGACCATCGCAAGACCGAAGACATTGACAGAAAGCACGTGTAGTTCATCAAGCACCGTTCCATGCCCGTCACGAACCGATCACCGGTGGTTGCCCTTGCCTTTTTACTTGCCTCAGGTGCACTCTCATCGTGCGGGCTGATGGGAGAGGATTCTGACCGTCTGCACGTAACACCGAATCCGGACGACTTTGACGTAGCGTCGCACGATACGCTGTTCGCGATCATCACGAACGTGCGTGCCCCGGCCTTTTACTACGTCTGCTATCCCGACATCTGGCTCGAGCAGTATCGGAATGGCGAGATGATCGGCCGCTGGCAGGTTCGTGGGCTGGAAAAGTGCGGGTCTATCGGCGAAATAGAATTCGGCCAGTCGCGTTCTTTCCCGTTACCGGTTCCTCCGCAAGCCGGTAGGCATCCGCAGTTCGGCGACTTCAACTACAGACTAGAGGCCCGGCTCTATCGCGAACGCGACGGCACTGACACGACGGATCCCGTTACCGCCGCGTCGAGCTCGTTCAATATGTTCGATTCGAACCCCATCGATTAAAATCCGCCAGGCGAACGACGTCTTTGCCCTGCGAACGCCCTCAATGCGTCAGCGCATAGATGATGAAGTTGATCGCCATCTGGAAGCTCACGGTCGACGCCTCGTGGAGGTTGTACTCCGGCCACTCCCACCCGTCTCCGATGTCCTGGTTGTAGCAGATCACACACATCAGACGGCCGTCGTCGTCGAAAATGCCGTAATAGATGTCGTCATCCGGCCCCAGCCACGGCGTCTGCCCCATCTCAATTTTCGTCGACACCGCCGCATCCGGGTCGATATCGTAATACACCGACCAGATGGGATGGTCGGCCGTCAGCTCCACCGGCTCCCGCTCCGGAAAGACCTGCTTAATGTTCCGGTAGAAATTCTCCCACTCCGGCCCCGTCGAGCCCCGGCCTCCGTCGTGGAAGTCATCGATGATCATGAACCCGCCCCGCGCGAAATACCGCCGCAGCGCGGCCACTTCCTCGTCATTCGTCCGCCAGTACCCCGGCTCGCACAGGTAGAGCACCGGATATTCGAAAATCCGATCGTCCGTCAGCGTCAGCACGATCGGCGGACCCTCCACCTCGATGCCCGTCGTCCGCTCGACCGCCTCCATCAGGTGCCGCTCCGCCCGCGGATAATCATAGGCCCACGGCTCGCCCCAGCCGCGGCCCGTGCCCTCGTACCGGATCCGCACGAACGTGAACCCCAGATCGGGCTCGGCCACAGGCGCCCCACTCCAGGAGCCCGTCAACAGCATAACCATGAGGATGATCGTCCAGCGCATACCCGTCCGTCGCAACTTCGCACCTGATTGCTACGCCACCACCGCCCGCAGAGTGCCCTACCCGTCCGCGCCGTGAATCGCCCCCAGCTCGTGCCGTCGTCCGCTTCCTCCAGCACACGCCCAGGAAACTCCCGGCCGTCGTACCGGTGTGAATTCCTACTGAGGCCAATGAACTACATCATAATGCTTGAGCCCCGCCATGAGCCGCTCCGGTTTGGCCCTTCCCGTAGCCGCGACGGTGGCCCTGTTCGTGGCCTTCGTGGGCGTGACCGCCTCTGCGGCGCATGCGGCCCGGCCTTTCAACGACGGCGCATCCGTTACCGGCCGCGTCGTTGACGCTCAGACGAGCCGACCGCTTGCCGATGCACACGTATTCATCGCGACGTCCACGATCGGCGGGATCACTACGGCCGACGGCCGTTTTCACCTCCGGCAAGTGCCCGCCGGTGCCCACACGGTTTACGTCTCGATGCTCGGATACACTCCTGCACGCGTCGATATGCTCGTTCGGTCGGGCCAGAAATATATCGTCGACGTCGAGCTGACCCCGACCGTCGTCGAAGGGCCGGAAGTCACCGTGACGGCCGAGCGCGATCCGGCCTGGTACAAGCGGCTCAAGAAATTTACGCGCCTCTTTATCGGGGAGTCTCCGAACGCCGAACAGTGCGTCATCGAAAACCCCGAAGTGCTCTCGTTCGATGCGCGCTGGTGGGGCAAGCTTACGGCGCAGGCGCGCGAGCCGCTCGTCGTCACCAACCGGGCGCTGGGCTACCGCGTCACGTACTTTCTCGAGGAATTCGAAGCGCAGGGCGGCACCATCCGCTTCGACGGCGAACCTCTCTTCGAGCTGCTGCCTGCACCGGACTCGGCGGCCGCCGCGCACTGGCGCAGTGCCCGTCGTTCGGCGTATGAGGGATCGTTCCGCCACTTCATGAAAAGCCTCATCCAAAACACCTATCGAAACGAAGGCTTCCGCGTGAACAGGCGGTACGATCTTGAGGGCGGACTGGACTACGGCAACCGATTCGGATTCGAGAGAGACGGCGTGCTGTCGCCAGGTCCGAGCGCCGATGAGACCAGGCTCGATTTTCACGGCTACATCGAGGTCGTGTACGAGCCCGAGAGAGCCGATCCGGAATACCTTCGATGGCACTACGGCACGAAGTGGCACCGCCACAGCGAACAGCGGTCCCTGATCGAGCTTACGGACGGTCCGACCCGAGTCGACGCACACGGAGAGGTCGTCGACCCCTACGGCGTCACCGTCTACGGCTACTTTGCCTATGAACGCGTCGGCGACCTGGTGCCGAAAGAGTATGCGCCGTAAACCGAAGCGCTGCCCACCCCTTCGTGCAAATCAGTGCAAAACGTTTTTTCCACGCAGATACTGCATGACCGGATGGATGAGTAGCGGACGGATGCGATAGCGTACGTCGGGAAGCACGGCGGCAATGGTGAAACGGTTCTGCACGGGATGATTCTCCAGCGGCTCGATCAGAAGCAGGTTGGCCAACGCCTCGAAAAATTCGTCGCTCCGAGCGGGCGAAACGAGAAACAACGCGCTGTGCTCTTGTACGGTCAGAGAGGCGTGCTCAAGCAATGCCTTTAAGGTGAACGCATGCTCGAGGGTGAGCGACTGGAGAAAGGCGAAGCTCAGTGGTTCGACGGGTCGGACGCGAATCAGCTCGGATTCCTCATCCATGTCGATGGACCGCAGCCAGTAAAACAGGGCCAGCATGACGTTCTGACCGGATGCACGGTGGAGGCGATCGAAATAATCCGCTCGCAGAATGCTCTGGTTCTCCTTGTCGGTACGCGCCTTCCGCAGGCGGCGTGCAAGGAGTGGATTCGCTTCCGCAGACGGCGCTTCGAACCGGAGCGGAAGTCCGCTTCGTCGATGCCGGTTTATGACGAGGGCTTCAAGACCTGCGCGCGTCACCGGTGACAGTGCATGGACGACGACGAGCCGCGACGCCGCCGGCTCGGCCGTCCGTATGACTTGCCAGCCGTAGTCGCTCACGGAGAGAATCCAGAGCACGTGGGCATCCGTCCGCGAAACAAACGTGAGGAAAGCTTGCACGAGCTCTGTTCCCCCGATCTGCCGGATGTAGAGGTGCTCCAGGTGTTCGACAAAACAGGCCTGAACCTCCTCAGTCGTCTCTCGTGCGGAGATCGCTTCGCCAAGCTCATCGAGCGTGGCTGCCGTTGCGCCGTTCAGGCGGAGTGCCCCGGCGAGTGCACGAACGAGCTCTTTCTCCGTGCTGAGTCGGCTTCTAAGATCCAACGTTCGGACGCCTGCCTCGTCCAGCACCGTCTGTCGAAGGACATTCAGGAAGCTCGTATGACCGCTTCCGTGGAATCCGGTCAGTACGAGGGCATTGGTCAGACCGCTTTTCCTATGCTCGACGTGATTTCGGACGTACTGAAGGTCCCGCTCCCGACCCTCGAGCAAGGACGGATCACGAACGGGCTCAAATGTGAAGAGGCGTTGATAGACGAGCGGAAATCCGGCGAGTAGCTCGCCCGTGCCGGCGATTCCATGGAGGGTCTTGAATCGCTCCTCCTCCGTCGCTTCCGCGAGCCCCGCGGCAGCCTGTCCAAGCCGGATCCACTTATGAGATCGACGCAGCAGCCTTCGGTAGGCCACCCGTCCAACAGACACCGCACGGCTGCCGTGTTCGGTTGACTGCTTCATCATTTCGCGAAGCCCGGCCTGCGCCCTGGAACGGAGATCGAGCATCTGCTCACGAATTCGCGCCTCAACCTGCAACCGTTCGTGCAGGGCGAGGAAACTCTTGTCCAGGACATCCCACGCTCGATGCCTGAATAGTTCTCCGGTCTGGATCAGCAAGACGCTGCTATCGCGCAGGACGTCCGCCGAACGGGAGAGCCCATCAACGACAAGCTCCCGCGCAGCCGCCTGGTCCTGGGCACCCGAATCCTCATCGAGGTCTTCTAACGCGGATCCCAAGTTGAAGCGAAGAATGGTCGGCACACTCTCCACCTCTTCGCGAGCCGCCGCCAGGGCTCCGGCGACCGCGTCCGCTTCGCTCCGCAGCTTCTCCACGACCAAGGCATCGTAGGCGTTGGCCGCGTGCTCACGCAGCGCGACGTGTTTCGGAGGATCATCCGGATTGATCCGACCAGAATCGTCCTGCACGTTCAGAGCGAGTCGTTCGGGCAGGGCCTGAATCATTTCAGCGAGCTCGGCGACAACTTCGTCGCAGACCGTTCGCATCTGCTGCGTAAGACGGCCACCCCGCAGCAGCTCCAGCGCCTGTAGCTCGACGGCCTCCAGCGCATTCTGCAGATGGCGTCGAACTTCGTCGGCCGACGCCTTTGCGACAAAGTCCCGTTCCGCATGTCGGACCTGTCCATCGAGCTGCTTTTCGACGTGATCGAGCACCTCGCGGGCCGGCTGGATGCCCTGCTGCAAGATCCCTGTGAGCAGCCGTTCCTCGATCTCTCCGGATTTCTCCCTGACGTCGAGGAGATGGCCCATCAGTCCGACACGCGCCCGCAGGCGCGCGTAATAGGCGATCCATCGTTTGTCTCGCTCCTCGAATCGTTGGCGCAGGGAAATATGCTGCCCCACCTCGCGTTTCGAAAGGTTGAGCATAAAGCTATCGGCCTCGAAGACATCCCGCTGCAGATCGGCGAAAAGCCGGGCGCTCCTCTCGCGTGCCCGAACGGGCACGTCGAGGGCCACAAGCTGCTCCGCCGCTTTCCGTAACTGCTCCTGAAATTCACGCGCACGCTCCAGCATGGAAGCCGCACGCTGATCAGATGTAGAGCCGACATCGACGGACGCGGAAGCGATATCGCCGTTACCGGTGCCGCGATCCACATCTTGGATCGGTTCGGCGTGGGAACGGCTGTCTTCCGACGCCCGGATCCGGGCCCCGACCTCGTCGTGCAGAACAGCGTTGACATGCTCCGTTGCGACACGACCGGCTTCTACGATGGCCAACCCCACGCCGGCGCAGATGTCCTCGTGATCCACTTGCAGTGCCAGCGGCAGCCGGACGAGCACGTGATATGACGCCAGATGCCGCAAGGGGACCTGCTGCATGTGAGAGCCTGGATCGCGTTGGCCGCTGCGGGTGAGTCGCCGGAGCACGTTCTCGATTCTGAGCGCGGCCCTGCTGCTGCGCCGAGAGAAGCGTATCCAACCCTTACGCCAACGTCGAATCCAGCCATCGGACGTCTCACTCTCATAGCGGTCCGCGGGCTCCGTGCGCACCACCACCTCTTCGACGTGCAAAACCACTCTCGAGAGCGCGTCAAGCAGCTCGGCGTGCGCCGCGCTCAACGATTCACCCGGCAGCGCTTCAGCAAACCCGCGCTCGAGCCGCTCTACTACCTCAAAACGCAGGCCCCTGCGATAGGCCGGGACGAACGCGGCCGGATCGTGTTCATCCAAATTCCGGATCAGCCGCTCGTGCGCATCCGCAGCCTCCGTTAGTACGTCGGCTACCGAATTAATCGGTTCGCGTCGCACGCGTGCAGCCCAAACGGCAACGGTTTCTGTGATCGCTTCGTGCATCGTGTGGAGTTGCTGAAGGCCGCCGTCCGACCCGCGAAGCTCGTCCGTACGTTGATCTGTAGAGGTAACGCTCAAGATAATTTGCTACTCCCAGTCGTCGTTGCATCCCCATCGGAGGGGGACGTTGCGCCGGTGGAACTGCCGTCCTCCCGTTCGCCGTACCACGGCGTCAGAAGCTCTTGTCGCCGGAATTCCATCCGAGCCCGCTCGGTGATCTCACTCTGCAGCAGGTATTCATAGCGCGTATCCAGCACGTAGGCCTTTACGCGGACGTGCGTGAGATGGACTTTGTCAAACTCGTCCGTCACCAACACGACGATGGGTTTGTTCAGGTAAACGTATTTTGAAGAGACGGCCGCTTCGTAGGCGATCTGCTTCGCCTTAGCCTCATCCACCGATCCCGGGAGGTATAGATCGGTCACGACCTGGCAGTCGAGCGCACCGGCGTTGGCGTTCGAGACCTGGCTGTCCACGAGCTGGCTGTTCGGTACCGAGACCAGGCTGTCGTCAGGGGTCGTGATGCGTGTCGACCGAAGGCCGATGGAGACCACCTCACCGTAAGTACCGCCGACGGCGATCTTATCGCCTACCTGAAATGGCTGGTCGAAGATGATCACCAGGCCGCCGAAAATATTCTTGAGAATGTCCTGCGCCGCAAACCCGATCGCGACGCCTAGCGCAGCCGAGGCGGCGATCAGGCTTGTTGCATCAAGTTGGAAAATGCCTGCGAGAACGACGTAAATCGCGACGGCCCACATGATAATCCGGGCGATGGGCACGATCCGCTTGTAAAAGAGCCTGCGCTCGGCGTTCCGTGATGCGAACTTTTCGAGAACGTAGACGATGCCGCGTATGACGAAAACCGTCAGGACGAGGACGAGGACGGCCGTCAAGATGCGCAGCCCCAGATACTGCACCGTTCGTCCTGCCTCGCGCAGCGTTGTGTCGCCCAGCTTGTCGACGGTGGATTCGGGGTCGGCCGCCGTCGTATCGATCTGCGAAGTTGACTCCGCCGCCGGCTGCACGGCATCCTCTCCCACTCCGCACCCCAGGATCTGTAGTACGAGGGCGACCGCTGCGGCTACGACCAAGATGTGTAATAGGCGGGTCATCGATCCTTGTCCACTCACTGAAATATGCGGGCCGCCATCGAGCCGCTCGCGTATCAGGCGGTCGTAGCGTAGACGTCCCTTTATTACGGGATCGTAGGCGCTTGCCCGGCTTCGGCACCTAAAGGCATCGAGGGCTGCCGAACCGGAAGCGTTACGATGAATGTTGATCCCTCGCCTGGGAGGCTCCGGGCTGTGATCGATCCGCGATGGTTTTCCGCAATACGCCTGCAGATTGTCAAACCCATGCCGGTGCCCTCCGATGACGCCCGACCCGCCAGCCGCTGGAAAGGTGCAAAAATCCGACCAGCGTACTGCTCATCGAACCCGATGCCGTTGTCCTGGAACTCAAGAATGCAGAGCGTTCCGTCGCTGCCGTCAATATAGTCCTTCTGGACGGATCCTCGGATGGCAACCATCGGATTCACATCCGGCTGCCGATAGGTGAGCGCATTCTGAATGATCTGCTCGAAAAGCTCTCGCATCTGGATGGGATCGGCTTCCACCTCCGGAAGCGGTCCGACGTCGATGTTCGCTTCGGAACTACGAATATCTTCGTGCAAATTCGCAATCACCTCCTCGGCAATCGAGGATAGATTTACCTTTCTGTAGGGCGCACCGGTAGAAACGACGCCCGAAAAGGCGAGCAGGTCGTTGATCAGTTTAGACATTCTTTCGGAAATCCTGAAAATCCGCTGCGTGTAGAAGCGGCCGTCTGCGTCCAGTACATCGTCATATTCCGAGCCGAGAAGATCTGCAAAAGCCCGAAGCTTTCGCAGTGGCTCCTGCAAGTCGTGCGACGCCACATTGGCAATTTCCCGAAGCTCACGGTTCGTCGCCTGCAGCTCTCTGTTTAGTCGTTCGAGGTCGATGGTGCGGTCGCGCACGCGCTCTTCGAGTGTCAGGCTCAGCTTTCGAAGACGCTCCCGCTCCGTCTCGAGCTCCTGAACGAGCCGCTCGCGGGAACGCTCGGCCTCCTTGCGCTCGCTGATGTCCTGAACAAATATGGTGAGCTTCCGCTGATTGCGCCATTCGAACGCGCTCCAGAATATCGAGATCGGTACACGGGAGCCGTCGACGCGTCGTCCGACGGATTCCACACCGGCTCGGGGCTCGTTCTTCGGTGGTTTGAGGAGCAGCGCGACCGTTTCCGAAGGGATCAACGTGTCGAGCGGCATTCCCAGCATGTCGGCGGCCGGTGTGCCGAAGATTACTTCCGAAGCCGGGTTGAACGTCTCAATCTGCCCTGAGGCATCGGCTACGATGATGCCTTCGGCCGACGTTTCCAATATGGTCCGCTGTCGCCGCTCCTCATCTTCCAGCACGCCGATCTGGTCCTCGATTTGCTGTTCCATCGCCGCGAAAGAACGCGCCAGCACGCCAATTTCGTCGGACCGATCCAGCGGCAGCGGGACCTTCGCTCCGTCACCGCCGAACGTGGCGACGGCCTTGGTTATCTGCCGGAGGGGCTTCGTCAGATACCTCGACGCGCCGAGAGCCGCAGCGATGGCCGCGAGGCAGAGCAGCAGCGTGATAACCGCGCTCTGGTTTCGTACTCGTCGCACACCGGCCAGTATCGTCTCGTGCGGTTCCGTCACGCCGACGAGGAGTGTCGATCCATCGTGCCGCGGATCGAGTGCCACTTCTTCGAAATAGGCAATGCCCCGCGTCTCGGCACCGATGCGGGCGTCCAGCATCCGAATCTCGGTCGGTGATCCGGCAATGAGTTCGGAAAGCGCAGGCAGCAGCCTCTCCCAACGAGTTTGAACGGCCTGCTTGTCGCCGGACGCCGCACGTCCCGATATGTGGAGCAGTTCGCCGTGCCGAGCCGCGACGTATAGCGTCTGATCGGGATTCACCATGCGGCTGAGGGAGCCCAATACCGCTTGAACGTCGACCGTCACGACCAGTACACCGAAAGGCACTTCGGCATCCGTGTAAATGGGCGTGGCGACGTAGAGGATGGGTGTGCCCGCCGGAATTCCCTCATCGCCGTCGCTTTCGACTACGTCCGAGAGATGCAGGGCGCCGTCAGGCAGCTCGATCGTTTCACGCACGTACGGCGCATCCCCCCGGGCCGAGAGGTCGTCGACGTTCGCAAATTCAGCGCGACCGTCTCGCCGATCCGCACGGACGAGCTCGCGTCCCCGGTCGGCGATGCCGATGAGACGTAGCTGAAGGTATGCCGACCGGCTCTCGAGCAAGGACCGAAACACTTCTGCCAGCTGCTGGCCCCATTCGTCATCCCGAATCGACCACATGGGATCGAGGCCTAGCCGCTGAAGTTTAGCTCGTACAATGCCCCGAACCTGCGGCGTCTCCGCCAGGAAGCGCACGTCGTCGCCGATGGCCCCGACCGTAGCCCACATGCGGACGCTTACGGTCTCCGCGGTATGCGAAACACGCTCGGACGCTGCGTCGATCAGCGACCTCTCGGAGCCGCGGTACACCATATAGCCGACCGATGCCGTCGCCACGAGCGCGACGAGCGCAATGAATACGGCAAGACGTCCTGCTATTCCGCGCATTTCACGAAATTCCTTAAGCACCGCGCCTGCATCGGTGGAGTGCTGGAAAAAGCTCAGTAAGCCAGAATGGTTAACGGCGTCTGCAAAACCGGCCGCCACATACCTTGATTGCGAGTAAACTTGGTTCGGTCACCTCCTCTAATTTAGAAAACTTTGGATTGCCTGTCCCCTCGTGCGCCCAGGGGCCACAACCCCCGGCGTCCGGACCGGCGGGGCATTTTGCTATAT
>CAZART010000003.1:17286-111166 GCA_964487555.1 uncultured Rhodothermales bacterium
ATGATAGTTCGGATTCCGATACATCGCCGTGTCGGTGATCATCAGCGCAGGAAAGCCGCAGCGCCAGTAGCTCAGATGATCGGATAAGGCAACGCCGGGCACGATCCGAGGTGCGTTCAGCGAATGGACCGGCAGCGAAGACGCCGACCTCATCGCATTACGAACCCCGCGCACGAGAGGACGATCGAAGAGCTTGCCGACGACGGCGATGAAATTCCCCTCGGATGGGTAGAAGGGTTTGAGAAGAACCGAGGGAAACCGCTGGCTGCCGGGCTCCTCACTGAAATAGCCGATCATTTCGAGCGAGATCATTAAGCTCACGTCAACTCCCTGCCGCCGAAGGCCGTCGGCATGGACGTAGCTGCCCATCTCGTTCGTGAAGAAAAAGGGGGGCTCTTCCAGACAGTAGGCCACGAGCTCTACCGGGCGATCCGGCTGGTTTTCCGAGAGGATGCGAGCCAGCTCGATAAGCCCTGCTACACCACTGGCGTTGTCGTCGGCTCCCGGATAGGGTCCGGCGGCGTCGTAATGCGCACCGACTACGATGCGAGCTCCCTGCATCGGACCCAGACGCGCGCAGATATTGCGATACGAACGTCCGGCCGCCGTGAACGGCTGCTCATCGAGGCGGGCACTCGTTTCATCGAACCGTAACCGAACGTAGTCGGCTACGCGCTCGAGATTCTCGACGTGCTCGTAATCCCGGGGAACGAGGTCGTGCGCGATCACGCGCACGTGGCGTTCGAGTCGATCCGGAGAAGCTCGCATCGAACGCTACTCTCCGCCGTAATAGAAGTACACCGTGGCTTCGTACATTCCGTCCCTCCGAAACGCAACACTCGGGCTCCCCTCCGGCCCGTGGTCGTGCGCCGGTAGAAATTTCGTGCCGATGGGCGGGATGGCGTGCAGGAACGAGAGATCACCCTCCGGGAATTCGACCTGCGCATGCCGCGCATCCTCCGGAAACCGCGGCGTGAACAGCCGCAGAAACAGGTTATCTGTGGCGGTGACGATGGTGAGATCGGCGCCGCCGTTGATGTCGATGACGCCATTCCGGTCCGTACCGGCACCGCCGCTCGTACCTCCGCCGAACTCGGCCGCAGCGGCTCCGCCCAGCACCGCCCAGTACAGATCCGCATGAAACCCTTTGAACTCGGGGTAGCCCTCCCACTCCGCGCCGGTGACGGTATCGTTGTAGCCCTTGCGGTGGACGTCGAACTCCGCGCCTTTCAAGCGATTCTTCCACACGCGGTACGGGCCGCGGCCGAGCCAGGTGAGGTCGCGAACGTCTTCTTCCGCGTAGTCGAATGTGACGCCCAGATAGTCGTGCCGGCCAAAGCTCTTGTCGTAAGCGTACTCCAGCTTCAGCCACCCGCTCGGGAGCATTCGCCAGCGCACGCGCTTCAGCTCGCCGTCGTACGTCGCCTCGATCACGTACTCGTCACCCTGCGCATGGTGATCGAGCTCCTGCAGACCTCCGGATGCACCGATCATCCGCGGCCCGCTGAGTGACACGCTGCGGCCGTCGCGGCTTAGAGCAACCAGACGACCGCTCTGACGGTCGAAATGTGCAGAGGCATCCCCGGCACGGAGGATGATCGAATCGCCCGATTCCTCTTCCGTCACGCGTCCGGGTCCGGGCCGGACGATCCTCGCTTGAATTTCCCGCGGCGCAGCGATCATCCACGTCCACGTGTAGATCTCCCGGCCGTGCGGGTCTTCGGCCGTGAGGAACAGCGCATCGTGATTCCGCCAGTCGCCCGGCAGATTCAGCGTAAGGGTGCCGCTTCGGCGCGGGGCTACGTCGGGCGCCTTCGCCGCGCCCCGCCGAGCCGTCACGTGGCTGGATGTGTCGGATTTCGGCCCGGCGAAATCAATGAGCTTCCAGGAGAAGGCAACGTCCTTCAGGTTCGTGAAGTCGTACCGGTTTTCGATGCGAAGCCTGCCGTCGAACGTCGCCGGCAGGCGGTCGAGCTCGGACCATTCGAAATAGACGGGCGACCAGATCTCTTTGATGGCAAAGAAGCTGCCTTCTTTCTCGCGATACGGGCCGACGATCCCGTCGGGAGCGTGGTTGCCGTCCGTATCGAGGATGCCGTCTCGATCCGTCCGAACGACCGCTTCATCGGCGAAGACCCACAAAAAACCGCCCACTCCGAGCGGATGGCCGAGGAGCAGATCCCACCAGTCATTCAGTCCGGCTCCATGGCCGCCGTCGTAGAGCCCGTGAAGGAACTCCGTCGGCATGATCAGGTCGTCGCCGCCGAAGAAGTAATCGGCGCAGCAGCCCCACGGGAGGTAGTGGGTCGTGCTGATGCCGTTGTCGTTGAGCCACGGATGCAGGACGGTACGGTTTTGCGGATCCCATCGGGCGTAATCATCTTCGAGCTCGAAATTGAAACCACCCTCGTTGCCGTTATTCCAGAGAATCACGGACGGATGGTTGACGTCGCGGATGACGAGCTCCCGGACGAGCTTTCGGCCGACGTCCGTGTCATATTCGTCCTGCCACCCCGCGAGTTCATCGAGAATATAGAGCCCGAGCGAGTCGGCTACGTCGAGGAAGTGCTCGTCGGGCGGGTAGTGGGACATCCGAACGGCATTCATATTCATGTCCTTGATGAGCTCGGCGTCGCGAATGCTGAGGGTGCGGCTGGTCGTTCGGCCCGATTCCGGCCAGAAGGTGTGCCGGTTCACGCCGCGAAGACGCACTTTGCTGCCGTTCAGGTACAGTCCGTCTTTCGGACGCACTTCGACCGTGCGGAAACCGAATGATTCCTCCACCTCGTGCACGGGCCGACCTTCCTCTTCGAGCGCCAGCACGACCCGGTACCGATGGGGATACTCCGCCGACCAGGTCTTCGGGTTCCGGATGTGGGTGTTCATCCGAACGCTGTCCGTTCCGGCCGCGATCGGCTGCGCGAACGGCTCGCCTACGAGCTCATCGGCCGGCGTTAGGATGCGTCCGGTTACCTGGACGTCGACGTCGGTGCGGCCGTCGATGCCGTCGAGATAAACGTCGACAGCGAACGAGCCGTCGGCGCGCGCGTCGAGGGCAGTCCGTTCGATGTGCCGCTCCGGCTTCGCCTCTAGATAGACCGGCCTGAATATCCCACCGAATATCCAGTAGTCCGCGTGCCGCTCTGCACGGTTGACGGACGCGTTCGCCGAGTGCTTGTGCACGTCGACCTCGAGCAGATTCTCACTTTCGTAATCCAGAAGATCGGAAATGTCGTAGCGAAAGCGGTAAAATCCGCCTTGGTGCATGGGCCCGGCCGTTTCTCCATTGACCCGCACCTCGGTGTCGGTCATCGAACCCTCGAAAACGATGTCAACAGCGTTACCTCGCCACGCTTCGGGAACCGAAAAGCGATGCCGATAGAAGCCGGTCTCCTTCCCTCGCGTATCCTCCGAAGCGTGCCCGTAGTCGTACGTGCCAAACCCTTCCAGCTCCCACTGCGACGGCAGTGGAATCGTCGACCATTGGCCGGCAAGCCGGCCGCCGTCCACCATGAATTCCCACTCGATGGTGTCGTCGTTTCCGGTTCCGGAAAGATAATGGATCTCGGTGTGCTGTCCTGTCGCCGAGTGCGGCCGAATCAGCGCAACGGCTACGAAGAAGGCGAGAGCCGTCCGAATGGTTATCATACTATAACGTTCATGATTTTGGATGAGGGCTCAAGGAAGCGCGAATGCAACATACGCGCTGCCGGGCGGAGTTTCGATGGGCCGGGCGCCGCGCATGCCAACGCCGCCGCCCGCCGCGACGATGACGTACTGCTTGCCGTCGACGTCGTAGGTCGCGGGCAATGCCGTTCCGCCCGTCGGCAGCTTCGCCTCCCAGAGCATCTCGCCGGTGGCCTCGTCAAAGGCCCGAAACCTGCCGTCCATCGTCGAACCGACGAACACCAGCCCGCCCGCCGTGACAATGGCTCCGCCGAGATTCAGCGTGCCCGTCGGTGGCTGACCGCGTTCGGCCAGCATCGGGTACGTGCCGAGCGGCACCTGCCAGGCAATGCCTCCGGCATTGAGGTCGATCGCCGTGAGCGTTCCCCACGGCGGTTTGATGGCCGGATATCCGTCTTGATCCACAAAGTGCGGATCTCCCCGCGCCACGTACGCCGGATCGGCTTCCCCCGCAGCCTTCTGCAAGGTGACGATCGACGGGAAGTTGCTGGCGCTCACGAAGAGCCGGCCCGTCGCCGGATCGAAGGCCGCACCCCCCCAGTTGGCGCCGCCGAGAAACCCGGGGAGCATCAACGTGCCCTCTGCGCTGCCGGGCGTAAACAGCCCCTCCGATCGGTGCTTCTCAAACATCTCAAGCGCATGGGCATGTGTTTCGGGGGAGCGGTCCGTTAAGTCCTCCTTGGTGATGCCCTGCCGCGCGAAGGGCGGCGGCTTCGTGGGGAACGGCTGTGTCGGCCAGGCCTCCTCTCCAGGAACGTCGGACCGAGGCACAGGGCGCTCCTCGATCGGGAACAGCGGCTCGCCCGTTTCGCGATCCAGCAGAAAAACGAACCCGGTCTTCGTGACCTGCGCGACCGCGTCTCGCGCACGGCCCTCGTGAACGACGCGCACCAGATTAGGCGGCGCCGGAAGATCGTAGTCCCACACGTCGTGATGAACGGTCTGGTAATGCCAGATGCGCTCGCCCGTGGCTGCGTCGAGCGCAAGCAGCGTGTTCGCGAATAGATTGGAGCCTTTGCGGTTGCCGCCGTAAAAATCGTACGTCGGCGCGCCGGTCGGGGCGAATACGATCCCGCGTTCCGCATCTACACTAAAGCCGGCCCATACGTTGGCACCGCCCGCCGTTCTCCACGAGTCGTCTTCCCACGTGTCGTGGCCGAATTCACCCGGCTGCGGGATCGTGTGGAAGGTCCACGAAAGCTCCCCGGTGCGCACGTCGTAGGCCCGAACGTGCCCCGGCGCGGCACCGGGCGATTCGGATACGTTGGCACCCACCACGATGAGATCCTCGTACACGGCGCCCGGCGAGGTGATGATGATTTCCGCATCCTCCGGATCTCGGCCGAGTCCTTCGCGCAGGTCGATCTTGCCGGCCGTGCCAAATGAATGAATAGGCTTGCCCGTGCGCGCATCGAGTGCGTGCAGAAGGGGTCCGGCCCCGAGAAATATCCGCGCATCGGAGCCGTCGGACCAGTACGTCAGACCGCGGCTCACTTCGCGCCAGTACCGCGGGCCGTCGTAGTTGTCGTATGGATCGTAGCGCCACCGCTCCGCACCCGTCGCCGCATCCACTGCGATGACCTTGAGCAGCGGCGAGGTCAGATACATCGTGCGGCCGATGATGATGGGGTTGCACTCGATCGTCGGTCCACGGTCGCCGGTATCGAGCGTCCAGGCTACCTGAAGCTGCGCTGCGTTCGAGCGATTGATCTGATCGAGCGACGAATAGCGCGTCTGGCCGGCGTCGCCACCGTAGACCTGCCAGGTGCGATGCGCGGATTCGCCGGAATCCCGGAGGTCGAGATGGTCGGCACCCGTGCAGCCGGCGCACACGAAGAGCGCAAGACAAAGGGGCCGGATTTGAACGTGGCGGGACATACGATGGTAGCTAGCGGCGCCGTTCGGTTGCCGGCAAGATACACTGCCCCCATGAAAATCACGGATAGGACGGAGCACTCGTCCCGTCATTTCCGTTGATCATTTCCTTGTGAAGAACCGACGGTTCGTCGAATCATCCGTTTTCTCGAGCCCTCATGCAGCGCAACGAGCCCGAGGATGCCGACGGCAAGCGCCGGACCGATGAGTTCGAGGGAGTCCATCGCAACCGCCGTCAGCACGGCAATCAAACACCAGATCACCACGGGCACGGCCGTCAGCCACCGGAGCCGGCCTTCTGCGGCGAGCAGGACACCGATCGTCGCGATCGCCGTAGGATCCGGACCTAATCCGAAGATCGATAGCTCGGTCCAGGCACGGCCGTCGGCCAGGCCGATGAGCGGATCGATGAGAATCGCGAAGACCACGAGCCCTATTCCGGTGCGTGCGCCTGTCGTGCCGGTGTCGGCGATTCGAAGTCGGTCCGCCAGAACGCCGATCCCGAAGAGCATTACGGCCACGACCGCGAACAGCGCGGCGAAATAGGATGCGGCGATGTTGATCGTTGCGTAGCGCTCCAGGTGAAACGCCCATCCAATCCACGCCCACATGATGGTCAGAACGGCCGCTATCAGCCGCCCGGCATGGGCGGGGCGGCGCCACAGCAGCCACATCAGCCCGATAGACGCCGCCAGTGCGACCACGTGAAGCGGCCAGATGTCCCGGTTGTAGAGCTCAAAGAGCCGGAGGTACGTCTCCTGCGAGAAAAGGAGGAAATCGGAAAGCGCGTAACTATCGAGGTGGTCGAGCATGAGGTCGCGTCGAATGCCTCACAGCGCCTCGACGTACTTGACGATTCGATCCCGCATGGCCGCATCGGGCAGGCGTCCCTGCGCGGCGCCCATATTCTCCCGCATATGGTCGACCTGTGTGGTGGCGGGGATCGCGCACGTGACGTCAGGATGCGAAACAATGAACTTCAGCAAGAGCTGCGGCCAGTTGCGGCAGTCGATCTCGCCGGCCCATTCGGGCAGTGGGTGGCGTAGCACTTTGTTGACGAGCGATCCGCCGCGGTAGGGTCTATTTGCAATAACGGCTATTCCGCGCGCCCGCGCCAGCGGCAGCAGGCGACGTTCAACCTGTCGGTCGACCACATTGTACGTCAGCTGAACGAAATCGATGGGCTCATCGGCCATGATCGACTCGAGCTCTCGGTGCCGGCGGCCGTGAGAGGTCGTGACGCCGACGTGGCCGAGGCGTCCGGCCTCTTTCATCTCGAACAACATGTCGAGATGTGGTCGCCACGCCACGAGGTTGTGAACTTGAAGCAGATCGAAGCGGTCGATGCCCCACAACTGCCCGGACCGCGCCACCTGCTTGCGACCCTCCGATGCCGAGGATGTCCACACCTTCGTGGCCGAGAAGAGTTTCTGTGTAGAACCGAGTCGGCGAAGACCATAGCCGACGACCTCCTCCGACGATCCGTACATGGGTGACGAGTCGATCATCCCGCCGCCGGCGGCAAAGAACGTTCGGAGCACCTCGGCCCGCGCCGCCCTTGCGCGCGGATCCTCTCCGACGTTAAAGGTGATCCACGTACCCATGCCAATGACGGGAATGCGTACTCCGCTGGACGGAATCGCCTTCGTATGCACATCACGGCGATGACCGTGGCCGGTCCATGCGCCCGTCATGAACGGCAGCGCAGCACCGGCCGAGATCATCCTCAAAAAGCCACGTCGGTTCAAGGTCGATTCGTGCGGCATCTCTCCACGTATTCGTTTGCTTGTTTAGTCAATGCCTGGGCGAGAAACACGTTTCCACGCGACGCCGGACGATGACCGCTCATACGACGGCCGATTGTGGACTGGATCCGAACCGGGAAACGGCGCCGGAGGGTGCGTCTTGCTTGGCGCGTAGGACGAGCCTACCTTGCCTCGAGGCATGGGCGCTTCTCACGTTTCCTTCGCGTTCCCGGGCCCGTGCTCAACGCGACAAAACGACACGCTATCCACGGACACGATGACACAGACCTCCGGGCGCATCGCGCCGGCCGTCGTAGCGCTTATAGCCATCGTGCTGTGTGCCTGCGAAGCGGAGCCGGCGCAAACCGATCTCCGGCGTCCTAACATCATCTACATTATGTCGGACGATCAGGCCGCCCGCACGATCAGCGCGTACGACGACAGCATCGTCCGCACACCCAATATCGACCGGCTCGCCGACGAAGGTGCCCTATTCACGCAAAGCTTTGTCGCTAACTCCATCTGCGGGCCCAGCCGCGCCTCCATTCTCACCGGCAAGCACAGCCATAAACATGGCGTCACCGGAAACGGCGAACCGTGGGACAGCACGCAAATGGTCTTCCCGCGGGCGCTCAAACAGGCCGGCTATCAGACGGCGCTCATCGGAAAGTGGCATCTCAACAACCGTCCGGCCGACGAATACGACACCTATAAAATTCTGACCGGCGCCGGAAAGCAGGGCTTCTACTACAACCCGGACTTCTACTCGAGCGATGCAGGCGCAGAGACGATGTCCGGCTATTCGACGGATTTGATCACCGACGAGGCCCTCCGCTGGCTGGAGGAATCGAGGAATCCCGATCGGCCTTTCCTTCTCCTCGTGCAGTACAAGGCGCCGCACGTGCCGCGCATGCCGCCCATCCGTCTGTTGGACAAATACGTCGACGAGACCATTCCCGAGCCGCCGACCCTCTATGACGATCTGACAACACGGTCGTATTACGCGAAGCAGGTCAACTTTTTCCTCGACCGACACAATCCGCTTCCGCCGTACGGCACCTACGATCCGAAAGAGCGAAACATCTACTTCGCGCGTATGACGGACGACCAGCTAAAGGCCTACCACGCCGTCATCGATCCGCAGGAAGAGGAATTTCGAAGGATGCAAGCGGCGGGAGAGCTGGATGATTCCACTGCGATGCGAGGCTACGTCTACCAGCGGTTTATCAAGGACTATCTCCGCATCGTAGATGCGCTCGACGAGAATGTCGGTCGACTGCTGGATTGGATCGATGCCGACGAGTCTCTGAAGGAGAACACGGTCGTCGTGTACGCCGCCGACCAGGGCTACTTTACCGGCGAACACGGCTATGCCGAAAAACGGCTCATGTATGAAGAGGCGCTGGCGTTTCCGCTCCTGATGCGCTGGCCCGGTCGCATCGAGGCGGGCCGTCGAATCGAATCGCTCGTTCAGAACATTGATCTCGCTCCCACCTTCATGGAGATGGCGGATGCGAGCGTCCCCGAGGATATTCAGGGCAGATCGCTCCTACCGTTGCTCACCGGTCGCGAAGCGCCGCCCGATTGGCGTACGTCCGTCTACTACCACTATTTCGACCATTTGCATCACAGGGTCGGCCGTCACGCAGGCGTCCGGACCGATCGCTTGAAGCTGATCCACTTCTACACCGACGACGTCTGGGAATTCTACGACCTCGAAGCCGATCCGCTCGAGCTCAACAACCTGTACGGCGAGACGAGGTATGCCTCTGACATCGCCTCGATGAAGGACGAGTACGAACGCCTGAAGCAGCATTACGACGTGCCGCAGCAGGCGTTCGAAGCGCCGTTCGAGATCGCCGCACGTTAAGCTCCGAACGTAGCCCTGCAGATGCGGATGCGGGCATCGAGAAAAAGGACGTCATACGACATCCGGCGTCATCTCCCGGACTTCCTGGATGGACATGAAAGGAATGTTCGCGCGCTCGTTGACTTCCCGGACGGCGTCCGCGTTGGGGGCTTCGAAATAGCAATGCGTCTGCTCCGATTCAGGAATAAAAAAGCTGCGAATCCATCGGACCTGCGTGCCTTCCTCGGTCATTTCCGCGGCGCACGATTTGGCGCGCGCTCCAGCTCCGGTGAGTGCTTCCAGAGTGATTCCGGGCAATTCACGTTTAACGACAAAGCAGCTCATGTCAACCTCGGTTATTTGGGGAAAGATGGATACAGACGCTTTTATTAGTCCGGCTTGTATGGTTCGAGCAAGTCGAGCAAATCCTGTCTTCGTATGCGTACCGCACGTTCACCCGCGAGGCGATGCGCGGTAAGTTTGCCGGATCGGATGTAGCCGCGCACCGTCTGTGTGTGCACGCCCAGAAAGTCGGCGGCATCGTCCGGGCTCAGCAGCTCCTGCACCGATCCCGGCGATCGGACGCCTCCGCCGCGCCGCTGCCTCGACTCCTCTTGCTGCCAACGAGCCAGCGCCGCCCGCCAACCGGCGGAGTCGAAGCCGTACGTGCTCTTCAATCGACCCATCAATCCGTCGTCCTCGCCGGCGAAGGCGGCGAGCATGTGCACCGGGGCGATTCGTGATGAGCCGTCCTGCCGGGCCAAAACCGCGGCACGATCGAAGAGCGTGGCCGCAGCGCCTGAATAGGCCACCTTCTTACGGGTCGCATCCGTCTCGTCGAGCCGGTCTTCATCCAGCATCTCGAGGTCGATCGTCAAAGGTCCGATGAGCGCGATTCCGAAACGGGAGGCGGCGTGCAAAAGACCGGCCAGCAGATCGTCCGCCGTGACCTCGTCGCTGTTCCGGCGCTTCGCGCGGACGATAGCGAGGCGCGCCGCCCGCGTCAACTCGTTGTGACCATCTGTGGGAACGCCGGTACTCATTGGATATCACTCGTTGTCACTCATCATCGCTTAATATACACCATTCTTACAAGAAGTCAACCCGCAGCGCGGAATCCAAAGCGCGCGGAGCGGCGGGGCCTCGCGTGCTCCGTCTGCTTCGAGAACGCGACGTCGCTACCCGCGTAAGCTTTGGTCATCGCGTCGTTCACGCGGTATTTGACATCCACGGCTTGGGTCCATTGCAGTGCATTGCATACATCAAATTCGTTTCACGCGCCATGAAAGCCTTCTTCTTCATCTCGTTCGTGCTCTTTGTCGTCTTTGGTACCGTCGGCGTGCAAGCGCAAGACGACACGACCTTCGCACTTCCCGAACTCCGCAAGCAGCTTCTTGAAATGGGCGAACGTGATCAGCAAAGCGAACTCGGCCTCCCACCCCTCGAGACCTACGTAGAGATGTTGAGAAAGGCTTATCTTGGCACATCTTCAGAAGACGGCCGATAACTTCTTGAAAGGCGCCTAAGGACTACCGCCTTCCGTCCCGTTCAGACTTCTATGACCGATCCAGCGTCGCCGAACCGATACACCCGTCGCGTGCTGATGAAATCCGGCGCGTTGGCCGCAGCCATGGGCCCGCTTGCCGCGGCGGGCGCGCCGGGCTACTCCCGCACGGACGCGCCGAAAAACCCGAGGGATGCGGCCACGAAGAACATGCACCTCTCGCTGGCGGCGTATTCCCTGCGCGATGCGCTCACCAGCGGCGAGATGGACCTGTTCGACTTCGTCGATTGGTGCGCGGAGCTCGGTCTTCCCGGCACGGAGCTGACCTCGTACTACTTCGCAGAAGGATTCGACGATACCTATCTTCACGAGTTGAAGCGGCGCGCCTTCGCGAACGGCGTAACGATAAGCGGCACCGCCGTCCGCAATGAATTCTGCCGGCCGGCCGGCTCCGAGCGACAGGAGAGCGTCAACCACGTCAAACGCTGGATCGACCACGCCACCGCATTCTACGCACCGCACATCCGTATTTTCGCGGGCGACTTGCCCGAGGGCGTCGATAAACAAACCGGCATCCAGTGGGTGGCGGATGCCATTCTGCAGACGCTGGAGCACGCCGCCGAACGCGGCGTCGTTCTCGGGCTCGAGAATCACGGCGGCATCACGGCCCGGGCCGAAGACCACCTCGCGATCGTCGAGAAGGTGGGCGACCATCCGTGGTTCGGCGTCAACCTCGACACCGGAAACTATCGGACAAACGCCTACGAAGAGCTGGCCATGGCTGCACCCTACGCCGTGAACGTGCAGGTGAAGATCGACGTGTACCGCAATGACGGGACGGTTGCACCAACGGATCTTAAGCGCGTCCGAGATATCTTGGTTGAAGCGGATTATAGGGGCTGGGTAACCCTCGAGCACGAAGCCGAGCATCCGCGCGAGAAGATTCCGGAGTTTCTCGCGCGCATGAGAAACCTGTTTTAGCCCCTGCTGCGAAGAGTTCTCTGCAGGATTATATTCGAGTTTTCATCACAACCAAACCTATCTGAACCTTCTCCAGCCGATCTATGAGCTCTTCATCCGTACCGTTTTCCGGCCGTTCCAGGCCCGCGTTCGATTCGTTCCTGGAGGATTACCGCGCGCGGCTTCACCACGCGTTCCACGTACGGGCGGATATCGACGAGCTTTCGACCAAACGAGGGCTTCCGCCACACGTCATGCGTGAGATCCGCAGCGGCGATCCCCTCTCCGTCTATATCCCGGAGGAATTCGGGGGCCGCGGCGGGCACATCCACGAGGGGCTGGCCGTCCTCGCGGCTTCCTCGTACGAATCGTTGGCGCTCTCCCTCACTTTCGGCATCAACTGGGCGCTTTTTCTGCAGCCGGTCGCCAAGTATGGACAGGAGTCCGTCAAAGCCCCCATTTTTCGCAAGTTCTTGCGGGACAAGAACATGGGCGGGCTGATGATTACCGAGCCGGACTACGGATCCGACGCCCTCAGCATGCAGACGGCCTACGAAGAGCATGAGGACCACTATCGCATCCAGGGAATCAAGCACTGGGGCGGCCTCACCGGATGGGCGGATTTCTGGCTCCTCACGGCCCGCCGTCAAAGCGACGACGGCCTACAGCGCGACATCGACTTCTTCATTTGCGACGTCAATTCTCCGGGACAGCACATCGAGATCGAGGAGGTCTTCGAAAACCTCGGCCTCTACATGATTCCGTACGGGCGCAACCGGATCGACGTGAAAGTCCCGAAAGAGCAGCGCCTCGAGCCGAAGCGGAACGGCATCATGATGATGCTCGACCTCCTGCACCGCAGCCGGATGCAGTTCCCCGGCATGGGAATGGGCTTCCTGCAACGCATCCTCGACGAGGCGCTCGCGCACTGCAAGCAGCGGTTCGTCGGCGGCGCGAGCCTGTTCACCTACGATCAGGTGCAGCAGCGGCTGGCCCGTCTGCAGGCCGCCTTCACGACGTGCTCGGCCATGTGCGCCTACAGCAGTGACAACGCGCACGTCGAGAACGACCTGTCCCGACGGGGCCTCGAGGCCAACGCCATCAAAACCGTCGTCACCGACCTGATGCAGGACGCCTCACAGTCGCTCCTGCAACTCTTCGGCGCGAAAGGGTACCGCCTCGATAATATCGCAGGCCGCGCGATCGTAGATAGCCGTCCCTTCCAGATTTTCGAAGGCTCCAACGACATCCTCTATCAGCAGATCACGGAAGCCGTCCTGAAACAGATGCGGCGCACCAAAGAGACCAATCTGCTAAACTTCCTATCGACCTTCGAGCTCACCGGGCGCGCCTCCGACTATTTCAAGGACATCCTGAGCTTTGAAATTGATTTCTCGCTTCCCCAGCGCAAGCTCGTCGAGCTCGGCCGCGCTCTCGGCCGCATCATCTCGATGCAGTTCGTGCTCGAGCTCGGCGACCGCGGTTTCCGCCAGGATCTCGTAGATGGCGCCATCAAGGTCCTCCATCAAGACGTCGCCGGACTTCTCAGCACATACCGCGACGCCCACACCGCCGACGTCGTGGACGATTACGAGGAAGACAGCTCCTGGCTGCACGTCGTGACGGCGTCAACCGTGAGCTGAGCAGATATAGCCGGCCGGCCGCTGAATTCGGCGATGTCCCACGGTATAACCGCGTAATCCTGTCACGATCACACGGCCGTTGCGTAATCGAGAGCTTGCCGGGAAGGCATCGGGTTTACCTGCTTTCGAAAGAGGACGCCTCCGGAGCGATCTGCGACAACCGGAAGGAGCGCAGCCTGAAGACCGTCTCCCCGCCGTCGACCAGGACCGCGTAGTCGTCCTCCGCCGGCGTAAGCTCGAGACGCCGCTCGGCTCCTGAGCTCAACCCAAACCGAATAGTGGTCGACGAATCGCTCGGCATCGGCGCCTGGTCGACGAACCCGTCGGCGAGCATCGGATGAAAACGGTCCAGGTACCGCTGCATTGCGGCGGAGTCAGCCTGCATCGGCTCACCGGCATTCGTCAACGTCCATAGGTCCGTTCGCCGCTCCAGCTCTACGGACCGATCCGGTCCTACGATCGACACCTTCGTGATCTGATCCGGCGAAAGGTCGATGATCGTCTTGTCTCTCCAGTCGTCGACCGAATCGGGCACGCGCAGCCTTTGGCCGGACCGGTACACGGCCGCGTCGCCGCCGAGCCGCACGTAGTTCGATCCGGCGTTCGGATTCCCGATCACAATCACGCGGCTGCCGCCCTCCCAGGCCACGGTGAGCTCCGTCGCCGCCGAATCCACGCCGTAGCGGCCATGGCGTTCAGGATGGGTCGACACGACATTCCGAAACTCCAGCGCCGAGAGATCATCAAGAACTTGAGCGACGGTAGATGAATCCGCGGCGGCGTCGAGGGGACGCGTGAGGAACCAGGTCCCGTTCCGCTTTTCAATCGCGACGTCGAGGTCGGCGCCGGACGCTTCAATAGACGTCACCGCCTCCGTCGGGATCTCGACGTGCGGTACGTCCAACGTCGAAAATTCTCCGTCGAACACGCCGGTAAAGTAGGCGATGACGAGGAGGAGCACGAGGGCTCCGCCGAGCCAGATGAGCTGTCGCTGTTTCATGGCATTCGTTTCCGCGAAATCGGACAGGCCTACACGAGGACGACCTCGCGGCGCTTCCTGCGTCGCCACCGTGAGAGCCCGATCAAGAGCACGAGGAGGACGGGCCCGAGCAGATTGCCGTACTTGATCCACGGGCGCGTGCTTTCCGATACGTCGGGCAGCTGCCGCGGCTCTACATCCTTCGCGCGAATGGTGAGCAGCGCGTCGTCCTGCGCCAACCAGTCCACGGCGTTCAGACCGAATTCGATGTTGCCGGGCACCTCCCCGAGAATCGACTCGTTCAGGAGGTCGCCGTCACCGACGAGAACCATGCGCGTCGGCGTGCTCGTTCTTCCCGGGGCGTATGCACTGGGGAACGTCCCCCGGTAGGCCGCAGCGAGGACGAACGGTCCGCCCGAGAGACGCGCCTGCTGCTCGATGGGCTGAATCATAAAGAAGTCCCGCTGCGTGTCGCTCCGCGGCGAGGACAAGACCAGCGGCTCGTATACGACGCCGTCCGGAACGGCAACGGACGTGTCGACGGTGCTCACGAAGTAGAACAACATCTGGCGAAGCCGGCTTACCATGATATGGTCCGGATGGAAGCGACTCGCAACAGGCAGGAACGCATAGCGAATCTGCTGAGCCAGATTGAAGAAACCCTCCCGGCGCTGCACCGTCACCGTGGAGCTTTGTTCATCCATCACGAGGTCGGCGTTCAGACCGGCACCGTAGGCCTCGAGGAGGGGCTCCAGGCCGACGTACATTTCGCGCGCCTGGCCCGTCTGCAGATTAGCGTCGACGCGATTCAGCAGGAAGGCCACACGGCCGCCGCTCATCACGTAATCGTCCAGCGCGCGGAGAGCGCCGTCGCTGAGCGTGTCGGAGGGAGCAATCACCATCAGCACGTCGGGCTCGAGGCTTAACGTGGAATCCTCCACCGTAACGGGGCTGACCTCGTAATTCCTGCGCAGCTCCCCGGTGAAGATTTGCAGATCCTGGAAGATGTTCGGCTCGCCGTGGCCACTCAAGAATCCGACCGTGGGCAGCTCGTCACGCGTCAGCCGCCGAATCGCGCTCGTGACGTCATATTCGAGGGTCGACAGATCCTCGATCACCGGAATCGACTCGCTCTCGCCGCCATATTCTATGGCGAGCCCCATATAGGCATTCTTCAGCTGCACGTTGTCCTCCTCGACAACCTGGATCTGCACCGGCGCAACGTTCAGGCGGACGGTCTCCTGCCGCAGCGCTTCGTCGGATCCGGGATCCACGAAGCGATACTGGATGGCGTCGCCGCCGTACGCCCGGTAATCATCGAGCTTATCCTTCAAAAATCGACGGTTAGCGCTGTACGGCGCCGGCAGATCTTCGGTGAAATACGCCGTGATCGTGACCGGATCTTCGAGGCCCCGCACGATCTCGATAGATGCATCCGACAGCGAATACACGTTGTCGTCCGTCAGGTCCACGCGAAAGAAGAGGTTGAGGCCGATCAGGTTGATCACGACGAGGATCAACCCGATTATCATGAGGCCCGCTCTGGTGCTCCAGTCTCGTTTCATCGCTCACTCCGGCCTCCTTGCCAGCGTGTAGGCCGTACAGATCGCCGCGAAAAGGCTCATCGAGATGTAGTAGAGGACGTCCCGCGAATCGATGACGCCGCGCATCAAATTCCGGTAGTGGTACTCGATGCCGAGGTACTGAAGCACGCGCCCTAGCCCGCCGGGGACGACCTGCGTCACTTTGTCGAACAGGAACAGGACGAAGATGATGGCGAAACCCAGAATGAAGGCGACAATCTGATTGCGGGTGAGGCTCGAGGCAAAGATCCCGATCGCACCGGCCGTCACACCATAGAGGAAAATGCCGACGTACCCTCCCACCGTCGCTCCGAAGTCGAGATCGCCCATAACCGCAATGGTTATTGCATAGAACACCGTAAGCGCGATCGCCGAGAGCAGGATCAGGCTTACGGCGATGAGCTTGCCGGCGATGACCTCGCGGTCGCGAACGGGCATCGTGAGGAGCAGCTCCAGCGTGCCCGACCGCCGTTCCTCGGCGAACGTCGACATCGTGAGCGCGGGGATGAAGAAGAGGAAGATGAACGGCACGACGTCGAACACGGTGCGCAGCGATGCCACGTTTTCCAGAAAAAGGCTCGTGCTGAAGAACCAGCCCGTGATGAGCAGAAAAACCGTCAATACGACGTACGCGATCGGGCTGTCAAAGTAGGCCCGAAGCTCCCGTTTCGCCAGTGTCCACGTTGCGTGCATGGTCGTCAATGCGTGATGAGCTAGGCGTTCGCAGCCGGCCAGACCGCCTGTGCCGTCGGCATGGATTCCGCAGACGACGAGGAGGTAAGCTGTCGGAAAACGTCTTCAAGGTTCACTTGCTCTCTGTGGAGCTCGGTAAGCGTCCAGCCGTTGTCGACGGCGAGCCGAAACAGTGCCGGACGAAGATCGTCCGCCTCTTCACTCACGAGGGTATAAACCGACCCGTCCTCTTCGTACGTGCTGTCGACGATGCGCGCACGGCCCCATGCCTCGATCGCGGCGTGCACCGGCCGTGCCTCCCCGTTCGCATGCTGCACGCCGATCAGGATCCGTTGTCCGCCCGAGAAGCTTTCTTGCAGATCCCTCGGGGTGCCGTCCGCCACGAGGCGCCCTTTGTGGATGATCAGAACCCGGTCGCACGACGCCTGAACTTCCGGTAGGATGTGGGTCGAAAGGATGACCGTCTTCCGGCGGCCGATGGCCTTGATGAGTTCGCGAATCTCGACGATCTGATTCGGATCGAGCCCGGTTGTCGGCTCGTCGAGGATGAGGATGGGCGGATCGTGAATCAACGCCTGCGCGAGGCCGACGCGTTGGCGGTAGCCCTTCGAGAGGGCCTCAATTTTTTTGCCGAGTACGTCCCTGATGCCGCAGACGTCCGCCATCTCCCTGAGGCGCCGCATGCGTCTCTCGCGCGGCACGTCACGCATCGCCGCCACGAACATGAGATAGTCGTACGTGACCATGTCGTGGTAGAGCGGCGTATGTTCAGGCAGATAGCCGATGAGCTTCCGAATCGCGAGCGTGTCTCCACGGACGTCGTGGCCGTCCACGTAGACGGTGCCGCTCGTCGGCGGGAGATAGCACGTGACCACCTTCATCGTGGTCGTCTTCCCCGCACCGTTCGGGCCGAGAAATCCGAGCACCTCGCCGGGGCGGACCTCGAAAGAAATGTCGTCGACGGCCTTTTCAGCGCCGTACGTCTTCGTGAGACCGCGAACTTCGATCATCGAAAATCCGGATCCTGTGGTGGGAAATTGGGGTGCGCGCGCTAGGAGGCTAATTTGGCGCGCGCGTAATCACGGAATCATCCGCGAGACTTTCTTTAAAGATAAAAAGAAAACGACATCGTCGCGATCGAGCGTCAGAATGGCCGGGTGGCCCGGCTCTATCTCAGGCTGACTTTACCGCAGACCGACTCCATCGCAGGCCGAGTCCATCGCGGGCCGAGTCCATCGCAGGCCGAATCTATCGCAGGCCGAATCTATCGCAGGCCGAATCTATCGCAGAGAGACTCCATCGGAGGCTCACGCTAACTCAGTTCGTCTGCCAGCATATCCCGCATGTACACGTTGAGCTCCCACGCATCTCGTACGGGCTCGTTCGTGAATGGCTGTGTGTGCATGTAGTTCGGCGGACCAAACTCGGGCGCGATCGTGAGCACCTCGCTGCCGGCCTTGCGATGCCTCTCGACGATGCGCCGCCATAGCGAGAGGTGACGATCAACGTGCCCCTTCCACTCCGGTGCACGCGGATCCGGTATCTGCGGGCCTTCCTCGTAGCCGACACGTGCGTGGATGTGATCGCTTCTCCGGATCGAGAGCTCGAGCGTATCTTCCTGATCTTCCAGATTGGATTCGTGCACGACCATCCAGTGGGAGAAATCCGCCGTCAGGCGGAGGGCCGGGATCTCCTCAAGATAGCGACGGGTCTCGGTCGCCGCGAACGTCGGACGTCCCCGGTGCGTCTCGGCCGTCACCGGAATCCCGGACTCACGGCCGAGTGCGATCATTCGTCCGAAGATCCGCGCGTTGTCCTTGAACGAAAATACATCCCTTCCCGCATGATGGTTGATCCGGATCGGTGCGCAGTCGACGGCGAAGGCGAACTGCTCTTCTAGACTCCGGATGTGTTCGTCGGGCGTGTCGCCCTGCGTGAGGATCTGCCCGACGAGATCCAACCCCCGCTCGCGATGCTGCGACGCGATCTCATTCGCAGGCTGCGTTTCGGTCTGTAGAAAGATTTCGGTGGCTCGGAACCCGTCTTCGAGGGCGCGTTCGAGAAACGGCTCGAGTGGCTCTCGCCACATTTCCCATTTCGTCTTGACGAAGATGATCTTCATTCTGATCGTGCCTGGTCCGTGCTGACGGTGCGTAGTCCGTGCTGATGCTGCCTGGTCCGTGCTGATGCTGCCTGGTCCGTGCAATCGGCAGAAGTTCCTGTAGGAATGCCATCTCGTTGAAGGAACGGAGCGGGGCGACCATCCGCAAGCCGTCCGGGCCGGAACCGGAGCCGTGTCATCCGTCTTCGAAGTTGTAGACCGGCTGAATCTAAGAGGGCAAACAACATGATCGATGTCAAGAAAATCGAGGATGGCGCGTTTAGCGTTACGGTTACGGATCACGTAGAGACCACACACGAGGTAAGCGTCGACCGCTCGTACTGGGAGGAACTAACCGGCGGAGAGGTATCCATGGAGACGCTGGTGGAACGGTCGTTCGAATTTTTGCTCGAGCGCGAGCCGAATACGAGCATCCTTCCCTCGTTCAAGCTGTCCACCATCACACGCTACTTCCCCGACTACGAGGATGAGATTCGGCGGCGCATATGAGTCAAAACGCACGCAGCGCCTCGTCGATTGCCTGTGGAATCGGGAGCTCGCCCGCCGTGACGTCGAATTGCCGACGGGCCGTGCCCGGATTCTCGAGCACACGCACTAGAACCGCCGCCACGTCCGGTCGCGGAATCTCCCCCTGGGGTAGCTCCGGCGCCATCGCTACGCGGCCCGTTCCGGCCTCGTCCGTGAGCCGTCCGGGACGAACGATCGTATAGTCGAGGCCGCTCTCGCGGAGAGCCTCATCGGCTTCGGCCTTGGCCCGGAGGTAAATCTGAAACACCTCGCCGCCGCGGGGCTGTTCCGCATTCATGGCCGAAATCATCACGTAGCGCCGGATGCCGTTCCGCTTCGCCGCGTCCATCAATTTGATGGCACCGTCGCGATCGACCGTCCATTTCCGAGCAGCGCCGCTGCCGGGCCCCGCACCGGCTGCAAAAAGGACCGCATCCGCCGTGCCGACAGCCTCCGAGACGTCATCTTCGGCCTCGAGATCACACACGACAGGCTCCGCTCCCGTGCGCCGCACGTCGTCGGCCTGATCCGGACGGCGAATAAGTCCGCGCACCTGATGCCCCCGCTCGATGAGCATCGGATGAAGCAGCATGGCAACCTTCCCGTGTCCTCCTGCAATGACAATCTGCATGGTCTTTTGAAATTTACTCCGCGCCGGCCGCGTAAATCCGCAAAATTAGCTCCGTCGCCAGGCGGGCCGAGGCGCCACTGACGGCCGGCTCGCGATCGTCTCGGACGGCCTCGACGAAGTCTTCGAGGATGGCTTCGTGCCCGGCGGTATCCGTAACTGCAACGGAAGCCCCGCTATGGATCGCGCCTTCGGGCGTCCTGGATGGATTCTCTATGCCTTCCACGGCCCAGGTCGTGATGACGTCATTCTCCATCACCACCGTTCCTCGGTCCCCATGGATCTCGAGCCGCGCCGGAAACCCCGGACGTGCGGCGGTCGAGGCGACGATCGTCCCGATCATGCCGCTCGAATGCCTGAGCAGACATGCACCATGGTCCTCCACTTCGATCTCGTGCGCGAACGTTCCGAGCATGCTCGCCACCGTCTGCGGCATTCCGAAGAACCACGTGTAGATATCGATGTTGTGAGACGCCTGCTGCACGAACGGCCCTCCACCATCGATCGCATACGTGCCGCGGTAGGGTGAGCTGTCGTAATAGGCCTGCTCCCGCCAGAACTTCACGCTCAGATCCGCTGCGTACACCCTTCCCAGTGCACCGCGCTCGAGCAGTTGCTTCATGGACTGATTGTCCGGACTCATCCGCCGCTGATAGGACACGCCGAGCTTCACGCCGTTCGTCCGGCACGCCTCGATCATCGCATCCATATGCTCCATCGAGACGTCTAGGGGCTTCTCCGTCAGGACGTGCTTGCCGAGCTGCGCCGCGGCCGTCGCACCTTCGTGATGCAGGCCCGGCGGCGTAGCGAGAATGACGGCATCAAATTCGGCTTCGATGTCCTCTAGTGCCGGGGCGATCTCGGGCCGCCCGCCCTTCCCCACGTAGTCGGGCAGACGATCGCCTCTGGAGACGAAGCCGACCACCTCTGAATCCGCGAGCGTGCCGATGGCCGTGAGGTACGTTCGTGCGATATTGCCGGTGCCGACGATGATGAATCTCATGAGGCCGTGGTTCCAGGAGCTTTGTATACAGGCGATTTTCGGATTCCAAATAAAGAATCGTGTCGGAACCTTTCATTAGTATTTTGTAACGGCCACCTCATCCCGTGGCCGAACCAACCGCACAATATCCATCACTCACAACACGGAGCATGATGAAGCGCACGCACACGGCAACACGGCGATCCTTTCTAAAACGAGCGGGCCTGGCAGCGGCCGGACTCCCCATTCTCACGACGGCGCATGGGTTTGCGTCGGCCAGGAGCTACAGTCGCATTCTTGGCGCCAACGAACGCTTCAATGTAGGTATCGTCGGATGTGGGGGCATGGCCGGCTCCCATCTCAATGCCCTGCTGCGAATGCCGGACGCCGTCGAGGTCGTCGCCGTGAGTGACGTATTCGAGTCCAGAGCGCGCCACTTCCAGGATCGCATCTGGAGGGTGGGCGGAAGACCGGAACGTACGGCCGACTATCGGCAACTGCTCGATAGCAGCGACGTCGATTACGTTCTCATCGCCACTCCGGGACATTGGCACAGCCAGAACACGCTCGATGCGCTGGATGCCGGATTGCATGTGTATGTCGAAAAGCCCATGACGCACACCGTGAGCGAGGCGTTCGCCGTCCGCGAGAAAGTCGGTACAAGCGGGCGCAAGCTCCAGGTAGGAGTGCAGGGCATGAGCGACGACACATACGAGAGTGCCCACGCCGCCATTAAGGCGGGTAAAATCGGCCCCGTGATCGAGGCACAGACGGATTACGTTCGGAATTACGCCGACATAGGCCCATGGAGAAGCGGTGTGGATCCGAATCTGCCTAAACCACCGGATCTCGACTGGGAAACGTGGCTCGGGCCCGCTCCGAAGCGGCCATGGGATGCGCGGCGCTTCTTTGAATGGCGCAACTACCGGGATTATTCCGGCGGCATCGCCACCGATCTATTTGTTCATCGACTCACGCGGATTCTCAAGGCCTGCGGACTGGGCGTCCCGGAGCGCGTGGTCGGGATGGGCGGAATTTATCTGTGGGATGACGGACGCGAGCTACCCGATAACATGGAGATGCTGCTTGAATATCCCGCCGTCGAGGGCATTACGCCGGGAATGACGGTACACGTTCTCGGAACGATGGGGAATGGGCGCGGAATCGATCACCTGATCCGCGGCCACCGTGCGACGCTGGTTTTTACGCGAGAAGGATGGGACATTATCGATGAAGCAAGTGGCGAGATCGTCGAACAGCACGTCAAGACGGGCGCCGAGGACGTGTTTCTCCACCACCAGAACCTTCAGGCGGCGATTCGGGGCGACGCCCCGCTGCACTGCGACGCAGATCTCGGTCTCTACGGTGTCGTGGCCGTCAACGGCGGCGTCGACTCCTGGTTCGAGAAGAAGATGCTTGCCTGGGACACTGCGAAAGACGCATGGACGTGACGGCCTCTGGACGTGTTGACGATCGGGCGATTCGCCCATGTGACCCTTCAGACACCTCGGACGCGATCATGCTCGCTCCAATCGTGCGCCCTCGTCCAGCATCGATAAGCCGGTATAGACGTGTGCTCGTGCGGACGGCATTGAGGGTACCACGACGCCGTTTGAATCGTAGTTACGTTGAACGTTCATCGAGGGCCGCGAGCCGAGTTCGGGCCTGCTCGAGCAGGTGCGACAGGTCGTCGTCGCAGCCTTCCCAGAACGCGATGAACCGCTCGTAGTGGCGGACGGCCTGCTCGACATCGCCGGCGTCGTCGTAGGTCTGCGCCATGCGAAGGTGCGTGATCGGCACGTAGAGCATTTCGTACGGCGTCACGCTCGGGATATTTTTAAAGAGCGGCAGCGCCGCGTCGTACCGCTTGAGCGCGAAAAGCAACTCCGCTTTCAGGAAGCGCTCGTAGCTGACCGCGTAAATGGACGAGGCAAGGGCGCGCGCATACCATACGTTGATCGAAATTCGTTCCAGCGTCGCGAGCGTCGCCTCAAGATCGCCGACACTGAGGCTGAGTTGAGCACGGATGCCTTCGGCGAGATCTGTGGTGAGCGAGCCGGTCTCCGGTTCCGGAGGAAGGCCGCGTAGCTGCGCTTCGTAGCCGCGCGCGGCCTCGACACGCCCCATCCTCGCATTCAACATTCCCAGCAGGTACCCTCGGATGATCGGATGAAGGCTTTCGTGCGCGCTGAACATCACGCTCGGATGGTCGAACGTCCTGGCCGCCGCGACATCGAGGCTCTCGAGGGCCACGACGTGCTCTTCGAGCGCCTGGCGATCGTGCTGCGTCGCAGCGAGATCGAACAGTGGGAGCATGGCAAACTGCGCTCGAAATTCGACGGCCGGGACCGGATCGAGGGTCTCGAGGTGCTCCAACCATTGCATAGCTCGTGTTCGCCGGCCGCGGCCCATCTCGAGATGCGCAAGCAGCCCCATCGCCGTCATTCGCACCTCCGGAGCGTGTGACGGTTGGGCCATAACGCGCAAGAGCTGTTCGGCCGCATCGAAATCGCGCAGGTACAGCCCGACGTCCCATACCGCGAAGATCAGCCCGTTGTCCGGGGTGGTACGCGCATCTTCAAGGACGGCCTGCCGCTCCGATTCGTCACTGCCGCCGAACGCACGAAGGGCGCGCATGGCGAGCGCACGGTCGGCTTTCGGCGTCAGGGCCATGTAGCGACTCGTCACGCGCACGAGCTCGGGTATATCCCGCTCGAAGGCCGCGATACGGGCGAGATGCACAAGTGCATGCGTATCGTATGGCGGGATGTGCGTGATGCGCTCGAAATATGCGCGCGCATCGCCGAGCGAACCGCCGTGCATGGGACCGTAATGGAACACGACTTCGCCGAGCTGATAGAGGACCTCGGCGTCGTCCGGATACGAACCGAGCAGAGAGCGATAGCGCCGCTCGGCCTCGTCCCAGCGGCCCTGTCGGTAGGCCACGAACGCTTGAAGGAGACGCTCATCGCGCGGTGTCAGGCGACCGGCATGCTCATAGGCGCGATCGGCTGCGTCCTGGGCGAGATCGGCCCGAGCCAGCCATTCCGCCGCCGTGCTCAGGCGGTAGTAGCCTAGGGCGAAGGCCGTGTCGATCGCTACGGCGTGTTGAAACGCGTCGACGGCGGCCTCGAAGTTGCCGGCACGCATGGCACTTTCGCCCTCGAGGTAGGCACGCAGCGCCGGCAGAGACGACGTCGTAACGGCCGCGATGTGCGCCATGCGAGCTCCCGCTCCGCCGACGGCCCCGAGCAAATCTACGGCGAGGGTGTCGACAAGGTCGAAGATGGCGTCGTCGACGCCTTCTGCCGTCGTTTCGGCAGCTATCTGAGATTCATCACTCCGATATAGGGCCGCCTGAAGCCGAATTCGGCCGCCGATTTCGAAAAGATCGCCCATGATGAAGAGCCCGGCCCCAAACTGGGCCGCAATGGAGCGGGCCGTTTCGGGTTGAAGCGGCCCCTGCTTGCTCGCAACCGCGCTCAAAAGAGCGTTCGAGTCGACGGCCCGCAGGTCTCCCGCCCCATCCAGCTTTGTGCTAAGCAAACTCGACATCCCGTCGGCCAGGTAAGCCACGGACTGGCTCCCGTGGAGCGTAAACGGAAATACGGCCACGAGATCGGAGGAGGTCTCCGATGTCTTCGGGACCATCCAGATCAGAAAAATCAAGGCGGCGATCGGGATCAGAAGCAGGCCGTAGAGGACGATGCGGAGTCTGCGCCCCAGAACTGGCCTATTTTCGAAGGTCACGCCCGCGGGCCGGCGCGGCGCCGCCCGGTCGGCAGGCTGACTAAAGGCCTCCAGCTTCGCGACCACGTCGGCCGCGCTCCCGACGCGATTATCGCGATCTTTCACCAGCATCTCATCGACCACCGCCGCGAGATCCGCCGGCACGTCGGGACGATCAGCGTTTAGCAGGGGCGGATCGTGGTGCAGGACGGCATACATCACGGCCTGCTCGTACGGCATATCGAACGGGCGACGACCCGCCAGGAGCTCATACAAGAGAACGCCCAGGGACCAGACGTCGGTCCGCGGATCTACCGCCTCTCCCCGCATCTGCTCCGGCGACATGTAGAAGAGTGTTCCCAGCGTCGTGCCTTCGCGCGTTATAGAAACATCCGAGGCGATGCGCGCAATGCCGAAGTCGAGAAGCTTTACCTCATCCCGCTCCGTAATCATGACGTTCGCCGGCTTGACGTCCCGGTGCGTGATGCCCGCAGCGTGTGCACGCTCTAGCCCTTTCGCGACGTGGATGGCCACGCGTACGGCTTCCTCGATCGGGAGCGGACCGTGGGCGAGGCGCTTCTTGAGTGTCTCGCCGGGGTAGTACGCCATCGCAATGAACATCTGTCCGTCGTCGGTCTCGCCGATCTCGTAAATCGTGCAGATGTTTGGATGGTCGAGACTCGAGGCCGCCTGCGCTTCGCGGATGAGACGCTCGCGCGCTTCCGAGCTGCTCATGAGCTCCGACGGAAGCAGTTTGAGCGCGACAGGCCTCTTCAGGCGGGCGTCTTCGGCTTTGTAGACGACGCCCATTCCTCCGCCGCCCAGCTCTTCAAGCACTCGGTAATGCGAGATGGTCCGCCCCACCAACGACATTGGCGCACCGCATGAAAGATTCAGAAGAAGGAGACATGCTTAACATGCATGAATATACGCAGAAATGGAATAGGCCTGGCCGCGCCCGTCGCGCGGACGGGCCGCGCGGCCCGTGGCAAAGAGCCTCGCCGCACAGTGCCCAAGGAGGCTCGGCCGCGCAGCCCGCGGCGGACGGCCGGGCCACTACAGGCTCTGCGGAGGTGCATAGTGGGTGGCGGAGCGCCTTTCGCTTACGGATTGGCGGTATCCGGAGGCCCGAAAGGCCGCCACTGGATCCAGTGCACCGCCCCGGCGCCGGCGTGCCGCAGCGACGAGAGCGCCGGTGTCGGTCTCATAGGCCGTCTTGAGGGTGCGTTCGGGCATGAGTACGTCGTTGGTCTGCTGATACTGGGCAAGCGCCGCGCGGTCGACGAGCAGCGCCTTCGCATAGGCTTGCTGCAGGTTCTCAACCGTCTGCAGGAGCGCTTCGATCGGATCCTTCACGTTGTGGCTCTGGTCGATCATGTAGTCCGGCTGAAATTCCTCTATCTCCTCCGACGCGGCATCGACGAGTTCGTTGAACACGAGAAAGAGCTGGAAAGGCTTGATCGATCCTGCGGTTAGATCGTCGTCGCCATACTTGCTGTCATTGAAGTGGAAGCCCCCGAGCCTGCCCACCGCAATTAGGCGCGCCACGACGAGCTCGACGTTCGTATTGGGTAAATGGTGACCAAGGTCGACCAGGCACGCAGCACGTTCTCCGAGGGCCTGCGCAAGGAGCAGGGACGATCCCCAGTCTTGCACCACGCTAGCGTAAAAAGCCGGCTCGTACGGCTTGTGTTCGGTGAAGAGCCGCCAATCCTTCGGCATTCCGTCATACACGTCCCGCAGGCTCTCCAACACACGATCAAAGCTCTTGCGCAGGTGGATGGCACCGGGATAGTTGCTGCCGTCGGCGAGCCAGACGGTCAGCGCCTTCGAACCGAGTGACTCGCCGACCTCGATCACGTGCAGGTTGTGCTCTATCGCCTGCCGGCGGACGACCGGGTCGGTGTGGCCGAGCGAGCCGAACTAATAGCTGTGGGGCAGTCCTTGCTGATCCTGAAAGGTGTTGGAGTTAACGGCATCGAAACCGAGGCCGAGGCTCGAGGCATGCCGGCGCAGTGCGACCGGATCATCAGGCTCATCCCACGGCACGTGGAGCGACACCCGCTCTGTCGCGCCGGTGAGCTGATGGACGACCGCGATATCCTCCATCTTCTCAAAAACGTCCCGGGGCTCGCCCGGTCCCGGGAAGCGGCCGAACCGCGTCCCGCCCGTTCCGAGAGCCCAGGAAGGTTAGGGCCGCCGAACGTATCCGCGCTGCGGTCGTTCTGCGCGAGATACGCCGCGGCTTTGTCGATCAGGCGAAGCGTCAGGAGGTAGCACCCTTTATCGTCATCCGCCCAGTTAATGAGGCCGTGACCGCCGAGCATGATGCCGCGGGCGTTCGGATTTTCGCGACATACCTCCTGGAGGGTTAGGCCGAGCTCAAAGCCCGGGCGCTGCCAATCCACCCAAACCACTTCGTCCCCGCAAACGTCCCTCGTTAGTCGCGGGCCGTCTTCCGAGGTCGCGATGGCGATACAAGCCACCGGGTGCATGTGATCGACATGCTTAAAGGGAATAAAGGCATGCAGCGGCGTATCGATCGAGGGGGCGCGCGGATTGAGATCGAATGTGCAGTATGGATACATTTCCACCATGGCATCTTCAGCCTCCGTTTTCGGGCCTTTCGATGCGAACGCGTCATAGATACGTTGCAAGTCCATCAACTTTGACTGATAGAGCGAGGCGAAATTGGCTCGTTCAGCCGTGCGCAGGTCCCCGCCCGATCCTTTTACCCAGAGCACGTCCACGACGTGGCCCGTCATCGGATCGCGCTCTCTAATCTTGGACGACGTATTTCCACCACCCGTGTTCGTGATGCGCCAGTCGGCTCCGAGCATGTTGGATCGGTAGATCAGACGCCCAACGGGATCGTGGTTTTCAGCAACGTCGTCGTCCCATCGATTATGAACGTATCTAAGATCCTGATCTCCCGCGGAAGCTGCGCTTCGCATATGGCTGCTCATGGCAAGGATTGGGTGCTTTCTGTTGGCTCAGTATTTGAACATTGGATAACGGGCTGGTCTGCCGTCAATGAGCGCGCGCAGTGGCCGAAGGATCATACGTTGTCACACGAACACTCCTCCGTACGACGTCACGAATCATCGATACAGGAGGAAGGTGGCCTAACGTTCGCGCCTGCACGAGCAGGTTGCCCATGACCGCCGCCTCCGCGGGCCCGGCGTGAACCGGCCGCCCACATACATCCGCGGTCCAGCCGCACAACATTTCGTTCTGCGAACTTCCTCCAACGATGTGAACGGCGTCGATCCGCTCACCCAAGACATCTTCCAGGATCTGCAACGCCGACCGGTATCCCACTGCCAGGCTCTCCAGAATAAGGCGGACGATCTCACCACGCCTCGCGGGAGGTTGTATGTCGTGCCTTCGGCAGTGCGATTGCAGCTTTTGAATTATCTGCCCCCGCTGCCTGAAGGTGGATGCTTCCAGGTCCACTACGGCACCCGTGGACGGAGCCGCAATTGCTTCCTCCATCAATTGTGCGTAGGTAGAGTCTAGGCCCGATTCGCGCCACTCTCGCTCACATTCCTGCAGCACCCACAGTCCGGTAAGATTCTTTAAGAATCTGATCGTGCCGTTGATGCCGGCCTCGTTCGTGAAGTTTGCCGCTCGAGCGGCTTCCGTCAAGAGCGGCTCGTCAAGCTCCGCTCCCAGCAGCGACCACGTGCCACAGGAGATGTAGGCCCACCGTCCACTCTTCTCTTCGGCGGGTATGCCGGCAACTGCGGCGGCTGTATCATGCGAACATCCGGCCACGACGGCGATATCGACACCTCCTTTTAGTACCGGCGAAACCTTTCCTATGACCGTGCCGGAGTCCACGATCTCCGGCCACTGACCCGTTGGGATGCCGAGACTCCGCATCAGTTCGTCGTCCCATTTGCCGGTGCGAATACTCATCAGTTGCGTCGTGCTGGCCATGGTGCGTTCCGCCACCGCACGACCGCCCAGCCTGAAGAGAAGATACTCCGCTATGAACAGCCGTACGGTCCGTCTGCCGGACGAGCTCCGGTTCTTCATCCACTTCGGCAAGCATCTGTGGAAGCGTGTTGATCTCCATCATCTGGATGCCGGTCCGGCCGTAGATCTCGGCGGCCGGCACCAGCTCAAATGCCTGGTCGAGCCGGCCGCGCGTTCGGCGGTCGCGGTAGCAGAACGGATGGCGCAGGACGTCGCCCTGACCGAGTGGGACGTAGTCGAGGGACCACGAGTCGATGGAAACGCTTCGAAACGAGGGATAATCCAGAAGCGCCTTTCTGACGCCCTCTTTTACCTCTTGCCACAACGCATCGACATTCCAGAAAAGACTCCCGTCCGGCTCCAGAATAGGCGTATCAAACGGTGGATCTCGTCAAGCACAAGCCGATCGTCCGCCAACGTTCCGACGACGGCTCGACCGCTTGATGCGCCCAGGTCGAAAGCGAGGAAGCTTTGCTCCATAGTACAACCTCTGAGGCTCTTCGGAGGTGCGTATACCCGCGTGGCTAAACGACTGAATCCTTCGTCTTCATCCAGAAAGGTGCGGTGGCGAACCAGAGCGCCGTGCCGACAATCATGAGCGTCGCGTGGGTGTCCCAGGTGATGTGGCCGCTGAAAACAAAGAACGCCGGGGCGACCGTTAAAGCGAGGCCGACGGCCGAGATGATTTGTGTCAGGATCTTCATGCCTCTCCTCCAACCTGGTGAACGGCTACGCTTGAATCCCGGCGCTGCGCAAATTCGGCCCGACGATCTTGCGCAGCTGCCAGTATAGGTTCAGGCGGGTCCGCGTCGCGATCGGGGCGCACAGGAACGCCCAGCTTAGCACCGCCAGCAGATTGCCGACGAGAAGGCCGAGGAAAAGGTCGCCCGCAGCGACGCCGTGGGCCACGAAGAGAGGTCCGATGATGAACTCGGTCCCGGCGACGTGTTCGCCCGCGCATACAAGCCTATGAAATTGCCGGGCCCCTGGAGGCTGTCTTCGGAGACCGGCTCACGGTCGAATTCGTTGATGCTGTCGAGCCGCTCGGCAATGGTCTGCGGCGGCGACCCCCCCGCCACGGGTTTTAACTGTACTTTACTCATCACGTCTTAGGGGATGCGGGATGTAATTGTGAGGGGAGGCATTGTTGTCCTGGAACGTTTCACGTCACGACCCCGCACCGGAAACTTTCTGATCGAGAATCCAGGCCCGCCGGCGCTGCAGTTCCGGCGACGGCGGCACGGCAGCCATGAGCGTATCGGTATAGGCGAGCGCGGCGTCCCACTTCTCCTGCTGTATGTAGAAGATCGTGAGGGCATTGATGTAGTCGGGGCTCTCGGGCTCTAGCCTACGGGCTGCGAGCAGGAACCGCTCGGCCTCAGTCGGCGCACCAAGATGCTGAAAAGCGAGACCGGTGTTGTACTGGATTCGGGCGTTCTCGGGGCTCCGCTGCGCCGCTTCGCTGAGATGCTCCGCCGCCTGGCGGAGACGCGCCTCGTCCTCAGCGAGGAGCAGCCCGAGCGTGTAGTGCGCCTCGGCCATGCCGGGCGCATACTCGAGGACGGTTTGCAGAAGGCGCTCGATCTCCTCGAACAACGCGCGCGCCTGAGCGGAGCGCCCGCTCTGGAGCAGCTCGTCACGCCGGCGGTTCAGCAGCATGGCGAGGTTCAGATGGGCCGGCACGAACGAGGAGTCGAGACGAATCGCCGTCCGGTAGCGGTCCTCGGCCTGTTCCCATTCTTCTAATTGCTCGTGAATGATGGCAAGATTGAGATGGGCCTCCGGCTGGTCCTCAACGACCCGCTGGCTCTCACGATATTCGGCGAGAGCGCTTTGGAAGGCTTGCGTCTCCGGCGCATCGCTCGATCGTGGAAAGCGGCCCTGCACGTGCGTGAGGACGCGCGCGGCTTCGATGCGCACTGCACGCACCGTATCCGACAGAAGGGGGGTGACGGCCGAGTAGAGCTCCCGTTCAGGAGCTTCCTCTACGGCCCGCACGGCAGCTGCCCGCACGAGAGGCGCACGGTCCTTCAGGGCCTGCTTCACCGCGTCGAGCGCCTTCCGCGTGTTGTAGGCTCCCAACAGCGTAACCGACGTGGCGCGCAGAATGGCGGGCATCTCGGCACTCGCGACGAACGAGATGAGCGTTTCCTCAGCGGCAGGCTCTCCGCGACGGCCGGCATCAATGATCCGGCCGTAGGCCGCGCTGTCCGACCGCGCGGGGCCGTACCAGGCTTCGACCGTTTCTTTCGCCCAGCCGGGCGAACGATCTTCGTGGCAGGTGTTGCAGGCATTCGGGATGCCGATCTCGAGCGTCAGGTCCGGCCGGGGCACTTTGAAGCTGTGGTCGCGGCGCGGATCCACCACCATATACGTGCGCTCGGGCATGTGGCAGTTTGCGCACTCCGCGCCGGCCGTGCTCTCCGGATGATTGAGATGATCAGGAACGTCGAAGGTCTCTGCCGCGTGGCACTGCGTGCACAGATCGTTGCCGTCCAGCTTGGGGCGCGTGGAATGCGGATCGTGGCAGTCCCCGCACGTCACGCCTTCGTGGTACATCCTGCTCTGTACGAACGAGCCGTAGACGAACACTTCATCCTTGATCTGTCCATCTGGAAAGTAAAGGTCCTCGTCGATCAGCTCGGGCATGTAGTGATCGAGGAAATGGTCGCCCGGCAGGAAATCGTCCGTAAGGACGCGGCGACGCGAGTGGCAGGGGGCGCAGGTTTCGATCAGCGTCCGTGGGTTAGCATCCAGCTGCACGAGGAGGCCGTTTGCGTGCCGCTCGTCCGCATTACGAGATTGATCGCCGTCGTAGCCGCGCGCCCACGCGACGTGCGCTGCGCCCGGACCGTGGCAGCTCTCACAGCTGACGTCGATGTCGCTCCACGTAGTCTCGTAGGCGTCGGCTGCCAGATCGAAGTTTTTCTCCAGGCCGGTCGAGTGGCAGGCCGCGCACATGTAATTCCAGTTCATCCCGCGGCCGGTCCAGTGACGCCAGTCGTCGCGCGGCACGTCTTCATCGGGATGCAGCGAGAACCACTGCTCTTTCTCCGTATCCCAGGCCACGGTGAGCGCCTGAATGCGGCCGCGCGGAAGCTCGACGAGGTATTGCTGCAGCGGGCGAACCCCGAAGGTGTATTTCACTTCGAAGCGTTCCGTCTCGCCGTCAGGCCCCTCCGTCTCGACGAAGTAGCGATCTTGCGCACGAAAAAACCGGCTCTCGTCGCCCCTGTGCACAAACGTGATGTTGTCGAAATCGCCGAGCACCGTCTCCGGCGCGGCATGCGCCATCGCGAGGTCATGGTCGGAGCCGGTCCAGGCTTCGGTCTCCCGCTCGTGGCACGTCGCGCATACGGCTGCGGTGACGTAGTCCGGCCTCGCTGATGCATCCTCCTCCGGCGTCCCCGCATTCGGACCGCACGACCCCAGCATGAACGCGCCGGCGAACAAGAGCCAGGTAAAACGATGCGTGAGAACAGACATACAACGGGCTGGCTGGCTGACTCTATTCGACCTTGTCGTCACCGGCCGGCACGATGCGTAGCTCGTCCGTGTATTCAGGTACGACATTCTCAAAAAACAGTCCCTGGAACTGTCCGGGCTTGAGTTCAGGCAGCGTCAGCTCGACGGTGTAGTCCCTCTCCGGTTCCAGCAACGATACGTCGGCGTAGAATCCAACGAACGAGCGCGCATGCCGGCGAATGGATGAGTACGCCGGCGTCAAGTCGACCGGTTCGCCGTCGATGCGCAGGCGCACGTCCATCGTGTCCGACGGCTCGGCAATCTGGACAAACATCGGCAGCCGTTCCGGGACGAGCCAGGGCGTATCATAGTTCGGCTCCGACCAGGGTATCGGCCAGTCCCGCCTGCGCTCCTCTAGCTGCTCAAAGACGCGTTGGGGAATAGAAAACGTCCCGCTGACGACGCCGCCTTCAAAATCCGGATCGTAGGTGCCCACTTGCTCCATCTGTGAAAACGGCTCACCCGCGAATCGGAGCGGGACCACGACGACGTCGTCCTCTATCGTAAAGGTCACCTCGCGGCCGTTCACGCGAACGCGGTCGACCTGCCGGCCGGGCGTCCGCACGAGCATCTGAACCGAGCTACCCACTTCACCTCGCACATCCGTCACGGTAACCGCGCCCGCATCGACTTCCGCGCGGCCCGGCACGTTGAACACCTGCGCCGAAGCCGCACCGGGCGGGCCGACCTCGAGAACGACAGCCTGCGCGCCGGACATCCGAATGGAAACTACGTCGCCCGCGTGCCAGACGCCGGCACCCGGCTTGCCAATGTGTCGATCCTCGAGCGGGAAAACCTCTCGCAAGACGAACTCGCCGCCTTTGGTCAACCCGATGGTCTCGTCGAGCGTGAACGTAGCGTCCATCGATCGGCCGTTCGGGTTGAAGAGAAAGAGGTAACCGCGGTCTCCCACGATGGCCGACGTACCATCGATGCGGCCTATCGCGGGCTGACCGATGATGGGACGCGTGTTCAGCAGGTATTCCCGATGCTCCGCCGTCCAGTCCAGCCAAGACCGAATGAATCGCTTGTCTTCCTCGGCAAAGTGATGGTATTCCTCCGGATCGCGGGCCGGAATCATGTCGATCACGTTGTTGAGTCCCGCCGTGGCGATGGATGAAAAGAGGGAGTACTTCCATCCGATATAATCCCAATCGCGGATGCGGAAAGGTTCGCGCACGAGCCGACCCTCGTGATCCAACCGTGGGCTTTGATGGAATAGGAAGCCCGGCATCAGTTCGGGCGGGCAGTAGTCGCGGATCCGATACCGATAGGCGGTGTAGCGCTGCCGGTTTCCCGAAACCCGATCGAAGTGCATGTCGGGAAACGGTACGAAGCTCTCCGGCTGCTCATCCCACGCCGTCGGATGAGGATACGAACCGGCGAGCCAGCTCCAGGGGCCGTATTCGTGGTAAAGCTGCCGTCCGTCGATAACGATGTCGGGATACCGTTCGCGAAGGGTTTCCATAACCCTCCGCCAGCCCCACCACTGCTCGTATCGGCTGGTATTTTCGTACCAGAGAAAGGTGTAGTCGAACGCATATCCGCTGATGCCTGTGCGCTCCTTAAAAGCCGAGAGGTTCGCTATGAGCCAGTCCTGAAAGCTGCGCACGCCCAGACTTGCGTTTCGCTTTTTGCGGTGATAGGGCGAGCCCTCGACGATCCATTCCGGATTGCCTTCGAAAGGCATGACGGGATACATGTACGCCACCAGATGAACACCCCTGGCGTCGGCGTAGTCCAACATCGTCTGGATGGACTCAGGAATGGCGTCCGTCTTCGGGTCCCACTCACCCTTCCGGATCTTTGTGCCGAGTCCGAGCCACAGAAGGTTCTCCCAGTACCAGTCGTCGGCCGTTTCCAGATGGTTGCCCAATAGCGAATTGTATGGAGCGTAGACGATGTGCTCGACGCCCAAATCGGCCGCCTGATCGATGATTCGCTTGTACTCCTCGCGGCCGGAGGCCGTGGCCACATCGATCTGGTAATCGTTCTCCGTCCATCCCACGTGGACATTCAGTGGCTTCTCTGGGTGTGGAAGGATGAATGCCTCCACCGCGCGCGTAAAGGCGTCGATCTCAGCCCAGTCCTGGGCCGCCTCACCGGGAAGTGCCCGGGAAGGATTCCGTTCATCCGGGTCTCCGACGGATCCCGACGCTTCATTCTGCACACGTACGTCCCTCGTCCACGTCCACTCCGCGACCATCTCGGCGGTTAGGTGCTCTCCCGTCAGCTCGTATATTGCAAGGAGCCCACGATCGGATTCAAAACTTCCGTATTCGGACTTCCATTCCATCTTCGGTTCATATTCGACCCGGAAGTGCCGGCCGTCGCGCCGGTAATCGAGAAAAGGATTCTGAACCACGGCGAGCATCCCTGTGCCGTCGCCGAATCGCAGGAACGCGCCGTATTCACGAGGGCCGAGGTCAGGACGACGGCTCTCGATGACGAACTCTTCGGCGACGGATTTCTCGATGCCGCTGTCGAGGACCTCCACGGCATCGACCCGGAAGGTCCTCTCGTGCTTCGGACGCACGATGAGCTGCTTACTGACAAACCGCCAGCCCGGCTTCAGCTCGTAGACGGTATCGATCACGTACTCGGGCGTTTCGAGCCGGTAGGTCAGTCGCTCGTCGGAACGTTGAACCTCGGGTGCGCCGAGCCCCTCGTTCGAAATCGAGCGGCCATCGATCGTTATAAGGAATGCATCGCGTGTGAATCGGAACGGCTCCTCGAGCGACTGGTGGGTTAGCGCGACAAGTCCGCGCGCGTCGAACGTCGCCCGAATCTGCGCATTTTCAAGGGTCCATTCGCCTCCGGGCTGCGCCTGAGCACGAGATGGGAAGATGCCGGCCGCCGCCATCGCCGCCGTCCAGGTAAGGATCAAGACGAGCGCGCGAGCGAGGATGGCCGGACCTGATCGATGGGGATTACCGGTTCTCATATCGGCGACGTCGTTTGTATTTGGCATTCAACGGGATTCGGCGTTCTATCGGATTCGTCATTCAATGGGATTCAGCATCCTAGATGAGACGCGCTATCTGCGGGACGTCCACGTGTCAGCTTCTACGGCCGAATACCGCTGCAGCATTCCGTCTTCGAGCATCAGGCGCTCAATCGTCTCGATATCCATGGGTACGAAATCCGAAACCACCTCCTTGCCGTCTTCCTTGATGATGATCAGGTCCTCGAGGCGGATGTAGATCTCCTCCTCGGGAACGCGCAGCGCGGGTTCAATCGTGAATACCATGCCGGGGCGCAGCGGCCCATCGTGCCGGCCGACGTCGTGCGTGGCCATACCGACCCAGTGCCCGAGGGACGCATTATCGCGCCCGCCGCGGATCCGGTAACCCTCGACGAAAGACTCCGCGGCCCTGCGATATTCCGGCTTTGAGAACGCGGAGCCCGCAAGAATAACGTCCATATCGGCCGTCGCTCGCTGCATGATCTCGGACGCCGTGTGACCCGGTCCGATATGATCGAGAATAGCCCGATAGGCGGCCAGATAAAAGGTGTATAGATCGCGCTGATCCGGGGAGAACGTTCCGTCTACCGGCCACACCCGCGTAACGTCGCTCATGTAGTAGCGAACGTCGGGCGCGTAATCCATCAGCACGAGATCGCCGGCTTGCAGGACGTCGCGCCCTGCGTGGTAATGCGGCCGGTACGCATTGCGACCGCCCGCGACAAGGGAGTAGTAGGCATCCCCCTGTGCTCCGTTTCGGTGATAGACATATTTCGCCATCGCGTCGATCTCATATTCGAAGATGCCGGGCTCGGTCGAGCGCATGCCTTCCATGAGGGCGAGTCCGGAGAGTACGGTCGCTTTCCGGATGAGCGCCAGTTCGTTCGCGCTCTTGATGAGTCGCATCTCATCGAGAATGGGCGAAAGATCCTCCACCTCGAACTGGGGAAAACGGAGGCTTAGCAGGTGAATGAAATGCCCCTCCCGTGCCGGCCGCCCGTCCCACGGATCGGACGCGATGTCCGCAATGGTTCGAACGCCGAGGTCCCGGCTTTCCGCCAATCCCTCGGCCGGACTCATGGGCGTGTACACGGCTTCGACGCTGCGGGTGAGGCGGCCGAGCGTCTCCGCTAGCCGCTCCGTTCCGGTGACGGCGTCGAATCCGGCGTGCTCGCTCAGAAACGACGCATCCTCTGCGCTGAGCATCCGTCCCTCGCTTCGTTCTCTCCCTTCATGGCGGTGCGGCAGAAAAAGCGTCGCCCGACGCGTCGACCCGTCGAGGAGCACATACGCATGCGGGACTTCGATCCCCGTGAGATAATAAAACTCATTGTTCTGCCGAAAGCGGACGTACCCCTCCGGACTCGGCGCCCCCTGCAGGACGGCAGCGGACCTAGGACCGATCGCGTCAAAAACGCGAGAGCGCCGCTCGGCAAATTCATCGGGCGGAAAATCGTCGGTGTAAAAAGCGACATCCGCCTGAGCGGAGACGGTTGGCGGCACGAGACCGAAGACCAGCAGCGGCACCAGACAAAGGACGGCGAAATCGGGTCTGCTGAGCAAATCTCTTGTCATTCCTGCGATGGGCTTCAAGGGTGATAAGGAGTTGGACGGGACGGCAGCGGGAAGTATCGCCCAGCCAACCGCCATCATCCGTGAGGAGGATCCTCACGCGAACCTACGGGCTCAGGAAGATACTGACTTCCGCAGCGATCTTCCGCTCTGGCGATCCTCCGCGCGAGCAATCTTCCGCGCCGGCGATCCTCCGCGGCTGCGATCCTCCGCTGCGGCAGTCTTCCGCGCCGGCGATCCTCCGCGCCGGCGATCCTCCGCGGCTGCGATCCTCCGCTGCGGCAATCTTCCACGCGGCGTATCCTTCGCGGGGGTTTGCGCGATCGTGCGACAAACCTCGTGGGCGTAGCGAACCACGCGACACGATCCGCGGATGTCGTTACGGAGTGGGCTGCGCACGTAGAGAAATCCCTGTGGAACGAATCCTCGGGCGTACTGCGACGTAGACGCCCGCTTACTGCGAACCGGTCGGCCTTTGCCGGCCTGCCTGCATCCCGATTCCCTGAGATATCGGCGAACGCCAACCCGTTCCTCACAACATGCGCTTTGCCGCACGCCTGATCGTTGCCGTTTTCGCCTGCTGCGCAACGGCGCCATCTGTATTCGCCCAATTGTCCGAGCCCTCGCCCGACGTCGCGCCGCCGACATCGGTGGAAGTCACGGCCGTATTCGTCAAAAAGGCGCCGCGCATAGACGGTAGGCTCGATGACGACACCTGGAAGCACATCGAGCCGATCACGGATCTGATTCAGATCTGGCCGGATGAGGGCGCTTCAGCCACAGAACCCTCTGAAGTGCGAATCGCCTATGATCGCGATCATCTCTACTTCGCTTTCAAATTCTATGACCGCGAACCACATCTTATTCGGGCCAAAAACCTCGAACGGGGTGGGCGAAACGACCGCGACGACCACGCCTACATCGGCCTCGACACGTATCAGGACAACCGCAATGCGTACCTCTTCGAGATGAACGCACTCGGCACGCAGGACGATGCCACCATCACCGACGAGGGCCTCACGATTGACAGCTTTTCGTGGGACGCCGTCTTCGTCAGCGAGACCCTGATCGACGCGGACGGGTGGTCTATGGAGGTGTCGATCCCGTTCCGCCAGCTGCGTTTTCCGAAAGGCGATGAAATCGAATTCGGCCTTATGGTTTCGCGGATGATCAACCGGAAGAATGAGCGGGTGATGTGGCCTGCAATCGGGCTCAAATACGGCGGGAGCTTCGGCGCGCTCGCGGCGGCTTCCCAGTACGGCACGCTGAAAGGTTTGAAAAACATCAGGCGCGGCAAGAACATCGAGATCAAGCCATACGTGATTACCGGCGTGCAGGAAGTCCGGCCCGATTTGGGATCCGAAGCATCGAATGTCGACGTCTCCCGCGATCTCGGCGTGGACGTGAAGTACGGCATCACGTCCAATTTAACGCTCGACCTGACCGTCAATACGGATTTCGCACAGGTCGAAGCGGATAATGTTCAGCTCAACCTGACCCGCTTCAACCTCTTCTTCCCGGAGAAGCGGGAGTTCTTCCTGGAACGCTCGGGACTCTTCGAGCACGGGAATTCACGGTCTACGCAGACTTTTTTCTCGCGCCGGATCGGCCTATCGGATCAGATTCTCGCAGGCGGCCGCATGACCGGACAGCTCGGACGGATCTCAGTGGGGTTGCTGAACATCGAGACGGGCGACGGTATGGGCAATCTCTTCGGCAGCCGTTCGGCGAACAACACCGTCGCGCGGGTGAGAACGAACGTGTTCGATCGCGGTGCAATCGGGGCTATCGTCACGAATCATCAGCTGGGGGACACGTATAATCGCGCCATCGGCGTTGACGCCCTCTATCGATTCTGGAGCTCGAGCCAGTTCAGCGCGTGGTACACCGGCGTGCGCGATTCGAATCCCGATTTTAACGACGCTGCAGGACACGTCCAATTGCGCCTCCAAAATGACCGGTACGGCATGCAGGGAGCGTTTACGAGCGTCGGCAAAAACTACAATCCGGTTCTCGGCTTCGTGCAGCGCCGCGACATGCGGAAGTACGCGGGCCTCCTGCAGTACACGCCCATCGTGGAGATCGCCTCGCTGCCGATGATTCGCCGATTCCATTTCTCCGGGGAGTACGAGTACATCGAAGGTCAGGACGGCGGGAAGCAGTCGACCGGTATGGAGCTCGCGGCGCGCACCGAATTCAACCGGCGAGACATCCTGGTGCTGCTCTACGAGCGGCAGTTCGAGCGGCTCGAGGACCCCTTCTTTATCCGCCCCGGAGCGATGATTTCTGCTAAAGACTATACGTTCAGTCAGATCGGCGTACGTGGCGAGACCGACTCCAGCCGTCGCACTTACGGATCGGCATCGGCGTCTATCGGGACGTTTTTCGGAGGCCATCGGACCGATGTCGGAGGCGGACTCGGATTCCGTGCATCGCGTCATCTGCAGGTGGAGGGTCGAATCAACCATTCGATGATCGACCTGCCGATCACGAACGGCGAATTTGATGCGACGACGCTTTCGCTCTCCCTTCTGGGAGCGGTCAGCCGAAAGCTATTCGCCAAGGCGTTGATCCAGTACGACAACTTCTCGCGCGACGTGCAGGCCAACGTCCGCATTGATTGGATCCACACGCCGGGAAGTGACCTCTTTCTCGTGTTCAACACCTCGTATCACGTCGCGGAGGACGCCGACGTACTGTTCGACCCGCGTAGAGACGTGCTTCTCAACAACCGTGTGGGTGTCGCCAAACTCACGTATCTAATCATGCTATAGGCGTTGGAGACCGGTGATCAGTCGCTCGCGAGCCTGCGGGCTTCGAAGTTGCCGTCGTAAGCGGGCCCGCTCCCATACGGACCTCGTCGGTTCCGCGCCGCGTACGCCAAGCACGGGGAAAGAGCAGAAGAACACGCATCATGGCCGGACGAGCATTTATCGGTACGAGCGGTTGGAGCTACGACGGCTGGAAGAACAATTTCTACGAGGGCGTACCGCGTACGCAGTGGCTCGAATACTGCGCGGAGAAGTTCACCGCGCTCGAGGTCAACGGCACGTTCTACCGGCTTCAGTCCGAAGCGACCTTCAGGAAGTGGAGGGAGCAGACGCCGGACGACTTCGTCTTCACGGCCAAAGGACACCGTTACGTCACGCATAACAAGAAGCTGACAGACTCCGACGAGACCGTGATAACCTCGCGAGACAACATGCGCCCCTTCGGGACGAAGCTCGCGGTCGTCGTGTGGCAGCTTCCTTCCCAGTTCTCCTGCAATTTGGAGCGGCTCGAAGCCTTCGCACGGACGCTCACGAGGCGCTGGACCGCCGTGCGTCACGCCGTCGAATTCCGCGACACGTCGTGGTTCAACGACGACGTAGCGAACCTGATGTCTTCGCACAACCTCGCCGTCTGCCAGTCGGACGCCGCGGACTGGCCGATGTGGGATGCCGTTACGACGGATCTCGTCTACATCCGCCTGCACGGCCACTCACGCACGTATGCTTCGACGTATAGCAGCGGGCTGCTCGACGACTGGGCGAAGAAGATCCGAGCCTGGATGCGCGAGAACCGCGACGTTCACGTCTACTTCGACAATGACGCGGAAGGCGCCGCACCCCACGATGCGCTGAAGTTGATGGAGCGTGTGAGTGTAGACAAGGATTGAGGATGATGAGACCCAGGCATCAGATCTCGCGAATCCGCACCTCCTTACCCGCGAACCTCCTCTCCGGATATCACCGCGGCTCCGCGCGACGGCTACTTCCTCTCCGTGATCACGCCCTCCTCGTCTGAGATGATGATCTCGACGCGTCGATTTTGCTGCCGCCCAGCTGCCGTATTGTTGGTGGCCACGGGATGGGCGGGGCCAAGACCTATGGTCCCGATGCGATCGGCGGAAATGCCCATCTCCATGAGAGCGCCCTTGATGGCTTCCGCGCGCCGCTGCGAGAGATCAAGATTGAGTTCCAGAGAACCGGTCGTATCCGTGTGGCCTTCCACGAGGACGCGGCGCTCCGGATATTCCCGTAGAAATGCTGCAAGTTGACCGACTGTGCGCTGCCCACCTTCTTTGAGCGTCGCCTTGCCGACGTCGAAAAGCACCTCGGAGAGTGTGAGCACGAGCCCACGTTCGGTTTCCTTGGCCTCCAGCTCCCGCACCTTCTCGTCCAGTTCCCTGGCGCGTTCGAGGGCTATCTCGGCCTGCGAACGGGCGACATCGGCTTCGCGCGCCTCCTGTTCGGCCCGCTGCTCGGCGAGTTGAGCCTCGCGCTCGCGCGCCTGTAGGACCGCCTGCTGTCGATCGGATTCAGCGTTTGCCAGCTCTCCCTCGAGCCTTCTCAGCCGGGCTCTTTGCTCGGCAATGGCGACGTACTGCTTCGTGAGATAAGCGTAATGCTCGACGTCATTCGGGTCTTCCCTTTCTTCAAGGAGTGTCTCGGCCCGGCGCAGCGATGATTCCGCTCGATCGAGGGTCTCGGCAGCGCCCGCGACCACGGCCGAATCATTTGAAGCGGCCGCAAGCGATACCCGCGCTTCGTCCACCAGCGGGTTGTTTCTTGGCGGTCCGCCGCATGCTGCGAATACGATTACGCATACCGTCGATACCCAAAGAAGATGGTTTGTCCAGTCACAATTCATATTCATCACCCTTCAATTTTGCCGGCATCTCCGCCCCCGAATACCATGGAAGATGCCACTCGACCGGCTCACTGCCGCTCGTCCGTTGATTTTTTCATCTCCTCGCGAAGGACCTTGATGCTCTCGCGCAACTCTTCTACGGACGCCTGTGCTTTCTCGGAGCGCGCTTTGACGCTGGCCAGCTCCGCATCGACGGCGGCCTGCTCGGCCAGCCGGCGCGCACGATCATTCTTACCGCCCGATAGGGCCTCCTGGGCCTCATCCAGTTTCTGCTGCGCCCGCCGGTATTCCAGCGAGGCGAGCTCCATTCCGCCGACGTCCTCCGCTTGCCTCACGGCGGACCGCGCTTCGGCCATCTGCGCCGTGGGAGGAGGCGCCGTCGTGCCGCATCCACCCAGCGCCACAACAATAAGTGCTGCTGAAACGACTGAGCCGAAGCTTATGAATCGATAAAATTGATGACCGCTCATCGTCCTGCCTCGTCGCTTGTTTCGTGTATCAGAATATCCTTTTCGATCTCCGGCAAAGCCATCACCCCATCTGAATGCGATTTCAGAGCGGATGGCGTCACCGGCGACGAGATCACTCATCCAACGCGATAATTTATCGTCGTTATCTTAGGGCATTCTGTCGCGAAGTTGCGACGTGACGCACGAGTTGTGCCAGAGAAGTAACATTTTAGGTGCAAAACCGGCGCCTGCCATGGTGCGAATATCATCCAAGCGCCGATTTGAGCCGTAAGCGCCGATCTGAGCTGCAAGCGTCGATCTGCGCAATCCTCGTCTGACGGATACCGCCGGCCGCATGCATCACGATGCGGGCACCTCACGATGGGGGCACCTCTACCTCGAGCTCGACGATCATCTCAATTTCGACGGGGATCCCGTCCGGAAGCGATCCCATCCCGACAGCACTGCGAGCGTGGCGTCCTTTTTCCGCAAACACTTCCACCATCAGATCTGAAAACCCGTTCATGACCTTCAGATGATCTCCGAATGTGGGTGCGGCATTCACCATGCCGAGCACTTTCACGATACGGAGAACGCGCTCCAGCGAACCGATCTCGCGCTTCAGCGCAGCAATGAGATTCAGGCCCGTCAGACGTGCCGCCGCATACGCTTCCTCCACGGTAAGGTCGACCCCGACTTTCCCGACGATCAGTGATCCGTCCGCCTTCAAAGGACCCTTGCCCGACATGAACAACAGATTTCCTACCCGGACGGCATTGACGTAGTTGGCGACGGGTGGCGAGGCCTTCGGAAGCTCGATGCCCAGCCGCTTCAGCCGATCTTCGACCCGTTCAAAATCCTTCGGAGGCAAGCTCATGATCGATCAAGTCTAACGGACGTGTATAGAGCACGCACGGGTGGAAGCAAATCTCGCGTGAATGCGGTCACTACGCCAATCTACACTTTTTTGTCAGGGCATCCGCGATTCTTGGTTCCTCATCCCAATATGACTGCCTCGTATACGCTTCTTGTTCATCAGGCCAGCATTTTGCCTGCGGCTTTCTTCAGAATCCACATCGCGGTAGACCCCCTTGCCTTCCGGCCAACAGTTCCCCCCTGTCGGGTCTGTAGGGTTTCGTTCGGCTCAATCGAGCAAATTCTCATCGTCGGATCGTGCAAGATCCTCCCGAACCTGCTCCTCGAGCTTGCCGTCAGGGAGGACGTCGATAGACGCGGCTTCTACCTGGCTTCCGGGACCTGTCCACCGCGTCCTCCGCTCCGGCATCGACTGGGTAATGACGCGATATATGGGCTCCGGCATATCGATGCCGCCCTCGTCGAGCGCCGCCTTGAGCAGACGAACCGCCTCACTGCACACCTTCCTGAAATCGGCCTCCCGCTGATTCACCCATCCGTGGTAGCGGACGATTACGGATGACTCACTCAGTTCCTGTACGCGCGCAAATGGGGCCGGGTCGTCGATCACGCCCTGCATCGCCTCCAGGGTTTCGACGCCAATGGCCATAGCCGTCTTCAGATCTTCATCCACGCCGAGTCCGATGTCGACGGAGAGGAGTCGCCGTGGATTAATGGTAAAGTTGATAAGCGGGTTCTTGAACACATGAGCGTTCGGCAACCTGACGTGGTTACCCTCGAACGTCAAAAGCACGAGTTCGCGGGACGTCATGCGGACGATCTGGCCCTCGAAATCTCCCACCCTCACGAGGTCATTCACCGAAAAAGGCCTCCGCAAGCTGAGCAGCATGCCGGCGAGATAATTTTCGACGATGTCCTGAAAGGCGAATCCGAGTGCGAGACCGACGATGCCCGCCGTGCCGAGCACGGCGCCCATGAGGCTCGTGATTCCTAGAATGTCGAACGCCAGCAGCAGTCCAATTGCTACCAGAAGTCCCCGTACGAACCGGCTGAGAAATCCCCAGACGAGCGGATTGATGCCGATCCATTTCGCCGGATGTTTCCATTTTCCGATCAACAGGCTTGCCAGGGCGAACAGAAGCACCACGAGGAGAGCAACGCCGACGACGGGGAGCTGCGACACGAAGCCGTCCCAGTACTGCTGGATCTTATCGACAGCCGGTGTAATGCGCGTCTCCACATCCGTCGATGCTACGACGTTGTTGACGACGTAAACGACGCCGGAAAGTCTGCCGGTCAGCTCCTCGACGCGGCGCCGCGCATCCGGCTGATCGACGGATCCGCCTAATTTGACGACGCCTTCCGTCGCCGAGACCGTGACGTCCGAAAAAGCGTCAATATTGGAAAATATCGTCCGAAGCCGCCCGGCCAGCAGCGAATCCGGCACCATTTCGACGGTCGTCGTATCCTCCACCGCCGGCACTCGGAACGGCGTCTGCGCGCCCGCCGGCACCGCCCAGACCAATATCGACGCAACAACCAAAAATTCCCGCATCAGCCACCCCCCACAAGTTAATCCTCCATCATCCCATCCCCCCACCCGGGCTACCCCCCTCAACCCCAACCCTCGACCTCATCGCCGCTATCCTCGATCTCTCGATTCTCAATCCCCCACTCTCGATCCTCGATCCCTCAATCCCCCTCTCTCGATCCTCAATCTCTCGATCTCTCGATCCTCGATCTCTCGATCCTCGACAACCACCCCCCCGCAAGATAATCGCCTCACTCATCAGCGCCCACGACACGGCGTCGACGATGTGATGATGTCGCAAGGACCGAACTCGGACCGTTCTTGTCCGGGAGATCTCCCGACGCAAAGTAGTAAGAGGCATAAGTTGTCAATCTACAGCGCCGCAGGAGCGTCATCTCCATGAATCTGTTGGAACCGCTGAAAAGGCTGCTTCGCGTGGCGACCCGATCGGTCGAAGAGGAGCGCGGCTACGTTATTCTCCCGTATCGCGGTTACGGGACGCGCGCAGAGATCTTCATGATCGGCCGCATTTTCTACCAGCGCACGTCCGGCTCGAAGACGCATGGAACGGGCAATCTTCTTGTCCAGATCGCCCGCCGCCTCTTCCGCCGAGGTGTCGCCGGCGTCGATGTTGAGCTGCGGCTCGAAGGATCTAGCCAGCGCGTCATAACCGACGACGACGGCTATTTCCGCGCGCACATGCCGCTCCAGCAGCCGCCGGCGGAAGACCGTCTCTGGCACAACGTCGTCGTCGAAATCTTGAATCCGGAAGCGGATACCGGCCGAAGGGCCGTCAACGGCGAAGTGTTTATCCCGCCGAACACGGCGCGGTTTGTCGTCATCAGCGACGTCGATGATACGGTGATGCACACGGGCGTCGCAAATAAGATCAAGATGTTCTGGCGCCTCTTTGCGCAGGATGCGGAGAGCCGCGTCGCCTTCCCGGGGGTGGCCTCTCTGTACAATGCGCTTCTCAATGGGCCGTCCGGGAACGAGTACAATCCCATCCTCTACGTCTCGCGCGGACCCTGGGGGATTTATGATATGCTGGATGCTTTCTTCAAAGCGCACAACATTCCGATCGGGCCCATCCTTTTCCTCCGCGAATGGAACGTTACCCTGCGAAGCCCACTTCCTCGCCGCGCGGAGGATCACAAGCAGGACCTGATCCGCAAAATGCTGGATCTCTACCACGAACTGCCCTTCGTGCTGATCGGAGACAGTGGACAGCACGACCCGGAGATCTACGCCGAAATCGTGCATGAAAACCCGGGCCGCGTGCTCGCGGTGTACATCCGGGAGGTAAGCGGTTCGTCTTCACGCGCTGATGAATTGGAGAAGTTGACGGCCGAAATTCTCAAATCGGGCAGCAGCCTCGTGGTGGCCGACGACAGCTACGTGATGGCGCGCCATGCCGCGGAACATGGACTGATCTCGGAGGCGGCTTTAGCGAAGGTGTTGGAGGAGAAGATGGTGGATGCCGAAGGATCGCATGAATCTAAGACGCCGCCGGTGGTGGTCGAGGGATGATGAAAGATGAAGAATGGAAGCTAGCCTTGCGGCGGCCGTCAGATTCAGGACGATGCGGGGCGCGGTAGGCGTTCGCTCTCCGGCGTGGGGCGGTCCTCGCCGTGAAAGGCGATAATCAGGGTTACATCCTCGTCGAGCGTTTCGATCAGGGGTGAGAGGAGGCGGCGGAGCTCGGTGTGCGCGCTTTCCTGGGCCTGCTGAAGCCAGTAGCCCGAGCGGCCGGCGTGGATCGCCGCGTTGCGGAGGAGGCGATGTGCCCTGCGCTCGTCGTATTTACCGGTGAACGAGTCGAGCCGAAGCCAGCCGACGGATCGGTCGATTTCAATCTCGGCGGGATCCGTGGACACTTCGACGATGGTCGTGTCGAGTCGAGGATTGGGGACGGCGAGAACGAGGCGGCGTCTCTCCGCATCGTACGTGAAGTCGTCACGAGTGATGCCGGTGAGTGGAATCACGTACTGCACCTTTGCGGGAGCCCGGACGCGAACGCTGGTCTCACCGAGATCGACCAACCCCAGGAGGAACTTCCGCGTGCTGCTCCTGGCTTCCGCTTGCACGTCCGCGGTGAGCACGACGAGTTTACCCTCCGTCTGTAGTCGCTCAATCGTGCCCGAGAGCACGACCTTTGAATCGACCCGAGGCCGGAACGCTTCGGCGATGCCGCGCGTCTGGTGCGTCAACATATAGACGGTACCGGCAATCAGTCCGAGGGCAATCACGACGAGTGCCGTCAGTGCCATAAGGGTCAGGCTGCCGAAACGGGAAGAAAGCGTACCCATCATCACTCTGATTTCTACGACTTGCGCGTCGTGTAACCCCTCAAGCCAGGGTTCGTTCGTCGAGCAGCACATCTCAGGCACATGAATAGCCGCTTTCCCAAACGCTTCGATGACGACGGAACGAACGTCACGGTGGACGTGCACGGCTGCAGCATCGCAGATGCCTTCTACATCGTGCGCCGGAGCGTGCAGGAGGCATTCCGGCGCGGTCGCGCCCGCGTCGTCGTGATCCACGGTCTGTCGGCCGGATCGGGGAGCGAGCGTACCATCAAGAAGGACCTTGAGCGGCGCCTTGCGAACGCCGAGTTCGATGCGTGGATCTCCGGATCGACGCAGGACCACGTCGGGGGCCGAACGACCCTCTGGATCATCATCGGTGGGACGCGCAATTCGAGCCCGATTAACGTCAACGATGTCGTGCGCCCGTAGCCGCTTTGCGTGCACGGCCCGCACGCAGCGAACGTGTGCATAGCCCCTACGAGGTGATCAGCAGCGCACCGACCGTACGAACTGATCAGGAGTGCACTCGACGTGCGAGCCGATCAGAAGCGCGTGTTCACGACGTTGTTGTAGATCGATCCAAATCGATACCTGAATCCCATGGACGCGGAGAGTTCATAGCTCGTGGCAAGCTGCCGGCGACGCAGCAGCAGCTCCTCCAGAGACGCGTCCCCCATCGGCAGGTTCAACTGGTCATGGATGAGTTCGAGCTCACCGCCGAAATGAAGCGAGAGGCCGCGCGAGAGGCGAACGCTTACGCCGGCGTCCAGCTCCACGCGGTATTTGCTTCGATCGTGCAGGTACTGCGAGGCCTCCAATCCGAAATCGATCGATCCCCACGGCTGCGTGAGGTCATAATTGGCATCGATCGCATGCTGAGGGAGGACCTCCGAAATCTTCCCGAAGATCGTCGTGTCGCGGTACTGAACGTGACTAACTCCTGCTTGATACGTAAACGTGAGGCGGCGGCGCGAGGCCTCAGGGTACGGAAATACGCTGTATTCCACGCCGGGGAACGCGCGCAGCCGCAGATTGATGTTGGCAAACGTGGAACTGTACACGTCCGCAAACTGCCCTATTGACCAGTGACTGCTGATGCTTCGAATGACATAGCTGTCGAATCCGTCACGACGCGACTCGCTTCGAATCGTCTCGTCATCCTGCTCGAACTGATCTACGTTGTAATTGAAGTACGGCCGCAAGCGAATCTTCCAATCCTCGGTTATGCGGTCCACGAAAACGCCATATCGAAGGTCCAGTGAATACTGGCTGGACTCCACGTTGCCAGACCCGTCGCCGTAGATTTCGATCGTCCATCCTTTCCATGGATCATCGCCATCATCGAAATCCAGATCTTCACGCGGCTCGACCGTAAGAGACATCCGGTCCGCGGCGGGTGTACGCATGAGAAACGGGGCGAGGACGATCTTTAGCGTGCGTACATATCCACTTCGCCTCTGGTCTTCCGTCGCCGACGGCGGAGCCGAATACGAGACTTCGTATTCCTCGCCTGTGAAAGGCCCGCGTCCGATTACGTGAAATGTGTATTCGCGCCCGCCGCTGCCCGTCCGCTGATCCGTCACCAGGACGTGCACGTCCGCACGTTCTCGATCACGAACGTGGTCGACAAACGTGATCTCGCGGCGGATGTAGGCGCCGTCGCAGCGGCTACAATCGAGAAAAAGTGCGATGCGATCGTCCCGGTCGAGCGCCTCGCTCCTCACCGTATCGACGGCCGCAGCGCGGTCCTGCGCAATGAGCGACCGTGGCGGCAGGAGAAACACGCCGATCAGCAGGGCACATAATGAAGAGGCGGCGAAAATCCTTCTGCACATAGGGCTGCAATGTGCCGGAATGCTTCCGGCGGTGGATAGCTGGTTCTCTGAAGATGACGGTGACCTCGAACGGAAGCGCCGCAGGATTGCTTCAACAATCCCCGCCGTTCGCGCCAAAACAAGGTCTACGAGGCGTGAGGCGTCGATTTCCTCCCGCCGCATGGCTCCGGCTCTGCCATGGGGTAGCGGACATCGAGGGTTCGCGCTGACGGAACGCTAGGCGTGGAACACCATCAGCAGCATCAGGCACGCGGTTCGCGCGTGGATGCTGTGCGGCTCGTGCGGGGGCAAGTGAATCCACGTTCCGCCCCGAGCGTCCACAGCAGCGGGCCCGAGTGTCACGTCCGCCTCACCGTCGAGAAAATGCAGCACGGCGGGATGCGGGGCTGTATGCTCCGTCAGCGCCTGACCGGCCTCAAAAGGGAAAGCTAAAACCTTGACGCGGTCATCGGTATAGACGGCGCGGCCCTGGACGTGATCGGTCGGGTGCGGAGCCTGCGCCAGCAACTCGTTTACGTGTTCGGCAAGATCGAAAATGTACGTGTACGCTGCGTCGCGGCGATCCATGGTAGTGCGTTCTATTCGGTATTGCGTCGTATGCGAATAATTGCCGGCCATATCCGTAACTCACCGACAGGCTTCAGCTCCGCTGCCGATCCGTCCAATTATACGCAACGCGCCCCCTCCTGCCCGGGTGCCGGAGCCTACGAGACGTTTACAACAGATACACGTGCCCGTAAAACAGAAATAGGTGCCAGCCAGGATATCGAAAAAGAGGCGACCTCTACAATGGAAGGAACACGCCGAATATATTACATGCATCATTAGCCGAAATTTATCCGAAGACCGCCTCATGCACGACGCCGACCTTGCCTACGATCATGAGGGCAACAAATCGCTCTCCTTCGAGACGCCCCTGAAGGACATCCGAAAAAGCCTGGGACTCCGGGTTTTGACGAAGGGGGATTGGGAACACTGGACGACGCGTGGCTACGTCGTCGTGTCGAATGCAGTACCGCCCGAGCACGTCATGCGGCTCAGAACGCTTCTCTGGGAATTTGAAGAGAAGGATCCGAACGATCCACACACGTGGAACCGCGGTGACCGAAAAGCCCATCTGATGAAGGAACTCAGCAATACAGGGATGGTGGAGATCTACAACCACCAGTATCTCTGGGACAACCGCCAGTACCCGCGGGTGTACGACGTTTTTGTCGACATCTGGGACCGGGAGGCTCTCTGGGTTACGATCGACCGCGCAAATCTCAACACGCCCAACCGCGAAGGGCGTCGATTCGACGGTTTTATCCATTGGGACGTCGACTCGACGGCCGACCCGCTGCCGGTTAACGTACAGGGAGTTCTTTCACTGGTGGATACGGATCCGGAGGTCGGTGGCTTTCAATGCGTACCCGATCTCTTCCGAACGTTCGATGAATGGGTACTCAGGCAGCCATCCGATCGCGATCCGTTTCATCCGGACGTGTCGGCGTTTGATCTAGAGTTCGTGTCTCTGAAAGCCGGCGATTTGCTGATTTGGAATTCGCTCCTGGCCCACGGCATCAAGCCGAATCGCTCACCGGATCGGGCACGAATCGCCCAGTACATCTCGATGTACCCCGCCGACGAGGCCAATGAGGGACTGCGCCGGCAGCGCATTCGCGCATGGCGCGAACGTGAGGCCCCGGAAGGAGTCGCTTTCCCGGGAGATCCGCGGGGCTGGGAGAAGGCGCGCTACAGGACGGCCGAGCTGACGAAGCACGGCGAACGCTTGCTCGGGCTGACGTCGTGGAAGGCATAGGCCGTCGACGCGCTTCGTAACGACATTGTCGATGATGCATGCTGCGAATCAATTGGAGGGCGTCCACGGCATTCCTATCTTGAAAATGGATTATCACCGCCTCCTTACGCCTCCCCCGCCCCCCTTCGATGCGCTCACCTGCCGCTATCCCTGGAAACGACCGTGCTGCCGGCATCGACCGGTCTGATGAGGATCTGCGTGAGCTCGAACGCCATCGGAGCGACAAACACTTCCGGCGTCTGCTCGACAAGCTTCCCGCCGGCGCCTACCTGTGCGACGTCGACGGCCTCATCACCTATTATAATCAACATGCGGTCGAACTCTGGGGGCGCGCTCCCCGGCTCTACGACACGGTGGATCGCTTCTGCGGTTCTTTCAAGCTCTTCAGGGTCGACGGAACGCCCATCCAACACGACGCGTGCTGGATGGCGCTTGCATTGAAGAACAACCGCGAGTACAACGGGCAAGAAATCATGATCGAGCGGCCGGATGGTTCGCGCGTAATCGGGCTCGCTCACGCCAATCCGATTCACGACGACGAAGGCCGGATGATCGGGGCCGTCAATGTCTTGGTCGACATCACCGAGCGGAAACGGGTTGAGGTCGAGCTGATAAAGGCGGATCGAGCCAAGGATGAATTTCTGGCGATGCTCTCTCACGAGCTGCGGAATCCGCTGGCCCCGATTCGAAATGCCCTCAGCATCCTCCGGCATAAAGGAACGGATGAGCCTGAAGGAAAGCGTGCGCTTGACGTGATCGATCGGCAGATGGAGCAGATGACCCACCTGATCGGCGATCTACTCGACATCAGCCGTATCAATGACGGTAAGCTCGTGCTACGCGAATCCGAGGTCGTATTGGAAAGCGTGGTGGAAGCCGCGATTGAAACAAGCCGGCCGCTCATGGATGAGTTCGAGCACGAGTTCATCCTAAGCATGCTGCCGGAGCCGGCATCTTTGCTTGGCGATGAGAATCGGCTGACGCAGGCGTTGTCCAATGTGCTGAACAACGCCGCGTGCTACACACCACGCGGCGGGCGCATCGAGCTAACGGTTGAGCGGCAGGACGAGGGCGTACTGATCACCGTCGCGGACAACGGAATCGGGATCCAATCCGACAAGCTCGACGGCATCTTCGAAATCTTTACGCAGGCCGATTGCACTCCGGAGTTTTCACACGATGGTCTCGGCATCGGGCTTGCGCTTACCCGGCGCGTTCTCGAGTTACACGGGGGACGGATCTCCGCCTACAGCGACGGACCCGGTGCCGGCAGCACATTCACGATGCACCTGCCGGCGACGGTATCCGTTCGGGCGCAAGAACCTCAGCCGCACGGCGCCGCCACCGATCATCGAAATGGGACTTCCCCCACGGAAACAGGTCGACGCGTTCTGGTCGTCGACGATAATCCGGACGTCGTCGAGAGCATGTCGATGCTACTCGAAATCATGAACATTGACGTGCGGACCGCGAGCAGCGGCAGCGAGGCGATCGCTGTAGCGGAGGCCTATCGGCCCGACGTCATCCTCATGGACATAGGCATGCCCGGCATGGACGGCCTCGAGTGTGCACGCGCGATCCGCCGAAAGCGTTGGGGCAAGGGGGCGAACCTGATTGCCGTCACGGGCTGGGGACAGGAGTCGGATATTCAGCGCTCTCTAGACGCCGGATTCGACAACCACCTGGTGAAGCCGATGGATCCGGACGCGCTCGTGGCCCTGCTCCGGTAAAGGAGCACGCCCTTCTCTTATCTTCCTTCTCTCTTCTTCATTCTGACACGACGCTGGCACATGCGTTGCGTATGTTTTGAGAATGATCGAGCTCTCCCAAGACCTTCACCACGTCCTCAAGACCGTTTACGGCTACGAACGCTTCCGTCCGAAGCAAGAGGAGATCGTTCGCCGTCTCGTTGACGGCGGCGACGCCCTGATCGTCATGCCGACGGGCGGCGGAAAGTCGCTGTGTTATCAGCTACCCGCGTTGGTTCGCCCCGGCCTCGCCGTCGTTGTTTCGCCGCTCATCTCGTTGATGCAGGATCAGATCGATGCGCTGCTTCAGCTTGGTGTGCGGGCGGCCGCGCTGAACTCGAGTATGACGACTCCGGAGCAGCGTGCGGTAGAGCGGCGGCTCCTGGCCGGCGAGCTGGACCTCGTCTACGTCGCGCCGGAACGCCTCACAACGCCGGCGTTTCTCGAGCTCATGGATCGTGTGGATCTCGCCCTTTTCGCGATCGACGAGGCGCACTGCATTTCGCAATGGGGGCATGATTTCAGGCCGGAGTATCTGCAGATCGCCGCGGTTCGGGAACGCTATGCCGACGTGCCCTGCATTGCCGTCACGGCTACGGCGGACGAACCTACGCAGAAGGACATGCTCGAACGGCTGCACATGCAGCCGGCAGATCTGTTCGTCACCGGCTTCGATCGGCCGAACATCCGGTTCACCGTCGAGCTCAAGCGCAGCGCAAAGCAGCAGCTCGCCCGTTTTCTGAAGCGCGAGCATCCGCACGACGCCGGCATCGTCTACTGTCTCTCGCGCCGCAAGGTAGAGGACGTCGCGACCTGGTTAGTGGACCAGGGGCGCGAGGCGGTGCCCTACCACGCCGGCCTCACGTCCGCGGATCGCGAGCGAAACCAAATCCGCTTCCTGCGGGAAGAAGGCTTGATCGTCGTGGCCACGGTGGCGTTTGGCATGGGAATTGATAAGCCGAACGTGCGCTTTGTAGCGCACGTCGACGTGCCCAAGAATCTGGAGGGTTATTATCAGGAAGTCGGCCGTGCCGGGCGAGACGGGTTACCCGCAAACGCCTGGATGCTCTACGGTCTCTCGGATACCGTGATGCTCCGTCGATTTATCGAAGATTCGGAGGCCGACGACCGGCACAAGTGGGCGTTGCATCACAAGCTCAACGCAATCGTCGGATATTGCGAGACGGCGGAATGCCGGCGCCGTGTGCTCCTGAGTTATTTCGGGGATCAGGTCACCGGCGGCGGCTGCGGTAACTGCGACAACTGCCTGCATCCGGTGAAATCGTGGGACGGCACGGTAGCCGCCCAGAAAGCGCTGTCGGCCGTCTACCGCACCGGTCAGCGGTTCGGCGCATCCCACATCGTCGATGTGTTGGTGGGCAAAGAGACGGAGAAGATCCAACGATTCGGTCACGAAAGAACCAGCACGTTTGGCGTCGGAGCGGACCGCACCGTGTCCGAATGGCGATCGATCCTGCGTCAGCTTATTGCAGCCGACTTGCTGCGCGTGGACGTAACCGGCTATGGCGGTCTGCAGCTGACGCGCTCGAGCGGGCCTGTGTTGAAGGGGGATCGGACCGTTCGATTCAGGGAGGATCCGGAACCGGTTAAGAGAAAGGGCCCGGGAAAGGCTCGCTCGCGATCGGGGGAGGATCTTTTGCCTTCGACGCGGGAGGAGCAGGCGGTTTTTGAGCAGCTGCGGGCGCTGCGACTCGAAATGGCGCGTGATCAGGGTGTGCCGCCGTACGTCATCTTTCATGACAGCACGCTGGCGGCCATGGCGCGGTCGCAGCCGACGAGTCTTGATGAATTCGCCGATCTCCCAGGCGTCGGCGCCGTGAAGCTCGAGCGCTACGGGCCATCGTTTCTCAACGTGATTACGGGCGCGCAAGGATAGCGGCCGGGTGTATACCGTTTATCTCTCCAGCGCCTCGATACGCCTTGCGTCGCCGACCTGTATCCGGCGTGTCTCAGCATCGTGCCGCAGCACGAAATCGAGGCCTTCGACGATTTCACCGTCGGCAGCCTGCTGAATCGTGACCGTGTGAGATAAGGGCGCAAGGCGCAGATCAGCGCCGGGTCGTTCGTCCAGAAAGATATCGTACGTGCCCGGCGGAAGACCCATCTGGTAGAAGGTGCCGTCGGAGAACGTCCTTAGCACGTGTTCCGCGCCATCCTCGCGGCGCACGAGCCGGACGGCAGCGCCGGGAACGGGATACACGCTCTCGCCGCGCATTTCCATTACACGGCCTTCGACGACGCCGGCAGCAGAGAGCGGGATGTCGATGGGCTTAACGGAATTAGGATCGGCGATGAATGAAAATGCCGAACGGGTCGGCACCAGCATCGGGTTCGATAAGAGGGATTCATCAACGGATGCCGTGTAGCGCGCGTACGGCAGCAGCCCCGACAGCAGCGTGAGATCGCCGGAGCGACGCTTGAAACCCGCGCTGCCGCGCTTCAGCCGGATGACGTCGTCATCGATCACCGGCTCGTCGACATCGAAGCGACCGTTCCCATCCTCATCGAGGAAAAGCCGCACGGCGGCCGAGGATCGTCCTACGGCGGGGCGCCGGTCGAAATGAAATTCCCTGTTTGGTTCGTCGAAGACGACACTTCCGCGAATGCTCTGTGTCATCGTGGATCCGTAATCGCGCATCCCGGCCGAGGTCGTTGTGCGTGCGGCCGGAAGATCCGTGGAGAGCCGAAATCCCAGCGACGCGGGCGCTCCATGGAGACCCCCATGCAGGGTGACGCTCAGTCTAGCGCGGGGGCGGATATTATGGGCGACCTCGACGTGGAAACGCTCCAACCGGCTGGGATTCACCTCGTAATCGGCACGGGCCGTCACCATCATCCCGCTGAGATATCGAAGAACGTCATGATCGTGGCTCGATACGGTGTACGAAACGGTCGGCGCAATCCGAACACGCCGGTAGCCGTCGCTCCACGCTCCACGTGTGACGAGGTGAACCCTGAATCGGTCGAAACCGCCGTAAACGGACGAGCCGATGCTGTATTCGGACCCGACGTCATAGGCCGTTCGCGCGGCCTGAAGCCGAAGACTTGCCGAATGCCTTCCGACGCGGAACGGCGTAAAGCCGGAGGCGCGAATCATCTGGCGGCGGCCGTCGATGAAAAGGGATGAGGCACGAGCAAAGTGAATGCCCTGCAGCTCCACCGATGCGTGCGAGGGGAAAAAACCGCTGAATGAGACGCGGTTATAGCCTCCAGGAGAGGCATCGAAACCGGCCAGGTACCTTGTGCCGAGACGCGACGTCAGGCGTGCGTACGGCAGCGGCGCCTGGACTACGCGGCGCTGATGCCCCCCGCCATCGACCGGAATCGGTTCGAAACGAGCCGTGAGATCGACGCCCGCCGTCACGGAGAGCCATTCATCGATTCCATAGCCCACGTCCGCCTGCGACATCCAGCGGCGGTTGTTTCGGCCGCGGCCGGCATGCACGTTGTAGCGCATCTCGCCGGGAGCGAGCAGACTGAATGGGATCTGGATTCGCTGCACGTCTTGCCTCTCCTCTCCTGCGGGCCCATAAGATTTTACCCTGAGCATCGACGTCCCGTAGACAATGGGCACCGTGAACCGGTAGCGTCCGGCCGGGTCAGCCTTTTCGACGCCGACGAACCGATCGTCGAGATACAGCTCCACGTCCCAATCCGGCGGCGCAGCGCCGGCGACCCTGTAGTCGCTAAAGTACGTCTTGGGCTCCGCGGGCGAATTTGTCAGATGGATGCCGTGGTAAGCGATCGGCTCCAGCCCCGTCGAATGCGACGTACCAACGCGGATCTGCGAGAGGCGTTCGTCGGCGCGCACGTATCTCCAGCGGAGTTCGCTCAAATTGAAATACGGCGTTTGAGCACGGCCCGCTGCCGCCCGCCACCTGAGATCGCCTCCGAGCACTTCGGCGCCGACGGCGGCATCCACATTGAGGAACGTGCGGCCCGCATCCTGACCCCATGCGAATCCGTAATCAAGCGTTCCTCCTCCCAGGTTCCGGCGAAGACGATCATACATCAGCGGCGCGTGCCGCATCGCGGCGTAAGGGTCGTGGAGATCTGGCCGCTGTGCCGAGCGCCGGCTCATCGACGTGATCGGAAGCTCCGTTTCGGCGCGTAGCGACAGCGCCATCTCGCCTGCATCCAGTATGAACGCAAGCCCGAACCACGCCTCCAGCAGTGCCGTCGCGACATACACGTCGCGCTTCTCCGCAATGAACTCATTCTCGTCGAAGTGATGCTGTTTTCCGTCCACGTCGGCTGTACCGCCCTCGAAATTGATGTGGAAGGGACGTTCATCGGACGTGACGTATCCTCGCGCGGTCGCCGCATCGTCGTCGATCTCACAACGGATCCGCAAATGCCCGAAAAGCTCTCGCAGAGGCAGATACAGCTGCTCCCCGTCTGAACGGGCAGAGACGTACGTATCGACGAGCCCGGCGTATCGAAACCAGAGCACCACGTCGAGGACGGGACCGGCCTCGTCGTCTTCCGAGGATGCCGCGTGGATTCGAATCGAGTTGTTGTTGTATGCGCTGACGGAATCCGGCCACTCGGTGGCGCTCGCCCGTCGCGAGGTTGACGCCGCTGCGACGAATACGGCCAGCACAATCATCAGCTGTCGCCCGGTCAGCCACCGAATCCACGGACCGCGCCGATGGAGTGGTCCCAACGTCGTATCGGCGCCCTCACTTGGCATCCGCGACGGCTGGTGCCGGCTCCGGTATTTCGATAGAGAACTGCCGTACCACTGGATTCATGGCGGGAAGGTACTTGGCAGGCACGTCCGAACGCTGTGGCACAAGCCTCGCCTCGGCCGTGTACGAACCAGCTGGAACGTCAGCTGCATCGATGCGGAAATGCGTGGATGACGTGAAATAGACTTCGGAGCTCGTCGATATTTCTTTGACGGTCCGTCCCGAATCGTCTGTCAGTTTCATTACGACGGATCCAAAGAATGGAACGTCTCCATCGCGCGTGATCACGGCACGTAGATCCGTCCCCCGTTCTCCCGGCTCGACGAGCAGATCCGTTACTTGCGCGCTGGTGGTCGAACGGCCCTTCCGATATACGATCGGAATCACCTGCTTCAGCTTGAAATCAATGCGAGCACTCGTGCCGGTCGATCCTGAACTCGCCGAATGCGCGGGTTCGCTGGTCGTGATCGTCATCCGGGTCCAGTAAATGCCGTCGGCGAGTCCGTGGGGCGGCTGCACGAGCATCCGAACGACCTGGCGCCGGCCGGGCTCGATCCGAAACCGCTGGGGGAACGAGCGGATCCACCCGGAAAGATCGAACCGCTCGGCAGCGTCGGCATCATCGTACTGCACGAACCGGCGTCCCATTGAATCCGCGCTGGGATAACCGAAATCGTAGTCGATGATTACTTCCTGAACGGTCGTCGAGCTATTTGTGACGACCATGGAGCCGACGCGCTCGGGACTGTCGACGTAGACGAACGTCGGCGCCAACGAAAGCTGCGCCATCGCCGACCCGGCCGACAAGAGGACGGCCACTACAAGAGGACAGGATAATCGGAAGGCCGTCATGAGTTATCGCGCCTCGGCGTCGAGTGTCAGAGAACTGGTATACGTGTCTTGTGTCGTGCCGCCGTTGGTCGTGATTTTGCCGCCGACCCAGACGTAGACCGAAAAGTTGGCCCCCTGCTTCGAGATCAACGTCTCGGTATTCGGATCGATAGCCGTGGCGCCGGCGGCGCTGTCCGTGTAGCTCCAGGCCGCGTCCGTATTGGAAAACGACACCGGGACGGTATCTCCTCCACTCGATAGCTGGTTAGGAAGGTTGAAGGTTACGGCGACCGCGACTTGCGCGATGAACTCCGTCGCGTCGATGCGGAACGATGCAGCACCGGCGTCGGAATACAGGATCTGCTTTGCTTCGTTCGTGGCCACGTCGCCGAATTCGAGGTCGGTTAATCGCGTAATGACGACCGCCGGTGGGGCCGAAAAGGAGAGGCTCGCTGCCGCGGCCGCAACGACGAAGACCAGTGCGGCACGAGATCGCGCGCAAACAGGATGATGCTCGACCGTGCGATATGTGGTGCGCATCTTCACGGCGAGCCTAATAGTCGACTTGCACCGTAAACGTACCGCTGTACGCGCCGGTGGCCTGACCGGCGCCTGCCGTTACCGTGCCGCCGAGATACACATACAGGTCGCCGGTACCGTTCAGCGGCTCCGTAGCCCCGTCGGCGAGCGCGGAGGCCGTGCCCGGCGCATCCGACGTATTGAACTGTACGTCGTCCGCAAACGGCAGATCGTTGCCGCCGTTCGTCAGGTTCGCAGGCGACGTCAACGTGAAGGTGACGTTCTTATTCGGCTCGCCACCCACGGTGAACTTTACGGCGCCTGCGTCCGTGACCTCAATCGTACTGGCCGTGTTCTGAGCGACGTCGCCAAAGGCCATATTCTGGTCTTTGCTGACGCTCAGTGCGGCGATAACGGTGGCCGATATCGTGGCGCTCTCACTATCTGTTGATTGGCCGTAGGCGGCGGACACCGTGACGACGACGAGAAAAGCTATGACCAGTATTTTCATGCCGGTTCCTCCTCGAACCACAACTTCGGTGAACTACATCTCTAGGATCGGCTATCTTCAGGAATTCCTTAAGTTTCGCACCGATAGCCGTCCACCGCAGGGCATGCTTCACCGGCTAAGCGCCATCCATATCTGCCCAGGTCGATTCATCCGTACGTCGTCACCTTTCAGCGAAGACGTTGCCGCGTCCGCCGATAATCTGCCATTGTGTCGACGTCAAGCAGGATCCCCGGGTCGTCCGTATCTACGATCACGACTGCATGCGGATGGGCCTCGATAACGCTGCGTGCACCGACGTCACCGCTCAAGCCCGCCAGCTCGTCGCGATAACCGTCCGCGAAGACCACCGGGTGGCCCTGGCGTCCTTCAAAGCGGGGAAGAACGATGCGGCCCGCCCCCAGACCTGCACACACGGCGGCAATCGTCGTCGATCGTACGAAGGGCAGGTCGCCCAGCATGATCGCGAATCCCGCCGCGCGGACTGATGATGCCCGGATGCCCGCCCGCAGCGAGGAGGCCATTCCTTCGCCGTGGTCGTGATTGTGGATGAGACGGACCGGATATGGGGCCAGGGCCGATTCGACGCGCTCGCGTTCAGCGCCGGTCACCACGATGACTTCAAGTGGATCGGTGCCGAGCGCCGCCATAACGACGCGCTCGAGAACCGCTCGCCGACCGAGCGGAAGGAGCAGCTTGTTATTCTTGCCCATCCGCTCCGAACGACCGGCGGCCGGAACGATGAGACTGATTTCAGACGCCCCACTCACACTGATATTCCGATTTGGAGCACGTAGCGAGACAAGGTGGTCTACCGATCTGCTTCGCTCGAGCGGCGTCTCGCAGGCCGCGAATGCAGTAAGCCCGTCGAGAACACGCCGTCGTGCAGTATCGGAAAACCTGCGATCGAAGACAAAGCGGCCGGCCGGCCGGATGTGATCTGACAGGGGAGTAGCCGCCCCCCCGACGCTGCATTTCTCGAGAGAATTAGAACTCGGCGGCTTGTTTTTGGTACATTGGGTTGATAGCCGGAGTCGTAGGAGTTCGACGTTCTTCGTTGGGAAATGCAGCATTTTTTTGATCATCTCGACTACCTCCGCCGGCGAGTACGGCCGGTCGCACTGGCCACGGTCGTTGGAATCGAGGGCGGATCCAGCAAGCGAGTGGGCGCGCGCCTGTGGGTGACCGAGGGCGGCGATACATTCGGCTCCCTGACCGTCGGCGGATGCGTCGACGGACGCGCCCGCGACGAAGCGCGCTTCGTGCTGGACAAGCATGTCTCTAGACGCATCCGGATTGATCTTGGCGAGGACGGCCTGGACTTCGGTATGGGCTGTGCCGGCGCCGTCGACGTGTACATCGAGCATGTGGATCTGTCATCCTCGGAATGTCCGGTCGCGGCGGCGCTCGACCTCGTGCGATCGGAAACTACGAGAGGCCGCACGGCGGTCTACGTGACGCCCCTCGACGATTCGATGGATCCGTACGTGATCACGTCCGCGTCCGACGAACCGCTCTCCCACATGCTGCTTGAGGACAATGAGGCGAGATGCGCATTCATAACAGGAGCGGACGGCCGACCCGACATGCTCTACCAGTCGTTCGTACCGCCGCGCATCCTCATCGTCGTGGGCGCCGCACCGATCGCGCAGCCCCTCGTCCGCCTCGGTAAGATGCTCGGATATCGTGTTTTGATGGTGGACGGCAAGAGCGAGCGCCTCACGAAGGAGCGTTTTCCTGAAGCGGATGAGCTTTTATTCGGCATTCCTTCCGAGATCTGCAGCCGGCTTTCGCTCGACGAGCGGAGCGCCGTCGTATTGACGGCACACGACTACCGCTACGAGGTACCTGTTCTGAAAGAGGTGCTTCAGCACGAGACCGGTTACGTCGGCTTCGTCGCGAGTCGCCGCCGAGGCGGTGCGGTGCTCGATTTCCTGGCGCAGTCGGGTGTCGATCGCGATCGGCTGAACCGGGTGCGCGTTCCGGTCGGGCTGGATATCGGGGCGCTTACCCCGTCGGAAATCGCGGTAAGCATCATGGCAGAGGTTCTGGCCATGCGCTCGGACGCGACGTGCCTCCCGCTGGTGGATCTTCCGAATCTGGAAGAGGCGGCCGCGCTCATTTCCCAGTCCCGGTGAGACCATCTTGGGCGAGCACCGTGCAAATATGTCCGTCATTCTCGATCACTTCCAGCATCCGCGCAATCACGGATCCATGGAGATACCGGACGTTGAGTACGAATCGACGAACCCCGCTTGCGGCGACCACGTTCGTATGCAGGCACGCGTCAACGAAGCAGGCATCGTCGAAGACGTGCGCTTCGTCGGCAACGGCTGCACCATCAGCATGGCGGCGGCCTCGCTTCTTACGACGATGTCCAAAGGATCTGCATTAACGGAAATCGTGCGGCTCCCGGAAGAGACGATGATCGAGGCGTTGGAGACCTCCATTTCCCCGCGCCGCTTCGACTGCGCTCTCCTCGCTCTTCGTGCGCTCCGAAGCGGACTGGTCGTGTTCTACCACGAACGCCGGCTTCGCGACGAGGGCCGTTAGACAAACCTCACGCCGCCACGTGGTGCTCTTTCGGCCACGAATCGGCGGCTCCCAGATAAACGGTGAACGTCGAACCCTTACCGGGTGTGCTTTCGACTTCGATGTGGCCATTCATCACCCTGACCAGGTGCCGGGCCACGGACAGGCCGAGTCCGCTCCCCTCATGGCTGCGGTCGAGGCCCTGCGATTCCTGCTTGAAGGCCTCGAATAATTCCGGCATAAACGACTCGCTGATCCCGACACCAGTGTCCCGCACGCTGAAGTAAACGTGAGGGCCACGCCGGCCGATGTCTACTCGGACGTTTCCTTCGTGGGTAAATTTGATGGCGTTTTCGACCAGCTTCTTCGCGACTTTTTCAACGGCATTCGCGTCGGCTTCTATGAGAATCGCCTCCCTAGCGCCCCCGGTATGTAGAACCAGCCCTTTCTTTTCCGCCACGGGAGCGAATTCGGCCGCAACCTTCGTGACGATCGCCGCCAGGTCAACCCGTTCTATCATCAGATCCACCTCGTCGCCGCTCTCCAGTTCGGAAAGCTCCAGAATGGAGTCGAGGGTCCCCAGGAGCCGATCGGCGTTCTGGCTGATGTACCCGACGAACTCGCTGTGCACGTCCGGCACCTCTTCTCGGAGTATGTGCGCATAGCCCATAATCGCGGTCAGGGGCGTCCTGATCTCGTGCGAGACGTTGCTCAGAATGCTCGCCTTCAGTCGAGCCGACTCCTCGGCCCGATCTTTGGCCGTGATCAACTCGTTTTCATAGCGGATGCGCTCCTTCACGAAGACGTCGAGCTGCCGCTGCACCTCTTCCTCGAGATTCTGATTCAGCCTTTCCAACTCCTTCTTGCGATCCTGCAGTTCGTGCGTTCGCTCATCCACAATGCTGCTCAGCTCGCGCTGCCGGGCCTTCAGCTGCCTGGTACGCAAGCGGTAAGCGGCTGCCGTCGCCATCAGAAGAGTCAGTGCACACACGACAAAGAACCAGGCTGTCTCGTAGATTCTGGGTTCGAGATAGAAGGAAACCGTCGCGTCGCGCTCGCTCCAGACACCGTCGCCATTCGCCGCCCGGACTCTGAACGTGTACTCCCCGGCCGGAAGGTTCGTGTAGAAGGCTTCGCGGCGGTTCCCTGCATCGACCCAGGCGTCGTCATACGGGTCGAGGCGAAACTGATACCGCACCTGATCACTCGATACAAAGCTGAGTCCGGAGTAGTGGAACTCGAATTTTCGGCTATCGGGCGACAGCGTACCCATTGAGCTTGTCTTGACCGATTCTCCGTTAATTAGAACCTGCTCCAAAACGATCGGCGGGGAGACGGGATTTTGGGAGATGGCCGATGGATCGATGACCGCCGCTCCTCGAAGCGTAGAAAACCAGAGGCGGCCGTCGCTGCCTTTTAGCGCCGCCGGCTGGGTGCCGCCGTTTGCTTCTCGACTGCGCAGGCCGTCGTGCTCATCATAAACGACGGTTGACAGCGTCATAATCTGCCCATCGTCGTAGGCGTCGAACTGTGCTTTCGCGATTCGCGAGATGCCTTTATTGCTTCCCAGCCACAGAGACCCGTGGTCATCTTCCAGAATCTGGATGATCGAATCGTCGAAGAGGCCTTCGGTAGTCCCATAACAGGTGGTCCGCCCATCCGTGAAGCGGCACAATCCGCCGCCCCAGGTTCCGATCCACAATATGCCTGCACCATCTTCGTACAGGGCGATCACAGGGTTGCTGATGTGCGGATTACCGACTCCGGACGTGTCGACGCGGTCCTGCCGAATGTGATTTAGACCATTCCACGTGCCGATCCACAGGTCACCGGATTCGTCTTCCACGATGGACGTGATCGACTCGTCCATCAACCCGTCTTCCGTCGTGTAGAGGTCGGTTCTTCCGTCTTTGATCCGGTGCAGACCGGCGTCGGTGCCTACCCAGAGTACGCCGCGGCTGTCTTCGAAGATCGCGCGAACGAAATCGCTTGCCAGGCCCTCGGCGGTTCCTCTGCATTGAAACCGGCCGCCACGAAGTTGGCAGAGTCCGACATCGTAGGTTCCAACCCAGAGCGTGCCGTTTCTATCTTGATGGAGCGAGAGGATGAATTTGCTCGGCAGCCCCTCGGCGCTCGTGTATTGTGTCATCCGGGCCTCGTGGAAGCGGTTGAGACCACCGGCCTCGGTTCCGATCCACACGGCGCCGTCCCGATCTTCGAAGACCGCGTATACGACATCGTCGGAGAGCCCCTCTTTCGTGCCGTACACGGCAAATTTGCCTTGCCGAAGCTGATTGAGGCCGCCTCCGTCCGTCCCGATCCAGATGTTGCCCTCTCGGTCTTCGTGGAGGGCACGAACCTGCTGGTGACTCAGCCCGCTCTGACGATTGAATACCTGTAATCGCCCGTCACTGATGCGGCAAACACCGCTTTCCAGGGTCGCAATCCACAGGGTGCCGGCTCGGTCTTGAGTAAGATCCGTTACAATGCCCCCGCATTCGCTGTTGAGTTCCGGAAAGGTGAGAAAAACGCCGCCTCGAAGCCGTGTTACTCCGCGGTTGGTACCGATCCACAACGCACCCGCGGACGTTGCTTGCAGGGACCATACCTCGTCGCCCGGCAAACCGTCTGCTCCGGTGTAGCTTTCGATTTGACCATCACGAAGAGCGCTTAAACCGCCGTTTGTACCAATCCAAACCGTTCCTTCCCTGTCCTGATCGATAGCGAGAACGACATCCCCGGCCAGGCCGTCGCGGATCGTGTAGTTTGTAAACGATCGCCCATCGTAACGACTGAGACCGCCGCCGACCGTTCCGATCCAGATGTGGCCGTCCCGGTCTTCAAAGAGCGCGCGAACGCCGCCCGGCGGAAGGCCGTCGTCGGCCGAATAGACGACGAAGATGTCGTCTTCATAACGCGCGAGACCGCCTTGATCCATGCCCATCCACAATCCCCCCGATCTGTCCTCGAGAAGAACGTTGATGACATGGCTGGACAAATTGTCGACGCGGTGCTTGTCGTAGACCGTGAATCGCGATCCATCGAAACGAACCAGCCCTTCCTGGGTCCCCAGCCACAGGTAGCCGTCCCGTGTCTGTTGAAGTGCGAATACGGAGTTCTGCGGCAGCCCGTCCTCGACCTGCCAGGCCCGATAGACGTACTGCGTCGGTTCGAGCTCGGGATTCAGCACGGGTGCCTGCACCTCCTGTCCGGTCGCATTGTGGCCCAACCACGTTGCGAACAGCATCACCAGGAGAGGTAAGCACAGCTTACTACGCATCTTCATCCGTCCTTAAGCGGCCCTGTTGCAGTTCATGCAGCCTGTCCCGAGAGGCACCCCCCGCGCCAAAGACGCCGATTGCCGGCACGCACTCTGCGCGTCGAGCCGCCGCAAGGGTTTAGATGTGGATCATTCACCCTATGCATCGACCCGAACTCGATAAGCTTTAGAACAGAACCGATATGGAGCTCCGCCGTGACGTCAAATCGGCAGTATTACCCACGTGAATTGCGCATTTGTCCGCGCGAATTCGGCCCTTCTGCCGATTTAAAATGAGCCGGTATCCGCGATACCAGGAGTCCAGTCGTCCGTTTGGTGAATCGCCGTCAAGAAGGCTGCGATCCCGCCGACGATAACTAGTAATCGCCGTCAGGCACCGCACGCATGATTAGCAAGACAGTCCGCCGCGCCTTCTTCGCCCTTCCAGTCGCCATCGTCACGGTGCTGTTCATGGGCTGTAGCGAATTGCCGACGGCCGGCGAAACAGCCTCCTCAGCGGAGGGTGACGTCGAGCTTCGAAATTTCCATCTGGTTGATCGCGCCACGGCGACGGCGCCCGGAAAGCGCCCCTCGGACGCGGAGATCAGTCTACTGGTCGGATTCAGCGACTCCAATGTCGATGCCATGAAGATCGTGCGCCGCTGGAAAATCGTGCGGAGATGGAAGATCGTTCGGCGGTGGAAAATCGTTCGGCGATGGGAGTCCGAGTCCCGGATTCCAGACCTGGCGATTACGATTCCGGCTGACAAGCTCGACAAGTTCCTCGTCTCCGTTCAGAAAAGTCACGAAGTAAGTTGGGTGGAACCGGATGTGAGGATCTCGAGCCCGGGTACGAAGGGTGAAGTGACTTCTGTCACCGGTCAGCACGTACCGTGGGGCATCGCCTCGACGGGCGCGGATCTCAGCTGGGCCGTCTCCGGCGACGGCGCGGATACGGACGGTCCGGTGGACGTCGACATCTATTTGCTGGATACTGGGGCCTCAAATCCGGACCTCAACGTCGTGGAGTGCCTCGAATTATCGCCGCGCGGACTCGATCCGTGTCGGACGTCCGACGATGTGAACGGCCACGGCACCGAAGTCATCGGCGCGGCCGCGGCCATGGACAACGAGCGGGGCATCGTGGGCGTGGCGCCGGGCGCGCGGATTCACGTCGTAAAGGTCCTGGACGAGCTTGGTCAGGCCGAATCCTCCGACATCATTTCCGCGATTGGCTTGCTCACCGAAAGGAAGCTCCGTAATCCGAATACGCCGATGGTCGTGAACATGAGCTTCGGTGTGGACGCCGAAACGACGCAATACATCGGCCTCGACGAAGCGGTGCGTGCGTCTGCGGCCACGGGAATCGTCTACGTCGTCGCCGCAGGCAACAACGGGCGCGACGCCTCTACCTACTCGCCCTCCCACGTCGCCGAAGCGATCACGGTCGGCGCCTACAACGAGCGCGATCAGATCGCCAGCTTCTCCAACTTCGGACCCGTCGTCGACTTGCTGGCGCCCGGCGAAGGGGTGGAGGCCCTCACGACCGGAGACCGACTCATCTACACGTCCGGAACCTCTGTTGCGGCCGGCTGGGTAAGCGGCGCCGCGGGTCTCTACCTTGCCAAACATCCGACAGCGTCGCCCGCCGACGTGCGCGACGCGCTCGTAGCATCGGCGAGGTCAGGCCTCGCGACCCGACGCTCGACGACCGATCAGAGTGTCTACGTAGCGGAATAGCGCATTTCAGGGAAGATCTTGCCGGCATGGCGACTGATTGCTGGGACGCGCACCAGCCGCCCTTTCAAAATCAGGGCTCGAGGCGCAAACGAGATCGTATTTTCCTCACAATCTTTCCACATTGGGTGATCCGTCCGTCGTCATGCTTTAGATTAGGGTCGAGCAGAAGGATTCTAATAAGAGGGCGGGCTCCACCATCAAACTTCTGGCATAGCTGCGGATGGCGCCGGGGCACGCCGTCTATGTTGATTTCCGTGTCGTCGGAGCGCCCTCGTCTATCCGAAAGTATGATTTCTTACGGGCAACGAGAGGATTAGACCGGAATGGCGACTCTTCACCTCGTCGAGCTAGGTAGGGCGAGTGGTTCCAATGAAGCCCAAGATGGACCGACGGCAGACGCCGTTCATTCGCTTCAACCGAATTCTCAAACGGAGCGCCTAGGTCTTGATACGGTACCCTCCGTTTCCCCCAGGCACGTCGAAACGGATTCAGCGTTTTTTTTCCGCAGGGTCTCTGTCGTTGAATCGATTGCCGCTCGGATCCTATCGCGCTACCGCCTTCCGATCGTTTGCGAAGTCGAGAAGCGGACCGGTCTGCAGTTGGCCGGCAGCATAGATTTCGGTGTTGCCTTTCAAGTAGCGGCCGAATACGTCCTTTTCAACGGACTGAACGACAACGAGCGGCCTCTCCTTCGGTTCGCGTTGGAGAATGAACTCTTCGGCGACGAAACCAGCGTGCTCGCCGCGATGCTCTGCGCGGCACCGTCACTCTATGAGGTCGTCGGTGCCGACAGCGGAGGCGACCTTGTCGTTCGGGACGTCACGCCCGCAGCCGGAGACCGACGTCCCCGGGAGATCAGCGTCCGTGTACGACCAGACCAATTGCTCGGCCCGGTCCCTACGGGCACGTACCGCACGGGCCGAATCCTTCGCTTTCCGGGGTTCGCGATGCCTGCGGGCCTTTTCCTGCCGCTGTCTTCGGTCGCCGCTCAGGCACTGACGCGCCGGCTCACGACCTATTCGGGGGACAGCGATCACTGGTTTGGATCTCATCACAAGTATGAGACGGCGATTCATGAAAGCTGTATTCGCGCCTACGTGGAAGATCGGAAGCGGATTGTGACGTCATCGTCGTGATGGACCTTCGGTCGGTCTCTCGGTCGTCATTTCAACCCGTCAGCTGTTCTCCTTCTGCAAATTCCAGCAGCACCTTGACGGCGCCGTCATCCTTCGTGTGCGCCAGGTGAAAGGCGTCCCCGATATGTGCGAACGGCAGGCGATGAGAAATGAGCGCCGAGAGATCCACCCGCCGGCGCGAGGCAAGATCCAGCGCGAGGCGGAACGGCCAGTGATCCGGCTCGGACTGCGTATTCACAGAGAAGACGACGTGGTTTTGCTTTCGAAAAAATCGATCGGCTTCGAAATGGATCGCGGAGCGCTTCGGCACGCCGAAGAACACGACCGTTCCCTTTGACCGAACGAGATCGGCGCACAAGTTCATCGTCTCCGGCTTTCCCACGGCTTCGATCACGACATCGGCCATCGTCCCCTGCGTGGCGTGCCGAACCGCCTCGAAAGGATCCTCGCGATCAGGATTCGCGGCATGTGTTGCTCCCATCCGGCGGGCGGTTTCGAGGCGGTGATCGATCACATCGAGCCCAATCACCCTGTGTGCACCCATCTGCGCCAGCAACGTCGTAAAGAGCAGTCCGGCCGGCCCCTGCCCCACAACGGCAACGGACTTCCCGATCACATTGTCGAGCTTTTTCAGACAGTGAAGCACGGTGCCGAGCTGCTGGGCCATGAGGCCCTCCTCCGGCGTCAGATTCTCGGGCAGGGGGATGGCGTGCCGCTTGTCGACTGAAAGGTATTCTGAGAATCCATTGTCCTTCGGGGGGATGAGAAGCACGGGCGTATCGACGTCTTCGGGAGTCGGCGCTGAGATGATCGTCCCCACGCATTCGTGTCCCGAATAGCCCGGCGCCAGAGGAAACCGCTTGTCAGGGCTGTCGTGAAGCACGTGCAGGTCGCTTCCGCAGACCGCCGCATGCGTCATGCGAACGAGGATTCGATCGGACCGCTCAGCCGGCATCTCTGTGTCGACGATTTCGACGCGTCCGGATGAGGTATACTGGGCTGCTTTCACTGCAAAGGATATGGAAGGTTGATGCCGATGAGTCCGCCCGAAGGTATCAAACAGCACGTTCTTTTCAGAGGCGCGTGTCGTTTCTTCTGTCATTGGTTTGAATGGCATGAGGATTTATGGAAACCCACCGAATTCCCGCTTTCGCAAATCCGGCGGCCGGCGGCGCCGCTCAGGCGATCGAGGCCCTGCGCGCGGACGCGCGGTTCTCACTTCACGAAACGGCGCCCATGGCGCTTCAAGATGCCCTCAGGGAAACCCTTAAACAGGATCCTCCGACGATTGTCGTGGCGGGCGGCGACGGCACGATCTCGTCGGTGGCTTCCCTCGTGGTCGGCACGTCGACCGCCCTCTGCATCCTCCGGGCCGGAACCCTCAACCATTTTGCCCGACGCATCGGCGTGCCCGCCGATCCGCGTGAGGCGCTCGAGCTCGCACTCACGGGCGAGACGACGCGTGTCGACGTCGGATGGGTTAACGATCGAATTTTCCTCAACACGTGCGTCATCGGGATGTATGTCCGGTATGTGAGCAAGCGCGAGCGACTCAAACCAAAAATCGGCTACGTCGCCTCGAGCTTCGCGGCGGGCGTGAGAACGCTCGCGGACTTTCGGCACCAACGTGTGGAGCTCGACATCGGGCGCCGCGGTCGGGCGCACGTGAGTGCGGTCCTCTTCGTCGGCGTCGGCGAGCGGGACTTCCGCGTCCCGATGATGGGCGAACCGAGAGACTCGGGGCGGCGCGGCCTTCATGTCGTCGTGGCGAAGCCCTTGAGCCGCGCGAGTCTCGCCATGATGATGATGCGAGCCGCCGTGCGCGGCATACGCCCTTGGCCGTCTGATGAGCACGTGGACAGCTTCGTCGTCGACAGCTTCCAGGTGGGGCTTCTCCGCCCGACCGAGCAGATTACGTTGGATGGTGAGATCGTCGAGCTCGCGGGCCGGCTCTCCTTTCGCCGCCAGGCATCGGCGCTTGCCGTGCGCGTGCCGCCGCCCGGCGAGGGCGCGCGAGATTCGAACACGTGATAGCGGAAGCGCGGCGCAGCATCTTTATCGCCCGAAACGAGGGTTCACAATATTATTATAGATCGAGCCGAACATATAACCAAAGCCAAGCGTGACGAAATACCGGTAGTCGGTCGCGAGTTCCTTTCGTCGTAGGAGAATCTCCTCCGGCGTCGCTCCGCCTTTCGGCAGGTAGATCTGATCGCGAATGGAGGAAACACCACCTGTAACGTCGAGCGACAGGCCCCGAAATAGGCGCAGGCTCACATAGGCATCGGAATCTACGCTGTAGTGTTCGGTGAGATAATGATTACCGACGAGGCTTGCGCCGAGGCTTCCCCACGGCTGCTTGATGTCGAGCGTGATTGTGAGCACCTGCCGCGCGAAGATCTCCGATGTCTTCTCGAACAGCGTTTCCTCGAGATAGTCGAACGAGGTGACACCGAACTCGTAGAGGAATGTAAATCGCTTGCGGCTGGACTCTGAATACGGGAAGATATTGAACTCCAGGGCCGGGGCAAGTCGGAGCGTAAGATCCTGATTTGCGAACGTTGAACGCAGCACCGAGGAGCGAAGCCCAAGTGACCAACGCGCACCGATACTCCGGACTCCAAGCGCGTCTCCGCTATAGCTCTCAAGGATGTCTTCGTACGTCGTTCCGTCGTACTCGAAGAACTGCACGTAGCGTGTCGCTTTGCCGCCCAACTCAATTTTCCAGCGTTCCGTAACGTGACTGGCCGAGGGTGTGACGTAGCCTTGATAGGATCGGAACTGTTGCTCGCCGTTAGCGGACCCGCCGGCAAAGATCTTGAAAACCCACGAATTCCAGGGGTCACTCTCAGGATCCCGCACCGCCGACTCCGTTTCCGGAGGTACATACGCAATCTGAAGCCAGTCACGCTGCGGAGTTCGGCTGAGATAGCGGATCAGTCCGATTTTGAAGACGTGAGCAAGGCCGCTCCGCATTTCATCGGAGGTGTCGTTTTGGAGCGCCGTGTACGAGAGCGTATCACGCAGTCCGGCGAAGTCGCGTCGCCCTGTGAAAAGCAGCGTGAATGCCGTGCCTCCCGCCCCGGTCGGCTGCGCTGTAATAAGCACGTAGGCATCGGCATCCTTGCGGTCGCGAACGTAGTCGACGAATGGAATCGATCGCCGGAAAAAATCGAAATCGCAGTGCTGCGAATCACAGTCGACATACACCCGGAGCCGCTCCTCCTCGTCGGCCCGAAGACCGTCCTCCCGCGCCGGTTTCCGCACAACGTCGAGGGGAGACGTCAGCGCGCCTGAGGCCGCGACCGACGTTGCTCCGGTTGGGGACGCAAGAGGCGCCGGCTCTCCTTCGCGCCCTTCTTCACCGGCTTTAGCCACTCCCGGCGCTCGGAGGCGGGCCGCAGGCACCGCACCCAATGTATCCGCGCCTTCCAAGCCCGAAGAAGCATCGCCGAGATACACCGCTTTAGGGTCGCTCTTCCAGATCCAGGCGTCGCCTGGCAGTATGCTCACCCGTTCGCGGGCCTGCGAAGCGAGTTCCCGGTCTGCGAAAGATCCTACAGTGACTCTGAAGCGCCGTTCTCCATTGATCTCCACCGCATAGATGGAAGTCCGGAAACCGTGCGGCCGGGCTAACGGCTGAAAGGCGCGGGCGACGAGCTCGGCGTCGGCCGGGTCTACGGTAGAGCTGATGACGATCACCCATAGACTGTCACGTGCCCCGCTGGTAGCTTCCACCGCGATTGCAGAATGGCCGGCGTGTGCGATTGTCCATGAAAATAGCGTTGCGAAAATTACCAGCAGGCAGAGTGGGGCCTTCATATGTATGGTATCATTCTCAATTAAAATCGCGGCTCGTGCCGGCACTCACCACGCGGGCAGGTTGCGCTGCAGATGTTTCCGCGACGAGAGCTCCGAAGCAAGTCAACATCAACTCCTCCGGCTGCCCACGAGGCCGGCGCCGTGTCTTGTCCTACTGATTCTACGCACTGCGCGTACGTCGGCGCCGTCACCACCGACATGGGTCCCATGTATATTAGCAGAACAGCTGCCGCCCGGCGTAGACGACGGTGGCGACATCGCCGATGATATCGCTCCCTTCCGCTCCGTCGTCGAAGACGATTGAGGGCATCCGGGTCGTCGCAGACGTCAGACACCGATCTTATGAAGAAGGTCACGCAACACGACCTGCGCATCGAAGTAGTCTCGAGCTATCTCGGAGGCGGCGCGAACGTGCCGTCCATAATCTGCCTCGACCGTCTCGATACATGCGACCGCCTCGTCCCCGGTTGAGAAAGCCAGGAGCCCTTCACCAGTGGGGAGGATTCGGCTGAAGCCGGTATCCTGCAGAACGGCCGGCCGGCCGGCGGCAAGATAACACGCGGAGCGGCAACTGAACCACGCCGTCTCCAGCGCAACGTACACATGTTTCGCCGTAGAAATCTCACCCCGCGATTCGGCGATGAATTGCCGATAGCGTTCGGGCGTGAGGGTGGCGCTCGGGCCGTCCTCTGTCGACCAACCCTGTCCACGGAGACGCTCCAAGGGCGCATTTTTGCCTCCAAGCGCCACGCGGAGTGGGACGCTGAGCCGGGAAGGCAGCCTTTCAATCTTCTCAAATTCGGCCCCCTTGCTCTTGTACTCGACGTCCTCATAGATCAGCGGCCCCTTGAAGGCATTCCACGTCATTACGGTCGTCCACGGCGACCCGGAAGGTGGTTCTGAGCGTGCGAGCGGAGCCCAGAGATCCAGCACGATGGGCATCCGCGTTGTGATCCATTCGTATCCGACGATGGGTACGGAGCACGAAGGTGATCCGATGAGCTCGGCGTAGGTAGCATGACGGTCGTGCTCGGCTACGCCGGCGCACCATCGGTCCACATTCTCGGACCAATCGAACCGTTCGCTGAGCATAATCTGATTGTAGCCGGGATCGGTGTCAAGGAAAACCTTGACACAATCGGACGCTAGATTCTCCGGAATTATACAGGCTCCGCTCACGTTCAGAAACAGATCGGCCGTACGTGCAACCTCGTCGAACTCGGCGCGAGCCATCCCATAGCTCGTCTCATGTAGATGGAGATAGTGCCATCGATCCGACAGGTCCGGGGCATAGGTATCGAAGAAAGTCTTGATGAAGCTCGCCGAGTAGCGGCCGTCCGCCGTATTGCGTTTATCGACCGGATGGTACGGCCAGCTCCACGTGTCCTCGTGATAATAAACATCATACCCCAGCCGGTGAAACCCGACGACGTACTGGAGATAGTCCCATGCAACGCCGCCGACCGGATAGAGTCCGACGAGACCCGTAATAATAATTCGTGGGGATGGAGCCATCTCGAAAAGGCCAGATGCGCAATTGAAAAACGATTCAGACTCTCAGGTCGAACACCACCGCCTGCTCATTCTCCGATACACATTGAAAATGCGAGCGCAGATGCCGGTGAAAACCTGAATAGTAATCCAACCACCAGAAGGCCGGCCACGCGATGATCATAAATTGTGCCCCGTCGCTCCGTAAGCGCTCGAGTTCCATGATGGCGGTTTCGTCATCGGGCGGCGGTCCCCAGTATTGGCCGTTTTGCTCGAGAAATGGTATAGGCTGACGTCCCGTGATCGTCAGCGCTGAATTAATCTTATTGTGATCGACAAGAATGAATTTATTCCCTTCCGCAACGAATTTGGTTACGGTACAGGCCATTGAAGCGACATTTCGATGCCATTGCTCCCGCTCCTGCGGCGACTGCGGTTTGCCGGAAGGTCGCGTAGCATTGTGCCGGACGTCCCATTCTTCAAGAGCGGCATCGAGAGATCCCTCAGCACCCACGGCGTCCCAGAACCTGGCAAAAGGCTCCTTAATATCGTGAAGCCACATGGTCATCGCTAGCGGCTTCGATTCCAGAAACATCTCGATGTTGTGATTCACGGTATCCCAATACTGGAGTCCGATTTCGTAACGCTGTTCGTCTGAAAGACTCCAGACATTCCCGTAATGCTGAAGCACACCCCAGGCGAAGGCGAACAGAATACTTTCATCACCCCTCACAGATATGCTCTTTGCCACATCCTCCCGATTCCTTAACAAATGAACGTAAAAAGCCTGATCGCCAAAATGTTTATCCAGCGTGCCGAGAAACCAGCTGAGGCGGTTGTCCACCTCAATGTGATCGCAGGGATAGGTTAGCGGGAAGTAGGGATGATGCGTGCTCGCGTTCCGCCATGGCGCCTGACTCTCATGAGCCACCGTATAGTTAGTTATGTGGTGGCAGGCGCAGGCGAACGTCTCCGTTCCGCATCGCCCTGTAGAAAGAATAAACACGTTCATTGTCGCGTCTCTAGCCGAAAGTCAAACTGCCGACATTTTCCGCTTCGAGGATTGTTTGGATTTAATCGACCAGGGAAAAGACCACGAGCCGGCGATTCTCGAGCTCACATCGGAAATTCGAATGTAAGAATTGAGAAAAGCTGGTATAGTAATCGAGCCACCAGAACGCAGGCCATGCGATAACGATGTGATGGGCTCCCTCTCGACGTAAACGCATCAGTTCGTCTATGGCCGCCTTGTCGTCCTGCGGCGCCCCCCAGTATTCGCCATTCCTCTCCAAGAACGGTATTCGGTTACATCCAGGTACGATTTCGATATCCGCCCACTGGTTGTCATCTACCAGGATGTAAGCCGAGTCGGCCGGCAGCAGGGACGCGAGCTCTTTTTTTAAGATCTCGATTCGATGCCGCTCCAGATCCTTTGCCGGCACAGGCGCTCGGATGAGAACGACGGCCATCCCCTTCGTGAATCCTGCAAGACTGCTCACCTCGATGGCATCGGCAAACTCGTCGTGCCACGTCGCCATTGCTTTCGCCTCCTCCGCACGATGTGCGTCGTCGAGCAATACGAGAGTTCCAGGGCGGGCGAACTCCATGGCCTGATACAACACACCCCGGCGGCCGCCGAGAAGAAGGGGGGGACCATCGATTACGATCAGGTCGACGGCTCCGTGGGATGCGACCAGTTCAGGATGAAACCGATACACAGGCAACGCCTCATCGACGAATTCACGAACGACCAGCGGAGCCAGATGAACAGCGACCGAAATCGAGTCAGCGTGCGTTCGAATCTGCTCCTCCGTCGTCGATTTGTAGTCCGGATCATGATCGATGGAGCTAATATGGCATGGGACATCGGCGTCGAAGCACGCCCACGCCAAAACTCTTGTGGATAGACCCGACCCGAATTCGAGTATGTGCGCCGGCCGCAGGTGGCGCACCAGGGCAACCATCAGGCGCAGGGCGTCGGCCGTAAGCGTCCAGGCGCAAGGCTCCGGCTCGGGCTGCATCCGGGACAGGTCGACCGCTTCCGCTGTGCGGAGCGCCGACTGCAGCGCCTGACGTGCCTTTGCAACCGCTTCGTCCGTCTCGGTAACTCGCAAAAAGCTCAGGCTCATGGCATGGACTCCGGAACCGGCGAAACGGCCAAATCAGTCAACTCAAAAATGAGAACTGCGTCATTTTCAACGGTGCAGGATGCGTTATCGCGCAAATAGCGGTGCAGTCCACTGTAGGACTCCAGCCACCAGAATGCCGTCCACCAGACAACGAGGTAACCTGCTCCGGCTTTATAGAGGCGTTGAAGTTCACGGACAGCCGTGTCGTCGTCGGGCGGCCGCCCCCAATACACTCCGTCTCGTTCGAGAAAGGGGACCGCGTGACGGTCGGAAACAGGCTCCCTATCGCCCCATTCGTCCTCGTTTAACAACACGTACGTTCCACCGGGTGGAATTACGTTCTCAATTTCCCGCCTGGCCTTCAGCAGTCTGCGCGGCCAGAGGGAATTAAAATTTCTCTCCCTCCATAGCGCCGCGTTAACCTCTTCTCCCTGCTGTACCAAATGCTCCTCGAGGACGCGACAATTTGCTTCAAAGCGCTCTATGTAATTCTCGATTCTTTCGTCAGTCAGCGGCCTGTCTCTGTAATTGTTGTTGCCGTGTGCCCGGTAAGTACCCTGCGGTTCCGTTAACGTATCTATCCTGCCGTACGCCGGTGCTAACGTGATCAGATAAACATCTGCTCCATTAATGTAGGGAGCTTCCGGCATCGGAAACACCTTCTCGCAGAAGCTTGACCTTACCGCAGATCCCGTCGTAAAGTGAAAGTCGTAAAGAGGACCTTCGCGCAGTATTAATGCACGAAGATCTCCTTTTGGAGGCGTTTGCGTGGTACTTATCTTTCCCGTGGATCGTCCCTGCGCATCAACTACCTGCAGCGGCCACTGTACTTTTACGATTCCGTCATCACGAAAAAGGCGCATGGCCTGATCTATAGCGGTGGAATACAATATGTCATCCGAATCCAAAAAGCAGATGACCTCTCCTCGACTAACTTCAAAGCCTGCGTTGTAAGCGGATGCCTGTCCACCATTCGTCTTGAAAACTGGAACGACCCGGTCAGAATATCTCTCAATGATCGTTCTTGATTGATCCGTAGAACCATCATCCACAACAATCACTTCAGTGTCGCTATACGTTTGGTTAAGTGCACTTTCTATGCATTCATCGAGGTACGTACCGTAGTTGTAATTATTTATTATAATACTTACGTATGTATTACTAGTCATTTTTATTCCTCTTCATATTTGATGCCAAAAGCGTTCAGCGACGATCTTAATTTGTAGACGTGCTCACATTCTGCAAATCAAATAATACTACGCGGTCATTACGCAGGCGGCTGGTAAACTGAGTTTCGAGATAGTGATAAAATTGGTCATAATATTCCATCCACCAGAAAGCCGGCCAGGCAAAGGCGACGTAACGCGCCCCGTCCTCTCGCCGTCGCATTAATTCCTTGATTGCGGCTTCATCATTCCCTGGCGGGCCCCAGTAGATTCCATCTCGAGCAGGGAACGGCAAGCACCGGCGGCCGGCAATCTCGTCGGTGCCCCACGTATTTTCATCCACAAGGATGATAGACTCTCCTTCGGGGACGATTTCGGCGAGGTCGCGTATGGCTTCGTTCAGTCGATGAAACCATGAGTTTTCCTTCCAGTGCGCGACGTCAATGTCAATTCCCATCTCGTCCATAAAGCGATGCAAGACCAGACACTGCTGCTCATAGCCGTCAAGCTCGAATCGCAGCTTGTCCTCGAACGACTTGCCGGTATACATATTCCTTCCGTGGATCCGGTAACAGGCTTGTGGCTCTCGTACGGCCGCAATATCGCCAAACAGAGGTGCTAGATTGAAGAGGTACTCATCCCCACCCAGGCGGAAGTAGCTCAGCGACTCGGGTATCGGAAGAACCTGCTCCAGGAATCCTCGGGCCCAGGCATTGCCAGACGTCGGTGGGCTGATAGAAGCGGTGGGTCCGCCCTCCACGATGACGTCCTTAAGATCACCTTCAGGAAGGGTTCGGTCGGGGATAATCCCCCCTGACAACGCTCCATTCTCATCTACGACCTGCAGCGGCCAGTGAACCTTGACCACGTTCTTTTCCTTGAATCTATCAACGACCCGCTCGGCGGCTGTGGGAAGTAACAAGTCGTCGGCGTCGAGAAATAGAACGATATCTCCCCGACTGGCCCCAAAACCGGCGTTGAAGGCAGAGCCCTGGCCTCCATTCTGCTTATAAACGGATGTGATCCGTTCCCCGAATCCGTCGATGACATTCCGAGATTCGTCGGTCGAACCGTCGTCAACAACCACCACCTCGATTCGAGCATAGCGCTGATTCAATGCGCTTTCGACGGCATAGCTTAGAAATTGGCCGTAGTTATAGTTGGTGATGATAATACTCACCAGGGGCATCTGACTCATATCCGCTACATCCGTTTTCTTCATTGTATGGCCACAGGTACTTCTCACAGATGCATTTCCTCGAATATCTCGGCATAATCGCCCCCGGGCCAGGAGTGCATTTCTCCACGGTAGCGGTTTAGGCCGAGAATCGCTGCGTCGAAGGACATGACCGCACACTGGCTCTCGTACGCCAGTATGGCAGCGCGCTTCGTCTCAACGTAGTCCGAGATGTCAACGATCTCATCGATGGCTTGAAGCGGCGTCCAGATCTCGTACAGTAGCACACGGCCGGGTTTCGGGAGTCCGACCAGCGCTCGTTTTGTGAGTCGCACGGTAGCCTGGTGATCCGTATGCATCTCTCGCTGATGCGGTAAATAAACGAGATCCGGCTGCCACGACTGAAGTTTCCCTCGCAACCTGTCCACCAGCGATTTTGTGGCCTGTAGGGCGCCGTCCGGCGCATGGTAGAACTCTATTTGGGCTATGCCCAGGATGCCGCAGGCGACCCTCGCCTCTTGTTCGCGAATATGCCGTATTTTTTCGGGGGCGCAGCCATGACCGCCCTTCTCGCCGGAGGTCAAAAAAATGGCGTGGACGACATCGCCCTCAACGATGTGACGGCGCAATGTTCCTCCGCAGCCGATCGACTCATCGTCCGGATGAGGACTCAGTACGAGAACTCGCTTCATGACGCTCCATCTCTCTGCATTGAATCGGCGGTGTACAAGCCCCAGGTCCGTAACTGTACGTCATCGGTCGCAAAACGGTACTTGTAGTCCTCGTCCCCGATGCCGAAGTCGAACGAATCGGCTCCCTCATCGATCGCTGCCAGAAGCAATTGACGCAGCAGCACTTCACCCGGGGAATGACGAGCTAATTCGACGTCGAACGACGGTATTCCGTAGAGATACCGTCCCAGATAACAAAGGCCGAAGTGGTAGGCTATCGGCCGTTGATCCCACTGCAAAACGGTAAAGCGCAACCAGCCTGTAGGCCCCACGTCCTGTGTCAAATTGCGGTAGTAGGTACGCTGCTCCTGATCCTCAAACTGGCTGGGATATGGTGTGGTTGCACGCCGCTCAATGTGCTGCTGAAAGAATCCATCGAGATGCGGGAGGATCGCTTCGGGCTCGCGGCAGTGCTGCACAACCAGGTTGCCTTCACGCCGAAAGTAGCGTTCGTGCCGCCTCAAACTCTTCTTGCGGGTGCAATTGCGGGCCGCTTCAGGCTTCCCTGCAATGTCAAGGTACGGGCAGGGTAAAGCACCTTCATCGATGCAGGTGAGTCCGAGCCTGGCCGCCGCGGCCTGGAGGTGGCCCCCTGTAGAGGATGTATCAGGAATGAAGAAGAATCGATAACCCACAAAGTCGGGTACTTGTGCCCGTGCTGTATTCAAAAGGGCATCTAGAACTTCCGGGTCTGCCACGTTCCCTACGAAGCCGAGATGATCTTCGGGACAGAGATTGAACACCATCCCACCTTCTGTGAAGAACGGCGCAATCGCTTGGGTCTGCCCATCTTGCACCGCCACGATTAAGAGCAGTCGGCCTCGACCGAACGCCTTCCACCATGAGCGTTGCCACTGCCAGGTCAGGTTAACGGCGTTCGTCTCCCCGTTATCCAGCAGTCGCGCCCAGCACTCGGGGTGCAGACTCGATTCATCAAAGCTATCGAATACGTGAGTTGTGATAGAAGACATAAGCTGCCTAAGATGCGTCCGCATAATTCTGGGCGGCGATCGCTCCGTAAAATGACTCGAGGCGCCGGAGGCAAATGGTTGTGTCCGCCTCACGTTCAACGTACTGACGAGCGTGGCGGCCCATGAGCGTTCCGGCGTCGGTATTGACAAGCAGTCGACGCAGTGCCGTGGTCAGCGCATCCACATTTTCCGGCGGCACGAGCAAGCCGTTTTCTTCAGAATGGATGATCTCTTCGACCCCCGAGCCCTTACACGCGACGACGGGCAGTCCGCATGCCATGGCTTCCAGGCACGCAAATCCAGGCCCCCCCTCATAGCGTGACGGAGCGGCGAAGACGTTCGCATCCGCCAGCTTCGCCGGCAGCGCCTCGCGCGAGACGTAGCCCGTAAGTTCTAGAAGCTCGGGCCGCCCGGCGTCTGCCGCCCGCTCGCGAAGTGCGCGAATTACATCCCCCTCTCCCGGTCCGATCATCCGCAGGCGAAGGCTCGGCAGATCGAAGGCCAGCTCCAGTGCCGCTTCGAGCAGCTCACCGACGCCCTTGTTCCAAACGAGCTTGCCGACAGAGACGATGGTGGGCCGGTCTGTAGTGCGCACGTCCGGGGGGCGAAAGTGGGCCGTGTCAACGCCTGTGTGCAGCACAGGCACGTCGGTGGCCTCAAGACCGTAGTGGCGTGCACACCAATCCGCCGAGCACCCGCTGGAAGAGAAAACAGCGTCGGCCAGGCGCAGGCATGCCGCCTCCATCACCGTACCGGTTCGGTATAGCTCCGAATCCATCTCCGGCCAGCCGATGGTATTCGCCAACATCACAAGCGGGCCGTGCAGATGGATTACGGTTGGAATACGGTGCCAGGGAGTTCGATTGAGAAGGTGAACGTAACCCTCCGCCCCATATTCGGGGAAATCGACAAGATCGAGCGGCGCCTCCACATGGAGCTCAGCGACCGTAGCGGCCACTTCCGCACTGTAGGTCACCCATCGCGCCACCTCCGTGTTCATCGGCACGTCTGGGCCGGGGATACGCATGACGTGTACGGCGCCGTCACGGTATCGATGCATGGCATCGTCCGTGCTGTGCGATACGACCTGGACATCGTGGCCTAATGAAGCGAGACCGTGAGCTTTCGCATACGTCTGCGTTCCGATGCCGCCGTGTCCCGTTTCGGGGGGATATTCCTGAGAAACTAATGCGATTCTCATCACGCTCTCATGCCAGTTCAGCAAATTGCCGCGCGAGGCCAAGACGGTGCGAATAGGATCTCAAACTCGCTACGGTTCCATCCACCCAGTCGGAGTGCAGGCCGCTGGACGTAGCCTGTATCCAGGCCAGGTACCTGAATATGATTCCGATGTGAACAAGCCGATCCGCGCTGGGGCGGTCCAGCGACGACCACATGGGCCGTACCTCCTGTCGGTACGTTTCGATGTCGATCCCGCCGAAATCGGCGATCGTCTGATCCAAGCCACCGAGATCTTCGACGGGCACTCCCCAGCCGGCCCTTTCCCAGTCGATGGCATACAACACGCCTGCATCCTTTTCCAAACGTACCTTCACATTCTTGGAAATAAAGTCGCCGTGTACGAGGCATTTAGGTGCGGTTGCGCAGAAGGCTTCGATCTCACTCCACCGAGCTTCAAGCGCATCACAGTGCTCGACAATCCTTTCAAGCACAACGTCGTCTTCACGGCACAATGCGGCATTGCCTACGTTTCTTTCGATCTTTTTCCGCCCGAGACGCAAATCGGACAGATGCCGATCGAGCGCTAGCACTGGCAATCGATCCACCCCTGCCAGCCCTGTGCTTGCCATGTGAACGGTCGCTAGCCATTTCGCGGCGAGGCAACGATGATCCAGTTGTTCTTCATCGAATCGGGATCCCCTGATCTCCTCGAGGAAAATCCAGGCCTGATCATCGGACTCGTCTACCGTTCCATAGCAGTAGACGGAACGCAGCGGTAATTGCGGAAGCATCTCGCGATAGACGAGCGCCTCGGTGTGGACGCTGGATCGCTTCGATAGCTTGCCAATGATCGACTCGCCGTCTCTACCTGCACCTGAGAGGCGGTAGACGGTAGACTTTTGACCAGGCACCTTGCCCTTATTCGTCCTCAACACGTCCACCTGATCCGGCATAGACGAATGAGGCTCCAGCTTGCACCAGGCGGCGACCGCAGGATGCTCCTCCGAGCCTATCGTATCGGATAGAAAAAGAAATCTATCTCCCATCTGTCACTTATCTGAAAACGTACAGTCTGCGATCAGGTCCGCTGTTTTATCTGAGTATCGATGTATTCAAGACGTCTCCACAGGTCGCGAAAACGGGGCCCCTTGCGGCTGATCCAATCAGATCGATTGCCCAACCAGCGCAAGTGCCAGTAAAGGCGCGCAGCCTCCAACACAGTACCGAAGTCCGCCGGAGCGCCATCAGGCCATCGATTACGCTGGTACGCACGTATGCATGCAAGCACAATATCCTCAGGCCATTCGTCAGTCAGGCTCACGAGATCGATTGTACCTGTCGCGATGGCGGCCGATTCCCAGTCCACCGGGAAGATCGATCCATCGTAGCACAGGATGTTCTTCGGGTAGAATTCGCCGTGGATAACCACGGGCTCCACGGACAGAAGAGGGTCCAACAACTCGGATTTTTCAGGCAGCCCATCCAGCCACGGGAAGTGGTCGATCAGCGGGGTGGCAAATGCCGCTGCCCGACGAACCCAGCTGACATAGTATTCGGCATCGTACACCTTGAGAAAAGTCTGACTCGTCGTCAGGCCCGATGCCGGAAGCGCGGCGTGGAACCGCCCGAGCCATCCGGCTGCGGCCGGCAGAAAATCGGGCATCCGGTTTAAGGTTTCGCTGCCCGCCAGGTACTCCAGGACGAGCCAGGTACAGCCGCTCTCTTCGTCCACGTACGTCCCATAGGAAAAGGCCGACGGGAGGGAGATGGACCGCAATAGATGCCGATACACTCTGCCTTCATAAGCTACGCCGGTGCGGTGCCCGACGTTCTCAGTGGCGTTCGGAATTCCATATTTAATAAGAAGCTGTTCCTCGTCCGTATCTCCGATCCTGCACGTCACGACTTCGCTGGGATGGGTGCTCGCAAACTCACTCGTTTGTCTGTCGAGAATCGTAATCGGTCCCTCCCACGCATCCGTCGCACTCAGCGCCGCTTTCATACCGGCTATTAACTTCCGCCGGCTCGGCAATTTCGAACGAATCTCCGCCATACTAATAGACTCCCACCCATCCGGCCAATCGCCGAGAATAAATCCTCATTCTGCGCATGGCCCGCTCCACCCACGGATATGCTAGCCCTTCCGCCTCCCATTCAATGGCTACAATACACCGAAGCAGTGTTCCCACTTTGGCTAGATCGACAATCATCGGAAAATCTACATCGGGCCAATGATGCCGCACAACCGACCAGTACGCCTTGAGAAAATCAAGACTGGCATCATTGAGGGAAGCACCGAACGCGGTGTCAGGAGCGGCCCAGTCGGTGGATTGGCTGTCGAAAACCAGGGCACCGATGTCCACAGCCGGCACGGTACACGCACTCGTCGACCAGTCGAATACAAGGACTTCCGTTTCGTCATGCATCCTGAGGCGCATATTCTTCGTGACGAAATCGCCATGAACAAGTGTGCACGGGACTTTTGCGCAATACTCCTCCACGGTGTCCCAACCCCGCAAGATCTTTTCTGTCTGAAGAAGAATCGTCCGGAGGAGAACAACGTCTTCTTTCTCCAGCGCCGTATTGGTGAGGTGACGCCCGATTTTCTCGGTCCCTGATTGCAAGCTTGAACGGTAGCGCCGTGGGCCGTGTTCGGGTAAGCGATATCTCTCGGGTGCGTCCGCCGCAGACGTGTGCAAGAGGCCTAACCACTTCCCGACTTGCGCTGCCTCTCTGTCCAAACGCGGCAACCGGGAGCCCGCGTCCTCAAGAAACAGCCAGGAAAATGGCCCTTCACAATCCTCCAGAGTACCAAGACAGCGCAACGCAGGAAGCGACAGTCGCGGAAGAATGCCATCATAGAGTAAACGCTCCTTTTTCGCAGTAACGTGCCGGCATTTCTTGGCGACTATGGCCTCGGGTGCATCCATGAAGACGAGCCGGTATACGGCCGGCGTCGTCAGCCGCTTATTCCCTCTTCCTTCTTCAATCACTTCGACGTGCCTGACCTCGTCTCCACCTCGTGTTGCCTGCTTCCAGGCCAGCGTGGCTGGATGGTCGGACGAATTCGAAAGCACTTTTTCTTCAAGCATCATAGCGTCCTCTTCAGCATGACCTGCAAGTCGAAAGAAGAGCAGGCACTCATTGAACCACATCCATCTCCCACGCGGCGAGCTCGAATTTCAATTCGTGGAGACCGTGATACAAACCGTCGGCACCGGCAATCTCCTCATGAGTCCACGAGCGTTGGATGCGTCCCCCGGTGAGTAATAGGATGCGGTCTGCACGCTGCACCGTCGTCAACCGGTGCGCGATGACGATCACGGTCCGCCGCTCCATCAGTCGGTCGAGCGCCTCCATCAAACTGGCCTCGGTCGTCGCATCCAGGGCGCTGGTGGGCTCATCCAGTACCACGATCGGCGCATCCTTCAAGAGCGCACGTGCGATCGCCACGCGCTGACGCTGACCGCCCGAAAGTGTAGCGCCTCGCTCCCCGAGCACCGTCTCGTATCCCTCGGGCAGATCGGCGATGAACTCCGCCGCATTGGCCGCTTCGGCCGCGGCTTCGATCTCCGCTCGCGTAGCGCCCGGACGACCATACGTGATATTCTCGGCTACCGAAAGCGGCAAAAGGAACGGCTCCTGAAGGACGAGCGAAATTTGGCTGCGCAAGCTCTCCAGTTGAAGCCCGCGCACATCGTGCCCATCGACGGAGACGATTCCGTGCCACGGATCGAAAAAGCGAAAGAGGAGCGAGATCAGCGTCGACTTGCCTGCGCCGGTGCGACCCACAAGCGCCACGGTTTCTCCAGGCTCGATCTCGAGCGAAACGTCAGATAGAACGGGCTCGCCCGGCCTGTAGCCGAACGTAACCGATTCCAAATGTATGTGGCCACGAGAGGGAGCAGGAAGCGCGTAGGCGGTGGGCGCCTCGCGGACTTCATCCTCCTCATCGAGAACCTCCAGGACGCGCCGCGCACCTGCCGACGCTGATGCGACACTGTCCGAAAGTCCGGCGAGTGATTCCATCGGCGCATAGAGCGAGGTTAGATACGACAGGAATACGAGCAGGCTCCCCACGCTTAGTGTTCCATTCAAAACGTGAATGCCTCCGACAATCATTATCGCGACCGTTCCCATGGCAGTTACGGCGCCCTTACTGATCGAGAATTGCATTCCGGAAGCGAGCGCACGCAGAGATGACCGGACGGTTCGCTGGGTTTGGGCACGAAAACGTTCGACCTCATACGTTTCCCGCGTGAACGCCTTTACGGCGGGTAATGCCGTCAGCGTCTGTTCCGCGGTGGCGACCAGCTCACTTTCGGCCTGGTTCTGCTCGTAGTAGCGCCCCCGCATGACCTCTGAAAACATTTTTATGACGAGAAGTAGGGGTGGCGCCGCCACAAGAGCCACGACCGCCAGGAATGCATCCAACTGCCACATGATGACGAACATCACGGCAAGCGTTGCCAGCGATGTTAATAGAGTCAGTGAGATGCTGACTACGAGCTTTCTCACGGATTCGGTGTCCTTGGTAATCCGTCTCACCAGATCCCCCGTGCGCTGCCGTCCGTGAAACCGCAGCGAGAGACGCTGGAGGCGTTCAAACAGGTCGCTACCCAGATCGAACATCATAAGGCCTCCCACCCCGCTGACCACGTACCCTCGCATCATGTGCGCCGCTCGTTTCGCGACGAATAGCATGACGGACGCCCCCGCGAGCCAGAGAAGCAACCCCGGATCCGAGGACGCGCCCGGAAGTTGTGGAAGCCACGACATTGCGTCAGGCAGACGGTCGCCTTTCAGCACATTATCGACGATGAACTTCAGCGGCCAGGGAAGCAGCGCTTCGAGCCCAACGCCCACCAGAACCAACAAAAGCACGACCGCGAGGCGACCCTTGTATGGTCGACCATATTGAAACCACCGCACCCACCATCTATTCATGACATCACCTCCTCCATGTCGACAGCGCCGAAGTGATGGGCATAAAATTTATAGTAGGAGCCACCGGCGCAGAGCAGATCTGCATGGCTGCCGGTCTCTGCGATGCGCCCGCTTTTTAGGAAGAGGATACGGTCGGCGCGCTGTACCGTCGTAAACCGATGAGCGATCACCACCACCGTCCGCCGCTCCATCAGTCGATCGAGCGCCTCCATCAAACCGGCCTCGGTCGTCGCATCGAGGGCACTGGTGGGCTCGTCGAGCACCACAATAGGCGCATCCTTTAAGAGCGCGCGCGCGATCGCAAGGCGCTGGCGCTGACCGCCTGACAGCGTGGCACCTCGCTCCCCGAGCACGGTCTCGTATCCTTCGGGCATCCCGGCGATAAACTCCGCCGCATTCGCCGCCTCGGCCGCGGCTTCGATTTCCGCTCGCGTGGCGCCCGGCCTACCATAGGCGATATTCTCGGCCACCGACAACGGCAAAAGGAACGGTTCCTGAAGGACGAGCGCGATTTGGCTGCGCAGGCTCTCCAGCTGCAGTCCTCGCACATCGTGCCCGTCGATGTAGACGCTTCCTTGCCACGGATCGAAAAAGCGAAAGAGGAGCGAAATGAGCGTCGACTTGCCGGCGCCAGTGGGGCCCACCAGCGCAACGGTTTCTTCGGGCTCAATCTGAAGTGATACGTCCCATAGGACGGGCTCCCCCAGCCTGTAACCGAACGTGAGCGATTCGAGACGGATGTCACCGCGCGCAGGCGCCGGCAGCGCATAAGCGGAGGGTGCGACGGGGACTTCATCCTCTGCCTCTATAACCTCAAAAACCCGATCGATCTTCGCTTCGGCATATTTTAGCTCCCCATAGAGTCCGAAAAGACTGCGAAATGCACTTTGAATGGAGTCTACGTACGCTAAGAATACGAGCAAGCTGCCTATGGTCAGCGCTCCCGAAAGAACTTGCAGGCTGCCTACATAGAGAATCACCACGCGGCCGAGTGTAGTAACCAGTCCGTTTGCAAGCTGGTTCGCTTCTTTGAGCACATTCCCCTCCTGCGCGTAACCGACGAACTGTCTGGCGAGCTCGTCGAATCGCCGGCGATTGCGTCCTTCTGTTCCAAAGGCCTGGACGACGGGAATCGCGGTCAACGTCTGATGGACAAAGCTTACAAGCCTGGCCTCTCCCTGTCGGTATCGCAGCGACTGCCGCTTCAAGCGGCCGCCAAAGTACAACGCTAATCCACCGAGCACAGGTGCCACGACGAAGGAGAGCATCGTGAGATGCGGATTGAGACGCCAGGCCAGCACTCCGATGCTCACCAGCGTGAAAACCTGCTGAAGAGGCGAGACGAGCAGGTTGGAGACGACCTTATATACACAGTAGGAGTCACTCGTGAGACGACTGAGTAAGTCTCCGACGAACGACCTCTTATGGTACGTTAGCGAGAGGTGCAAGAGTCTACGATAGAGATCCGCCGACAGATCGTAGACCATTCGTTCTCCAACGGCGCTCCAGAACCAGGTTAGCCCGTTACTGACGGCGCTTCTTAGGAAGAAAAGGCCGAGACCCGCCGCGGCTGCGACCATCACCAGTACCAGCGGTGTAGGATCGATCCCCAGCCCCATTAGGGGGTCAGCTAGCCAGCCGGGAGTAGCGGCGTCACCGAGCGCATAGTCGACAAGCAGTTTGAGAGGCCACGGCTGCAGCGCTGTGGCGGCGGAGGAAACAACGGTGAGCGCGACAATGACCACCAGCCCGGGCCAACGACGCCAGGCGTATCGAAACAGCTGTCGATATCGATGCATGGGTCAGGTCAGGCTTGAAAACGCATCTCGCGCAGCGCCCTGTGCCGCCATGCAATCGCGCAGACCGCGTCCCACCGCAAGCGTGGCAACGAGGCCGAGAGCGCCTGCGGCGAAAAACGCCGACTCGACCATAGACAGTGCAGCCAGTCCGCCGAAGACGGATACGAGCAGGAGCGCGGCAGGAGACAACCTCGGCCGTAGGCGGAAGCGGAGGAGCTGCCGACCGGCCCCATGCTCTTCAACCGCCATGAGCAGGCGTACGCCCCCGAAGATTCCCCCTCGCACCTCCAGATCCCAGCGATCATAGATCCCGCCGCGGCGAATGCTTGCGCCCAACCGGTACAGCCCTCGCTCAACGTCGGTCAACCAGGCTGAAGGGTCGCGCCACTGTTCGCTCCACGCCGACATCTCTCGAGGGCGAGGGAATCTGAAGGAGGCTTTACCGCGCTGGCGCCAGGGCGTCAAACCGAGACTGAGCCGGCCGAGTAGACGAGCCAGCGGCTGCATTAGGTGTAGAAAGGAGGTCAACAGGCGAAAACGGACCTGGTGGGTTGCGGCAAGCTTTACTGACGAAATTTTCCACGCGCTTCGTACCGCCTGAAACAGCAGCGCGCCGACGGCGAACGCCAGCAAGGGCAGCGCCCAGAGCAGCGGCGTCCAGAGGAGCCCCAATGCTGAAATCAACCCTAGTGCAGCGATGACGAGATACCACTCGGGCATCAAGGGGAGCGTCTCCAGGACGCCCGGCGGCGGCATATGGAGCGACTGAAAAAGGTTTGAACCCCATACGCCGTAATAAACGCGCCAGCGCCGGAACGCCGACAGATGAACGAGGCCGAGCCCACCGTTGTAGACCCGACCATGCCAGCGTGAGTGTCCGACCTGATTGTATTTTTCCGGCCACTTCGTCTCGAGCAAGGCCTCGGCCTTTCCGTAGTTTTTCTGCTGCCGCCAGAAAGCCCCAACCGAGCGGCGCCGATGATGCCACACCATGCCGGCCGGATGAAAGCCGAGACTCCAACCCTCTTCTTGCAGGCGCCAGCACATGTCCACGTCGTCGCCGGCGATACGAAACGTCGGATCGAAGCCGCCGAGTCCCCGCAGTATGTCGCGGCGAATCGCGAAGTTGCAGCCGGGGATGTGCTCGGCTTCCGAATCCGACAACAGGACGTGCATCGGATTACCGGGCACGCAGTTTACCGCGTGAGCGACAAGGCCGTCCTGGGGTGGAGAGATATTCGGACCGCCCACAGCGGCATGGTCGGTTTTCAGAAAGGTGGCGGCCAGATACGTGAGCCAGTGCGGATCGGGGTATGCATCGTCATCCAGGTAGGCCACGATGTCTCCCGTCGCCTCTTCCATGCCGATGTTGCGGGCCGTACTCAGCCCCTGGTTGGGCGTCCGAATAAGGCGGACGTCGTGAGAACGGGCGATGGCGGCCGTGTTATCCGTCGAACCGTCGTCTACTACAATGACCTCGTAATTTGGATAGTCGAGTTGATGAACGGCATCGAGCGTCTCACCGATGGTTGCTTCTCCGTTGTAGCTGCATACGACAACGGATACGCGCGGCCAATCTACCTCGGACGAAAACGGAACATCGACGAAGGCTTCTTCGACGGTTTTCAGAGCCGGTTTCGGATTTCGGCTGCGGTCGGTCAGTCCGAAGTCCCAGTCTTCGATCTCAAAACCTCCCCGATACCACTCATCCGTCCACGCGAAAAGGAATAGGCCGGCGGAGCCGCCCGCGAACGTGGTTCGTATTTGCCAGTCGAGCGTCTGCGCCTGTTGATCAAGGCCGTTGCGTCGGCTGTCGAGACCGATTTCGGCCATCACGAGAGGACGATCGCCCGCGAGGTTCTGCAGCCGAGCCAGGTACGCGGCATAGGTCTCCTGCGACTCCAAATAAACGTTGAAGCACATAAAATCCACGAAGGGAAGAACCAGGTACTCCGTCGTGGGAAAGTTCACGTAGGTTACGAGGGCCTCCGGATCCTCATCCTTGGCCGCCCTGTAAAGACGTTCCAGGAAGCCTTCGATGCGCGCGGGTCCATACCATCGAACGATAGAAGCCGGAATCTCATTTCCTACGGCGAAACCCAGAATGGCCGGGTGGCCTCCGCAGCTTCGCACGCCCTCACGCACCCGATCTTCGATCGACTGTACGCGTTCGGGATCATCCAGAAAAGAAATGTGCTGCTCCCACGGAAGACCGACGAGTACATACAGATCAAAGTCGGCAGCGAGATCAAGCAACCAGCGAGGCGGGACGGTGTACGTGCGGACGGCATTGATGCCGTGCGCCTTCATAAGCGCGAAATCGCCGGCGACGATCTCCGGCGTATGATATTCGCTCCCGTTTTCCTCCGGCTCAAAGGGCCCGTAGGTAACCCCGCGAACGTATAACTTTTCCGTGCCAACGTAGATAAACTTACACGCGACATGCGGCCGCGCCTTCGATGTGACGGCAATAGCCGGCGCATCGATCGTTAGTAATTCCTTCACGCTACTACCAGGGGGACTGAGATTGGGTGGGGCGGTGTCGGATCTGCTCCAGTATGTAGAGTACGTACAAAACTCTGAAGTTCGTCTGAAGAAGATTTGAAATTTGTCCCCGGCCCGTATACGGACGGGCGAATGCACCGACGTCGATCCGCTACGTGCGCTCGATTTCATGCAAGCGGGCGCGCACCACACGTCCGAATTCGAACCCCCCAGAAGCTGTGACGCGGCCTGTCCCTGAATGCCGGCAGCCCTCCCGACCGATTCTGAAGTCGGCCCTGAGCCTCTAATTCGCCAGGGGAACAACGAGCGCCAGCTGGTGCGACAGCACCTTCGTCTCGTCGAGTACGAGCGGGCCGTTCGGCGCTACGACCCAGTCGGCGCCTGCATCGGCGAAGCCCATGCCGCCCACCCGGCCTCCTCCCCACCGCTGCTGCACGCCTGGCGTTCCGGTGCCCAGCGTAAGACGTCCGGTATACTGAAGGCGGAATCCGGAAAAATCCGTCCCAAGTCCCGACGACAGCGTCCACTCCGTCCAGTGCTGATCGAGCAGCCGGCGGCGGTTCTCAACAAAATCCATCTGATCCAGGTTGTATGAAATGTGGTGCATATCGATGCCCACCGAGAAGTTCATCCGCTCACCTTCGCGTTGTACTCCCATGCGAAATCGCACATTGTTAAAAACGAAGTAATTCTCGATAGTTTTGGAGCCTGCATATACCACTCCGCCATTCGCCGTCTCTGTCGTCTCCAGGGCATCCGCCCACGTGTGGCTCCAGATGGGCTCGTAAATGACGTCCACGCCGAAGGTCGCCGCACCGGAGGTGGTCGCGAAGCCGAGGCCGAAGTTGTACGCGGCCGAATGCCCGGGATCGCGGGGGATCTGCATCAAGTCGTAATTCGGAATCTTCGGATGCCACTTCCAGTCGCCGACGATGCGTCCGCCGAGGCTCCATCCGGTTGAATAGGCGTGGCGGTAGCCGGCCTGAACGGCGAAGCTCCTGGTTTCGTCGTGCTCCTCACGGAGGCTGGACGATCGGCCGGTAAACTCGTCTTGCTCCTCACGGAAGGTGAGCGATTGGCCGGTAAACTCGTCCATCCTGTGCGTCATCTCAAAGCGATGATGCATCAGGACGAGTTCGGCCGCATGTCCGGGACCCCAGTCGCGGTAAAAGCCGGCACGGTACTGCTGCATGGAGCCGTCCTGCCGCACCCCGTCTGCCGAGTAAAGCAGGTTAACACCTTCCATACCACCGAGCTGCGCGTGGAAGGCGCTGACGCCCACCGAAACGTCGCTATCCGGAATTTCTAGGCCGCCGAATCCGAAAAAATAGAGATTGTTGGTGGATATGGAGCTTTCGCTCCGTTCGGAAGCGACATCTGCAAAGCGACCGATGCAGCACGTTTGGTTCCTGGGAGAAACCAGTTCCTGAAAGGCCATCATCACGCCGGCAAAGGCGCCGTTCTGATGTACGAGGCCGCCGACCGGCAGCGTTCGCCCGGAACCCTCGCCGCTCGCGCCGTTCATCGGACCAAACCCGTAGTATGCGGGCGTGCTGACGAACTGCGCACCGGAGATGTTGACCCCTTTGGCCGGGTTCACGAACGGATCGTTTAGCCGATCGTCAAGCGCGATGCCGACACCGCCCATGCCTGCCCGCTCCGACGGAAACAACCAGAACTGATCGCCCTCGGCCACCGGGATGGTTTTGATGGGGACCGACTGGGCGATGGCCGCCATCGGAAACAGGAGGGAGAGAAAAAGAAAAAGAGTCGGACGATACATGATCGGTCGGGAACGGGTGAATAGGTCAGGCTGCGAGTGCCGAGGACGGAGATGATAGGCTTCGCCCCACATCTCCACTAAAGACAGATCCAACCGAGCCTCGATTCCATCGACGCGTCAACCGCGATCGCATCCTGCGGCCGCTAAGCCGGGCGGGAGCGGACGGATCCGCGCTCCTCACCCGCGACGCTGATCGAAACCATTCCGTGCGCCGACGCCATCCTGACAAGATCGACCCGCGACGGATCGGATGATGGGCGCACTACTGCTAGAAGATATCGGGAGCGGAGTCGCAGGCACTCGACGGCAGGTGAGACGATTTCCCCGCGTTTGTCGTAACCTTGTACATAAGATCACACGTAGCTTCTGAACGTTCGGTTCGGCCTCGGATTGTTCGAACGTTCTATCCCAAAGACAGGTGGACTCCATCCGTACACTCGCAAAACGGCACACCGTGTCGATCATCTCACTACTCCTTCTCATTCAGGGGGCAGGCTGCGCATCGAATTCAACGCACACGCCTGATGGTGACGACGTCTCGCCCACTGTTGCAGACAGTATCGCTCGCATGGACAACAAATTTGACGCACCGCTGCGCGCCAGCCTGCATGAGATGGCGCGTGCGGACGACGAAAGTGCAATCCAGTGCCTGATCGAAGTTGACGAAGGAATGAATGATGAACGTCGTGCTCGGCTTGAAGAAGCGGGGCTGCGGGTTGTCACGGTGGTGGGCGCCGTCGCCACCGTCGAAGGTCCGCCATCGGCCATAAAGAAGGCCGCGGCGTACCGTTTCGTCAAATCGATTTCACTGAGCCAGACTCGCTACCCCCGAGAGTAATCATCCGTCAGCGATCCTATTTCGCAAGTTTATTATGAAACACTGCCTTATGCGCGCCCACCGGTCTATTACTGCGGCATGGGTCGCGGCTCTTCTTCTGCCACTCGCTGCTGCTGCACAGACGCTTCCGGAGCATCTCGTGCGGAAGGCGTCGAACGCGGATGTCGCCCACACCACCCAGGAGCTAAAGGTGGTCGGCTCGGCCACCGTTCCGGAGCCGTGGATGATGAAGCTGGATGCCGCGGCACGAGTTCTTATCGGGTCGACGCGGTCGGCTGCTAAGACCGGCGTGCCTCCTCTTCACCTGGGACGAATGTCGGTCGAGGCGGATGCGACGCACGGGTTGATGGTGGACGTCTTCATCGAGCTGCAAGATGCCGCGAGCGCGGCCCCCCTGATGTCGGCCGGTGCGCGCCTCCACACTCGCGTCGGAAACATCATCGCCGCCCGCGTACCCGTGGGGGAATTGCAGCGTCTGGCGGCGTCGCCGGCCGTAGAATCTATCGAAGTAGCCATGATCCGGCACCGCACCAACGATGCCGCTCTCTCGGATACGCGGGTCCACGACGTGCATCAGGGAACGGACCTGCCCCGGGCCTACCGCGGCGAGGGAGTAGTGGTGGGCGTCGTAGATAGCGGCATCGACTTTACGCACCCGGATTTCAGCGACGGCGGCGGCACCCGGATCCAGTACCTCTGGGACATGGCCGACGAGACCGGCACGAACGCGCCGACAGATGTTAATCCCAACTGGGATTGGGGTCGAGAATACACGAAGGCGGAGATCGACACCGATCCTTCGCAGGTTCGAGAGCGAGACGGAAACGGCGCATCCGGACATGGTACGCACGTGACCGGTTCAGCCGCAGGCAACGGGGCCGCAAACGCGGCGTACGGCGGCGTTGCGCCGAAGTCGGACATCATCTTCATAAAGGGCATGCGCGATTCGGACAGCAACGGCGGCTTCAGCGACAGCGACGTCATTGCCGGCTGCCAGTACGTGTTCGAGCGAGCCGAAAGCATGGGCAAGCCCGCCGTTTGCAACCTCAGTCTCGGCGGAAACCTGGGCCCCCTTGACGGCACATCGCTTTATGAACAGGCCCTTTCCGGTCTCACCGGTCCGGGGCGCATCATCACCGCGGCGGCGGGCAATCAAGGAAATGACTTTATTCATGCGGGCGGCACCACCGAGGCAAACACCATGCATGAGACGCTCTTGATCGCAAACGACCCGAATCGGGCCGGTGTAGACCTGTGGTATCGGCCGAATGCGATCAGCCACATCGGCGTCCGTGCCTATACGCTCGAAGGCTCCAACGTTAGTCTGCAAGGACAGACGGATCTACTCCCTATGGGTCAACTCTTGGGAATGGATGAAACCGGATTGGCCCCTGTGCCGATCGAGTTTGGCGGCCGGCGCTTTGGGTACCTGATGATCGATGCGGCCACGACACAGGATCCAAGGAACGGAGATGGAGAGGTTTTTTTGCTTCTGGGGGCGAATGGTGATCCGAACGTGGACCTGACTCAGACGATCTGGTCGATCGTTACCGTGACCGGCAGCGCCGGAAAGATCGATCTGTGGGCGATCGGTGGATCGTTTTTTCCGCGCGAGCTCGGCGGTGAGGAAGGTTTTAAAGAAATGCCGGGCGACAACGTCAGCTCCATCGGGAGCCCGGCGTCCGCGAAGAGTGTGATCGCGGTTGGGGCCTATACGACCAAGACGAACTGGAAGGATCTCGACGGCGTGGACCACACACTCAACAACGGCGGTCCCGACGGCCAGAGCGTCGTTCCCGCGCTCGGCGATCTGGCCACCTTCAGCAGCCGAGGTCCTACCCGTGACGGACGCATTGCACCCGACATCTCCGCACCCGGCCTGCGGATAACGTCGTCGTTGTCGTCACACCTAGATGAGCGATTGACATTTGAGGAGCTGATCGCTAATGGAGGCGTGCTCCGAGCGGACATTGCCGAAGGCGGAAGCTATCACCTCACGCAGGGTACAAGCATGGCCTCTCCGCACGTGGCGGGTGTGGTGGCTTTGATGTTGCAAGCCGATCCGACGCTGGACTACGATAAGGTAGTCCGAATCTTGCAGGAAACCAGCCGGTCCGACGCAAAGACGGGAGTGGTGCCGAACAACGAATTCGGAGCCGGACGCGTCGATGCGCTTGCTGCGCTCCAACGAACGGTAGAGCTTGCCGGCGGCGGAACGGGCTCGGCAGTGGCCGCGGCCGGCATTCAGCAGGTCGACATGGATGTCGCCTCCGGAGCGAGTGCTTCGATGATATTTGAGCTTCAGAATCTGGGCACGTCAACGCTCACCTACTCGATCACGGCCCGGCTCGATGACGAGGGCAACGCCACCTCGGGCGCCACCTCGGGCGCC
>CAZART010000003.1:111266-117716 GCA_964487555.1 uncultured Rhodothermales bacterium
CCGCATCGCCTGCTTCGATCGAGACCGTTACCATGGCGCGCCCGGATGGCCGCCGGTCGGCGCTCGGAACGCCCGGAGCTTCGGGCGATCGACCAATCATCCACGCCGCCGACATCTACACATCCACGGCCGGTGACGACGTCCTCGTTCTCGACGACGGCGACGACACGCCCGACGACTTTTTCGGCTGGGACAATGCGCAGGCCCTCTTCTGGTCCAACGGGTTCGAAGTACCCGAGGGCGGATTCGAACTGAATGAGATCCGCTTCTTCATGCGCACCGAGAATGCCGCAAACGCTCAGGTAACCGTAGCTATCTCAAATAACGAAGGAACCCTGCGGGAGCTGTCGCTGACATTTCCCGCTTCGGCGAACGGCACCTGGTACTCGACAATGCTCCTCGATCCGCTCGGTTTTAACGCCGGCGACGTGTTCTTCATCACGCTTGGCGCGGAAGCCGGCATATTCTTTCCGGCAGGGTATGATGAAAGTTCGGCCGTGCCGAATCTGAGTTTCTTCTACGATTGGAATGCCGAACAGTGGACCAACCTGAACACGTTGCAGGGCTTCCAGAACGCGGCGTTCCTTATACGAGCGGCCGGAAGCCTGCGTGGTGGCGGTGGCGGCACGAATCAGAATCCCGTTCCCGTGCTCGCCCCCTCGAGCACAGAGGCCGACGTGAACGAGCAAGTTATTTTTGATGGCTCAGATTCCCACGACCCGGATGGTGAAATCGTAGCCTACCTCTGGCAGTTCGGCGACGGCGCAACCAGCACCCAGGCCGTCGCGGCTCATTCCTACTCCGAACCGAACGGCTATACGGTTCGCCTCACCGTAACAGACGATGATGGTGCTACCGGTGAGGCATCCGCCCTCGTCACCGTTTCGGCTCCCGCCGCCGCATCCCCCCTGACGGTGACGCCCGCAAGCGGAAGCATACCTGCCAACGGAACACAGGCAATCACCGTCACTTTCGACGCCGAAGGACTGGTAGACGGTACCTACGAGGGGGAAATCAATGTTCAGAGTAACGGAGGGAATGTCATCCTTCCCGTGCGCGCCGCGGTCGGCACGGCCGTACGTATTGAGGAAGCGGATCTTCCAGCCGCGTTTCGGCTGGAGCAAAACTATCCAAATCCTTTCAACCCGGTGACCACGATTACGTACGCCTTGCCTCGCGCCGCTCACGTTGTGCTCAGCATCGTTGACGTGACCGGTCGGCGTGTGGTGGTTCAGGACCTCGGAATGAGGGCGCGCGGCGTGCACGAGACGCTGTGGGACGGCCGAAGCGCTTCCGGCGATGCGGTGGCGAGCGGGATCTATCTTTACCGACTCGAAGCGGCGTCGGAGAATGGTACGACCGCGCGTCTTACGAGGAAGATGGCTTTGCTGAAATGACGCGAGTTCCCACACCCCTCCGGCTACGGCGGCGCGCTTCACACGTCAGCTTGAAGACGCTGGTCATGTCGATTTCGCTCACCGTTGCAGCCGCTTCGGCTGCGCACGCGCAGTTCGTCACCTTCGCGCAGCTTGGCACGCCGGTGGGCGTTGCTACGGATGCCGACGGCAACGTCTTCGTCTCACACGACAACGTCAACGCGACGCTCGTCTCGAAATTCGGTCCCAACGGCACACTCCTCGGGAGCGTGCAGATCGGCGGATTTTTCGACATCACGGCGCTAGGCACCCTAGCCTCTATTCCATCATCGGGTGTCCTGCTGCAATTGCTGAGCGACGGCAGGCTTATTGCCATTGATCCCGAGAACCTCGCCCTCGCATTTGTCATGGACGTGCGTTCCCTAGCCGTCGACGTTAGCGCCGTCCATGATATCCTCTCCGGCACGACGAGTAGTTTCGGCGGTGTAATCCAGCCTAATCTCGCCACGTACGGCGATCTGGCGATACGGGAATCCGGCAATCGGATAGACCTGTTCATCACGGGACTGTCTCAAGCACAGGCTTTCCCGTTCGTGATGCGCATCGGTGTGCAGGACAACGCGATCGTCGAGGCCCGCGTTCTGATGTCGTCAGCCGCAGAGACGGTCACGGACAGTCTGCAGGCCCAACGTCTGGTGCGCGGCATTGCGGTAAACAATCGAGGCACGGTGCTGACGACACTCCCGTATGCCGTTGTATCTCCCGAAGGTATCGCATCCACGGAGCGCCCGTACGACGTCGCCGTCGCCTTCCCGGCAGCGTTTGATCCGTCCGACGGCATCGCGCCCGGTGAGGGGCCACGAATCGTGCTCGGGGAGACGGTCGACCTGTACAGTCAGGGCATGACGGCCGATGCGGCGGGAAACTTCTACATCGCCACGAACGCCGTCGGTACGGCCGCTCTCGGTACCGCCGGTGAGGGCGTTCTTGTGATACTGCCCGTGACACTCGACCGCGTACTCGCCGTGCTGGCATTGAACCGGCGTTTGACGAGCTTCCGCGACGTCGCACTCTCACCGAATGCGGAACGGGCCTATGTAAGCGTTGAGCTATTCAGCGTGGGTCCGGCCGTCGACGTCGTGGTAGCGGCGCCGGTGACGTCGATCATCTCAAGCCATGCCACGCGGACGGAGCTTTCTGTTCAGTCTCTCCTATCGTCACCATATCCCAATCCATTCGCCGATCATGCGACGGTGGAATTCGAAACTCCGACGACGCATCGCGTGCGCGTTGATCTTTACGATCTTCTGGGTCGACCATTGAAGGTGCTGTACGACGGAACAGCCACGGCCGGCGTCGTCCACAAAGTACCGATTGACGGTTCGGACTTGCCGCCGGGTGTCTACGTAGTTCGCCTCGTCGGCGGAGATTTTAGTGCGAGCCGGCGTGTCGTGTTGGTACGGTAAGCCCTAGCAAACCCCGCGCGCATCTATAAGCGAGCCGCCGCCGCGAAGTCCGGGTCCAAGAGAGAGGACATGAGACATTTCCGCCTTGCTTATCGCTTACCTTATGAAGGTTGCAGCACAAAGAGCGATTGGAGAATGAAGACGAGATATTGGTGGCATACATGCCCTGTTAGGAGCGTAGGTCGCTGCACTCTCACACTGTTCTTGTCAGCCGCGCTCGTCTTTGTCTATGTCTATCGCGCCCAGGCGCAGGAAGGTCCATACACCATCAGCGGACAGGTCCAGGACCAGCTCTCCAGAGCTCCGGTGGCAAGCGCGCGGATCACCCTGCTGGATGCGGTAGCGGGCGATACGCTCGTCGCGAATGTGGCGACGGACGCACGGGGGCGCTACAGCGCCACCACCGGTGCTCCGGTTAGCACCAAAGATCCGTCCCTTCCCTCGCGTTATCGGATCGGTGATGTGAGCCCCAATCCTCTCACACCGGGCCCCGTGACCCTTCACTATTCCACGCCGGGGAACCGGCCTGAGACGCCGTCCCTCGAACTCTACGACGCGCTGGGGCGCCGTGTCGACCGGGCGCGCAGCCTCGGCAGCGGAGTCTATTTCTACCGGCTGCGCTTCGAGGACGGATTTGTCTCGCCGGCGAAGAGCCTCGTGCTCGTCGGAGGCGGTATCGTGTCGTTCAGGCTGGAGCAACAGCAGGATGTCAACGGTATCGCCGGCGGCGCCACGAAGATGGGGGGCGGATTACGAGACGTTCAGTTCGTGGTGATGAAGCCGGGATTCGAAGTCATGGAGACCACCGGCAGCCTCACCGCCGACGAGGACAATGTGAATGATTTCACGCTCGCGAGGTCAAGCTCCGGAAAGGCACGCCTGATCGTGGCGGCCACCGATACGGCGGGCGCGCCGCTCCCCGGCGTGGTCGTGGACGTGGTGGACCACGCGCTGAGCGGCAGGACGAACACTGCCGGCGAAGTGGCCCTGGACAGTGTCTTTACGGGTGTTCCGATTACGTTCAGGCTGAGCAGCGAAGGATACATGGAGCAGTTTGTGCGCACGGAAGTGCATGCTGGTCTGGCCGCGATATCAATTAACGCCGTCCTTAGGCCCCGAGAACCTGCCGTCGCCGTTCCGAACGTGGAGCGGGGCGCAACCGTGACGGGACGGGACGGTATCCGTATCGAGCTACCGCCCGACGCATTTCTCGACAGCGATCAAAATGCCGTGACGGGCTCGATCGATCTCAGTATGACGCCGCTCGACGTTTCTGATGACGCTGACTACCGCGCATTTCCCGGCGTGTTGTCGGGTTTTCTGCCCGACGATTCGCAGGTGCGCTTGATGACGCTCGGCGTCTACGAACTTCTCCCGCAGCAAGGTGGACAGGACATCGCGCTGGCACCGGGCAAGACGGCTACGATCGAAGTGCCCCTCTATGCGAATGCCGACGCCGACGGCACGCCGCTGCAGGAAGGCGACCAGGTTCCACTGTGGTCGCTCGATGAGGGAAGCGGCCTGTGGCTGCACGAAGCAGAAGGTACGGTCATCGCTTCAGCGGCTTCTCCCACGGGCCTCTCTCTGCACGGCGAGATTTCCCATTTCTCCATCTTTAACTCCGACAAGTACTTTGAGCCGGCTATTGCAAGGATACGTGTCCCTATGGACACGACGGCCTGTGGCTTTCTCGGCGGCGAATGGAGAAAGAATCTCAATCTATATGACGACTTCTACTGCGACTTCAAAAGCCCCGTCTTTTACGTCTTCAGCGGGACCGAATTTGACGGTGAGGACAGTGACGATCGACTCATTCGTGCGCGCTCGCGTCCGCCAAGCGGGCCGAGCTGGCCGGGATGGCTAAGCTGGCCGGGTTCAGAATCAGAGCGAGTCCGAATGGAGGATTTTTTTCCGAGCAGCGATTTTCCACGCCCCCTGAGCGTGACCCGTAAATTGCACGTATGCGAGCTTACCGAGGAAGAATTCCAGTGGAACCGAACCCGAGAACAGAACCTTACGTCGCGGATCAAGTGCATAGAGACGCTGCAAGACGGCACCTCGATGGCTATTGACGCAACATCTGCTCGCGGAAAACGTGCCTCGAAAAAGATATCTTCCTTCGGAGCCCTGGAATTCGAGTTCTTCACCTATGCACCGCCGAATGCCGACGTGGCTCTGGAGCTTCTGTCAACACCAGGCTTTCTGCCGGGAGATGAACGCCTCCACGTCGGCCATTGGCGTGAAATCATCCGAGGCGCCGACGGCGAAGAGATCGTGCGCATCGCCGAACTCACCTATCAGCCGATCGAATCGAGCAGAGACGTCGAGGAGGTTACGCCACCGGTGGCTCTGGTGCGAGCTGCCGATGCCGTCGGCGACATTAGTACCTACCATTTCACCACGGCTGAAGTGTCGTTCGCTTTCCTCGACGTGTGCCGGATCTTCGGCTCGCAGCTGAAGGGAAGGGTCCGTCTGCGATCGCCGGGCGGGGTCGGCCTCGACGAGCAATCCTTCGGGTCTGACTGCGCCATCATGCGGCTCGCACTTCCAGAGACGGGCACATATACCGTTCACGTCAGCGCCACCGCCAATGCGCCGGACGGCTACAGCATTCAAGTGGAAATGGCTCCTCTGATCGAACTTGACACGGCCACCGATGGAGACCTCGAAGGAGAAGGCGACCGCGACCGCTTCGTCTTCGAAGCCAACGCCGGCACCCTCGTCAATGCGGCCTTCGGCTCGAGTGAAATTGACGAGAAGGTCGGGTTCTTCTTCAACGAACTCGACAACCCGCGCCGCAGGGGCTTCGCAAGTAACGGCTTCTATGAAACAGGGTTGACCGAGATACTGGACGATGGATTCCACGAGGTCGCCCTTGTGGCCGAAGCCGACCTCGAGGGGTCCTATACCCTCGGCCTGACCGGACCGGCCGCCGCGGTGCCCTTCACCCTCGATTCAACGAGGATCGATCTCTCGGGAGAGCTCTCGATTCTCGGAGAGCGCAGCTACCACCGCTTTGAAGGTGAGGCCGGCGATATGATCAACCTCGTCATTGACCGCACGAATCTTGGAGCGAGGCTGAGTGTGCTGAGCCCCGGGCAGGAACTCGATTATTTTTCCGCCTTCAAGCGCACGGTTGCAACAGGGGATCCGGACCACCTCGAAACGGGCCATTTCGTTCTACCCGAATCAGGATCCTGGCTGATCGAGATTGCCTCGAAAGATACTGCCGTACCGCTGGAGAGGCGTACCGGCTCCTACGGCACCACCGTCTTCAAGCCGATGGTTGAGCCGCTCGTGCTGGACTCCACCTACGCCGGCGCTTTCGAGGGTCCATATGCGTTCGACGTCTACAGTATTACGCTTGAGGAGGAGCGGACGATCGTCGTAGAGACCACCAACGTCAGCGGCGGCTTTCACTATACGGAGCTGCTCGATGCCTCCGGAGACCGCCATGCACGGCAGCTTTCGTTGTGGGAGGCAGGCACATCAGAGATCGAGGAGACGCTGCCGGCCGGGACGTACAGGGTCGTTCACGAGAACGATGCGGACGGTCTTCACGAGTATACGATGGTCGTGCGGCTGATCGATTAGTACCTCGTTGCGCG
>CAZART010000004.1:0-16037 GCA_964487555.1 uncultured Rhodothermales bacterium
TCCAGCGCGACGACCGGCACGCCGTTTCGGTAACCGATGCGATTGGACGCTATCGCTGCAAGGCGTCCTCCGGGCGTGAGAATGCCGGCGAGGTTCAGCGGATCGGCGGCGCTCAAGAAGTTAATGATTTCGCTATTCGCCTCATTTCGCATCTTTCGGAGAGCGCCGACAGCCTCCGGAAGCGCAAACTGTTCGCCGGCGAATCCTGCAACGAACCGGCCGCCGCGGATCTCACCCCGCGCCTCGAGACGCCAGAACGATCGGACAAGATCGCGCCACGGCGGAGCAAAACTCTCGCGGTCGAGCACGCGGCGAACCACGACCCCGTAGCGCCGCAGCAGAAGCCGCGCCCAGATCTCAACGTCACGCTCATATTCGCGGTCGCCGACCTCCGTGTGATGCAGCGGCGACCAGCGGCCGGCAGCTTGCACGCCGTACGGACCGGTTTTACCCCGCTTTCTCGGCCGCGCTGAACCACTCGGACGCCTGTCGACCGGCGTCAGCAGCGCTCGCAGACCGGTGAAGCTATCCGAAGTGACGGCGCCGTAGGCCACAAGCTCGCCCAGCCCCTCTTCCACCTGCGTCGGCAAGAGTCCCGAGGTGGAGACGAGATCCGGGAAGAAACATGCGCCCTTCTCCCGCAGTGCCTCCAGCACCTTTCGGGCGTACACCGTGAACTCGAGGTCGCCGCACGTTCCATGATGCATCCAGAAGGCCTTGTTTTCGCGCAACCAGATGGCAATCGGCGACGATCGCAAGGGACCGGTAGAGCGCAGACCGTCTCCTTCGGACGACGGAGCTGAGAGCCTTCCCCACATCACGCGTCCCGTGGAGCAGAGGCTGTCGAGTAGATCGGGCGTGTATTCCTCGGTCCTGGCGGCCAGCACGTCCGTCTCCCAGGAAACGCCGGGAAGCTCGAATCCCTCGAGTTGTTCGATGATGGCTGCGACGCCCTCCGCTCCCCTTAGCCGGTGTCCGGGCTCGGCGTGCTGCCATCGCAGCAGAAAGCGCATGTAAACCGCCGCACTTACCGGCCGGATCTCCGCCCGCAGGCGATCGATCGTGTATCGGTGGATGCGCGCCAGCAGCCGTCGGTCGCACCACTGTAGCTCGCCGGCGCCCGGCGTGAACCGGCCTCGAAGGACGGTGCCTTCAGCCTCGAGAGCCGCCAGGCCCTGATCGATCTCGCCTCGCGGCAAACCGGTATCCAGCCGAAGCTCTTCGGCCGTAACCGGACCTGCGAGCGCCATCCGGCTTCGCAGCATGTCTATCCGTGCACCGTCCCGGCTTTCAGGGCGGCGTATAGTCTCGGGTGGATGGATGCCCGGCCGCACGTCGGCATCAGGCCACACGAGCGCCGCCTCGTACAGGCGTTCGGCGGCGACGTACCGTGCGGGCTTACCTTCAGCCACCAGCTGCGCTGCCCTGTTCTGCCGAATAATCGTCTGCAGATGGATCGTCCAATCGGAAGCCATCACTTCCGCATCCAGCAGGAATCCGAATGTAAGCAGTGCGTCGTGCAGCTCGTCGGCATTTTCGACCAGCGGCCACGCCTCTTTGCGGACGAGCTCGATCGCGTCCGTACTTAATGCCCCCATCTGTCCCGCCGACGAAGGATCGAGAGCACGCCGCGTGTACACCGCGTTTGCACGTCTTTCCTCGAGCGGCGCGTCGTCGAGGAACGCATAGGGCCGTGCCGCGAGCAGCTCGTGCGAGAGCGGCGACGGCTCGAGCGTGTCCCGCGCGACCAGGTTGACGTCGCCGGCCAGGATGCGTCGCAGAATCTCCTTAAGACGCGGCAGATCCATTACCTCCGTGAGACAATCGTGGATAGTCTGCCGCACAAGTGGATGATCCGGCACTTCGCGCTCACCTGCGATATTCTCGAGGCACGCCGCAGCATCCGGGAATACCGAGACGAGAAGGTCTTCGGCCTGCATCCGCTGGATCTGCGGCGCTACTTTTCTCCCTCCGCTGAACCGAAGCAGCGCCAGTGACAGCGACGCATTCCAGCGCCAGTGCGTCTGGAACATCGGTGCGTCGAGTAGCGCCTGAACAAGGATGTCCTCCACCGACTCCGGATGCAGGTACTGGAAGACTTCCTCGAGGGGGAAGGAATGCTGCGGACCAAGCGACAGCAGCACCCCCTCGTCGGTCGCGGCCGCTTGCAGCTCGAAGTTAAACTGACGGCAAAATCTCTTACGCAGGGCCAGACCCCACGCTCGGTTCACACGGCTTCCGAACGGCGCGTGGAGGATGAGCTGCATGCCGCCGGCGTCGTCAAAGAACCGCTCGAGCACGATCGTTTCCTGCGTCGGTACGACACCGAGCAGGCGCTTCGACTCCCCGAGGTAGGTGACAATCTGCTCCGTGGCCGCTTCAGGTAAACCAACTTGATCTTTGAGCCACCCCTGCGCTTGCGACTCGCCTTCATGCAGGCGCTTCTCCACCTCACGTCGCAATTTCGATACGGCCTCAGACAACTCGGTGCTGCGCGACGGCGCCTCACCAAACCAGAAGGGTATCGTCGGCGGCTCGCCATGGGCATCCTCCACGCGAACGGCTCCGGTCTCAACCCGGCGAATTCGCCACGACGAGCTGCCGAGCTGAAAGATGTCGCCGGGCATGCTCTCGACGGCAAAGTCTTCGTCGACCGTCCCGATAAACGTGTTCTCCGGCTCCAGCACGACCCTGTAGTCGGCGTTGTCCGGTATGGCCCCGCCCGACGTGATCGCCAGCATTCGCGAGCCCCGGCGCCCTTTCATGCGGCGATTGACGGCATCATAATGAATACGCGCGCCGCGTCGTCCTTTGCTCGTGGCGAATCCGCTCGAGACCATTTGCACCACCTCGTCGAACGTTCCCTTTTCGGTGTTGCGGTAGGGATGCGCACGGCACAGCAGATTAAAGAGTTCGTCTTCATCCCAGTCTTCGCACGCCGCCTCCGCCACCACTTGCTGCGCAAGAATATCGAGTGGAGCATCCAGGATCTCTATTCGGTCGAGCTCTCCTCGTCGGACGCACCAGAGCAGCGCCGTGCACTCGACCAGCTCGTTCCTGGTCATCGGGAACAGACGCCCCTTAGGCGTGCCGTACACCGTGTGTCCCGAGCGACCCACACGCTGCAGAAATGCCGAGATGCGCCGCGGAAAACCCATCTGACAGACCAGATCGACGTGTCCGATGTCGATGCCGAGCTCCAGTGACGCCGTCGCGACGAGCGCCTTGAGTTCACCTCTCTTCAGCCGCGTTTCGGCATCGAGCCGCCTCTCCTTCGACATACTGCCGTGGTGGGCCGTGATCGCCTCCTCGCCGAGGCGTTCGGTCAGCTGATGCACCGTGCGCTCGGCCTCGCGGCGCGTATTGACGAAGACGAGCGTCGTCTTATGGTCATCGATGAGCGCGGCAATCCGGTCGTAGATTTCTTCGCGAACCTCGCTTGAAAGCACGGCCTCCATGGGCGAGCCGGGAATCTCGAGCGCGACGTCGAGCTCACGCTCGTGTCCTTCGTCGATGATGCGGCACGCCGTGCCGTCGTCCTCGCTCGACCCTACCTTCCCGTTCGATGCGGAACTTCTGCTCGATGCAGCATTTCCCGCTGCCGCGCCGACACCCACGAGGAATCGGGCGACCTCATCGAGCGGCTTCTGCGTCGCGGAGAGTCCGATTCGCTGCAAGGCTCGGGACGTCACGTGCTGGAGGCGCTCGAGCGAGAGCGCCAGGTGCGAGCCGCGTCGCGACTCAACGACCGCGTGGATCTCGTCGACAATGACCGTGCGTACGTTCCGCAGCATTTCGCGACTCTTCCGCGCCGTCAGGAGCAGGTAGAGCGACTCGGGCGTCGTCGCCAGAATATGGGGCGGCGTGCGAAGCATCGCCTGCCGTGCCTTTGCCGGCGTGTCGCCACTCCGCACGGCCGCCGTAATCTTAGGCGCCTCGATTTCCATCTCCCGCGCCACGCGCCGGATGCCCAGACGCGGCTCCGCCAGATTCTTGTGCACGTCCGAACTCAGCGCTTTCAACGGCGAGACGTACACGATGTACGTTTCATCCGGCAGTTCCCCTCCCGATTCCACACCTTCGCGCAACAACTCGTCCAGCGCGTTGAGGAACGCCGTTAGCGTCTTGCCCGAACCCGTCGGCGCGGCGATGAGGGTATGCTCACCTGATCGGATGGCCTCCCAACCCCGTTCCTGAACGCGCGTGGGCCGCTCAAATGTCTCGCCGAACCACTTCCGAACGGCCGGATGGAATCCGTCCAGAGCCGGCGAGTCTCCGGCGCCCACCGCAAGGCCATCGCCTGCAGAAACGGATGCCTGCGGAGTCCCGTTCGGGCCGATGTTTCTGCTATGTGGATCAGATCCCGTCATGATGGAAAATGCAACGCACGAAGCCGAGGATAGATCGCCTCACTGAGCTTCGACGCGTTAGAAAACCCCGAGCTCTCACGCATGCAACGGACGGGTTGCCCGCATGCACCGAAAACGCGCCTCTCGGAAGGCCGGCTCAGGACGCTTTTCTGATTGGTGCGGCCCTACATATTCCGCCGGTACTCCCCTCCCACCTCGAACAACGCCTGCGTAATCTGGCCGAGTGAGCAGACCTTCACGGTGTCCATCAACTCGTCGAATACGTTGTCTCCGCGGCGGGCGACCTTTTTCAAACGCTCGAGCGTCTCGGCGGACCGGTCGGCATTCCGCTTCTGGAACGAAAGCAGGTGCTCGAGCTGGTGCTGCTTCTCGTCATCCGACGAACGCATCAACTCGACCGGCTTCGCATTCTCCGCCTCGCCGTTCTTCGACATGAATGTGTTGACACCGATTATGGGCAGGTCGCCGGAGTGTTTCCGACCCTCGTAAACCATCGACTCCTCCTGGATCTTCCCGCGCTGGTACATCGTCTCCATCGCGCCGAGCACGCCGCCGCGGTCGTTGATCCGCTCGAACTCGCTCAGCACCGCCTCTTCGACCAGATCGGTCAGTTCTTCGATGATGAAGGCGCCCTGGAGCGGATTCTCGTTTTTCGCCAGCCCGAGCTCGCGGTTAATGATGAGCTGGATGGCCATCGCCCGTCGTACGCTCTCCTCCGTCGGCGTCGTGATGGCTTCGTCATACGCATTCGTGTGCAGTGAATTGCAGTTGTCGTAGATGGCCATTAACGCCTGCAAGGTCGTGCGAATGTCGTTGAACTGGATCTCCTTCGCGTGCAGTGAGCGCCCGGAGGTCTGGATGTGGTACTTCAACTTCTGGCTGCGCTCGCTCGCGCCGAAGCGCTCCCGCATGGCCACGGCCCAGATGCGTCGTGCTACGCGGCCGATCACGGAATACTCAGGATCCATTCCGTTGGAGAAAAAGAAGGACAGGTTCGGCGCGAAATCGTCGATGTCCATGCCCCGGCCGAGATAGTACTCGACATAGGTGAATCCGTTGGCCAGCGTAAAGGCCAGCTGCGTGATGGGGTTGGCGCCCGCTTCGGCGATATGGTAGCCGGAGATCGACACGGAATAGAAATTCCGCACGCCCTGGTCAATGAATGTCTTCTGGATATCGCCCATCAAACGCAAAGCAAATTCCGTCGAGAAGATACAGGTATTTTGCGCCTGGTCTTCCTTGAGGATGTCGGCCTGGACCGTGCCTCGAACCACTTTCAGAGCATGTTCACGGAGGGAATCATATTCCTCCTGAGTGAGAACGCCCCAGTCCACCAGCTCCGAGCCGGACGTCCCGAGCAGGCCCAGGCCGCGCCCGTCGTGCGACGGAGGAAGCGCGTCCATCTCGCCGGACGGGCCGTAGGGTACATAGGCGGCGCCGGTCCCGGCAACGTTCTCTGCAATAACGGCTTTCGCATCATTCCAGCGATTTTCGTCGCGCAAGAAGAATTCCACCTGCTGGTCAATGGCCGTGTTCATGAACATGGCCAGGATCATCGGGGCGGGGCCGTTGATCGTCATCGACACGCTGGTTGCCGGATCGCAAAGGTTGAAGCCCGAATAGAGCTTCTTCATATCGTCGAGCGTACAGATCGAGACCCCCGCATTGCCGACCTTGCCGTAGATGTCGGGGCGCTCATCCGGATCGAAGCCGTAGAGCGTTACCGAATCGAACGCCGTAGAGAGCCTTTTGGCCGGCGTGCCTTCGGAAACCAGATGGAACCGGCGATTTGTACGCTCAGGAGAGCCCTCCCCTGCAAACATGCGGGTAGGGTCTTCTCCACGGCGCTTAAATGGAAACACACCGGCCGTGTACGGGAAGTAGCCCGGCGCATTCTCCAGCAACGCAAACCGAAGACGCTCGCCCGGATCCATCGTGGGCGGCACTGCGACCCGCGGGATTCGGGTGCCGGATAGGGATTCCTCTCGAAGGTCGACCTCGATACGGCGCCCTCGGACTTCGTACGTGAAGCTGTCGCCACGGTATTTCTGTGCCGTCTCATCCCAGCGGTCGAGAATGGCCTTGCACCGCACATCCAACCGATCCCACCAATGTTTCGCCATCTCGTCGAGACGGCCGACGAGCTGCTCGCGATCATCCGGTGCCCATTCCTCAACCTGTTCACGCGCACCGACAGCGTGTCCCCACTTCCGAGCAAGCTCGACCTGTTGCTCCGCCCATCCGCGATATTCACGACAGGATTCCGAGACATCACCCAGGTAGCGCTGCCGTTTCGGAGGAATCACGGCCAGATCGTCGGGGTCGACGTCGGGGAGATCGTCCAGCATATAAATCCGCGAGGAGCGGTCGAATTCGAATTGCTCTTGCAGATGATCCAGCAGAGCGAGGTACAGCTTTGAGACCCCCGGATCGTTGAAGTGAGATGCCATCGTCGGATAGACGGGCATTTCATCAGGTGAGACGTCGAACAACCCGCGATTGCGCTGAACCTGCTTGCGGACATCCCGCAGCGCATCGCGGCTCCCCCGTTTCTCGAATTTGTTCAAGACGACGAAATCGGCCATGTCCAGCATGCCGATTTTTTCGAGCTGCGTCGGCGCGCCGAAGTCGGACGTCATCACATAGACCGAAACATCGGCCATATCCACGACCTCCGTATCGCTTTGCCCAATGCCCGCCGTCTCCAGGATGATGACGTCGAATCCGGCGGCCCGGCACACGTCCATCGCGTCCCTGAGGGCCTGCGAGGTAGATCGGTGTGCCTGACGCGTCGCGAACGACCGCATGTAGACGCGCTTGGAAAAGCGTCCGTAGATCGCGTTCATGCGGATGCGATCCCCGAGCAGAGCGCCGCCCGTGCTTCGTCGCGTGGGATCCACACTCAGAATCGCGATGTCGAAGGCCTCGAAGTCGCTCAGGAAGCGGCGGACCAGTTCGTCGGTCAGCGTAGACTTCCCAGCCCCTCCGGTACCCGTGATGCCGATCACCGGCGCCACGACCGTCCGCACTTCGTCGAACGTCTCGTCGATCGGCTCGCCGCCGGATCCGACGGCTTCACCGGAAGCAACAGCCTGGCGATCCTCGACTTCCGACAGACGTCGGGCCATTACGTGCGGCTGCCGCGGCGCAGCGTCGTTGACCCGCCGCGGGGTACGAAAATCCGTCTCACGGAGCATATAGTCGATCATTCCCTGAAGCCCGAGCGTCATACCGTCTTCAGGGTGGAAGATCTTGCGAATGCCGTACGCTTCCAGCTCCTGAATTTCCTCTGGAACGATAACACCGCCGCCGCCGCCGAAAATCTTGATATGACCGGCCTCCTTCTCGGAAAGCAGGTCGTACATGTACTTGAAGTACTCCATGTGCCCACCCTGATACGACGAGACCGCGATCCCCTGGACATCTTCCTGGATGGCGGTGTCGACGACGTCCTGCACGGAGCGGTTGTGGCCGAGGTGGATGACTTCCGCCCCGCTCGCCTGCAGGATGCGGCGCATGATATTGATCGCCGCATCATGGCCGTCGAACAGCGATGCGGCCGTCACGAATCGAATGGGGTGCTGCGGTGTGTAGCGTTTCGATTCCATCTGAACTGTATCTGAACCCGCTGAAGAAGCGCTGCCGAACTTTCTCCCGGTATTGGACTGGTCTGCGCAACGTTGTACAAGATACGCCCTGCGACGGCTCAGGTTTAGACGGTCCTTCGTCGCCGTGGCTGCCTGCCCCCAAACGCAATTTCGGCATGCAGATGATGATGAATCAACAAAGATCGAGGCGGCCTTCGGGATTCGAAGGCCGCCTCGATACATTGCAGCGTGTTCAGATGCGGCGCGCGCAGATCCGAGCCGGCAGCGCTGTAGGCTCACTCGGAAAGATGGCCGCTATGGGTGGGGACGGTAGCCGGTCTCAAGCAGCAACCTCCCGTCCCGCATCATACCCCGTCACTTGCCGGCTCCACCCAGCCAGACGGTTCGGGATGTGGTTCCGGTGGGAGCACCCTGGACGCGATCCCGGCCCCCGTTGATAAGCACTTGTTCGACGTCGCCGGGCGAAGCCTTCTTGTTTTTCGACAAGTACAGCGCGGCCGCCCCGGTTACGTACGCTGCGGCCTGCGAGGTTCCGGACTTCACCACGATCGGAAGCACGCCGCCAGATCCGGTGGGCGCCAGCGAGGGCAAACCGACCCCTGGTGCAACGACATCAATCGTTGGGCCATAGTTGGAGAACCATGCAAAGTCGTAATCCTTGTCGTAGGCACCAACCGTGATCGCTTCCTGCACATGCGCCGGTGTAACCGTGGACGCATCCATTCCTGCGTTGCCCGCAGACACGATCACCGTGATGCCTGCATTCACGGCAGCTACAACCGCGTCATCGATGCTGTTGTAATCCGTAGTGCCGATGTCCGCACCGAGACTGATGTTGATAACGATCGGCTTGTTCTTGTACTTTGGTTTCTCCTGAAAGTGCATGACGTATTCGATGGCCTGGACCACGGCAGTCGCATCCGCCAAGCCGTCGTCGCGCACCACTTTCAGGCTGTGTACGATCGCTTTGCCGGCCACGCCACGGATGCCGTCACGGTCGTCGTGGGCGGCCGCCAGCCCGGCGACGTGCGTCCCGTGACCGTCCGTGTCGTCGCCCGCATTTTCTACGGCCTGCCCTGACGTAAAGTCCACCCGCACGCCCATCGTAACGTCGTCCGATGAGACCCCAGAATCGATGAAGAAGAGGTGTACGTGCTTGCCGTCCTTCGATTTCTTCGGTACACCGATCGATTCCAGACCCCACGGCTCGACCTCGCCGACGGCCGACAGGAACTCCCTCGAAGCATCGATCGGATCGACACTGAGATCAGGCTCGAACCACTCGACCTCCTGCTGGCTATTCAAGAAGTTGATGAATCGATCAAGCTTCTCGACCCGCACGGCAACCGACATGCCGTTGAATACTTTGACGAAATCGCCATAGCGTTCGAGCAGCTCCCAGCGCTCCAATAATTCCAGACTCGCAAGAAGCTCCCATCGCTCCAGCAATTCCCATCGCTCCAGCAGCTCCGCGCTGACGAGGCCCCATTCAGCCAGCCACTCGTTGCGCTCAAGCAGCTCCCAGCGCTCGAGCAGCTCTTGCCGCAACAGTTCCCACCGCTCGAGGAGTTCGTTCCGCTCGAGGAGTTCCCACCGCTCGAGGAGTTCGTGCTCTTTCAGAAATTCCATGCGCTCGAGCAGCTCGAAGCGTTCCAGCAGCTCCATGCGCTCGAGCAATTCGAAACGCTCCAGCAGTTCAAATCTCTCGAGAAGTTCCTGCTTCTCGAGGAGCGAAACGTCCCCCCGGACTCCAAGTACGAGCCCGTATTGATTTCCGTCTTTACCTAAGGATCGCCCGGCGCGGTCGAGCATCGATGCATGACGAAATTTGGAGCCCGGCGATTCGCTTACGGAGGGCTCCGTATCGTCCAGTCGGACGACAGCATCCGTGCAGGCGCTCAGTCCGATGACGGATGCGAGCACAAAAGCGAAGACGGAGTATAGGGTCGCGCGAAATTCCTTTTTCATATCGAACCATCCTATTGAATGAAAGCATGACCGCCGCACTCGAACAGGAGGCAGGTCGGTACGCCTTCAGGTATCGCGACTGCGCCGGTTTCCTCAATAGGATGAGGATCTGATTCCCCACGGAAGTTTGACCCATTTTGTGGTGCGCAAAATTACCTAGCCGAACGTTTTCGCTCGGCTAATCGGATAGCAGAACCGCTTGTGTGCAGCCGTCCAACACGAGGAGGTTTGACTCCCGCCCGTTGGGGTCCACAGGCGATTTTCACCCAGGTACGTGCGCCCTGCCGTGCGCACGTACTAAAAAAGCCCGGCTGCACAGCGGCAACCGGGCTTCTTAGGTTTTTGAATCGAACTTCGGACTTAGAGCAGGCTACCGCTCTCGACGCGCTCGACATTTTGGGCGCTTAGTCCTTTCGGCGTGCGCTCGACTTCGTATTCGACTTCTTCTCCATCACGGAGACCCTCGTCCCAGCCGAGGCCGGTGACGGCATTACGGTGGACGAAAACGTCCTTGCTACCGTCTTGGGGCTCGATGAAGCCAAATCCTTTCTCTGCGCTGAACCACTTTACTCTTCCACGTTGCATAGTACGTATAGTGTTTTTTGTCCCTTCGCACGTGCCAAACCAACCAGAAGAGTACTGCTAGATGAACCTTCCAGATGTAATTACCGTGTAGGTGACGTTGTGAAATAACTTGTGTTGATGTGAGTATACCGCCGCACCGCGGAAAGGTTCTCGAATTTGATTCGGCCCGGTTGAGCTGCGAATCGACACGGCTGCATGGCCCGTCAACGGTCCGCTTCGCCGCTGTTCGGCTGGACCGCTACCGCGACGTAGAAATCGTCCCACTGTTCGAAGTAGGCCTCCCAACGCTGCCCGTTCTCTACCTCCACCAGAGCGGCGGTGCGCTCCATGTCGATGAACAGTCGCAGCTTCCGCGGCGAATAGCGCAGGCCGACGCGCATGGCCTTCAGCACCGACTCCTTCAGCGTCCAGCAAAGAATGTGAGCACGTTCCGTATCGAGTGGCAGTGCCTCTACGAGATCGTACTCATCCGGATGCAGCATGTATCGGTGAAGCTCGGCATGACGAGGTAGGATCGCTTCGATGTCCACGCCCACATAGCGCGGTGCCGCGGCGGCGACCGCGTGATCCCCGGAGTGCGCGATCGATACGTGCAGATCGGTACCGACGACATCGACCGCGCCGCTTTCAGCGACTTCCAAAAGCACCTCCTCCGGCACGGTTTCGAGGCGCTCGGAAAGGAGCATGCGCGCCGCGGCACGACCCAGGATGAACTCCTGCCGTCTCTTTTGCTGCGTGAACCCTTGCAGGCGCTCCTCCTCCGCCGCCGACAGCAGCGTCGCCCAGGTCTCCAGATGCTCCGGATCGAATCGCAGGTGGCGGAAGGTGATGTCGGAGGGGAGGATCATGAGGGGAAGGGGAAGGGGAAGCGAAAGCAGACGGTGGCGCCGCGCGGCACCCTTCCGTTTCTCCTCCCACTTCGCCTCTCACCATACAAATGGAATTTGGAACACGCAGAAATAAGCGAACACGAGGAACGCGAGAATCAACCCGGCTGCAAAAATCCAGTGGGGACGCAGGATTCGGTATGCCTCCGCATTGAAGAGCTTTGGCATCACCATGTACAGACCGGCCAGCACCCAGAGCGCCTGAAGTGGCGTAAGCAGCAAACCGTCCAGGATCGCCCCGAGCTTCACCAGGAAGACGGGCTCGAGTCCAAAGGTGTAGACTATGACCATATTCGTAACCAGGAAGAGTACGAGGAAAAGGTGGAACTGCTGTTTCCAGGAGAAGCGCTCCTGAAATCCCGGTATGCAGATACGAAAGGTGTCGGCAAGAAGTCTCGGCCAACCGGCAAGCTGCCCGACCTGGGTCGCGACCAGTGCGGAGGCGCCGCCCACGAGAAACAGCACGCCCCCAATCTCGCCCCAGCGCGACGAGAAGAGCGTAGAAAGGGTGATGGCGACCTGCGGACCGTCGGGCGCAAGCTCCCGCGGACCGAGTACACCGGCGCCCGCGATGAGAAAGGCGGACGTCACGACGGTTCCGATAATAACTGCGAGCGTGGCATCCGCGTAGACGAGGCGGCACCAGCCTTTCAGACGGTTGGCCTCATTTACGCCGATCCTCTTCAACACCTCGACCTGAGCCGGTTCACCATATCCGCGGCCTCGAGCCGCCCCGTAACCGGCTCCGAGAACCCAGTACGTGTACCATACCTGACTCGCAAAACCGCCGGCTCCCCAGCCGAGGAGCGGCAATACCTCACGCCAGGGATTCTCGTGCACCCCCGCGTCAAGCGCCCAATTCGGCACAACCGGCTCGGACGGAATAAATCCTGCGAACACCGAATCGGCCTCAGGCAGCACGTGGACGGCAACGTAGCACACCCCGACGACGGTGATGAAGACGAACATACTCATGACGGCCTTCAAGATGTCGAACGTGCCGGACCAGACCACGGCCAGCGAAAAAAAAGTGACGAGCCACCCTCCGATAAACGGCGGCAGATCGAACAGGCTATGCAGAAAGGCGCCGGCCGCCGCCGCGATCGACGCGATGGAAACGGCCGCCGCTGCGAGTTGAGCGACCAGGACGATCCATACCGTCCAGTTCTTCGGCCCCGGTATCCGGGCGAACATGTCGATCATCCCCTCGCCTGTACATACCGTATATCGGGCGCCCGACATTCCGATCCAGAACTTCAACACGATTCCGGCGACCACCGCCCATATTACGGACGTGCCCAAGACGGCCCCCGTCCTGGTCGCCAGGATCACTTCTCCTGATCCAATGTATTCCGCACACCAGATGAGCGACGGGCCGATGAGCAACAGAATGCCCCATTTGGCCGGTGGCCGATCGATCGTAGTGGCCGATAGATTGGATGCCGTCTGCGTAGCGGACATCAATTTAGATCTCGTCTAAAGTTCAGGGTTCGGCCCATCAAAGATAAATTCTGCTGGAATTTATGCGAGCCAGCAAATAGTATAGGTTCGGACCTAAATAATGAGCTAAATAATTGTCGCTTGACCCGGGTGCACGTTCGTTTTTTCGACGCGCACATTGGTAAAAGCCTGTCTTGATCACGATTGGAAATTCTTATGTCAAACCAAAACAAGCACACATCACGACGCGATTTCCTCCAGCGGCTGACCTTGCTCGGCACCGCAGGCGTCGTAACCCCAGTGGTTCTATCGGCGTGCGGCGGCAATGGCGAGCAGGGCACGGAGGGGACGGCCGCCAACGATAATGTGGCCGCGGGCTCGGATTTTTCCTGTACGGATACCTCCGGATTGACCGAGCAGGAGATTCAAATGCGGGAAAATTCGGAGTATGTGGACGATTCGCCTCACGCCGACAAGCGATGTGACAACTGCGAGTTGTACACCGAGCCCGCCGCCGGCGAACAGTGCGGAGGTTGTCAGGTCATTAAAGGGCCGATTCACCCGGAAGGCTATTGCAATCTCTGGGTTGCACAGCAGGCGTGAGCCGTCGCGTTCACCCCGGGCAACGAGGGCGGCACGTGTTATAACCAGCGATTCACAGAGAACGTCACTGTATCTGAACTCACCTCGAAAGGGATGGCCTGCTCTGCGGGCCGTCCCTTTTTCGTGCGCCGGCGACGAGCATTCCTTGTATTTGTGCACCGGCGATGAGCATTCCTTGTATTTGTGCACCGGCGACGAGCTTTTCTTTTTTCGGGCGCCGGCGACGAGCTTTTCTTTTCCGCGTGCCATTCGCCATCTTGAATCCGCTATATAGATCGCCGTCAACAGAGGAATTGCATGCCCTATTTCCTTGGAATCGACGTCTCCACCACCGCGACCAAAGCCCTCGTCGCGGACGGGTCGGGAGCTGTGATCGCCGTGGCGGCGACGGAATATTCGTTCGATACGCCGCGCCCGCTATGGAGCGAGCAGGATCCCGAACTCTGGTGGGATGGAGCCTGCAGAAGCATCCGGCAGGCGTTGGAATCCGGGGGAATCGACCCCTCCGACATCGCAGGCATCGGACTTACCGGCCAGATGCACGGGCTGGTCCTGCTCGACGGAGACGGTACCGTGCTGCGCCCGGCGATCTTGTGGAACGACCAGCGGACGGCCGCCGAATGCGACGAAATCCGCCGTCGAATCCCCAGAGAGGAGCTCATCTCCATCACCGGAAACGATGCACTCACCGGCTTTACGGCGCCAAAGATTCTATGGGTGAAGAACCACGAGCCCGAGCTTTTCAATCAGGCGCGCCACATGTTGCTCCCCAAGGATTACGTCCGGTTGCGATTGACGGATGTCTACGCGACGGACAAAGCCGGTGCGGCGGGCACGCTACTCATGAACGTACGCCAGAGGGACTGGTCGCATCGGGTCCTCGGCCGCCTGGGCATCCCGGCGGAATGGATGCCGGACACGCACGAGGGCCCGGAGGTGACCGGTGTTCTTACGGAGACGGCAGCCGTGGCGACGGGGCTTGCCGCGGGCACGCCCGTCGTAGCCGGCGGCGGGGATCAAAGCGCGCAGGCGGTGGGTGTCGGAGCCGTCCGAAGAGGAATCGTCGCATTGACACTCGGCACGTCCGGCGTAGTTTTCGCGACAGTGGATGAACCGTTCATCGAACCGCGGGGGCGTCTTCACTCGTTCTGCCATGCCGTCCCCGGCCGGTGGCACCTGATGGGCGTGATGCTCTCGGCCGCGGGCAGTCTGCGCTGGTACCGCGATGCGCTGGCTCCGGAAATGTCTTTCGAAAAACTAGTTGCGAGGGCCGAAGAGGTGCCGCCCGGTGCCGAAGGGCTCCTGTTTCTCCCCTACCTCACCGGTGAACGCACGCCGCACGCCGATCCCAATGCGCGCGGTGCATTCGTCGGCCTGACCGTGAGGCACCATCGAGACCACATGACGCGTGCCGTGCTCGAAGGCGTCGCCTTCGGTCTGCGCGACAGCTTCGAGCTGATGCGCCAGGCCGGACTGCAATCCGTCGAACAGGTGCGCGTCTCCGGCGGAGGAGCGCGCAGCACCCTCTGGCGCAGCATCCTCGCCGCAGTCCTCGACACCGAGCTCGTGACGGTCAACACGTCGGAAGGTGCGGCCTTCGGCGCCGCGCTTCTTGCCGGCGTCGGAGCCGGACACTGGCACAGCGTCGACGATGCCTGCGATTCGACGATCGCCTTAACAGGCTCAACGCGCGTTGAGCGGGATCTGGTTGCCGCATACCAGAAGCCTTACGAGCAGTATGCCCACCTCTATCCCGCACTGAAAGGAACGTTTCGAGCCCTTTCGGGGTGAGCGCCCGGTAATCTGCACGATGCTGTAATCATTCGGTCTCGTGCTGGGTACCGACTCCTGATCTGCGTTTAGATTAGCGGTTTCCACGGCGTTCGCGTCATGACAAGTCTATCGAGCAAAACGTTTGTACGAAGATTCCGGACCGTTTCCGCGGCTCTCGGCATCTCTACGTCGCTTCTCGCCGCCGTCGTGCTTCTCGGCTGGATCTTCGATATCGAATATCTCAAGAGCATTTATTCCGGCTTTCCGACGATGAAAGCCAATTCCGCCATGGCGTTGCTCGCCGGCGGCGCCATCCTCTTCATCTCTCATAGCAGGCGATCCGGCTCGCGGCTGATGACGGTGATGGACGCCGTGGCGGCGGCGATCGGATTGGTAGGCGTCCTCACGTTCCTCCAGTACGCATTCGCCTTCGACCTCGGCATCGATCAGCTGCTTTTCAGGGACAGCGTGACGGCACCGTGGACGTCCCATTCCGGCCGGATGGCGCCGGCCACCGCCGTTATTCTCATTCTTTCGGCGGTGGCCCTGCTCATGTCGAGGCCCAAGCGCAGTCCTACCGTCGGTCAAATCGCGTCTGTCGTGGTCGTCTTCATCAGCGTGCTTACTGTAATCGGGTACGTCTATGGCATCGAGGTGCTTCGCGGTCCGGAGAGTTATACCCAGATGGCCCTTCCAGCGGGGCTGATCGCCTTGGTTTTTGGTCTGGGTCTGCTGCTCATGGTTCCTAATAAGGGCCCGTTTGCCGTGCTGTCCACCGACACGATCGGCGGAATGATGGCTCG
>CAZART010000004.1:16137-38347 GCA_964487555.1 uncultured Rhodothermales bacterium
GCGCACTTCCTGATCGACCGTCACGGAAAGCTGCGCTACGTCAACCAGGTCGCAACGGACAAGCTAGGGTATGCGCGCCAGGAACTCCTCGAGATGAAGGCACCGGCCATCACCGCCGATTCCGAAGCGGCGGAAGACCGCATTCGGACGCTCATCGCCATGGACGACCTCGAGCAGACGCCACCCTTCGAATCGAGTTTGCGTCGCAAGGACGGATCCACATTTCCCGTCAGCGTCAGCGTCAGCCGGGTGTCCTTCGATGGAGCGCCGTATCTCTACATGGTTGCGCACGACATCACCACGCTGAAAATCATTCAGGAAAAGCTCGAAGAGCAAAATCGGCTTCTGGAAACGATCAACAAGGTCAACACAACCCTGGCCGGCGAGCTCGATCTTGAGAACCTCGTACAGACGGTGACGGATGCGGGCACCGAAATCACCGGTGCGCAGGTGGGCGCGTTTTTCTACAACGTTCTCGACGACGAGGGAGGGGCATACATGCTTTACACGCTCTCCGGTGCTCCGCGCGAGGCATTTGAGACCTTTCCGATGCCCCGCAACACGGACATCTTCCATCCCACTTTCTCCGGTGAGGGAATCACCAGGATCGCAGACGTTAAGCGGGATCCCCGTTACGGGAACAACCCTCCGTACAACGGAATGCCGGAAGGTCATTTGCCCGTTCGATCCTATCTTTCTTCATCAGTCGTATCGCGAGAGGGCGAGGTAATCGGCGGGCTGTTTTTCGGGCACGAAGAGCCCGACGTCTTCGACGACCGATCGGAGGCCCTCATTGCCGGCATTGCCGATCAGGCCGCCATCGCCATCGAGAATGCCCGCTTATTCACAGCCGCCCATAGTGAGCTTGCCGAGCGTAAACGCATCGAAGAGATGCTGCGCGAGCTCAACGAAACGCTCGAGCAGCGCGTGCACGACCGAACGGCCGAGCTCGTAACCATCAACCGGCAGCTGAAAGCGGAGATCGCCGAAAGATCCCGAGCAGAACGAGCGCTGGAACGTACCAATCGCGCTCTTGCACAGAGCAATCGTGAACTCCAGGATTTCGCCTATGCGGCCTCGCACGATCTGCAAGAACCGCTTCGAAAGATCAGCTCGTTCGCCGATCTGCTCATATCCGATTATTCCGACCGGCTCGACGACTTGGGGCGCGAGTTCATCGAACGAATGCAAGACGCCGCGCTTCGCATGTCGCGCCTCATTCACGATTTGCTCACTTTTTCGCGCGTACAAACCCGGGCTCAGCCGTTCGAACGCGTCGATCTGAATACCGTCGTCGCCGACGTGCTGGAAGATCTTCAGGTCGCAATTGAAGAATCGCACGGCAGGCTGGAGATCGGAGACCTCCCGACGCTCGATGCCGATCCCACTCAGATGCGCCAGCTCTTTCAAAATCTTATCTCGAACGGCCTCAAGTTTCGCCGTGACGATGCGCCGCCGCACATCTCCGTCAAAGCCGGGGTGGACCACATGGACGGTGACGATACCTGCCGGATCGAGGTTCGTGATAACGGAATTGGTTTCGAACAGAAGTATCTCGACCGCATCTTTTCTCCGTTCCAGCGACTGCACGGCAAGAGCGCGTATCCGGGGACCGGAATCGGACTGGCCATCTGCAGGAGGATCGTCGAGCGACACCACGGCGACATTACGGCGGAAAGTACGCCTGGGGAAGGCGCGACATTCATTGTCACGTTGCCGTGCGAACAGGAGCAGGAAGTCGCGGAGCAGGTGATCGAAGCATGATTTCTGGTTGCAACGCGCCCGCATCGTGTTACGCTTTCTCTCTGCGCGTGCGCCTTTACACCCCTGTTCCGGCACTCAGGTCTTTATATTGTAGGAGGGACCTGGAACCGCTTCCGGGACCTCCTGTAAGCCACTCCCTAATGCTACCCCGAGTACGGTATTGCTTATGACGCAGGCGTGGACGCTCAGTAAAGAGACATAGATACAGACCAATGCCAGATTCGTATTCGCTCGAACCGCTCGGTTTCCGCGTCGACGAGGTCCACCGGAATCGTACGCCCGCCCGGCTCTACGAGGACGCGATTCGCTTCGATCCGACGTCGGCTATCGTGAGCTGCGGTGCGCTTGCCATCACTTCGGGAGAGAAAACCGGGCGCAGTCCGGCCGATAAGCGGCTGGTCGAACACCCCGATAGCAGAGACCGCATCTGGTGGGGAAAGATCAACATCAAACTGGACCACCACACGTATCTGGTCAACCGCGAGCGTGCCATCGACTACTTGAACACGTGCCAGCGACTGTACGTGGTGGACGGTTACGCCGGCTGGGATCCCCATCATCGAATTAAAGTGCGCATTATCTGCTCGAGGGCCTACCATGCGCTGTTCATGCACAACATGCTGATGCGGGTTCCGGCCGACGAATTGGACAGCTTCGGTGAACCTGACTACACGATCATCAATGCGGGCGAATTTCCCTGCAACCGTTATACGTCCCATATGACGTCGAAGACCAGCGTCGATCTGAGTTTCGAGGACAAGGAGATGGTCATTCTCGGTACAGAGTACGCCGGGGAGATGAAGAAGGGCGTATTCACCATCATGAACTACCTGATGCCCCGCGAGGGCGTGCTGTCGATGCACTGTTCCGCGAACGAGGGGCCCGATGGCGACGTCAGCGTATTCTTCGGACTTTCCGGAACCGGCAAGACGACGCTGTCGGCCGATCCGCATCGAAAGCTGATCGGTGACGACGAACACTGCTGGGGCGACAACGGCGTCTTTAACATCGAAGGAGGATGCTACGCCAAGGTTATCGACCTATCGGCTCAGAAGGAGCCGGAAATTTTTGAAGCCATCAGGTATGGGACGGTCCTAGAGAACGTGGTGTACGATGATAATACGCGCGAAGTCGACTACTCCGACACGTCGATTACGGTGAACACGCGGGCGGCGTACCCGATCGAGCATATGGCCCACGCGAAAATTCCCTGCATGGGCGGCCATCCGAGGCACATCATCTTTCTGACCTACGATGCGTTTGGCGTCCTGCCGCCGGTTGCGCGCCTCACACCGGCGCAATCGATGTATCACTTCATCAGCGGCTACACGGCGAAGGTCGCGGGAACAGAAGTCGGCGTCGACGAGCCGGAGGCGACGTTCTCGGCGTGCTTTGGTGCGGCTTTCATGGTCTGGCACCCGAGCAAGTACGCCGAGCTGCTCGCCGAGAAAATGCGCGAACACGGCACGACGGCGTGGCTTGTGAACACGGGCTTCACCGGCGGACCGTACGGCGTCGGAGACCGTATGGAACTTTCGCACACGCGGGCCATCATCGATGCGATCCACAGTGGCGCCCTACTGGATGCGCCGATGATTGCGGACGAGACATTTGGTTTCACTGTGCCCACGGAATGTCCCGGCGTTCCGTCCCATATCCTCGTTCCCCGCACGACGTGGAAGGACCAGGAAGCCTACGATCGTACGGCCCAGAATCTGGCCGAACGTTTCGCAAGTAACTTTGAAAAGTACCGGGCCGGCGTGACGCAGGAGATGATAGACGCGGGTCCGACGCTGCAGACGGCTTAGGCGCCAGCGCCTCACATCGTGATTAGCGGCAGGAAGAGGTAAGCCAGAACGCTGATCAGCACGATGAATACGACGTTGAGGTACGCACCGGCTCTTGCCATCTGAGGGATGGTGATAAAGGTGCTGCCATAGACGATAGCGTTCGGCGGCGTAGCGACCGGGAGCATGAACGCACAGCTCGCCGCCAGCACCGCCGGGACACCGAGTACCATCGGATCGTGTCCGAGCCCCACCGACACGGATGCTACGATCGGTAGGAAAGCGGCGGCCGTAGCCGTATTGCTGGTGAGTTCCGTAAGGAGTACGACCGTCGCCGCCACGACCACGATGACCGGAAGAATCGGCCATCCCGCAAAAAGCTGCATCTGTCCCCCGAGCCACACCGCGAGGCCGGTATCACTGATCGCTGCCGCCAGGCTTAAGCCGCCGCCGAACAGGATAAGCACGCCCCACGGTACCCGCTCCGCCGACTTCCAATCCAGCACGAATTCACCCTGTGACAGATTTACCGGCAGCACGAAGAGCACCAGGGCCATGCCTATCGCGATGCCTGCGTCGGAAAGGCCTGGAATCACGGTTTCGAGAATGGGCCGCGTGGTCCAGAGCACAGCCGTCGCCGTGAATACGCCGGCAACAAGCTTCTCTCCTCGCTGCATCCTGCCGAGGTCTTGCAGCATCTCGGCGATGTACTGTACCCCGCCGGGTATCACTCGAATGTGGACCGGGTAGGCGAGACGCGTGAGAATGAACAGCATGATCGGCAGCGTTAAACTCACCAGTGGAAGCCCGAACACCATCCATTCCACGAAACCGATGGTACGTCCATAGGTCTCCAGCATAAACCCTGCAAAAAAGGCGTTCGGCGGAGTCCCGATTAGTGTGGCCATACCGCCGATGCTGCTGGAATACGCAATCGTGAGCATCAGCACGACGGCAAAATTCTTGCCTGACGACGGATCCCCGCGGCGTACGAGCTCCACGACGGACAGTCCGATCGGCAGCATCATCAATGTCGTCGCGGTATTGCTCACCCACATGCTGAGAAAGGCGGATGCGAGCGAAAACCCGATCACGACAGACATCGGCCGCGCGCCGATCGTCCGGAGGATGGAGAGCGCGAGACGCCTGTGCAGCAGCCAGCGCTCCATTGCCAGGGCGATCAAGAATCCTCCAAGGAACAGGAAGATCAATGGATTGGCATAAGGCGCTGCAGCCGCGCTGATGCCCGCCACCCCGAGGACGGGAAAGGCGACGAGCGGAATAAGTGAGGTGGCCGGAATCGGAATGGCCTCGGTCATCCACCACGTCGCCATGAGAATGCCCACGGCGGCCGCTCTCCACGCAGCGGCATCAAGCTCCTCCGGCGCCGGCGCCAGCAGCATGAGCACGAACAGGACCGGGCCTGCCACAAGACCGATGCGCTGATAGAGATGAAAGCCGGAATCACGCCTCGTTTCGGCAAGGCCTGTCTGCATAAGGTCTCTGCGGCGGCAGGAGGGTCTCGATCGGTCGCTCTGCGGGGGCCGAGGACGGCGCGGCAGTTCGGCGCCGCGGCCGTTCTCCGGTGCGGCGGTTCAACAACCGGTCCGGCGGTTCAACAATAGGACCTCCAACTTTGAGCTTCAAGTGTGAATGAATCGTTTATTGAACGCGGGATCGCACGAGAGTACCTTTCGAGACGTCATTGGACACGCCAGGTAGTCATCGACGCCTGTTCACGTGCTTTTTAGCTGTTAGACGGGGCATGGCGCGCCACACGTTGTGCCGTTTACAGCGCCGGATCGGCTTTGCGGACGTACCGACGCATCAACCGAATGAGTGACAGTGCAACGTGGGAAGACCTCTGCAGGCGCCTTATCGCGTCTGATAGCCAGGCCTTTGAACGGATCTTTCGATCGAGTCGCGAGGACCTCCTGCGATTCGTGCACTCCATCGTCAAGAACGGACCGCAATCGCACGACCTCGTTCAGGACGTATTTGTAGCGCTCTGGGACTTGCGTGAAACCCTCGATCCTACGCTGTCGCTGCGCGCGTACCTGTTCCGGATGGCCCGTAATCGCGCGTATCGATACCTTCGTGACGAGCGCCTCCACGCTCGAAAACGAACGGAAATGCAGCAGAAAGCCGATCCGACGCCGGCGACACCATTGCCCAGCGAGACCTTTGACGCGGCGTCGTTGGAAAAACGAATGCAGCGCTGGATCGACGAACTTCCCGAGCGACAACGTGAAGCGCTCGTGCTAACGCGTTTTCACGAGCTAACCCACCAGCAGGTTGCGGCGGTCATGGATATCTCACCGCGAACCGTTAACAATCACGTCATGCGAGCCCTGGACACGATCCGGTCTCACGTGAACGCTTACGAGTCGATGGTGCAAGAAAATGAACCCAAAGAAGAACACGAAACGCAGCGCTGAGCTCGAGGAGGAACTGTCGCGTCTTCCTGGCGAAGAGCGCCTGGAGTTCATGCAGGCCTGGGAGCTCGTCGGAAAGGCAGAGAAACATATTGACGACGCACCCGAACTCGATGACGCATGGACTGATCTTCAGTCGCGAATTCAGGTATCAGCGCGCCCTCGGATTTCCCGCCGCGATCGGAGAGCCCGCCGCTCATCTGCCCTGCGTCGCCGGAGCCTCGTCTTCGGCGGCGTGCTGCTGGCCGGCGCGGTGATCTTTCTATGGATATGGCAGCTCCCGCTGACCGCTGTCGCGCCTGCGGGTGCGCTGAACGCAGTGACGCTGGCGGACGGCTCCACCGTCCACCTGAACAGCGGCACCCGCCTTCGATATCGTGCTCGCACCCTGCCCGGTGCTTCAGATCGGCTGCGATCCGTCGAACTCGACGGCGAGGCCTTTTTCGAGATCGCTCCGGCCGAGCAGCCATTCATCGTAGAGACTCCAGCCGCCGTGATAGAAGTTCTGGGGACGCGGTTCAACGTTCGAGCGCGGATGGAGCAGGGGGACCTGGGCACAGAAGTTACACTCGCCTCGGGACACGTACGCGTTAGGGGACGGCACTCGTCCGATCGACCCGTTCGCCTCACGCGGCCCGGCGAAAAGGTGCACATCGCTCTCACGGCGGGTGCGGATTTCAGCCTTGACACGGACACGACGACGCTCGACTATGTCCTCGCATGGAGGCGTGATGCTTTTGCGGCCATCGATCGCCCTGTCGTCTCGATCGTCGCCGAAATAGAACGACGCTACGCGCTCACCATTCAAGTGGAAGACGACGAGGCGTTACAGAGTTCTATGACCCTTCTCTACGGCCCCGGCACGCGCGCGGAGCGCATCCTCCATGACATTTGTCTGGTGCAGGGGTGTCGCTACCGTCCTACGAGCCGCGGCTTCGCCATCTTCATGCCCAACAAAGACGCTAACAAGTTGTAGTGCCGCGGCATGCGCCACGTTTTCGCCTTCGTGTTGATCATCGCGATCGGCGTTGAGCCGGCGGCGGCCCAGGACGAAGGCCGCTACAGCCTCGTCGTGCGCGGTGTGCCGCTGAGCCAGGCGCTTGAGCAGCTCGCATACACAACCGGAATCGACCTCGTCTATACGTCCGCCGACGTAGCGGGGAAGCAGTCGTACTGTAGCGGCAGAAATCTCGACCCCCCCGGACTGCTTTCCTGCGTGCTAAAGGGGTCGAACCTCGACTTCGTTCGATCGTCTTCGGGCGCCTACGTACTGATTGACGCCGTCGCGGCCGCTCCGCGGTTCGGTCAGCTGGCAGGTAGCGTCACCGACGCCGATACCGGCGAGCCCCTTTCGTACGCCAATGTGCTGCTGGCCGACGCCCGAACCGGTACCAGCACGAATGAGTCGGGGTTTTTCACCTTCGCCTCGCTACTTACCGGCCCCCACCGCGTCGTTGTAACGTATGTCGGCTACGAGACGGCGACGGACAGCGTCTGGATCGACCCGGGCGAGCATAGGCGCGTGCGAATTGCACTCAAGTCCGCTGAATCGACCCTTGCCCCGATCGTCATCGACGGGCTCACCCAGCGACTGCCCTCGAGCGGGCTCGGCCGCGGAGATCGATCCTCCGAACATCTACGATCAATGGGCCCCGCCGCAACGTCCGATATAACGCGCGGGCTAACGGCAATCACCGGCGTCGCTCTGCAGCAGCCGCTGGCGGATTTGCATATCCAGGGGAGCGGAGCCGGCGAGCATGTCACCCTTCTCGACGGCGTCCCCGTACGTGACCCTGTGAGCATGGGGCGATATCTCGGCGCGTTCAGCCCCCTGGCACTCGGGCGGGTCACCGTGCACAAAGCAGGATTCGGTGCCCACGCCGGAAGCAATTTGGGCGGCGTCGTCGAGGTAGAGCACGACGTATCGGCTCTGGGGGGCGACCGGCTCTCTCTGAGCGTCGATCCCGTCAGCGTCAATGGCCGCGCCGAGAGCCGTTTTCGGCTGCCAAACGGACGGGAGGGTTCCGCTATGGCGGCGGCGCGCGGCAGCGTCTGGAGCGCGTACCGCGATCCTGCGGTGGCTTCCCTGCTTGAAAACTGGCACGCCGTAGATCCGCTCGTCGCCCCGACGTGGGTCGATCATTATCAGGGAGCGGAGGAGTCGGTGCTTACGGTGAGAGACCCAACCGTGCAGTTTTCGGATTTGCACGGCGCGGTGCGTCTTAACCTCAGCCCCTTCCGAACATTGTATGCATCGGCCTACCGCGCACGCAACCGGCTGGCTTCCGAATTTGCGTCGTCGCGTAGCGGCGAAGCATTCGCCGCGGCACGTCTGATGCTTACTCACGACGTATACGACTGGACGAACTGGGTCGGACAGATTCGACACAGCTGGCTGCTGGGAGCGCGCGCCACCTTCTCGACCCAGCTTTCCGGAAGCTGGAACGAGTCTCGCTACGATTACTTCGGCATTTATGACTCCACGGGCGCGATTGCTTCCATGGATGAACTCGCCCGCGTCTCCGACGCCCGTCGGGCTAAGCTAACATCCTATCCGGACGCCAACGAGGATAACCATATCCGGGAGATAGCGTGGCGATCGAGATTCAGCTATAGCCTTTCGCCCCGCCATCAGTTCGATGCCGACCTGTCGGCCACGCATACGAAGAGCCATTTCCTGTTCGATAATATGCTCGCGACCCCGATCGCCCACATGAGCGATGTGTGGCTCGTCTCCGGCTCGATAGAGGGACGGCACAATTTCGAACTCGGAACCGTGTTCGAACCGGGACTTCGGCTCACGTATCTTCCAAATCGAGAGACGATGTACGCCGAACCACGACTTGCCCTGCGGCATGATGCATCGGCAGGGCGGTTCGGCTCGCTGGCGTTGCGCGCCGCGGGTGGGCTCTACCGGCAATTCGTGAACCAACTCGACGTCACCAGCTCCGGCGCTACGTCGCTCATCCCGACTTCGATGGTCTGGCTCCCATTGGACGGCAGCCTCGCCCCTCCTCGCGCGCTTCACCTCGCCGCAGAGGCGCTCCTCATGCCCCATCCCATGTGGACGATTTCCGTGGAGGCCTTTCAGAAATGGCAGCAGCGCCTCCTCATGCTCGATTATGCCGCGATCGCCGACTCCGGGCCCTCAACCGCCTCCCTAACATCGCAGCGGCATTTCGTCACCGCTGCACCAGGGCACGTAAAGGGAGCAAGCCTGCGCGTACGGCGGGACGGCGGGCACGTAAATTCCAGTCTCACTTACAGCTTCGTACAGGCGAAGCGCCGCTATCCGAACCGCTTTGACGGTACCCTTCAGCCGGTGCCGTGGAACTCTCCGCACCGATTAACCGCCGACGTGACGGCCGATCTGTTTGATGGCGTTCAAGCCCTGGCGAACTGGGAAGCCGGTTGGGGGCGCAAATGGGCGCTCCGACGCTCGTACTACGATTATCTCGCGTTCCACCAACCACCGGAGAATGTTGCGCCATTCGATCTGCAGGATCCCTCGAGCTCGGCCGCTCCGGCCTACTATCGCCTGGATGCCGGGCTATCCTTTCGCACACACTGGAAAACGTTTGATGCAGAATTCCGCCTGTTTGCGACCAACGTCACCAATCGCCACAACGTCTATGATTTTAGCCTTCAGCATGGGCGCGACGGCGTTGAGCCGATCCCTCGCACGTTGCCGGGACGCCATCTCTACTTTTCGGCGCGCGTCTCGTATTAAGCGCACGGCTCGCGCTTCTGCCGGACGAGGTAGTCATTTCGCCACCCCGGCGGACTATAATGACGACGCAATCCGTCCAATTAGTGCCTATGAATTTCTCTCGAGCGAATACCGCGGAATTTCGAAGAGAATCACTCACTGATCTGCAGCGCTCGGTTCTCCTCACGGTTCTCTACGCCGATCTCTTCGACTTCCCGCTCACGCAGGACGAGTTGATGGAGCGCCTGGTGCTACGCCGAGCAAGCCAACAAGCTATTTGCCGCTGCGTCCGCTCGCTGACGGACCGCTACCTCACAGCCTCTGGTCCGTACGTCACGTGGAAGGGACGCGAGCACCTCGTCGATCTGCGGCGGCACCGGGCGGGCGCGTCCAGAGATCTCTGGCCGTCCGCCGAGCGATATGCCGAGTGGCTCTCACGTATTCCGTTCGTGCGAATGGTCGCCGTATCCGGTTCGCTCGCCGTCGAAAACGCTGACGCGCACAGCGACGTCGATCTTTTTTGCATTACTGAAGAGAAACGGTTGTGGTTGGCGCGATTCTTCATCGTCGCGCTCTCCAAAATGACCCGGCTGTTCCCCAGCGTATTTCCGCGGTACCTGTGTCCCAACTACATCCTTGCCCGTAACGCGCTGGAGGTTCTTGACCGCAACCTTTACACCGCGCACGAGGTGGCGCAAGCGCTACCGCTCTACGGCGCGCAAGTACATGCCGACTTCCTTCATGCGAATCCATGGATTCATGCCTTTCTCCCCTATGAATCCACGGCGGCCGCTTTCGATATGGAGCGGCCACGTTCCGTGGCCGCGAGCGTCTTCGAATTCATCTTCGCAGGTCGTGTTGGAGATTGGATTGACGAAGCGATCTACCAGGCGTTTTGCGCCTTCTACCGGCAGCGCGCCTTGCGTCTAGGATGGTGCTGGCGCCGTTTGGAGCGCGCTTACCAGCGAAATCGATATATCGTACCTGAAGACGGATACGTCCCTGTGGTACGTCGGCTGTTCGTGCAGCGAATGGAGCATCTGCTGGGTTCGACGTGCTGCGACGGCGACGTGCGGCGGCTCTTTCCGGATGATCAGATCGGTGAGAATACAGGTTTGAACGACGATCCTACGAGCGCCGAAAGCTGCTATGACTGGGAGGCGCAGTTTCGGCGGGATTACGGCGAGCGTTACGACGGACGCGCTTATCCGGATACTTCGCCACCGATCGAATCCTCGCACCCTCGCGCTACGCCCACACGATCGAATACGCCGGCATGACCAAAGTCCTGATAGGACAGGCCTATCACCTCCGCTTCGATCCGAAGCTGTGGCGCGAGATGCAGCCGTATCCGCCCCTCGGGTCGCTCTATGCGGCCGCCGTAATGCGTCGAGCGGGATACAAGGTCGCGTTTCACGATTCGATGCTGGCAGAGTCGGAGGAGGCGTGGAAAGACGCCCTCGAGCGCGAGCGCCCTCAGTTCGCGGTTCTGTACGAGGACAACTTCAATTATCTTTCGAAAATGTGCCTGCTTCGAATGCGCGAGGCAGCCTTTCGAATGCTCGATGCGTCGCGCATTCGAGGATGCACGACCGTCGTCTGCAGCTCGGACGCGACGGACCGTTACGAGGACTATCTTCGAAACGGGGCCGATTTTGTCCTCCTCGGAGAAGGCGAAGAGACTCTGGAAGAGTTGCTCGATGCACTGACCGACCGCTCCCATGCCGCTCCCGAAGATATTTCAGGCCTTGCCTTTGCCGCTGCCGGCGAGTTCGTGACCACATCCCGGCGTCCTGTCCTTCGCCGGCTGGACGACCTACCTCGCCCGGCGCGCGACTTGATTGATGTCGATAAATACCGGCGCATCTGGCTCGACCGGCACGGCCGCTTCTCGATGAATATGGTGACGTCTCGCGGATGCCCGTTTCACTGTAATTGGTGCGCGAAACCCATCTGGGGCCAGCGCTACAACGCCCGAAGTCCGGAAGACGTCGCTGACGAGCTAGCGTGGCTATGCGAACACGTCGCACCGGATCACATCTGGTTCATGGACGACATGATGGGCATCCGGCCGGGATGGATGGCGCGTTTCGCCGAGCTGGTCGAAGAGCGCGGCGTGCGGACGCCCTTCAAATGCCTGAACCGCGTCGACCTGCTGCTGCGCGACGGCGAAATTGACGCCCTTCGACGCGCCGGATGCCGTACCGTGTGGACAGGCGTCGAGTCGGGATCTCAAAAAATTCTCGATGCCATGGACAAGGGCCTACGGGTCGAACAGATTCTCGAGGCCGCCGACCAACTCCACGGCGCCGGAATCCGTGTGGGCTTCTTTCTGCAGTTCGGTTATCCCGGAGAAACGCGTGAGGACATCGAGTTGACTTTCGACCTCGTGCGCCGGTGCCGGCCCGACCAGATCGGTATTTCCGTTTCATATCCCCTCCCCGGCACGCCGTTCTATGATATGGTGCGGGCGGAGCTCGGCAGAAAGCAGAACTGGACGGATTCCGACGACCTCGCCATGCTGCATGCCGGGCCCTATTCGACCGAGTTCTACCGACACCTCCATGGTGTACTGCACAAAGAGTTCCGTGCGCGCAAGGCGTTCCACGCCCTTCGCGAAGATCTGCGGAAGCCTCTAGCGCTGTCGTCACGCCATGCCCGCGAAACCGCGGCGTTCGTCTACCATGCTGCGACCCTGCCGCTGGCGCGCTGGAGGATGGAGCGCGCCGCCCGGCTTCCTCACGACGGCGTGGAAGCGCTGAGCGGCCGCCTCTCGCCCAACGCCGCCGCCGTTCCGTCGCCGCAGTAGTCGCCGGGATCCACAATTTCCCATTCACGCTCCACGTCTTGAACCCCATGCCTCGCCGCACCGTCATCTTGTACAACCCTCAGGCGGTCTTCTTTACGATGCCGCTGGCGCTGCTCGCGGTCGGGTCCAACCTCGATGCCGCCAGGTACGACGTCCGCATCGTCGATGGGCGCCTGGAGAAGGATCCGATAGGCGCCGTCCTGAGCAAGATCGACGGTGCGGTCTGCGTGGGCGTGACCGTTCTAACCGGAGCACCGCTGCGAGACGCCCTGCGTGTGAGCCGAGCCGTCAAGGCTCGGAGGCCCGACCTTCCCGTCGTATGGGGCGGCTGGCACCCGTCCCTCTTCCCAACAGACACCCTCGACGAAGCGTCCGTCGACGTGACCGTTCAGGCGCAGGGAGAAGTGACGTTCCGGGAGCTCGTCGACCGCCTTGCCGCGAAGCAGCCGTTGGAGGGACTACGCGGCATTGCCTATCGCGACCGGCAGCAGGTCGTGAAAACTCCGCCGCGTCCTATGATGGACATGAATGATCTGGCTCCGCATAACTACGACCTGCTGCCTGTGGAGGATTACTTCGATCTCAAGGGGCATCGGCAGCTCGACTACATTGCCTCCACCGGCTGCTTCTGGCGCTGCGCCTTCTGCGCCGATCCCTTCGTATTCAACCGCGAATGGACCGCGCTCTCGCCGGAGCGGATGGCCGATGAAATCTTTGCACTCTACGATCGTTATCAGTTCGAGGAGCTCGCTTTCCAGGACGAGACGTTTTTTACCTACAGGAAGCGCGTAGTGGCCCTGGCCGAGCACTTTCTCGATCGGGGCGCTCCCTTTCGGTGGACGGCCACCATGCGTGCCGATCAGGGATATCGCCTCTCGGACGACGACTTCGGCCTGCTTCAGCGGGGCGGGCTTCATCGCGTTCTCATCGGGGTCGAATCCGGTTCGCAAGCGATGATCGATTGGATGAAGAAGGACATCACCCTCGAGCAGGTGATGGACGCTGCAGAGAAATGTGTGCGGCACGGCATAGGTGCCATTTTCCCCTTCATCGTCGGCTTCCCCAACGAGCCCGACGAGAGTGTTCGCGCCTCGCTCGACCTCGCGAAGAAGCTGCGTGCGATGAGCCCACGGTTCGAGACTCCCTTTTTCTACTTCAAGCCGTATCCCGGCTCGCGCATTACCCAAGACGTCGTCGACGCCGGTTATGCGCTGCCCCAAACACTGGAAGCCTGGTCGGACTTTGATTACATCGGCTCAGCGGGACCGTGGGTTGACGCGTCGAAATTCGAGCACGTAGAACGGTTCAAATTTTATAACCGGGCCGCCTGGGGACGCGAGACCTGGATTCGCCGGCCCCTGCAGCGCGTCGCCCGCTGGCGGTGTAAGCGGGATTTTTATGCGTTTCCCATAGAGAAAGCGGTCGTCGAGCGCCTTAAACCCCTACCCCAGCTCTCATGAACGCTGCCTACTACATGAGATCTGCAGAAGCCCGCCTGCTCGATACGCGGCGCGCGTTCGACCGTGTAGCCGCCACATACGATGGTCCGCGCGGCAACAACGAGGTAATACAGCGAATGCGTCGGACGATGTGGACGACGATTCTCCGGACGTTTCCTCGCGGCGCGAGGCTGGCCGATCTCGGCTGTGGGACAGGTCTCGATGCCGCGTATCTAGGCCGACAGGGCTATCGGGTGTCTGCACTGGATTGGTCGCCGGAGATGGTGAGCCGGACCCGGCATCGAATCGATTGCGAGAACCTGGAAAATCGCGTGGAGACGCACCATCTCGCCATACATGAACTCGAATCGTTGAACGGCGGCCCATTTGACGGCATGTACTCGAATCTGGGAGCCATGAACTGCGTGCAGGATCTCGCGCCGGTGGCTTCCGCCTGCGCGAAACGGCTCCGGCGTAGAGGAATTTTGGTCTTTTCCGTCATCGGCCGTTTTTGCCCGTGGGAAATAGCATTTTACCTGCTGCGAGCCGAACCCCGGCGGGCTTTCGTGCGATTCCGGCGCCGGATGCAGCCGGTGAACCTGAACGGCGGCACGGTCTGGACGCACTATTACACCCCGCGTGAATTTCATCGACACTTCGAGGCCGGCTTCGCGCTGTCATATTACCGCACTCTGGGTCTCTTTTCGCCCCCGCCGTATTTGATCGCAGCGGAGCGTAAGGCGCCGTCCCTCTGCAAAGCACTGGCCGGCCTCGACGACCTAATCGGAGACCGGCCCGTCTTCCGAAACGCCGGAGATCATTTTATGATAATTCTTAGAAAGCGTGATTGAGACACATCGTCATAAGGCGGCGACGGTACCTCGCACGACTGCGACAGATCGTGAGAGCATCGTGGCATATCCTACCGGCACGCCGGCCGCGACGTCGTTCGCATGGGCATGCCCGGAATGCAGACGCTCCATTGTCGCGAACCCGGAGAATGCCGAATGTCCGGAGTGCGAAACGAGGTATGAAGTTCGAGGGGGCATCTGGGATTTCCTGCCGCCCCGGCGCGAAGCGATCTACACGACGTTTATAGAGCAGTACGAGATTATTCGGCGCGAGGAAAAGTGGGGAAATGCTGATGGCGAATACTACCGCGCTCTGCCTCACGTCCCTCCCGGAGATCCGAACCGGGGTGTCTGGCGGCTCCGCCGGCGGACCTTTCGCACCTTTATGCGCCGCATTCTGGCCCCATTGGAAGCCCGATCGCCAGATCCCCTACGGATACTCGATCTAGGGGCGGGAAACGGATGGCTCGCCAACCGCCTGGCCTTGCGCGGGCATCGCGTTGCCGCCGTAGATCTTCGCACCGGCGAGCGCGACGGACTCGGCGCACATGTCCATTACGAGTCCGTTTTTACAACGGTACGAGCTGAATTCGAACGGCTTCCCTTCGAAACGGCTCAATTCGATCTGGCGATCTTTAATGCGTCCCTTCATTACGCTGAGGACTACGAGAGGACGCTGCGCGAGGCGGTCCGTGTCCTCGGCCGTAAGGGGAAGCTCGTCATCGTGGAATCGCCTGTCTATCGAAGGGAGAGGGCGGGGCGAAATATGGTCTACGAGCGGGAACGAGACTTCTCCGCTCGTTTCGGCTTCGCGTCTAATGCGCTGGAATGCGAGCATTATCTAACGTATGACAGGCTGGACGATCTCGCGAAGATCATCGGCATCACGTGGGAGTTTTTCCGGCCCCACTATGGCCTTCGATGGAGAATGCGTCCCCTCAGCGCTCGACTCCTTGGAAGACGAGAGCCGGCTGAGTTTCTCGTGATTTCGGCGGACAAATCTACAAACGCGGCACGGCCGACGGGCGGCCTCGAAGATCGTACGACGTCCTCAGCCGTGCGTCTTTGGGCCGGCTCGCTTCTCGGACGGCGTCGACGCATTCTGCCTCCCGCCGTCGCTTACGATCGCTGGGCGCCATCGTATCGCCGTAGGATGAATCCTTTCCAGCGGCTCGAAGAGGAAGCGTTGATCAGTCTGCTGCCGGACCTGAGGGGAAAGGACGTGCTGGACCTTGCATGCGGGACCGGACGCGTATCGTCAATCGCGATCGAACGCGGTGCCGCATCTACGACAGGCGTCGACCGATCGAAGGCCATGCTCGATAGAGCACGATCCACGAGCACCGCCTCATCGACCTGGATCCAGGCGGACATGGCGTCCCTGCCGCTTAAGGACGAACTCTTCGACGTCGTCGTTTGCGCGTTGGCGCTCGGACACGTGGAACCGATTGATGATGCCCTCTCAGAGATGAATCGGGTCATGAAGAGTGGTGCCGTCGTTCTCATCTCCGACTTCCATCCATTCGCCGTCCTCCGTGGTTCGGATCGCACTTTCCAGGATCCTGCGACCGGACGAACGTACGCGATCTCCCAGTACGTCCATCTGTTTGAGGACTACATGAGGTGCTTCGGGATGAATGGCTGGACGCTGGACGCCGTTAGAGAACCGCGCTATGACGGATTTCCGGCGGTCTTCATTCTTCGAGCTCGGAAAGAGGTGCCGACGTGAATCTCCTTCTGAAAAACGTGCATTGGTATTCCGGGGGCCGCGACGGACACGGAGATATCCGTGTCTCGAAGGAGCGCATTCGTACTGTGGGACGAGGCCTTCGGCCGGGTAGGGGCGAGCGGGTCCTCGATATGAGCGGTTACGTCGCGCTTCCCGGACTCATCAACGCGCACGACCATCTCGGTCTGAACCTTTTCCCGCGTCGCGGCACGCCGCCATATACATCGTTCTATGAATGGGCGCTCGACGCGTACCGCCCCGAGGATGCTCTCCAGCGCCGCATAACTTCTCTACCTCTCAGGGACCGACTCTTGTGGGGTGGATTCAAGAATCTCGTAGCCGGCGCTACCACCGTCGTCCACCACGACCCCTACGTGCGCAAGGTCTTCGATCTTGATTTTCCCGTCGACGTATTACGCCGATATGGATGGGACCATTCACTCGGCTTCGGAAGACGTTTGAAATGGAAGGCCCGATGGGCGCGATTGCGGCGGCAACCGTTCCTCATCCATGCCGCAGAAGGTACGGACGAGAATGCGGCTCTCGAAATCGACACCCTTCACAGGGCGGACATACTTCAAAAAAACACGGTCTTGATTCACGCCGTGGCTGCCGATCGGCGTCATGCGGGCCTCTTCGCTGATGCCGGCTGTTCCGTGGTCTGGTGCCCGGCGTCGAATCGATATCTCTACGGCGTCACCGCACCCGTGGAATTATTGCGCCAACATGGAGTGCACGTCGCGCTCGGTACCGATTCTACCCTGAGCGGGTCGCCGACACTGCTTCACGAGCTACGCTACGCGCACAAAACCGGGCCGGTCGCGGCGCAGGACCTGATTAACATGGTAACGATCGAGGCCGCTCGCATATTCCGGTTGTCTGATGGACAGGGATTTCTCCGGGAAGGCGGTCGTGCCGACGTAGCCCTCTTTCCCGAAGTCTCCGCGTCTGAAGCCGCGTTCGACCATCCTCCGGCGGTCGTTCTCTTGCATGGCGACATTCGACTCGCCTGCAAGAGCGTCGCAGAGCGACTCGGTCTGGGATCAGCAGACCACACCATCGAAGGACAATCAACCTGGCTCCACGGCGACCTGCGCGATCTACGCAGGCGTATCGCTGCACGAGTCGGTATCGAAATTCTCGACCAAAATCCCCTCTGGCGCATGTTGGGCGGTGATCCGGCCGAAGATACAGATGAACCCGCAGAGATAGCACGTCATGATCGTACTCTACAACCCCTGGAGCACGCCATCTCACAAGAAGCCGCTGCCGATGTCGCTCCTGGCGCCGGCTTCGATGCTTGAAGGCGAGTTCGACTACGAAATCGTCGACGGCAACATCGTTGACGATCCGGTCGAGCGAATTGTGGAGATCGGACGAGCGCGTCCGTTAACCGCCATCGGCATCACGGTGATGCCGGGCCCGCAGCTCAACCGCGCCGTCCCCGACAGCCGCCGCCTAAAACGCGAAATGCCCGGCGTGCCGATCGTATGGGGCGGCTATTTCCCGTCGCATCACGCCGATGTGGCGCTTCGAGACGACGCCGTCGACTACTGCATCCACGGCCAGGGGGAGCAGACATTTCTAGAACTCGTCCGATCGTTGAACGACGGCGGCGCACTGTCCGATATCCGCGGGCTAATCTACAACGAGAACGGCGAGATCCGTCGTAATCCCCGGCGCAAACTCATACCACTCGACGATCTTCCCGACTGGCCATATCACCGCCTTCAGATGGACCGGTATTTTCACACGCATTACCTCGGAGACCGCGTGGGAGCACACCATTCCAGTTTCGGATGTCCCTTCGCCTGCAGCTTCTGCGCGATCGTCGAGCTTTCCAGGCAGCGCTGGGTGGCGCAGTCTCCGTCCCGTGTAGAGGCGACGCTCCGACGGCTTCGAGACACCTACGACATGGATGCCGTTCAATTTCACGATATGGATTTCTTCATCCACGAATCCAGAACGGCGGACATCGCCGAGCGGCTCGAACGACTCGACCTTACGTGGTGGGCACTCGGCCGCGTCGACGAGCTCATGCGGTATAGCGACCGGACCTGGTCTCAGATGAAGCGAAGCGGATTGAAGATGATTTTCTGCGGCGCCGAGTCTGGCTCGGACGACGTCCTGCACCGGATGAACAAGGGCGGTACCGTCTCGACGGAGAAGACGCTGGAACTGGCCCGCCGCATGAAGTTTTACGGCGTGGTGCCGGAATTCTCCTTCGTCGTCGGAAATCCTCCCGATCCGGAAAAGGATCTGGCGGACACGTTTTCCTTTATTCGTACGCTTAAGAAGATCAATTCGCAAACAGAAATCATCCTCTATGTGTATACTCCGGTTGCCGCGGACGGAACTCTTTACGTCGATGCGCATGAAGCGGGCTTCGTGTTTCCGTCCACGCTAGACGAATGGCTGGGCGGGACGTGGAAGAATTTCGCTCTTCGGCGCGATCCAAAAACGCCATGGCTGCGTATGGACGTAAAGTCTAGAGTGCGCAACTTTGAGCGAGTCCTCAACGCCTACTACCCCACCGTCACGGATACGAGTCTTACTGGATTTAAAAGGGGGCTTCTGCGTTCGCTCGGCGGCTGGCGCTACAAGCTGAACATCTATGCGTATCCGCTCGAGCTGAGCGCGTTTCAGCGTTTGTTTCGGTACCAAAGGCCGGAGACCACGGGATTCTAATATAACCACCATGCCCTCACCCTGGGAAATAGCGAAGCGCGTAAGAACGCGGTCGACGGGCCACATCTATTCGCTCCCCGTCTTAGTCCTGATGCCGCACAGCCGCTGCAACTGCCGGTGCGTGATGTGCGACATCTGGAAAGCCAACAGCGAAGGCTACGATATCTCCGTCGAGGATCTCGAGAAGCATCTTTCTTCGTTTCGCCGCTTGCGCGTGCGCCGCGTCGTTTTCTCCGGCGGAGAGGCGCTCATGCATGCTAACCTGTGGGCGCTCTGCGAGCTGCTGCGGAGCATCAAGATCAAGCTCACGTTGCTCTCCAGCGGAATTCTACTGGGGCCGCATGCCGAGCAGATCGTGCGGTGGTGCGACGAGGTCATCGTCTCCATCGACGGTAGCCCGGACGTGCACGACCGCATCCGCAATGTCCCCCGAGCCTTCGAAAAACTCGCCAATGGTGTCGAGCGCCTACGCGAGCTGAAGCCGAAACTACGTATCTCCGGTCGCTGCGTCATTCAGAAGAGAAATTACTTCGATCTCGGAAACATCATCGACACGGCGCGAAGGCTCAAGCTCGACCAGATTTCATTCCTCGCGGCCGATACGACGAGCCCGGGCTTCAATCACGGCCCGGAATGGGACGGCGGCGCCGACATCGCCCTGACGCCTGAAGAGACCAAGCATTTTGAACTGGTTATCAAAAACGTCCTGCGGACGCATCGGGCAGATTTCGACGGGAGCTTCGTCAAAGAAACGCCGGAGAAAATCCGCGGTCTGCTCCGCCACTACCGCGCTCTCAACTTTAACGACACGCACGCGGTGCCCACGTGCAACGCACCATGGGTCTCGACGGTGATCGAGGCGGACGGTACGGTGCGTCCGTGCTTTTTCCACGAGCCACTCGGCAATATCTACGAAGGCCCGCTTGAGTCCATCTTGAACAGTGAGAAGGCGGTCCATTTTCGCGAGAACCTCGATATGGAAACCGACCCGACGTGCCGCCGGTGCGTCTGCACACTCCACATGCCGACGTTCAAGCGCGCCTGACGGACCGGTGGCATCCGTCGTCGTCTGCCGGGCTTATGAAATTTCGACCGTTAGTTTGGTCACACATCCATGCGCATCTGTTTCGCCTCACTCTACGATCCTGAGTGGGTGGCCTCCCCTTCGGAGAAACTGCAGCTTGCGCCTCTTCTCCGACTACTGCCCGGAGCCCTGGCCTCTCGCGGCCACCGCATCGACGTAATTCATTCGGCACGGCGAAACCGTTTTGTTCGGATCGATGGCGTGGCCCATCACTTCGTGCCGGCGACCCGGGGAATTGCCGCGGCCGGCGCCTTCGCGCACATGGTTACCGGCCGGCCGCGTACGCTATTCGAATGGCCCCGCCGACTCTCCCAGCTTCTAGGCAAGCTCCGTCCGGACGTTCTTCATTTTCACGGCACCCAGCTCCACGTCAGCCTCGCGGCGCTCCGTCGCGCTCTTCCTGCAGCGTCGGCGCTCGTGGTTCATTACCACGGAGGATCGCCGACGCGCAGGCGTTCCGCACGATGGCTGCAGCGGCGCAATCTTCGCTCTGCGAGGGCTGTACTTTTCACGACGCCGGGACAGGCTTCACTCTTCAACGCCGCGGGCATGCTTCAGAGTCCCGACAGGGCAGCCATGCTCATCGAGACTTCGTCCGACTTCCGGTGGATGGATCGGCGTACCGCCCGTTCCATAACCGGCATGCACGGCCGTCCCGTCTACCTGTCGGCGGGCCGGCTCCATCCTGTGAAGGATCCGCTAACCACGCTCCGAGGCTTCGAGCGGATTGCGGAGACGCAACGGGAGGCGCAGCTCTATCTCTATTACGTTTCGGACGAAATGCTTCCGATCATGCGCGCTTATGTCGATGCGCGGCCGATGCTTCGCCATGCCGTCCACTTCCGCGGACGTTTGCCGCGCGTTGAGATGGAGGTCGTCTTCAACAGCGCCGACATCTTCTTGCAGGCCAGCCGCCGTGAATTCAGCGGCTGCGCTCTTCTCGATGCGATGGCGTGCGGCGTCGTGCCGGTCGTGTCTGAGCTTTCCTCGTTCCGAGTGATCGCAGACCAGTACGGCGAATATTTTCCCGTCGGTGATGCGGAGGCCCTCGCTCGCCGAGCTCTCGACGTCGGCCTTGACGCCGTGCCCGCTCGTTCGGAAGCCGTTCGAGGCCACTTCGAACGGGAGCTCAGCTTCGGCGCCATGGCGCAGAAACTCGAAGCGACGTACGAAAAGATTTCTGAGGCGTCCTCCTGAAAGTGGCCCGTTCGACCGATCCCACGTCCCTCCTCCTTCTCGTTCCGGGATTTCCGGAAAACGAATCCGATTCGTCCTGCCTTCCTGCACTCCAGAGCTACGTCGAGGCGCTGGGCCATCGACTTCCACAAGCTACCGTCGAGGTCATCGCGTTCCAGTACCCCTTCACGCGGCGATCGTATCAGTGGGGCTCCGTCCGCGTCCACGCGCTGGGCGGCGGAAACAACCGTTTTGCGAAACCGCACACCTGGCTGCGGGCGGTGCATACCGGTCGGCGCGTCGTCGCCGGCCGTAAGCGCGGCATCATCCACAGCTTCTGGCTGGGCGAGTGTGCCCTCATCGGGTCTCTACTCGCTCGGCGCTACGGATGGAAGCACGTCGTCTCGATCGGCGGGCAGGAAGTGCGCCGGAAATCGGCGTACGGCCGCCTCCTGCGTCACGCCCCGTTTTCGCTGACCGCAGGCTCCATTCCGGCGGCGGAGGCCGTTCGCCGCAGCGTCCATCGCAATGTGGACGCCGTCATTCCGCTCGGCCTCGATGCCGACCGAATAGTGACTGCGGCGCAGGACTCCTCGGAGGATCGCCGTCCGATCGACGTCCTCGTCGTCGGTTCTCTCATTCCCATCAAGCGTGTCGATGAGGCAATCGACGTTGCTGCGCAACTGGTACGGCTCCGTCCGGGCCTCTCCCTAGAAATCATCGGTGAGGGACCTGAACG
>CAZART010000004.1:38447-76977 GCA_964487555.1 uncultured Rhodothermales bacterium
TGGTACGGCTCCGTCCGGGCCTCTCCCTAGAAATCATCGGTGAGGGACCTGAACGGACTCGCCTTCAAGAGCGGATTCGCAACGCCGGACTTGACGATCACGTCGTCTTTCGAGGCCGGCTGCCCCGTGAAGAGGTGCTCCGACTCATGCAAAGGAGCAGGGTCCTGCTGCACGCGTCGGAATACGAAAGCCAGGGATACGTTTTCCTCGAAGCGCTGGCGTCCGGCATGTACGTCGTGTGCCGGAATGTGGGCTTCCATCCCGAAAGCCCGAACGTCCAGCATGCAGAGAGCGTCGACGAAATGGCGACGGCCGTCGCGCAGCGTCTCGCGCGTCCACATCGCCCCGAACCGGTGGCTCTGCCCACGGCCGACCAGACGGTCGATGCCTTCACGGCGCTCTACAATGCCTGACGCGTCGTCAATGCAATACCTTTGGCGGCAGGATCCACCGCAGTGTGCCATGGCCGAATGCAATATCTTTCCAAGCCGGCACGTGGAATTCGATGCGCGCCATCGTCGCGGTAGAGACTTTGATGGAACCTCCGCCGATGAACAGGCCGATCAACCGGGACCACGTCGGTTCGTGTCCGACGAGAAGCAGCCGGCTCCACACATCACCCTGCCTCTGGATGACCGCCAGAACCGCCTCAGGGGTCGCCTCGTACAGATCCTCCGTGACCTCTACCGAGACATCCCCCCAATCCCCCTCTTTCATAGCGCGCTCCAGCGTCTCGCGCGCTCTAACCGCGGAGGACGTCACGATGCGGTCTGGGACGTGTCCGCAATCCGCCAGGAATTTCCCCATCCTTGCGCTATCCCGCTTCCCCCGCTTGTTGATGGGACGCTCATGGTCGCTTCCAAATGCGGCGTCCCAATCCGATTTACCATGACGGAAAATGATGACCGTTTTCATAACACGCGTGTCATTCGTTAGAAGGCGCAGGCGATATGCCTGAAGACCGATCGCGAAATCGCACAAGGGTCGCGTTCTTCCGATTCCCGGCTTCGCTGGAGATGAAGAGGTCACCGTCAGGCCCGAAAGCAATGGCTTCGGGCTGAGGGAATAGGTCCGCCGGCAAATCCCACATACCCGTCACTTGCCCGGCATCATCCATGCGGACGACGACCTTCGTGACCGACGAGACGACGTAGAGGTCGCCGGAACGGGGGTGAATGGCGAGGCCTGACGGTTTGAATCCGCTCACATCTACGTGGTCCTGGAGGACCGACCGTACGGCTTCATTGATGGGATGATCTTCTATACTCGCCTCGAAGGCCTCGATATCGAAAAGGTACACAGGTTCGTCAGTGAGGATCTGCGTAGCCGGATCGTAGGCAAAAATCGCCTTTTTGCCGTCAAGGTTCTTTCCTGCACGCTCCTTGCAGGAGATCAGGAGGCGCTCGCGGTCCGCCTGATACCCGATACCTTCTGCGTCACAGCCTTTCACCAGGTCCAGGTCGTACGAATCACCGACAAACTCCTCGTCGATCGACTCGTCGAAGACGTAAACCCTTCCATCACTGCGAAGGATAAACAAATGGCCGCCACCACGTTCGAGGCCCTCATAATCGCCATCTTTTCCAAATTTCCGCTGTTCGACGATTTCGCCCGACGTCGGGTCGATGATGTATAGAATTCCGTTCTCATCCTGCACGGTCGCTAAAAGGCCGTTCTCCATCATGGTCATTCCGGAGATTTCTTTCAGGTCCTTGTCGAGTGTGAAGACGTCGTCAGGATCTTCGAAGACGTACGTGCTGTCCACGCCTCGCCATGCTGCCTCGGGTGTCGTCTGCTCGGAGGCCTCACAACCCATTTGCAGCAATCCGACCATGAGTATTTCAATGCATCCTATCCACATTCTAATCACAAGCCGTCACCATCTTTGGTTACAAACGTCTCGACCCTGCGTGAAGAATCGTCGCTCTCGGTGAATGACGCGGCGGCCGAATCCAGCTTCCGGCGCAGCAGATCATACGTGTCGACCTGCGATCGAACGGGCTCGTCGTCGCCTCGCTCGACATAGGCGTTCGTCTGACCGGCATCGAGGAGGCGCGCCTTCGTATTGTCGCGCCGCTGAAGCTCCAGGATCTGACGAAGCTCTTGTCGCACGTCCTCGTCATAGATCGGGAAGGCGACTTCCACGCGCTTGCTCAGATTTCGCGTCATCCAATCCGCCGATGCGAGGTAGTAGATCTCATGGCCGCGGTTATGGAACACAAAGAGCCTTGCATGCTCAAGGAACCGGTCGACGATGCTGCGCGCTGCGATGGTCTCGCTCTGGCCTTCGACGCCCGGCACGAGGCAGCAGATTCCGCGTACGATCATTTCAATTTCCACGCCCTCCTGATCGGCGTCGTAAAGGCGCCGGATGATCTTGGGATCCTCCAATGAATTCATTTTCACGATCATTCGACCTTGATCGCCGTCGTTGGCGGCCTCGATCTCGGCCTCGATCAACCGGTAAAAGCCCTTGCGCATGTGGGCGGGAGCGACCAGAAGATGTTCGTATTCCGGCTGTTTTTCCTCGCCGGCCAGGAAGGCAAAGACCTTCCGCACGTCGACCGTAAGACGCGGATCCGCCGTGAAGAGGCCGTGATCCGCATAGATGCGCGCCGTGTTTTCGTTAAAGTTGCCCGTTCCAAGGTAGGCATACCATCGATTTTCGCCCTCTTCTCGTCGCCCGATGAGGGCAAGCTTTGAATGCACTTTCAAATCGGGAAAACTATAGAGGGTGCGGATGCCGGCCTCCTCCATTCGCTCCGCCCACCGGAGATTGGAGGCTTCGTCGAAACGCGCCTTTACCTCGACAAAGGCCGTCACCTGCTTTCCGGCTTCCGCGGCTCGAATGAGCTGCTCTATGACGGCCGACTGCGACGCCGTCCGGTAGAGCGTGATCCACACGGATTCTACATCCGGATCGTCAGCAGCTTCCTGCAGAAACCGGACCACGTAGTCGAACTTTTGATACGGAAAATGTACCACGTGATCCTTCGCGGCCACAGCTTCCAGAATGGACGATGCCTTCTCCAGAACTGGATGGCTGAGAGGCGGAAGCTTGTTGTAGGACAGATGAGTGAGCCCAAACCTTGGGAAATCCATTAGATCCTTCAGGTTGTGGTATCGGGCACCCTCCACGAGGTCTTCCTCTTCCAGATCGAACCACTGTTTCAATGATTCAACGAGTCCGTGCGGCGAATGGTGATCGAAAAGAAAACGGCAGGGAAGGCCTCGTTCTCGCTTCTGAAGACTTTTGCGAATCTGCTCCACAACCGAGTTGCCGTATTCATCGTCGAGGTATAGCTCCGCGTCGCGTGAAAGTTTAACCGCGTAGGCGATGCCTACCTGGTGCTCCGGAAAGAGGCCCGGCAGGTTATATCGAATCACGTCATCCAGGAACATGACGTGCCTCTCGTCTTCGTCCGATGGGATCCACACGAAGCGGGAGATCGGAGGACTCGGCACTCCGACGACTCCGTATCGAGGGTGCGCGACCGAAAGGCTGACGCTATCCGAAGGCGGACTGAGTTCGACGATCAGGTAAAGCTGCTGATTCGCGAGGAACGGGACGTCGTCTGCCTCGAGAATGGTCGGATTCAGATGAGCTCTGACGTGCTCGCTGAAGTATTCGCGCAGGTACTCACCCTGAGCCTCCGTCACGGAAGTATCGTTTACCAGGTAGATCCCATGTTTCTCAAGCTCGGGAAGAATCGAGCCGCGAAGCGTCTCTCCGAAGCGTTCCTGTTGGTCGACGACGACCTCGTGAATCTCCTGCAGCAGCTGCTCCGGCCGCAAGCCGAGTTTCGAGGCCGTCTTCTTTTTCAATCGCAGCAAGCTCCGCAGGGATGCGACGCGGACGCGGAAAAACTCGTCGAGATTGGATGAAAAAATCGCCAGGAACTTTAGGCGTTCAAAAACCGGAACGTTCGGATCTTCTCCTTCCTGCAGCACGCGGGCATTGAACGAGAGCCAACTTAGTTCACGATCGAAATAATTATACGGGTCCTTCTTAGCCATTCAACGGGGCTCGCGGTCCGGTTCGGGGGAATACGGCGATGGGTATGTCATGCTTGTTCATTGATCCATGCACAGCGGTTGCGCTAAATCCGGTACGTAACACGTTCTTGTCAATTAAGGCGGCGAGAGGCTCGCAAATTTCTCAGATCCGTACGTACTCATCAAGTGCACCTCACGTGTTACGGTGGACAGTGCACGATGGTGGATGAAAGCCCGGTCTTTGGTGGAAGGCCGGGCTTTCTCATTTTACGAACTTCGCCCTCCAAATCCGTCGGAACTGCCGCCAACCTTCTACGAAACTCCCTCTCGGCAGCGCCCTTACCATTGCCGACCACGTTCGGCCTCTTAGCGAACCACCGGAAGCCGTGCCATCAGAAATCCCCGTACCGTCAGAAATCCCCGCACACGGAGAATCAACTATCCCTGCTGGATTTGTCCCCGGGCGGATCATAACTTGCCGGTGCAGAAAGCGCTTTCAATATCTTCGCTCTATCGAGAAGCTATTTCGCCACGATCATAACTCTGCTTCGTATTTCGGAAGAGCCACCTTATGCCGACGATAAAGGACGTAGCCCGGCAGTGCGGCGTGTCCATCGCCACCGTCTCCGCCGTTATCAACAACGCAGAGTGGGTGCCAAGCGATACCCGAGAGCGCGTCCGCGACGCCATTAAGAAGCTCAATTACCGCCCGAACAGACTTGCTCAGGGGCTGAAGACGCGGAAGAGTTACACAGTCGGGGTCATCGTCTCGGACGTGACCAATCCCTTCTACACGGATATCGTGCGCCATTTGAGTCACGAGCTTCGTGAAAACGACCGAAATCTCGTCCTCTGCGACTCCGACCATCGCTTCGATCTCGGCGAGCAAAATTATCGGATGCTTCTCGAGAAGCAGGTGGATGCTATCGTACTAATCGGCGATTCGGTGCGGCAAAGTACGGTCGCGGAGTTCGTCGCTCAAAGTCCGAACGTGCCGGTTGTGGCCATTGAACGCGACTACCGGATAGACAGCGTCAGCAAGTTGTTAGTCGACTCTGAGAAGGGCGCCTTCGAGGCCACGATGCATCTGATCCGGCAGGGGTTCACGCGTATCGGGATGATTTCGGGCCCGCTGACGGGGCCGGGTAGCAAGAGCTATGGCCGGCTTCATCAGTACAGCGGTTATCGGCGGGCGCTGCAGCAAGGGGGCGTCGACTTTGACGGCTTCCTCGTCGTGGAAGGGGATTTTCGATTCAGCGGCGGCCAGACCGCGATGCACCAGCTTCTGGAACTGCCTGATCCGCCCGATGCCGTTTTCGCGGCCAACGATATGATGGCCCTCGGCGCCATGGATGCCGCAAGACGGTTGGGCCGATCCGTGCCCGGTGAGGTCGCCATTGTCGGATACGACGACATCCCAATCGCCGGACATACGTCCCCCCCGTTAACGACGATGGCCATACCCAAGCAGGAGCTCGGACGCTCAGCCGCTCAGCTCCTCCTCGAACACCTGAACCTTCCCACCAAGTTACCGCCGGTTCGCCGCATCTTCTCGGCGAAGCTCATCGTACGATCGTCGTCGAATTTTTCGCTCGACCGCCAAGCAAGTGTGCGTCCGCTCGACGAGCATCTGAAAAGTAAAGCGAACCCGGCGTGACGTGATTTCCATCAGCGTTATGGTTAATCCCGGTTCAATGGACGATCCCCTTCGCATAGCCATCATCGGCGCAGGGCCGGCTGCCTTCTATGCGGCGGATCACCTGCTGCGACAAAAAGACCTGATCGTTCAGATCGACATGTTCGACCGCCTTCCGACGCCTTTTGGCCTCGTGCGCGGCGGCGTTGCACCGGATCATCAGAAGATCAAGAATGTCTGCCGTGTCTACCACAAGACGGCGCAGCAGACCGGTTTTCGGTTCTTCGGTAACATTGAATTTGGAAAACACGTGATGCTCGACGACCTCCAGCGTCACTATCATCAGATTTTCTTCGCGACAGGTGCCCAGACCGACCGGTCGCTCGGCATTCCGGGTGAGGATCTCAAGGGCAGCCACTCTGCGACGGAATTTGTGGCCTGGTACAATGGTCATCCGGATTACCGTGACTGCACGTTCGATCTTTCGGCCCAATCCGTCGTGATCGTCGGCGTCGGCAACGTAGCCGTGGACGTGGCGCGCATCCTCTGTCGAACGCCTGAAGAGCTCGAAACAACGGACATCGCCGATTACGCGCTAGAGGCGCTGCGCTCGAGCAACGTGCGCGAAGTGCACATGCTCGGACGCCGCGGCCCACTTCAGGCTGCCTTCACCCCACCTGAGGTGAAAGAGCTCGGTGAATTGAAAGACGCGGTGACCCTGGTCCGCCCCGACGAAGCCGAGCTCGATCCGATCAGTCGCGAGCAACTGGAGGATGCCGATCGCAACACGAGGCGCAATGTCGAGATTGTGCAGGACTTCGCTCTTGGGGACCCCGACGGCCGAACGAAACGGCTCTACATCCGATTCCTCGTCTCTCCTGTCGAGATCATCGGCGACGAGAGCGGCGCCGTCGCCTCCGTACGCATCGTTCGAAACGAGCTCTACCGCAATGAAACAGGACGCATCCGCCCGCGCGCGACCGACGCGTTCGAAGAAATTGAGGCCGGCCTTGTTTTCCGATCCGTCGGCTATGAAGGCGTAGCGCTTCCCGACGTACCTTTCGACTCCGACTGGAACGTCATTCTCAACGACCGTGGCCGCGTTCTCGACCCGGACTCGCGTCAAGCCCTCACGGGATTGTATGTAGGCGGATGGATCAAGCGCGGGCCGAGCGGCGTGATCGGCACGAACAAAGCCGACTCCGTCGAAACGGTGCAGTGCATGCTTGAGGATCTCGAAGCCGGTCGCTTGCTTGCTCCCGAATCTCCGGATCCCGCTTCGGCCGAACGGATGATCGCCGAAAAGCAGCCGCAAAATTTCACGTACGAGGACTGGTGCCGCATCGACGAGCTGGAAACGGCGCGCGGCGTCGAGCAAGGCCGCCCGCGTGTAAAGTTTACGAGTGTCGAGGAGATGTGGAATGCGATCGAAGAGGTGAGGAGTAGCTGAAGGGGAAGAGAAAGTGCCGACGTGCGCGAAGCGGCCCGCAACGCCCCACCGGAGGCCGCCATCCCGGAACGGGTGATCAGTCTGAAAGGCCACCTACTCCCCTTAAAAACGTCAACAGATCCGCCATCTCATCTACGGTGATCTGTTCTTCGAGACCGTCGGGCATGGCGGAGCCGCCGATCTGCTGCATCGATTCGATCTCCTGCCGAGGAATCGTGACTTCGATGCCTTCCGGCATGATTAATGTGATGGCGGTAGCCGTTTCGGCGCGGAGCACGCCGGTAAGGCCGTCGCCGTTTCGCCGGTCGATGCGCCAGACCTCGTAGCCGGACGCGACGATCCGCGAGGGAACCAGAATGGCCTCGAGCAGAGCACGCGGCGACCAGTGCGATACCGTTCCGAGATCGGGCCCGAAGGATGAGGCCTCGCCGCGAATCCCATGGCAGCTCCCACAGGCGCCGGCGAAAACGACACGTCCTGCGGCGGGATCTCCCCGTGAGCCAATTGCTTCCTGATAGCGCTTCAGGACGTCCACCCTGTTTGCTTCTGAGACACGGAGGAGCCGCCGCGCGCGTTGTTTTACGTGGCCGTCCCAGTCACGCATAAGCACGACGCGGCGCGCCCAGCCGAGAGCGGAGGGCGAAATGAGGCCGGACTCGACGGCGTCGAGGAGTGTGTTCACCCGTTCCTCGGAACGCATCATGGCATCCAGGGCCGCCTCGCGGCCGGCGAGAGACAGACGCGGCCAGTGCGCAAGCAGCGTGTCCGCAACGTCCGCGGCAGGTGCCTGGGCCAGTGTCCGGATTGCCGCGGACTCCACTTCCGCGACGGGATGAGTGCGGATCAGTGTTCGGAGGTCGGATGCAAACGCACTTGGATTGCTGAGGGCAAGCAGATCGAGGGCATCGGCTCGAAATGCAGGATCATCGTCGCGCGATAGCGCGACTGCGAGGGCCGCCGAACGTGTCGGAAGGCTGATTTCCTCGCTCGTCGCTATCCGAAATACGTCAAGAACAGGGCCGCGCAACGCGGAATCCGCCTGCGTGAAGAAGATGTCCGATAAGGCATCTACGCGCGGCCGATCGAAGACGTCTTGTTCCGATCGCTGACGAATGCCCTCGACCAGCCCGCCGAGTATCGCGGCCGCCATGCGATGCTCGGGCGCGTCAATGACGAGGTCGACGACCGACGCGAGATCATCAATCGAACCGCTGGATCCGACGAGCATCGCCACGCGACGCACGAAGGATTCGGCGCTCGCGCGCGAATCTGATTCGAGTGCATCGATGGAGCGCGAGAGCTGCGCGTATGTGGGCGGAGCGCCCGCGCTCAGGGACGCGATCTGCACCCATTTGTCGTCCAGGTCACTCAACAGGATCTGACGACGCGCCTCTTCGGCGTCCCTGGAATCCAGCTCACCAAGCGCGAGAAGCACCTGAAACCGTACGCGTGCATCGGGATCAGCGGCCATCCTGCAGAGCTCGAGTTCATACGTCGACGCACCATTGCGCTCTGCCAGCAGTGCGCCGTTTTCGCGAAGGCCGGCCACGGGATCACTCAAAGCCTGAAGGACGTCGTCGCGCTTGACGAGGCCGAGTCCCTCGAGCGTCCATAAGGCGTGCAGACGACCGAGTGCGGACGAACTCGTGCGGAGAAGCCCGCGCAACGGTCCCTCGGCGTCCTTTCCGCCCCGGTCTACCAGCAGGCGCTGTGCCTGCAGGCGCCACCAGCGGTTGTCATGCGAGAGAAGAGCCACGAGATCGCGCGTCGATGCATCGCCGAGCGACAACTTGCCGATCCACGACGGTGCGTCGGATTCATTTCGGGAGATGCGATAGATGCGACCGCGATCTCGGCCGCGGTACAGATCCCGCGTCTGCGCCTCGTCATCCTCCATCCACTCGGGGTGCTCGACGATTTCCCGGTAGTAGTCCACGACGTATAGCGCGCCGTCCGGACCTATATAGAAGTTGACCGGACGAAACCAGCTGTCCGTCGAGGCCAGGAACTCGCGAGACTCGAACAGCCGCTCGGCGACGAAGGAGACGCCGTTCGGCGAGACGACATCCGCATGGACGAGGTTGTGCACGGGCTCGGCGACGAATACTGCCTGGTCATATGGCTCGCCAAACGTGCCTCCATTGTAATACGTGATACCGGCCGCGCTCGTGAAGACGCCGCGATCCGTCAGGAGCGTGTGTTCAGGGTCCAGCGTGATGGGATAAACAGCCGCGGCGGCGCCGTGCTCCGGCGTCGATTCAAGTACGTCCCGAACAGGCAGCGCGGGATTGCGCTTGAGATAACGTGCCGCGACGAGCTCCACATACTGATGATTGGCATTGCTCACGAGGAAATGCCGTCCCCACACGTCGAAGTCGTGGCCGAACTGGGATGATGACGACTCCGCGAAAAGCTCTCCGGTGTCGGGTCTGAAGCGCACATTGCGGCCGCCGGCATTCACGCCTAGACGGCTTCCGCCTCCTTCGATGTCGGCATGTTCGTCGCTGTCGGGCCTATGGTGGGTCACGTGCACTTCGCCTGCCGTGTGTGTCGACGCCTTTTCCGCCCTATCGACAGCGGCATACTTCCCGACAAACCGCACGTCGCTTCCCTTATCGCCGAAGTCCTTCTCGAACGTCTCCGTCCCGATCGGCCCGCTATTGGCGAGGTGGATGCCGTTATCCAGGGCGTACAAGGGATTGTTGAAGTTGTGCTGCGGATTGGAGAGCGCAAAGCCCGTCAGTACGACCTCTCTGACGTCGGCCCGGCCGTCGCCGTCGGTATCCTCTAGGTAAAAAACGTCGGGCGCGGCGGTGACGAGGATCCCGTTCTTCCACCGAGTCACGCCGGTGGGAAGCGTAAATCCCGCTGCAAAAACCGTGCTTGAGTCCGGACGCCCGTCACCGTCGGTATCCGACAACAGCATGATCCGTCCACTGGGGCTTGTGTCGAGCGGATACCCCGGCATTTCGACGACGTAGATCCGGCCCGCCTCGTCGATCTCCATATCCACCGGATCCGATACCAGCGGCTCCGCTGCAAACACCTCGATCTGAAAACCATCGGCTAGCTCGAACGTATGCAATGCTTCATCCGGCTCAAACGGGGGACCATCTTGGTGCCGGCTCAGGCCTGCCAGACCGATGACGATTACCAAGACCACGGCATTCACACATGTCCGGATGAGCCCGCCGCGCCTGCGTCCTACCGCGCCGCCGAGATTCGTGCAATCCATAAAGCTGATCGCTATCACCAAAAGAATTAGATATTTACCTGACGTTAGGCCCGCGACACCGAATCCGCGCCTCCGGGAACGGCCCACTTCACAGATTTTACACAATAGATCGGAAATAAAACCGCTTCCGGGCGCCTCAAGGGCCTTGAATTCGCCGATCGTAGGCTCTATCGTTAGAAACGAATGAGAAAAATCTATCTGATCGCGACTAGTTTGCGCCACATCGAGCTCCATACGTCCTGTATGCCATGTCCATGCTGCGGCTGTATGTGCTGCTGCATGGATTGCTGCGTTTGCGCGGAGCCGAGTGGTGCCGACACATCTCGCGATAGACCGCTAACTCGAAGTTAGCGCCCCCCGAGAAACTGTGCCGACCCGCTCATCTCCCGAAGGTGAGCGGGTTTTTTGTTGTTTAAAAGCTCGCCTTCGCCACGAGGAGACTACGCAGATGCAGCCTCGGACACGGGTAACGAATTTGGATCTCCAACGACACCACAACAAATGCGAAGGCCAATCGACAGCGGAACCGTTTATCTCGTAGGCGCCGGTCCTGGCGATCCGGATCTGATCACCGTAAAGGGATTAAAGGTGCTTCGGCTGGCGGACGTGGTTGTCTATGATCGCCTCATCCACCCGGATCTTCTCGACGAAGCCCCGGTCAATGCCGACCGCATCTACGTAGGCAAGGCCCCGGGCAACCATTCCATCCCGCAGGAGAGGATCAATGAGATTCTCGTCGAACAAGGGCGCCGCGGCCGGTTGGTTGTGCGATTGAAGGGCGGAGACCCTTTCGTATTCGGGCGCGGCGGCGAGGAGGCGTTCGCGCTGGCGGCCGCCGGCATCCCGTTTCACGTCGTCCCCGGCATCACGAGCGCGATCAGCGTGCCGGCCTATGCGGGAATTCCCGTCACGCACCGCAACGTGTCGTCTGCGTTCACGGTAGTCACCGGACACTCCTGCTACGAAGGAGACGATCCGGACTGGATCTCACTGGCTCGGGCCGGCACTCTGGTCATTCTCATGGGTCTCAAGCGTCTGCCGACTATCGCGAATACTCTCGTCGATGCCGGCATTGACGCTTCGATGCCGGCTGCCGTTATCTCATCAGGCTCCACGAACAATCAGGTTGTGGTGGAAGGTACGCTGGAGAATATCGGCCGCCGGACGCGTCATCTCGAGACACCGGCGACCATCGTCATCGGCCATGTCGTCTCCCTCCGGCCCTGGATGTCCTGGTTTAATCCCGATGATCAGGCCGGCGGTGACGGTGTACCTTTCGAGCCCGGCGCAATCGGGATCAGCGCGCGCAGCCATGATCCAGTCGACATCGCCTCCCACGCCGTCGGAGTATCGAACCTGGATCGAGGTGCTAACAAAAGACCTGCTCCTCACGACATCGTCGAACTCGCACCCACACCATGAAGCCGATCGAATTTCCCGAAAGGCCTCACGCACCGACATCGAAGAGGGCGTGGAATCGCGCTGAGCTTCAACGCGTGAGCGACGAATTCGAAGACGCTTGGCCGGACGCCATTCTCCGGTGGGCCCTCAATACGTTCGGATCCGACGCAGCCATGGCGACCGGTTTCGGTCCGTCGGGCGTCGCGCTGATGCATCTCGTATCGTGCATTAACCAGGAGGCCACCGTCTTCTATCTGGATACCGATCTACTCTTTCCGGAGACGCACGACCTCAAACGGCGCCTCGCCGATCGGCTCGGGCTGACGTTCACGCGCGTGCATTCCGGATTGTCTCTTCCGGATCAGGCCCGGGAAGAAGGGCCGAATCTCTGGCAGACAAATCCTGACCGCTGCTGCTTTATCCGCAAAGTACAGCCGCTTCGGCGTTTCCTCTCGTCCCGCGAGGCATGGATTACGGGGATCCGGCGCGATCAGTCCCCGACGCGCGAGCGGATCGGCATCGTAGGATGGGATGAGGCGAACGGCCTCGTTAAGATCAATCCGCTGGCGAACTGGACCGAAGATCAGGTATGGCAGTATGTCGAGGTAAACGAACTGCCCTACAACAGGCTCCACGACCAGGGCTATCCGAGCCTCGGCTGCATTCCATGCACGAAGCCGGTGAGCGAAAATGAAGATCCACGGGCCGGTCGGTGGCAGGGTCACAACAAGCTCGAGTGCGGCATCCATGTAGATAAGGTGGATGAGACGATTCTTCGGAGAAGTGCCTGACCATGAACGTCTATCCGATCTTCCTGAACAACCTTCACGGGCGCCGCTGCCTCGTCATCGGCGGCAATCACGAGGCGGAACGCAAGGCCCTCGGCTTACTCGAATGCGACGCGGACGTGGAAGTGATCAGCCCGTCGATAACGGATGTGCTGGAGGAGTTGGCGGAATCCGGGCGCATCCGCTGGGTGGAGCGCGACTACCGTCCCGGGGATGTCGCCGGTGCGTTTCTCGTGATCGTGAGCGAGACGAATCCGCCCAAGACACGGCCGATTTTCGAGGAAGCGGAACGCGAGAACGTGCTCATCAATGCCATGGACGACGTGCCGCATTGCACGTTTGTGGCGGGATCGGTCGTTCGGCGCGGGCATCTCACCCTCTCGATCTCATCCAGCGGCGCCGCACCCGCCCTCTCGGTGCGCCTGCGGCAAGAATTCGAAAATCGGTTCGGTCCGGAATACGAAGTATTTCTCGGTTGGATGGCTGCTCTGCGCGAGCCCATGGCCCGTCATATCCCGGAATTCGAGACGAGGCGGGCGATCTGGTACGAGCTCGTCGATTCCGATATCCTCACCCTGCTGGCCGAGGAGCGGGAATCCGAGGCGCTGGACCGGCTCGTGGAGATCGTCGGTGACAATGTGGCCGCAGACGCGTTTTTCGCGACGACGTAGATCACTCGGTCCGTGGCGTGCACGTACGCGCCGCTCTACGCCACGCGTACCCTGGCTCGTCCCCTCCGTCGTCTAGATGTGTCTAGCTCACCTAGATGTGTCTAGCGTACGTAGATGTGTCTAGCGCACCACAAGTGAGCCTGGCGTCCTATGCGTGGAACTCACGAATGCGAATCCGAAATGCATCCGCGGGATTCTCGACAATGAGCTGCTGAATCTCTTCCTCAGAAAATCCTGCCTCGCCCAGCGCGGGCAAGAACGTGTCGAACAACGTAGTGAACCCGCGGAAATCACCACCTCGCGGTTCGCCCACACTGTACCAGCCGGCGTCGTGTGAGACCAGTACGCGGCTTAGCAATCGATGCCGCTTCATATTCTGCACGAGCTCGATGTGGCGGTCGATCGTGGCCGGCGCAAGACCGTCGAATTCGACCCATGCCCCCTCGCGCGCTGCCTCGACGTGGGTTGCCAGGTCATCTTCCGCCTGCGCATGTACCCATATCCATGCGCTGGGGTGTACGCCCTCCTCCTTCAGGATTCCAATCTCCTCGAGAGCCGTCACCGCCGGTCCCGTGTGCGCTGCGATCGTGAGACCGGTCGCGCGATGCGTGCGCGCGGCGGCACGAACCAGGGTCTCATCCATCTCGTTCAATCTTCCTTCATCGACCCCGATCTTCACCAGACCCGGACGGATTCCTGTATCGCCTACTCCCTCGCGGTACTCGGCAATCCATCGCTCCGCAAGCGCATCGACGGATTCGGTGAAGGCATGCTCGGGAAGATGAACGTCCTCTCGCGCGCCGTAATAGCCCGTGTTCGTCAGGATATGCAGGCCGGTTGCCTCCGCGAGCGCGCGCAGCAGAGTGGGATCACGTCCAAGATAGGACGGCGTGGCATCCACAAACGTACGGCAGCCGGCGTCGCGTAGCGCGAGAAGGTGCGATAGAGCGACGTCAAACGCCTCCTCTCTGTTATACGCCGTTTCACCCAGCTCGGTCACGGGGACGAAGTCGACGAGGATATGCTCGTGCGGAAGCGTGATGCCCATCTCGTCGGGTGCTATCGCGCCTCGAACGGTCATGATGCGGCCGAGACGGGGCGTTCGGCGGACATCGGCGGAGCAGCCGGCAAAAAGCGCGGCGAGCGTAGTAGCAAGAAAGTCTCGGCGATGCATCTAATTATCCCTTTTGTGCGAACACTGGTCCTTTCCGGATCGCAGAGCGTCGTCGCCCGTAAACCTTATACGCAATGACATTTTTCGTCTATAAGTGAGGATTTCATGAGCAAGGCACAACCGGGCACTACCGTTTCCGTGCATTACACCGGAAAACTGTCCGACGAAACCGTCTTCGACAGCTCACGCGATCGCGAGCCGCTCTCATTCGAGATCGGCGCCGGCAAGGTGATCCCCGGCTTCGAGGAAAGCGTGGTCGGCATGACGCCCGGCGACACGAAAACGATCATCATCGAGTCTGAAAAGGCATACGGTCCATACCGCGAGGACCAGGTCGTGGAAATTGAGGAATCTCGGCTGCCGGACGATATCGATCCCGAAGTCGGCCAGCAGCTGCAGGTGCAGCAGGCCAATGGTGAGACGTCCGTCGTCGTCATCAAGGACGTTTCGGACGGCAGCGTCGTATTGGACGCCAACCATCCGCTGGCCGGAGAAGATCTGACGTTCGAAATCGAGCTCGTCTCGGTGGACTAAAAAAAGAGTTCTTGCAGATCCCTCGGGGCTGGCTGGGTGTGCTCCCGGCCGGCCCCCTTTTTTTCGGGAGTCCTCATTTCTTCCGGCTTGATTCGTACAGCTTGATGTAGTCCTCTACGGACGTCCCGCCGACGACTTCGGCGATCGCATCCATTTCGAGGTCATCCAGCTTCTTAAAGCGCAGGCACGACTTGCCCATGTTAAGCTTCTTTCCTGCTCGTGTATAGGCATTTTTCAGCGCCGCCTCCTGTTCGGAGTCGGCATATACGGCCATCATGTAGAGGGAATAGTGGTTCTTCTGTGCCGCAAGCGCAACGTAGCTCAGCGGCCGGCCATTATACGTTTCCGGATAACGTTTCAGCGGAATTTCGTAGCTGATCATCCCCCAGTTCATCCTCTCCTCGTATCCCTCGGGGAGATGCGCCATAACGAGATCGCGTACAGCCGAGATCACTTCCCGCCGCTCCTCCGGAAGCTCCCTCAAATACTCTTCAACGGTCCTGGCTTCGCTCCGCATTTAAATCTTTGCCTCATCATCAACCTCCCGTACACCTTTCTCTTCCTCTTCTCAATCCCGTAGCGCAAACGCTACATACTTCGACCCTGACTTCGTCCCCATCTTCCCTCCGCCTGCGGCAATCACCACGTATTGACGCCCGTCAACCATATACGTCGCCGGTGTCGCATAGCCGCCCGCCGGAAGCTTCGTCTCCCAGAGCAACTCGCCCGTGTCCTTATCGAACACTCTGAACATCTCATCGCGGGTGGCGCCGATGAAAAGGAGGCCGCCCGCCGTGACGACGGGTCCACCGTAATTCTCGAGGCCGGTCTTCGGTATTCCCCGCGCAGTCAGCTCAGGTAGCTCGCCGAAGGGCACCTTCCAAACATACTCGCCCGTGTTCATGTCGATGGCGTTCAAGGTTCCCCAGGGCGGCTTTACGGCCGGATAGCCATCCGGATCAAGGAAACGGTGGTATCCGGTGTGAGCATACGCCACGTCCGGAATGTTTCGGCCTGCAGGCGTCGTTTCTTCACGCACGGGCTCCACGGCCTCCTCCTCGCCAAACAGAAACGACACGAGCTGATCCTTTTCCAGCTCCGTGATGTGGCCGAACGACGGCATAAATCCACGCCCCGTCTCGATGATCTGCTTAACCTCTTCCTTCGAGAGCCGCTCGTCGAGGTCGACGAGGGATGGATACATTCCGGCTTCATCCCCTGCTCGATCTATACCGTGGCAGCTGGCACAGTCCTTGACGTAGAGCTGCGCCCCTCCTTTCCGAGCCGTCAGGTTCCCCTTCGAACTGATCTCGACCATCGTCAATATCCACGGCATCTCATTGCTGTTCACATACAGTATGCCGTTCGGATCGTGCGCCGCCCCACCCCATTCGCCGCCTCCGTCGAAGCCCGGGAAGATTACGGTGCCCTCCGTGCTGGGCGGAGTGTACTGTCCGCCGGAGCGTGTCTGCATGAAGCGCCTTAACACGTCTTCGTGAGACGCCGGCGAGATATCCGTCAGATTTTCGACCGAGAGGAACTGGCGGGCGAAGGGCGCGGGCTTGAGGGGGAGCGGCTGCGTGGGCCAGGCTTCCTCTCCCTCCAACGTGGAAGGAGCGACGGGCGTCTCCATGATCGGAAAGAGCGGCTCGCCTGAATCGCGATCAAACAGAAATACGTGTCCCGATTTCGTGATCTGGGCGACAGCCTCGATGCGCTCGCCGTCGTGCTCGACCGTCATGAGGTTCGGTGGTGCCGGGAGATCGCGGTCCCAGATGTCGTGGTGCACGAGCTGGTAATGCCAGATGCGCTCACCCGTTTCGGCATTGAGCGCCAGAATACTATTTGCAAAGAGATTCTTGCCCGTTCGGTTGCCGCCGTAGAAGTCGAACGACGACGACCCCGTCGGTATATACACCACGCCGCGATCAGGATCGAGGCTCATGCCGGCCCATGAATTTGCTCCTCCGATGTATTCCCACGAGCCATCCGGCCACGTTTCGTAGCCGAACTCGCCGGGCTGCGGAATGGTGTGAAACACCCATTCGAGCTCGCCGGTGCGAGCGTTGAACGCGCGGATGTGTCCTGGGGCGGCGTCGGCCAGCTCGGAGACGCGGGAGCCGATAATTACGTAGTCCTTGTATACCGCACCAGGCGTGTTGGCATTGACGAAAAGATCGTCGACATTCGGGCCGAGCCCCGCGCGCAGATCGGCCGAACCCGCCTCGCCGAAGCTACTTACGGCTTTGCCGGTTTGTGCGTTTATCGCGTAAAGACGATCGCCGGCCGTAAATAGCACGCGACGGTCATCCCCATCCTCCCAGTACATCACGCCGCGGTTGACACCGAGGTGTGACGGCCCCGTGCCCGCTGTGAACGGATTGAACACCCAGAGCTCCTCGCCCGTCGCACCATCAACGGCAAACAACTTTATGCCCGGCGACGTGCCGTACACAACGCCGTCGATCACGAGCGGATTGCACTGGATCTGGGTGCGATTGTTGACCGTATCGGGCACGCCTGAATCGTACGTCCAGGCCAGTCCGAGGCGGTCGACGTTCGATTTGTTGATCTGGTCGAGCTCCGAGAACTGGCTTCGATAGGCATCTCCCAGATAATTCCCCCAATCGCGGTCTGATGGAGGATCACCGGGACCGAGCGTGAAAGCCGCGACGGCGGCGACAATGAGGGCGCCGACCGCCAGAAGAACCGGGTACCGTTTTGATCCGGCGGCACGAAGTGTAGATGGCATAAAACATCACGTCTGATGAACGAAAGCGACATGATGTTAAGAAAGTGCGCAATCGTTTGCACACCCTTTTTAAGCGCCTCAGACCGTGCGCGGAATTATTTCGACGGCAGGAAGTTATATCTTGCCGCCGAGCGGGTCTATAGTGGAGATGCCGATCAGAACCTAAGGGTGTATCGCTCGTTTTCATGAAAACGACGATCGTCAACGACTATCTATCGAAGTCGGGAATGCCGGAGACGCAGGCCGATACGCTCTCACACATCCTGGGCGATATGGAAGCTCGGCTCGCGACGAAAGAGGATCTTGCACATCTCAAGGCCGACCTCACGTGGCGGATGATCGCGATCGTGGGTCTCTTCGGCACAATCGTCACGCTCCTCAATGCCTTTCTCACGTAAGAGCGCCGCTCATCGAGCCTGTCCAGGCTTCACCGAAGTTGTGTCGCGCGGCCCTCATGATCCGCGCGGTTGAGGTACTAACTAGAGCGTGACACCCTCCTTCCAGATCGCGATCTCCCGGTAATCGTTCAGCTCGTTCTTGGCGCGCTCCTCGCCCGAGGCTACGCGCACGATGAGATCGAATAGATCGTCGGACAACGCATCCATGGTTGCCGAACCATCCAACACCGCACCGGCATCGAAGTCGATCCAGTGGGGCTTTTTCCGATAGATCTCCGAGTTGGATGAGATCTTAAGTGTCGGCACGGGGAATCCGAGCGGCGTGCCGCGGCCCGTCGTAAAGAGCACGACCGTAGCACCGGCGGCCACTTCGGCCGTAACGGATACGCCGTCGTTCCCGGGGGCGTAGAGAAGAGATAAGCCACCTACGCCGGGCTCGGCCGCCTCACCATAATCGAGCACTCGTGCGACCGGCGCCTGTCCGCCCTTCTGCGTCGCTCCCAGCGATTTCTCCTCGAGCGTCGTCAGGCCACCGTCTTTATTTCCGGGCGACGGATTCTCGTATACCGGCTGGCCGTGATCGACGAAATACTGCTTGAACTGGTTGATCATCGACACCAGGTTGTCGAAGACCTCCTTCGACGTCGCGCGGTTCATGAGCTGTTGTTCGGCGCCGAACATCTCCGGCACCTCGGTAAGGAGGGCCGTTCCGCCGTACCCCGTCAACCGGTCGGCGACGCGGCCGACGAGCGGATTGGCCGACACCCCGGAGAATCCGTCCGAACCGCCGCACTTCAGGCCCAGCACGAGGTCGGTGATCGGGCACTCTGTTCGCTCATCTTTCTTCATGAGCTGCGCGAGCTCGTCGACAGACGCGACGCCCTCTTCGACCTCGTCCAGAACTTCCTGCGAGTTGAAGTAGCGAATTCTTCCGCGATCGACGTCGCCGGCCAGAGCGAGCAGATCGTCCATCTGGTTGTTTTCGCAGCCCAAGCCCAGGACGAGCACGCCGCCGGCGTTCGGATGACGGATCAGCCCGGCCAGGATCCGCTGCGTGTAGCGCAGGTCGTCGCCGAGCTGGCTGCAGCCGAACGGATGGGCGAAGGCGTGTACCCCGTCGATTTCGCCGGTGAGGCGATCGTTGCACATCCGTGCGATGCGCTGCGCCGACCGGTTTACGCAGCCCACCGTGTTGATCACCCAGATCTCGTTGCGAGTCCCGACGCGCCCGTCCGGTCGGCGGTATCCCCTAAATAGGGGGATGTCGGAAGGCGCGGCTCCGTTCGACGGGAACGGCCGGTAGTTATACACACTTTCAGCCGAGAGCAGCGATTTCATGTTGTGGGAGTGGACCCACGCGCCACGTGCGACGGCCTCGCTATTCTGTCCGATCACGTGGCCGTATTTCACGACGTGGTCGCCGGCTCTGAGGTCGTCCAGCGCAATTTTATGGCCGGCAGGAATCTTCTCTGATACCTCCAGCGTCGTGCCGTCGACCGTGACTATTGTCCCGGATTCTATCGGACGGACCGCCACAAGGACATTATCGTCCGGATGGATGCGAACCACGACGGGGCCGGCGGCGGACGTCGTTTCGTCGCTCCCGTTCCTTACGTCTTTCATCCCATTACTCATGTGCGCTGTCCGTTTTTTGCAAAGATAAACGCCTCAAGGGTCTGCTGAACGCCATCGCGGAGCATGCCGTGAAGCAATCCCGCCACGCGGTCGCAGAATCCCGGTATCGTCTCGAGCGAATGGTGCCACAGGTCGCGATCCTCGGCTACTCGCTGGACGAAGTCGCCAAGGCGTGACGGACCGGTCTCCGCCCAGTGCACTCGGACGCGGCCGGCTTTTTCATCCGTGGGTAGCTCTGCCTCTGCGGCCCGGCCCTCACGGATGGCGAACATCAAGAACGCCGCAAATCCGAGTAGGATGCCCTCGGGGAGCTGCCCTATTTTCGCGACGTACGCGGCGAGAGACGGAAGGACGCGGACATCCATCTTGCTCGTCTGATGCAGGGCTATGTTGAGAAGCTCGTGCTGGACGAACGGATTCGCGAGCCGGTCCATTACCTGCCGGGCAAACGTCTCCGCATCATCATCTTCGAGTTCGCCTTCAAGACTGGGGACGATTTCTTCGAGCACTACGTGATGAAGGAAGGCACGCGTCAGCGGATGCGCCATGGTCTGCGCGACGGTGTCGTTGCCGCAGAGATACGAGAGCGGCACCACGACGGAATGTGCGCCGTTCAGAACCCGCACTTTCCGAAGGCGATAGGGTGTGATGTCCGGAGTGATGACAATTTCCGGATCACCGTTCACAAAGCCCAACCGCTTGCGCGTGTCCGCGTTGCCCTCAATGGCCCAGAAGTAAAATGGTTCAGCCTGGACGAGCAAGGGATCCCGGTATCCGATTCTCATTTCCAGTTCTTCCAGGGCCGGAGCGGAGGGTGTACCCGGCACGATGCGATCGACGAGCGTGTTGCAAAACACGTTGCACAAGCGGACCCAGTCGAGGAATGCCTCTTCGAAACTCCACATTTCGGCGAGCTGCAGCACGATCTCGCGCAATCGATCGCCGTTGGCTTCGATCAGCTCACAGCAGAGGATCGTGAGGCCACTGGAGGGCGCGTAGTCGAATGCCTCAGCGCGCTCGCGAAGCAGCACGGCCAGCTTTCCGGGAAAGGATCGCGGCGGATCGAGGTCCGGCCGATCATCCGAATCGAATCGAATGCCGACTTCCGTGGTGTTGGAAACGACGACCTCGAGGTCGGGGCTGCGGGCGACTGCCATGACGGCCGGCCAGTCATCGGTCGAGGCGATCGCCCGGCTGAGGGAACTCACAACCGTGCACCGATCCACCGTCTCGTCGCCGTCGACGCCCTGCACGGCGAGTGTATAGAGCCCATCCTGATCATTAATAAGCCTGGAGCGTCCGCTGCCGGTCGACCCTACAGCCACGATGCGTCCGTTGAAGATTCCGTTCCTGTTGGCTCGATCGACGAAGACGTTCGAAAAACCACGCAGGAAAGCACCGGTCCCGAATTGCAGAATTTTCTCGGGCATCGTGGTACGATCGGCAACGGGCGGCACGACGAGGTCGGCGTCGATTGCCGTGTCGCTTTGAAGTCGATTAGGCGACGGATCGGACGTCATTCGAACCCACTACTTGTTCGAGCTTTCAGGGACTTCGCTCCCGTCGCTACTTCCTAAGCCGTCGACGGCCGAACCCGCTTCGCCGAGTACGGGCTCGTCAAGGTCGCCGCTATCGAGACCGTGGCCGTCGGTCGGAAGCATGAGCTTTGTCTCCAGGACGCGGTGCTCCGGGCCGGGCACATCTTCGCCATCGTCGAGGGCGTCGATTTCGCCGAGCAACATCCGTACGGCTTCCTGCCCCATCTGCCGTGTGGGCTGGCTTACGCAGTAGTGGGGATACAGGAAGAATTCGTCGAAGCTGCCCACGCCGAAGGAGACGATCTCCACGCCATCCGGCAGAGCCGGATCGATTTCCTTCAGTGCGGCGCGAACGCCGAGACCGACCGGAAACGTGGCGGCAAATATGACTTCCGGGGTTTCGCCGTTGCCGGAAAAGAGCCGACGGCAGGCACGGTAGCCATGGTGCTCGTCGAATCCACCCCCTATCACCCAGTCCTCCCGAATCGAAATGTCGCGTGCTCGAAGTGCATCCTCATAGCCACGCCTACGTGCGCGGCCGATCTCGGTGTCCAGTGATCCGGCAATGTGGGCGATGCGCGTGAAGCCCTCGTCGATCATATGTGCGACCGCGCGCTGCGCTCCGCCGCGGTCGTCAACGGTGACGCTGGCGAAGGGTAGGCTGTCGATCCGCCGATCAAAGAAGACGAGCGGTACACGCATGGAACGGACCTTCTCGTAGACCTCGAAGTCCGGAGTCTGTTGGGATACCGACACGAGCAATCCGTCCACCCGCATGGCGAGGAGCCGTTCGATGTGCTGGCGCTCGAGATCCGCCCGTTCGTTGGAGACGGCGAGGATGATCCCGTATCCCTTCTTCGTTGCCTCCTCCTGAACGGCGTCGATAACCGACGCAAAGAAGCTGTGGGCTATCTTCGGAACAACCGCGCCGAGGGTATTTGTCTTCTGGCTGGAGAGGGAACGGGCCAGCAGATTCGGCGAGTATCCCATCTCCGCCGCGGTCTTCTTGACCAGCTCGCGCGTCTCCCGAGATATGTCGGGATGATCGCGAAGCGCCTTGGAGACACTCACTTTCGTGATATTAAGGCGCTCGGCGATATCGACGAGGCGTACGCGCATGGGCCGTGGTCTTCGAGGTTCCTGTAGTACGGCGGGGGATTAGGTAATGACGGTACTTAACCGGTAAAGAAAGTACAAGAATTAGGAAGAAGACGCAATAACTCCCGGGGATTGGCACTTCGGGCGTCTCGGCGTATCAAGGTGCACGAGACAACGTCAATAACCATGCTGCCGAACGGATCGAGGTGTTCGAGCTAATCCAGGCCGGCAAGGTGTTCGAGCGTCATCTCGCCTGCCGCGTGCCCTCCAGTCAGGCAATAATATCCTGAACTACGCGACCATGAACGTCGGTGAGCCGGAAGTCGCGTCCTTGATGCTCATACGTCAGGCGTTCGTGATCGATGCCGAGCAGGTGAAGGATAGTTGCCTGGAGATCATGGACATGCACCCGGTCTTTGATGCCTGCGTAGCCGATCTCATCCGTTTCGCCGAAGCTGAATCCGCGCTTCACGCCGCCGCCGGCGAGCCACATCGTATAGGCATCGGTGTGATGATCGCGGCCCACGAACGGATTGTCGTCGCCGGACCGATTTTCGAGCATGGGCGTCCGGCCGAACTCTCCACCCCAGACGACGAGCGTATCTTCGAGCAGGCCCCGCTGCTTGAGATCGAGCAAAAGAGCGGCAACCGGACGATCCGTCTCGCGACAGCGATCTCGGAAGCCGATGTTGAGCGCCTCCGACTCGCTGGCTCCGTGGGCATCCCATCCCCAGTGGAAGAGCTGCACGAATCGGACGTCACGCTCGATGAGCCGGCGCGCTAGTAGGCAGTTGTTCGCAAAAGAGACCTTGCCCGGTTCGGTTCCGTACATATCGTGCACCCACCCCGGCTCCTTTTCGATGTCCATGGCCTCGGGGACGGACATCTGCATCCGAAACGCCATCTCGTATTGGGCGATGCGCGACAGCGTCTCCGGATCGCCGAATTCCTCATAATCACGCCGGTTGATATCGTTGATCGTTTCAATCGATTTTTCGCGAAGCTCGCGGCTTATGCCTTTCGGGTCCGAAGCGTAAAGCACCGGTTCCCCGTGAGATCGGCACTGAACACCCTGAAATACGGAGGGCAAAAGGCCGCTTCCGAAGACGCTCCGCCCTGCATCCGGCTGTTTGCCCCCGGAAAGCAAGACGATAAATCCCGGCAGGTTCCGGTTCTCAGAGCCCAGTCCGTAGATGGCCCATGAGCCCATACTCGGGCGACCTGGCCGCGCGTGGCCGGTGTGCAGGAGGAGTTGCGCCGGCGCATGATTGAATTCGTCGGTGTGCATCGCCTTCAGAAACGTCACCTCATCGGCGACCTCGGCGAAATGCGGAAGAAGATCCGAAACCCAGGCGCCGCTCTCGCCGCGCTGCCCGAACGTGGCCTGCGGACCGAGCATGTTTGGCGTGCCCTGGATAAAGGCAAAGCGCTTGCCCGCGATCAGTGATTCGGGACAGCGTTGACCGTGCAGGCGCTGCAGCTCCGGCTTGTAGTCGAATAGTTCCAGCTGCGACGGCGCACCGGCCATATGGAGGAAGATTACCCGTTTGGCGCGCGGCGGAAAATGCGTGGATGACGCGAGGCTTGCCCGCGATGTGGTAGACGGATCCGGCCCGCATCCTACCAGGGACGACAGCGCCAGACCGCCAAAGCCGACCGAGGCGGTCTTTAGAAAATGGCGCCGTGTGAGACGGTGGAGTGCGTCATATGCACGTTCCGTGTACGAATCGTCCGTCATAGGTCGATCTATTCTTTCGTGAGAAAGGCGTCCAGATTCAGTATCGCACTCGCGACGACGGCGAGCGCTGCGACCTCACGCGCGTCATCGTTCGTTGCGGCAAAACCCATGCTTGACCGCGGTGTGGACATCCCGCTCGATGCCTCTAATCGGGAGCCGTAGTTCGTCGGCTCCACATCCTCATAATCAGCAAAAGCGTTCTGTTTGATATTCAGCAGCGCGGCCGCGTCTTCCGGCCGCTCCGCGTACTCCACGAGGGCGTCTTCGAACAATCCGACAAGCTTCTGCAGCGTCTCGGCCGACGGATCCCGCTGCATCGCCAGCCGATAGCCCCGACGCAGCTGATCTTCAACTCGGTGATCGTCTTCCGAACGCATTCGATGCGCCAATGCTACGGCAGCCTCTACGTAGACGGGGTCGTTCAACGTGACGAGCGATTGCAATGGCGTGTTTGTTCGAATGCGCCGAGAGGAGCACATCTCGCGGCTCGGCGCGTCGAAAGCGACTATCGAAGGATACGGGACGGTTCTCCGCCAGAACGTATAGAGCGCCCTGCGGTAACGATCTTCTCCTTCGCTCGTTTTCCAGACAAGCGAGCTGTACGGGTTCGTCCATAGTCCGGGCGGCTGTGGCGGAAAGACGCTTGGACCAAGCATTTTGCCGCTGAGTAGCCCACTCACGGCGAGGGCCTGGTCTCGGACGTGCTCCGCCGACAGCCGAAATCGAGGACCTCTCGCCAGGAGACGATTGTACGGGTCGATCTCCTGTAGTGCAGACTCGCGCCGTGACGACTGCCGGTACGTGGCACTCATCACGATCTCTTTCAAAAGCTGCTTCACATTCCAGTCGAAATCGTCTGCAAATTGTAAGGCAAGCCAATCCAGCAACTCCGGATGGGACGGCAATTCGCCCTGCGTTCCGAAATCTTCAACGGTCTCCACGATACCTGTTCCGAAGAGCTGCTCCCAGAACCGATTGACTGCGACCCGTGCCGTAAGGGGGTTCTCCGGGGAGAATAGCCAGTGGGCCAGGCCCAGCCGGTTGGGCGGAGCGTCCTCCGGCAGCGCCGGGAGCGAACGCGGCACGTCCGGCCCTACGCGACGCCCGGGAGCCAGCCAGTTGCCCCGTTCAAACACGTGCGTCCATCGCGACTCGGACGACGGCAGCTCCTCCATTATCAGCGTCGTAACCGGTTCGAGTTCGAGGATCGAGTTTTTGAGCTTATTGCGCTCGTCGCGAAGGTCCTCAAATTCGGGGCGCGACTCTATAAAGAATGTGCGCAGCACTTTTCGTTCGTGCGGGCTGCGCTCTTCATCGACCTTCTTACCAATGCGGACTACGTACGGATCTACATTGTGGCCTTCGAACCTGGGCGGACGATTCCCGTCGCGTGTGTAGGCCGCCAAACGTAGTGTCCAGGATGCCAGGCTGTCTTCGTCGACGGCACGTTGCGCCTGCGCATTAAGCTGCTCAAGTTGATGCAGGTTCTCACGGCCGCGCTTCTCCTCCTCGTTGAAATCGAAGAGCTTGGGTTCGTTGTCGTAGCGATCCGCGTCCGCGGTATTGTTGAAGAAGGCCAGCAGCTCGTAGAACTCTTCGTGTCGGATCGGATCGTAGGGGTGGCCGTGGCACTGAACGCAAGCGATCGTGGTGCTCTGCCAGACCTCGAACGTCGTATTGAGACGATCGATGACGGACGCGACCCTAAATTCTTCGTCGTCGGTTCCCCCTTCGGTATTCGTCATCGTATTCCGATGGAAGGCCGTCGCAATGAGTTGGTCCGTGTCGGCGTTCGACAGCAGGTCACCTGCGAGCTGATCCGTGGAAAACCGGTCAAAGGGGATATTGTCGTTGAACGCCCGAATGAGCCAGTCACGGTACTTCCACATGACGCGAGGCTCGTCCTTCTCGTAGCCGTTTGAATCTGCGTAACGGGCAAGATCGAGCCAGTACGCGGCCCAGCGCTCACCGTACCGCGGAGAGCTGAGAAGTGAATCTACGGCGCGCTCATATCGATCCGACGACGGATCTTCACAAAAGGCGTCCGTAGCTTCGGGTGCCGGCGGAAGACCGACGAGATCAAGACTTACCCGCCGAAGCAGGACGGCGCAATCGGCCTGCGGCGACGGGCGAATGTTCTCCCGGTCGAGCCGCGCCATCACGAAATGATCAATGCCGTTTCGCGTCCAGTCAGGATCGGAAACCTCAGGCAGCTCCTTCGGCGCCGGCGCCACGAAGGCCCAGTGCGGCCGCCAGAGCGCACCTTGATCGATCCAATCCTTCAGCAGGTCAATTTCGCGGTCGGTTAGCGCCGGCTGCTCGAGAGGCATCCGTTCGCGCGGATCCGAGTGCGTAACGCGGCGAATCAGCTCGCTCTTGCCGGGGCGTCCCGGCACGATCGCATGCGCACCCGATTCTGCAGGCTCCAAGGCATCCGAGCGAAACAGGAGGCTTAGATCCGCCTCCCGGCGTACGCCCCCGTGGCACGCGACGCACTTTTCATTGAAGATGGGACGAATGTCGCGATTGAAGTCTACGTCCGAACCGGCCGGTTGGAGTTGCCAGAATATGCCCCCCACGGTGAACAGAACTGCGATCGTGAGGATGACTCGAATCCGAGGCATAATCGAGAACGAAGGGCTTCGGGTAAGGGACTATTACCGGTATACCGATACCAACTACGGTTGGTGACGACCGGCGTTCTGCATGGAAGATAAGGTAGGCATTGTGATGCAAGCATATCGCTCGGATCGCACGCTTCGGACCACTCTTCTCAACGGTGCTGCCTGCGCTCGCTGATGTTGCATTCCCCGACGGCGCTTCCTCCCGCCAGGCTCCTGATCGGCGATTGCCTACGCCACGGACTACCTGGCAGCGCGGGTTTTCTCGGCGGTATCGAGCTCAAGGCCCGCCATGATGAACGGCCCCACGCCCTTGTTGTCGTTCATGCGGATCGGCTCGCTCATGTAGTATCCAAAAGAGCCGTCCCGCTGATTCTTTCCTCCCAGACCGCCCACTGAAACGGTACCGTCCAGACTTACGTGGCCGGCTTCGTCCGCGTTGATGAAATGCTCGAGGACGCCGGCGTATGCGCGTCGTCCTACGTCCAGATATCCGGTATCGAGATAGCCCATCCGGACCCCCTTCGCGAGCGCATAGATGAACATGTTTGACGCAGACGCCTCCAGATAATTTTCCGGCCGCTGCGGCTCGTCGAGCACCTGGTACCAGAGACCGGTAACCGGGTCCTGCACGTTGACGACGGCCTCCGCAAACCACCGCAGCACGCGAATAATCTGATCGCGGTCCCTATGATCGTCCGGCAGGTAATCCAGCACGTCGACCAGTGCCATGCCGTACCAACCCATTCCCCGTCCCCAGAAATTCTCGGAAAGCCCCGTTTCCGGATCGGCCCAGGCCTGCTCACGCGACTCGTCCCAGCCGTGGTAGTACAGGCCGGTCGCGGGATCGCGCATGTAACGGGTTACGAGCAGGATATCGCGCGTCACCTCGTCGAACGCTTCGGGGTCATCGAATTCGCTGCCGTAGCGGGCGAGAAACGGTCCGGCCATGTAGACGCCGTCGAGCCAGAGCTGGTAGGGATACACCTTCTTATGCCAGAAGCCGCCTTCACTGGTTCGCGGATGCTCCTCGAGCTGCCTTCGCAGCGTATCGGCAGCCCTGCGGTAGCGATCGTCGCCCGTGCGTTCATGAAGCGAGAAGAGAAGCTTGCCGGAGGCAATCTGGTCGAGATTGTAGTCCGTGAGGTTATAGGTGCGGATGCTGCCGTCCGGCTGCACAAACTGATCCAGGTTGTGCTTCACGTAGGCGTAGTAGCGCTCGTTGCCGGTGCGCTCATACAGACGCTCGAACGCCTTCATCATCAGACCGACTTCGTAGTGCCAGCGGTTCATGAGCGTCGGATTTCGCTCCATGACCGACTCAGCCATGCGAATGTACCAGGGTTGGTCGGAAGTCGACTGTGATGCGGCCGTAAAAACGGAGCCGGACTCGGGTCGAAGAACCGGCGGCTGCAGCCCTCCGAAATCGACGGTCGGCTCCGTACCGTTCAGATACTCCTCCAGATTGGTATATCCATCCCCGTCAGGATCCTGGCTGTGATCCGATGGATTCTTCGAATCCAAACCGAAGCGTTCCTCCCACCGGTCGTCCATGCCGTCCCGATCCTCATCGGGCGACGGAACGCCTTCATCGAGCGGCGGCCAGCCGCCCACCTCATTCTGTGAATCGATAATCGCCCCTCGTCGGTCACGTATAAGGCCGATGACGCGCCGGTCGGCGGCGTCACGGCGCGGTCGAGTAGCCCCGGCGTCGGCAAGCAGCCGCTCGAGGGCGGTTTCGGGATCGTCGGTAGTTACGCTCGGCGCCGAGAACGGCTGTTCCACGCCGAGCATAAATGCGGCGGCCGTGTCGGGCATACTCGACGGCGGCCTAATCATCTCCCATCCGGTCCGAACCCCGCCGTCAGGACGCCTCAGCAGATTGTTGTCGAGAAAGATCCGCGTGTCTTCCCCGCCGACGGTGAACGCGTATCGATCGTTGTCGCTGAAGTCGAGTGGAAGGAGGTAGTTGCCGACGTAGTTCATCCGTGTATGGTCGTCTCCGTTGTACCCGGCACGGTCGCCCCAACCGTAGACGACGTTGTTTCGGAAGTCGAGCAGGACGTCGCGCGGACGCGGATTCCGGCTCTTGTGCAGCGCATAGATGTTGTGGTGCAGGCTCACGTTGCCCGAGGTCGAGATCAGGGATCCGTACCCGTGCTCACCCTTGCTATGCACGGAAGCGTTGAGGCTCTCGGCGATGAGGCACCATTGCACACTCACGTTCGTCGCATCGCCGACGACGCTCACCGTCTCGTCCGTCGCCCAGCTCGTCGAGCAGTGATCTACAATCACGTTCGACGACCGGATGTTGATCGCGTCGAGCTCCTCGCCGGTAACGTCGCCCGGGCGGACGCGCAGATACCGAATGATGACGTCCGACGCATCGATGTCGATGCCGTAGTTCTTGAGGGTGACGCCGCCGCCGGGCGCCGACTGCCCTGCAATCGTCACATAGGGATGCTCGATATCAAGGATGCGCTTCAGCTCGATGGTGCCGCTCACGCGGAACAGGATGGTCCTGGGCTCGCTGGCCGCAACGGCCGCCCGAAGGCTCCCCCGAATCGGATGTTCACCGGATTCATAGTCGAGCAGATTTGTGACGAAGTACACTTCCCCGCCTCTACCCCCTTGCGTGAACATTCCAAATCCCTCGGCTTCCGGAAATGCCGGAAGGCTCGATGTCTGGCCGGCGGCAGGCGCGGCCGCCCAGAGGATAGAGAGGATCAGGACAAGCAGACGCATCACTTCAGCAGGGTCATTTTCCGGGTTCGAACTTCACCGTTACCGCGAAGACTATAGATATAAAGCCCGGCAGGGAGCGCCTTCGCGTCGAAGCGCACTTCATATGTGCCCGTCGCATGACGGCCGTCGGCGAGTACCGCAATTTCTCGGCCGAGCATATCGAGCACCACCAGCCGGTGCGTACCCGGCGCCGCGATGTCGTAGGTGATGGTCGTGACCGGGTTAAACGGATTCGGATAATTCTGCGCAAGTCGTACGCTGTGCACCACCTCGTCGGACGGCGCCGATACATTGGTCGGATTGGTCGCGTTCAGATACTCCTCGATGTTCGTGTAGCCGTCGCCGTCCAGGTCGCCTCGACTATCGGAAGGATCATCTGGATCGAGACCATACGAAGTCTCCCACTCATCCGGCATGCCGTCCTCGTCCCCGTCGGCCGGCGCTTCGCCGGCGTCGTGTACGGGCCATCCACCCACTTCCGTTTGCGAATTGATAATTCCGCCGGTACCGCCGCGCACCTGATCGACGACCCGCGCATCGACGGCGTCGCGAACGGGCAGGCTCGCCCCCGCCTCATCGAGCACGCGCTGAAACGCTGTCTCGGAGTCGTCGGTCGGCACGTCCGGCATGGGAAACGGGCTATCCACCAGATCGTTTTCAAACGCGAAAGCAATCATGCTCGCATTATCGTCGTCCTTCTCCGGAAAGCCCTCGACCACGTTATCGGTGACAAATAGCCGCACGGTTTCTTCCGGGTCATAGGTGCCGCTATTGTTTTCGATCAGAAAAGCATAGCCGGCCAGACCGCTCTTCGTGGATGGTCCCGGCTTCACATAATTGCCGACATAGTTGATGCGCATCTTTTCATAGCCCATCGTGTAGCCGGCGCGGTCGCGGTAATCGTAGACCACATTATTCCGGAAATCCAGATCGAGGCCGGGGCCGGTTGTAGCCGCCTGCGGCCGCGGGCTGCGGCTTCGGTGGTGCGAGTACAGATTATGGTGGAAGGTGATGCCGCCTTCATGGCCGATCAGCGAGCCGTAGCCGTGCTCTCCCTTGCTGTGATGTGAATCATTGAGACTTTCGGTGATGAAGCACCACTGAACAGTGACGTCGCTGGATTGGGTGACCGACAGCGTCTCGTCGATGCCCCAGCTCGCCGAAAGATGATCCAGCACTACGTGCGACGAGTTGTTGACCCAGACCGCATCCATCTCCTCTTCGGCTGTGTCCCCGGGCCTGACGCGCAAATGCCGCACGACGACGTGAACGGACTTGATGACGAGTGGATGATTGGCAAGTGTGATACCGCTGCCGGGGGCCGACTGGCCGGCTATCGTGATGTTCGGATTACGAATGGTGAGGCGGGATTCCAGCTCAATGACGCCGGCCACGCGGAAGACGACGATCCGCGGTCCCGCGGCTTCCACCGCGGCGCGGAGGCTCCCCGGCCCGTCGTCGTTCAAATTCGTCACGAGGAGCACGTCCCCACCACGGCCGCCGGGCGTATCGCCACCGTAGCCGTACGCGCCGGGAAAGGCGGGTATCGACTGGGCGAACAAGATTGGCGACAGCATCCCGAAGACCGTAAAGGCTACGGCGACGAACGCGCCGCGTAACCGGCATGTTGTAGCATCAGATCGAAAGTTCGGCATGATTTGATCTAATTAGGAAGCGTTTGATCGCAAAAGTTTTCAGGACGCGGCAACACCCGCGACGGCATCGAGGCGGTAGGTGTCGCGTGCGAGATCAAATGCCATCGCCCGGGCGAGACGCCGAGCGTCGGACATGGAGATCTGATGCGTTGTCACCAGACGCGCGAGGTAGTTGGCGTCGACGCGCCGCGAGAGGTCGTGCCGCGCAGGGATCGAAAGAAAGGCGCGTGTGTCGTCGTTGAAGCCGGCGGTATTGTAAACGCCGGCGGTTTCGGTAACCAACTCCCGGTATCGCGTCATCCCTTCGATGCTGTCAAAGAACCACCAGGCGGGGCCAAGGCGAACCGCCGGATAGTGCCCCGCCAATGGTGCAAGTTCACGGGAATAGGTGCTTTCGTCCAGTGTGAAGAGCACGAGCGTGAAGTTGGGATGGTTGCCGAACTCGCTGAGCAGCGGCCGGAGATTCCGCGTGTACTCGGTCGCCAGGGGTATGTCGGCACCTTTGTCTGCCCCGAATCGATCGTAGACGGATTCGTTGTGGTTCCGGTACGAGCCGGGATGGATCTGCATGACGAGCCCGTCCTCGACACTCATGCGCGCCATCTCCATCAGCATGTGCCCCTCGAACCGGCGCTGATCTTCCGCCGTCGCTTTACCGCCGATTGCACGGTCGAAAATGTGCTCGGCGTCGCGAACGCTCAGACGCCCGGTGTAGGGCTCTACGACGGCATGATCGGTCGAAGTAGCCCCCATCGAGGCGAAGTATGCGCGCCGTTCTTCGAGCGCCTCGATGAAATCGGCATAGCTGTCGATGGTCATGCCCGCGGCCTCAGCCAGCCGGGCGATCTCCTCACGCCAGCCCGGAGCGGCCAGGCGGAAGACGGCATCCGGCCGAAAGCAGGGCACGACGCAGCCGTCCCAGTCCGACTTGCGTATTGCTTGATGATGCTTCAGCGAATCGGAGGCGGCATCCGTTGTCGTAAGGACTTCGATGTTGAATTGATCGAAGAGCGCGCGCGGTCGAAAGGACTCGTCGCCAAGCTGTTCGAGCATCTGGTCGTAAATTGCCATCGCGGAGTCGGCGTCGAGCCTCCGGCGAATTCCGAAGACGTGATAGAATTCGTAATCCAGCCACGCCCGCGTCGGCGTTCCCAGGAACAGATGATAGTGATCCGCGAAGACCTGCCAGATCTTGCGAGGATCCGACTCTACCGGCGTGCCGTCAACCGTAGGTATCCCGAGATCCTCCAGCGGAATGCGCTGCGAATAAAGCATCCGAAAGATGTAATGGTCGGGCATGATGAGCAGCGAAGTCGGCTCCGGAAACGGATCATTCGACGCTAACAAGCGCGGATCGACGTGTCCGTGCGGACATACGAGGGGGAGGTCCTTCACGCTCTCAAACAAGTCACGCGCCACCCGGCGAATTTCCGGGTCCGAGTCAAAGAATCTATCTGGATGCAATTCGAGACGTTCCATTCAATCAGCGCTTAGGGTGCAATCACTCGCGAAAGATTGATGCGCATGCGCGCTCCGCCGGTCTTCGTTATCCGATCCGAATCAGCTTTTTCACGGCGGAGAATCCATCCGCCGTCATATGACAGTAGTAGACGCCGTTCGACAGGCCCTTCGCGTCCCACACGGCCGAGTGAGATCCCGCACGATGGTAACCCTCCGTCACGGTGGCTATTTCACGACCCAGAGTGTCGTAGATCTTGATGGATACGTCCGCGTCGCGAGACAAGCCAAAGGATATCGTGGCTCTATCGCCGAAAGGATTCGGGTAGGCGTCTCCGAGTCGAAAGTCCACGTTCGGGACGGCCGGGTTCTCCACAGCAACGTGCAGCCGGCTTCCAACGATGACCGCATACATCGGGACGTCCGTGCTGCCGTCTCTCGAGTTCCGTCCCAGTGTCACGACTTCGCCGGCCTCCACGTTTCGCTGGTAGAGCGTCATCTCCTGCTCGCTGCCGTCGGTCTCGACCAACGTTAGCTTAAGTTCGGTTTCCTCGTAGTCCGCGAGCCACTCCGGCTTGTCGGCGACGGCATCGGCGTGCGCAACGAAGACGTCGCGGGACTCACGAAGAGTAAACTGCGCCGTCGAGAGCAGGTAGTTTTTCGTGCGGGTCCGAATCGAGGTCCGGATCCATTCATCCACATGAACGCCGGAGGGCACCGACCCGATCGTAGCCGAATGATCGCCGAAGGCATCCATGCCCTCATCCAAGTCGCTTTGCACCGCCCAGTCTGCGGCATGGTCCATATCGTAGACGACGACATCGGCAACGACGCTTCCTGATCCGATCGGAGTAGCCGGGTCAACAAGCTCTCCCGCGACATGCTCATACGCACCGATGTCGGGTGCGGCACCGTAGAACGGATCGGCGAGCACGACCCCGCCATCGACCGGAACGCTTCCCGGAACCGGCTTCAGCAGATCGATAACCGGGAGCGAACCGTCCGTCTCGCGAGGGCGTTTCGCCAGCTCCGTATCGACGCTCAAGAACATGTCATCCGTGATCTCGGCGGCCGACTGCCAGCTGTTTCCGGCGAGCACGGCACTCGGCGGCGTGGCCGCATGAAAGCTGGTAGCGGCGCTGAGATTGTTGACAAATACGGCCTGCCCTCCGGGGGGATCGAGTGGGAAGTAGTAGTTCCTGCCGTTGTTGTAGGCCGTGTTGTGAATGAGCGTCATAGCGCCTCGATTATTGTTGTAATCAAAGCCCTTCGCGTTTCCGCTGGCTCCGAAGTTGTCGAAGGCCATGCTTCGAAGAACGACGTGATCCGCTACGACGTGATTCCCGCCCAGCTTGAAGCCGTTTCCATTCCCCTCGAAGTTGTCCGGATCACCAAATACGGAGGCATCTCCATTGCCGAACGCCCACGTGTTGTCGATCCGAATCGTGCTCTCCGCTTCCCAGAAGTCAAAACCGTCGTCGGAATTCTCCCACGATCGGCACCCGTAGTACCGGTTACCGGGCCCGATGTCGAACTTCGCACTGAACCCGTCGGCGTTGTTGCCTACGCGAGGGGTTCGTGCGGTATCATAGTTGAAGTTGTGGAAGCTGTCGCAATTCTTGATCACATTGTTGGATGCGAAACCGGCCATGTGTATGCCTGAATCGTGATTCCCGTAGGCCGTTACCTGCTCCAGGATATTGAAACTGCCGTCCATCCGGATGCCGTTATGCGACGCATTTCGAATGGTGATGCCGATAATATGCCACCAATTCGCGTTCAGCCGCACACCGTGGTAGTTGCGTTCTTTCGGCTGGTTGGAGAAGTCCAGGATCGGCACCTCGCCCGGGTAGGCCACGACCACGATCAACTCATCGGTGAATCCGCTTGGCGTCTGAATCCGGACGATGTCGTCGTGATCATAAATACCGCCCCGCATCACGATCACGTCACCTCGCTGTACCTGAGTTATGGCGTAATCAAGAGTGGCCCATGGCTCCTCTTCCGTACCGGTACGGGCATTTTCTCCCTCCGGCGCAACAAAGAACGTTCGGTTACCCTCGGGAATCTCTCCGTAGTAGATGTTCAACGACTCGCCTTCGTCCTGGCCAAGCGCGGGGCCGGCCAGCAGGAAGAACAACACGAATAGCGAACTGCGTTTCATCTCTACCTCTAACGTGCATGGCCGAGCACAAAAATCGCCTGCCGAGCATGCGAAGCGTTCCGGCAGGCGATTTTCATGATCATACTGCTACGAACTCTTCCGGAGAGTCACTCCGGACTCACTTGACGAGCAGGAGGCTGCGTGTCGCGCTCCACTCGCCGGCGCGTATCTGATAGTAGTATACGCCGCTCGAGAGCCCGGTCGCGTCCCATTCGATCTGGTACGTGCCCTGGGTGTGCTGCTTGTTCACGAGGGTACCGACCTGTCGCCCGGTGACGTCGTAAATAGCCACGGTCACATCCGCATTCTCGCGGATGTCGTAGCTGATCACGGTCGACGGATTGAACGGGTTCGGATAGTTTTGATGGAGGGCGAATTCAGTCGGAATCTCGGTCTCGGGCTCGGCCGACGTCGGTATGCGAAGGCTTCCACCTTCAAATTCTACCGCCGCGTCCGGTCCCAGTGTGAACGGAATGGTGTTGTCAAACTCACCCGCTACCAGCCGTAGAAGGCCGGTGATGATCGTCGCCTGCGAGAGTTCGACGCCGGCTTCGTTGTCGATCACCAGATTCTCGACAACGGTCGGCATCAGATCGCTCGTGACCTGGGGCACCGATCCGTTGAAGGTGAAGCTGCCTTCCGTCCCGAGCGACACGTCGCCCGTCGTCTGAATGGATCCCGCGACGCCCTCTTCGTGCGCCGTCGCCAGCGCGGCACCGGACTCCAGCCAGAAAATGCCGCTGCCTTCGATAACGCTCTCGCCGACGTCGAGCGTCGCCGAATCGGCCACGGCAATCGAGAGATTCTCGATCGTATTGCCTTCGCCCAGCGTCAAACGCTGAACGCCGTCGCGGGTGAAGACGAATTTCGCGTTTCCGGCCGTCGGGTTCGAATTCTTCGTCTCGGCGTTCGCCATCGAGAAGTCACCCTCGTATAGATACCAGGTCGTGGTGCCTGTGCCGCTGCCCTGCGAGCCGCGGCCCACGGAGAAGTTGCCGCCGTCAACATCGACGCTGCCGAAGTGGTGTACCTCCACATCGGTCGCACTGCCCGTACCCTGCGTCTCGAGCGATCCGCCCCGTACGACCACGTCGCCCAGGATGGTCACGGCGCCGGAGCTACCGCCGACGAGGCGCCACCGAGCCGGACCGGAGTCGAGGACCGTAAGATCTCCACTGATGGTATTCCCGTCCAGACTGAGATCTTTGTTCGAGAGCATGTCCGGCGTGTTCAGCGTCAGGTTATAGTAATCCTGGCCGCGATTGCCGGGTGCATCCGTCTCGATGCCCGTGAAGAGCGCCGTCGATCCTTCGGCCCAGGTAGCCGGAGGTACGGATCCGCCGTCACGAGCGTGCTCGTAGACGGCACCATCGAGGAACGTGAGCGCACCCTGCGCTTCAATCTCTCCGCGGTTCACGAACTGGCCGTTGGCTTCGAAGTCCTTCGTGATCTGCAGTGTCGTGGAGTCGGAGACCTCAAAGTGGACGTCTCCTCCGCCGTACTCCACGTTCTCGAACGCGAGCTCCTGCGTACCGCCTGCTGCGAAGACGAGCTTCGCGTTACCGGGGGTCGGGTTGGAGTTTCTCGTCTCGGCGTCGGTCATCGAGAGATTGCCTTGGTACAGGTACCACGTCGTGGTGCCCGTGCCGCTGGCCTGCGAGCCGCGGCTGACGGAGAAATTCCCGCCGTCGACGTCGATGTCGCCGTAGTGGTGGACCTCCACGTCCGTCTGGCTGCCGGTCCCCTGCGTCTCGAGTGAGCCGCCCCGCACGACGACGTCACCCAGAATGGTCACGGCGCCGGAGCTCCCGCCAACGAGCCGCCAGCGCGCGCTGCCGGAGCTGAGCACCGTCAGATCACCACTGATCGTGTGGCCGTCCAGGCTCATGTCCTTGTTTGAGAGCATGTCGGGCGTATCGAGCGTCAGGTCGTAGTAGTCCTGCCCCCGATTGTCCGGCGTATCGGTAGCGATACCCGTGAGTAGGGCGGTCGAGCCCTCCAGCCAGGTCGCATTCGGCATTGCACCGCCGTCCCGGGCGTGCTCATAGACGGAGCCGTCGGCAAATTCGAGGGAACCGCCCTCGGCCACGTCGAGAACACCTTCGGATGCCACGCGGACATACCCTGTGACCATAACGGCACCAGCAACGGTGACCGTATCTTCGCCCGCGATCATTACTGATTCAGATCCGCTCGGCGCCGTTGCGGCAGCGTTCCAATCAGTTCCGTCGAATGTTTCCCAGGTGGCCGCAGCGCTCCAGCTGCCGTCGGCGACGGAACGATAGTCGCCCGCCTGTGGCATCGGCACCGCGAGGCGTCCCTGTTCCGTCACCACCGTGGCACCAGGTCCCAGGGTAAACGGCGTCGAATTGTCGAACTTGCCTGCAAGGAGCCTCAGCGTACCGTTTATGGTCGTCGCCTGCGTTAGGGCGACGCCTGCCTCATTGTCGATCGAAAGGTTCTCGACGACGGCAGGCATCAATTCGCTCGTCACCTGAGGTACGGTTCCGTTAAACGTGAAGCTCGCGCCGGACTCATTGATCGATACCTCGCCCGAGGTTTGAATCGTCCCTGCGACACCCTCTTCATGAGCCGTGATCAGCCCCGCGCCTCCGTCGAGCTGGAAGAACCCGCTACCTTCGATGACGCTCTCGCCTACGTCAAGCGTCGTCGCATTTTCAACGGCGATCGAAAGATTGCTGATGTCGTTGCCCTCTCCGAGCGTCAGACGCTGGATGCCGTCCTTCGTAAAGATAAACTTCGCATTGCCGGACGTCGGATTCGAGTTCTGGGTCGTGGCATTCGACATTAAAAAGTCACCCTCATAGAGGTACCACGTCGTGGTTCCGGTCCCGCTGCCCTGCGACCCGCGACTGACGGAGAAATTACCGCCATCGACGTCTATGTTGCCGTGGTGGTGCACTTCAACGTCGGTCGCGCTGCCCGTACCCTGCGTTTCTAGCGACGCGTCGCGAACGATCACGTCACCCATGATGGTGACCTCGCCGGAGCTTCCGCCCACCAGGCGCCAGCGAGCCGAGCCGGAGCTGAGCACCGTCAAGTCGCCACCGATCGTGTGGCCGTCGAGGCTCAAGTCTTTGTTCGAAAGCAGATCCGGCGTATTGAGCGTCAGGTTGTAGTAGTCCTGGCCGCGGTTCTCCGGCGCATCCGTTTCCAGGCCCGTGAAGAGCGCCGTAGAACCTTCTTCCCAGTTTCCGGACGGCACGGCGCCGCCGTCGCGGGCGTGCTCGTACACGGATCCATCGAGGAACGTAAGCGCGCCCTGCGCTTCAATCTCTCCGCGGTTCACGAACTGGCCGTTCGCCTCGAAGTCGTTCGTGATCTGCAGCAGGGTGGAATCAGACACTTCGAAGTGCACGTCGCCGCCGCCGTATTCGACATTCTCGAAGGCGAGCTGCTGCGTTCCGTTGCCGGCGAAGACGAGCTTCGCGTTGCCGGGCGTCGGGTTGGAATTCCGGGTCTCGGCGTTGGTCATCGTGAAGTTGCCGCCGTAGAGATTCCACGTCGTCGTCCCTGTTCCGCTGCCCTGCGAGCCGCGGCTGATGGAAAATTTGGCGTCCTGCACGTCGATGTCACCGTGGTGATGAACCACGACGTCGGTCGGACTGCCCGTACCCTGCGTCTCCAGCTGGGCACCATTGCGCACGATGACGTCGCCCATGATGGTGACCTCGCCGGAGCTTCCGCCCACCAGGCGCCAGCGAGCCGAACCGGAGCTGAGCACCGTCAGGTCGCCACCGATCGTGTGGCCGTCGAGACTCAGGTCCTTGTTCGAAAGCAGATCCGGCGTATTGAGCGTCAGGTTGTAGTAGTCCTGGCCGC
>CAZART010000004.1:77077-110342 GCA_964487555.1 uncultured Rhodothermales bacterium
CATTGCGCACGATGACGTCGCCCATGATGGTGACCTCGCCGGAGCTTCCGCCCACGAGGCGCCAGCGAGCCGAACCGGAGCTGAGCACCGTCAGGTCGCCGCCGATCGTATGGTCATCCAGACTCAGGTCCTTGTTGGAGAGCAGATCGGGCGTGTTCAGCGTAAGGTTATAGTAATCCTGCCCGCGGTTTTCGGGTGCGTCCAGCGATAGGCCTGTAAAGAGCGCCGTAGAGCCTTCTTCCCAGGTGGCCGACGGCACGGATCCCGCGTCGCGGGCGTGTTCGTACGTACTGCCACTTGCGAAGATGAGCGATCCGGCGTCAACGGCCAACTCACCAGTCTCTTCTACGCTGACGTAACGGGTTACTGAAACGGGCACGTCAACGGTGACCACGTGGTCGCCGGCTATCGTGATCGTTTCCGAACCGTCCGGCGCGGCCGCAGCCGCTGCCCAGGTCGTTCCGTCGAAGCTTTCCCACGTTGCCGCGGCGCTCCAGTCGCCGGTTGCGGCCGACCGGAAGTCACCCGCCTCCTGCGCGAAGACATTTGCCGATAGCATAAAGGCGAAGACCACGATGCCTACAATTTTCAATAACGCGTTTCTCATGACACCTCCAAGGTGTGGATCGAGTAAAGTGCGATAGTATCGGTGTATGAAGTGATCCTGGTATTATTCCACCAGAACCATCGGCTTCGCAACCATGTGCTCGCCGGCTTCGACACGGTAGAGATAAAGGCCGGAGCTCAGGTCCGCCGCCTCGAAGGCGACTTCGTGAACACCGGCAGCCTTGTGACCTTCAGAGATCGTTCGGATTTCCTGGCCGAGCATGTTGAATACCCTGATCGTCACTTCGGAAGCCGACGGCAGTCCGTATCGGATCACCGTAGCCGGGTTAAAGGGATTCGGGAAATTCTGGTCTACGAAGAAAGAGCGCGGCAATGTCTCGTCCGGCTCGCTGGACGTGCCTACGTCAATCAGCAGGCTGCCGCCCTCGAACGATATTTCGCCTTCAGGCCCGAGTTCAAATGGAACGGTATTGTCAAACACGCCCGCCTGCAGCCGCAAGGTGCCGTTGATGGTTGTCTCCTGCGAAAGAGTCACGCCTGCCGGATTGTTGATGATGAGGTCGGCCACGACCGTCGGCATCGTTTCGCTCGTGATCTGCTCCGCCGATCCGTTGAATTCGTAGCTCGTATTGTCTTCCAGGACATCCTCTCCGACGAGTTCTTCAAAGATCGCCGCCAGGCCGCCGGAAAGGGTGGTGACGAGGCCGCCGCCTTCAAAGACGGTGAAGTGGCCGCTTCCTCCGAGCGTGCTCGCCCCCATGTCCAGGGTCGTCGCACTGCTGACTTCGATCGGCAGTGCGGAAAAATCGATGTTCTCTAACGAAAGAGTTTGGGTACCCTCCTTGGCGAAAACGAAGGCCGCACCTTTCGGAGTGATGGTCGAGCTTTGCGTCGTCGCATTCGACATGGAGAAGTCGCCTTCGTACAGATACCACTTGGTCGTGCCGAGCCCCTGCGATCCGCGGCTGATCGAGAAATTGCCTCCCGTTACGTCGACGTTGCCATGGTGGTGCACGATAAAGGTCGTCTGGGCGTTGCTCGTGCCCTGCACGGAAAAGGCTCCATCCTCGACGATAACGTCACCCATGATGGTCACGGTGGACGTATCATTCGGAGCAGTGCTGGTCAGATACCATCGCGCCAAGCCGGTATCAACCACCCGGATGTCACCGCTGATGACGTCATCGTCGAGATCCATGTTCAAGTTGGAGAGCAGACCGGGCGTGTTAAACACGATATGATGGTAGCTCTGGCCCCTGTCGTCCGGTGCCGTTGCTATCGTGCCCGTCATCTCCAACGTAGATCCTTCCGCCCATACGGCGAGAGGCATCTGGCCGGCATCGCGGGCATGCTCATACGTTCCGCCGTCGGCGATGGTCAACATCTCGTTGGCTTCCACCTCGCCCTGACTGATGAGACGGCCGGTGATCGAGACCTCCGTGTCGACAAATACGGAGTCGTGTGCTTCATCCGTCCCGACGATGGTAATCGTCTCCGAACCGTCCGGTGGCGTGGCGATAGCCGCCCACGATGATCCGTTAAAACGCTCCCAGATCTGCGCGTTGCTCCAGTCACCACTGTCGCGCGTTCGGTAGTCGCCTTCATCTTGCGCGAAGAGCGGTGTCGCCACAAAGGCAAAAAGAGCCAGCATTAAAAGTGTAGTAGCAGAGATTTTCATGGTTTCCCCCCGTTCATGCATTTGCAGATTGTCTTTCGCATTGAATAAAACAGATGTCTGCTGGATGGTCGGACTACAGTCCCCACGGAATGACGACGGATAGTTGCGTCATGATCGTGTGGCTCAAATCGTTATTCCTGCTCACAGCGCTTCCCCAGATGTCGTGGTACTCCAAGTCGGCGGTCTCGTAGGCTACGCTCCACTGTACGCCCGAGAAGCTGAGACTTAAGCCGACCGTATACACTCGGTACACGACCGGTTCATCCACGAACGCACTGCCTTCAGGCACGAAAACGTCCGCTTCGCCGCGGAGTCCGCCCCTCAGTGCCAGCCACGAAGCGATCTCGTATTCCGCTCCGATGCGAAACAGCGAAGACGAGTGCCAGGGCTCGCTCTCCTGCCCTGCCGAATTGGTAAATGAGGCGGACGCGTACGGCCGCCATTCGTATTCGAGACCGATTTTCAAGCCGTCGCGCGGCTTGAGCAGCAGCCCGATCGATCCGCGCCATGGAAGCTCGAATTTATCCTCACCTGATAACGGGGCCATTATGGCCGTACCCGACGTATCGGTCACGAGCTCGTATTTGAACGATCGTGTGAATACCGTGGGCGGCGTCACCGTGGCCCCGACGCTTACGTACTGACTCTGCAGGGTGCTGCCGATCGTGAATTGTTGGGCCGAGAAGTCGGACGTGCCGGTTTTGGTGATCCGGCCGTAGCTTGAGTCGGCACCAAACTCATTGGCGAGGAACGTGAGCCTGCCCCGGTCGACCCGCTGCTCGAAATCCTCGCTGCTGCCGCTCAAATGGAGCCCGCTCACACCAACCGTAAGATTGTACTTCGGCACGTGTGCAGCGAGCACGGTGCCGTAGCCGTGCATCGATCCTTCTCGAGAGCGTACGGACTGGAACCAGTCGACCGTGATCGGATTGTCGTCGGTCGGCCGGAACGTCGGCAAAGGACGCTGCGAGAGCACGGCCGGCGTGAGATCGTTGTTGTTCTGGTAGAAGTGGTTCAGATTTGCATACTGCACAAAGCCCACGCCCGCCGAAAGCGTCACCCCGCCGAGAGAAATCGGAACGGCCGCGAGCGCGTGGAGCGGCAGGTTGCTCGTCGTCGACCTCGACCAGCTTGGCGCAATGTCATCGAAGGGCCGCTGTACGGAATCGGCCGGCGTAAATCCGACGAGATCGGGATCCGGGTCCGGGATGTTCTCCGTCCGATTCTCCAGGAGGAGGCTCAGATTGGGATAATAGCGGACCGGAGCGAAGTGCTGAACCTGACTCACGTCACGGTAGATCCGCAGTCCGGCAACAGAAACCTGGAGACCGTTCAAAGTGCCCAGCGATGCCGGGTTCAGAAGCATCAAACCCACTCCGGTCTCACCTCCCACCGTAACCCCTCCGAATGCCCGCGAAACGGCTGAATGGTTCAGCTGCTGGTTCAACCCCTCGAACGTCAGCGGACCGCGGGCCTCCTGTGCCATGCTTTCGCCGACGAGAATCGGTGTCGCTAGCAGCAGCGTCGCCATCACAATCCTCCTCATATGGACCCGCATGGTTTGCATCATCGCAACGACACCCCCAGCGTGAATCGTTGCACATCCGTCAAATAGTCTCCCATCGACCCGTAGCTGTAGTCTATCGCCAGCCCGAGATCTCGAATGGAATGTCGGAGTCCGCCACCGAGCGTCAGGCCGCCATTGTCGTAATTGAATTTGTAACCCGCGCGAAGAGACAGCAGGCGTGCGAATTCATATTCGATGCCATAATGGATCTGCTGTCCGAAGTCGTTTGGATGGAAAATGTCGAAAGCCGTTCTGATCTCATTGTCGTCGCTGCCCGCGAGAAACAGGCCGCTCGGCCCCACGAGGTCGGCAGCGATCCCAACGCGAAACAGGAGCGGCACGGCGTGACTTTCGACGGCGTATTGAACGTCGGCACCAAAATTCTGCACGGAGGAAGCAATCTGGATGGAACGAAAGCCGGTGTCGTACCGAATGCCGAAGTCGAACAAGACGCCGGCGGCCGCCGTCCCGACTTCATCCATAACGCCCTGTCGCACCATGGTCGTCACCCTCCCAGCGCCGAAGAGCGATTCGTAGGCATACTTGACACCGAGACCGAGCGCGAAGCGATCGGTGAGATGGCGGGCGTAAGTGGCTCCAATCGCGTAGCTGAACGGCCGAAACGTTCTTCCTGTCATACCGGGCTGATCGGGATCGCTAATAAACGGGCGTTCGTTCGTCGTCTCTTCAAACGAACCGAAATCGACATACTGGAACTGAACGCCCACGGCTCCCACGTCGCCGAGTGAGTAGGCATAGGAAAGCCCGCCCTGCCGGGCATCAAAGAGCCAGTCCGTATAGGTAACGGAAAGCTCTTGATGCTCAGTCAGGGCGAGCCCGGAGGGATTCCAGAAAACGGCCTCTGCGCCAGACGCCCACACGCTGTAGGCTTCACCAACCGCAGCGGCGCGAGCCGAGGGCAATACCTTCAGGAACTGCATAGCCGTACTGCCGACTTTCTGCGCCGACGCCGCCTGAGCGCAAAGCCCAAGAAGCACGAATGCGAGCAGGAATATTTTCCCGAAAGGGCGAATCATAATCCAACGTAATTCTAGTGGATGACTACGAACTTGCCGTTTGCTCGCTCACCTGTGACGTGGTCCTCCACGACGAAGTAGTAGACACCTGAGGCGATCACCTGATTGTTGAACGTGAGCTGGTACCACGGCTCACCGTAAGATTGCCGGTCATGCTCGATTGTCTGCACGAGCTGTCCCGTGTATGAGAAAACACGGATCGTACAGCGGCTGGTCAGCCCCATGAACTGGACGCGGTCCGAGATATCGCCGCCGCTATCGGAGCCGGTGAGGCCGCTCGTAACGAACAGCGGGTTGGGCACCACGTAGACCTTGCCGAGCGTTTCAGCGGGAGGCGCCTGGGTCTCATGCACGACGAGGTTGGTCATTCCGCTCCGTCCACCAGCCTCGTCGACGGAAACGACGGCGTACGCAACCTCATCCCCCAGATTGCTCTCCGGGTCGAGAATCCGGTATTCGCCCCTTTCGAAATATCGTGCGTCACCGGGGGCCACTTCGTCAATGACGGTCCAGGGACCAAGCGGGTGCGGTGCGCGCAACACTTCATAATGGCTGAGCGGCGCCCGTAGCCGCGGCGTGCTGAAGCTTTCGACGTGAGGCTCCCAGACCACGCGATTGGCGGCGGCACTCGTGTTCTCGATACGTATAGCCGGAGCCGGCACGGGAATGGGAATCGTGTCGTATCGGCCGTCCGACGGAGCCGTTACCGGGTCGTACTGTAATGTATCGTGCTTGACGAAAGGTCGACCGGTGTAGAGTTCTATGGCGCGGTCGGCCACATCCCTGATCGACACGACGCCCGGTGTTACATACCAGGGAAGCGGGTTGTCCTGCAGATACGTGTTGCCGATGAATCCTGCGGTGCCGAGATGCGGGTACTCGAGCTGCCTGTACCAGCTCGCAACGGGATTGAAGTGTTGCCCGGCGTCCACGCCGGCCCGGACGTTGCCGCCAAGATCTTTGTACACGTGATCGCCTTCGCCTCCCGGTCCGTAGCCGACCACTTCGGCGACAGTGAACTGCACCGTCTCGCCCGGCTGCATCACATATGGGAAGAATCCATAGGCGCGAGACACCGGTTGCCACCACGACAGGTTGGCCGACGTCGACGTCCTTCCTTTCCAGTAATCCCACAAATCAGGTTCGAACTGCTCACTGAACCGGGTTGAATCGACAATGCTCTGCCAGATTCCCGTCTTGCGGCGCAACCGCGGATCCATCCACGTCGCAATTTTGCCCTCGTAGAGGTTGCCGTTTTCGTAGCGGAGCAGGAAAGGCTGCTTGGCCTTGCGGTTCTCGTCCCACATGTAGAGACTGTCGGCCGGGACGAGGAATACCTGATCCGTTTCGTCCGGCGTCGCCAGATGATCGTAGTCCTGATGCAGGACCATAATCCCGGCCGCCTGTGGAGAATTCAAACCTCCACGATCGCCCGGCTGCGACCACCTCTCAAAAAAGTCCGGATCCGGCAGACCGTTCCGTTCGTGATTATAGCTCATCCAGCGCTTCAGATCGTAGCGCGCGAAATGGTCTCCGAGGCCTGCCGGCGGCTGACCTCGAAACGCCCCTTCCGACCACTCGCCATGATTCCGCTGATAGCCGAACATCGAAGGCGCCAGCGTATTCGCGAACGTGATGAATACGTCGTAGATGACTTCGTTCGTCACGTTCTCGAGTGCGTACTCGTAGATGATGAAGCTGTCGTATCCGGGATAGCTCCATGCTCGGCTCGTGCGGGTGACCCTCACGCCCACAGGGGTGTCCCAGGAGGAGATAATGATCTCCTCCGCTTCGTTGGCATCAAATGCGGAATTCAATGAACCGTCGTCGAGCACAGGAAAGTTCTCGATACGCTCGATTCTGATGGGACTGCTGTACACACCGAGTACGGGCACCGATTCACCGTCTGTGTTCGAGACGGCGCCCGAAAAGGCATATTCCCGCCCTTTCGACGTGGTACCGGCGATCCAGACGCCGCTGCCGAAGGAGAGATGATGGCCCGCAAAGTTTCTACGATCCAGGATCATCCGTGAGTTCGGCGGCCACTCCATGGAAGGCCGCCCTTCCGTAACGTTGCCGCCCGCACCGTAGGGCCGCCCGAGTTCTCCCGTGTTGAAGACGCTCTGATGCAGCAGACCCCTGCGGTGCACGCGCCAGTCGCGCTGCGCCTCAGCATCTCCCGCCGACAGGAAGAGTATCAGCAGGATCAGTCCGAATGATCTTGTAAATAGGCTCACCACGTGTTCACCTTTAAAACTCTACACTCAGGCCCAGACTGTACGATCGCGGCTGATTGCTGAAGATGAGAAACGATTGGTCCAGCGCGAACGGGCCCTGCCTTCCCTTATCCCACCAGTAACGCGCGCCATTATCTTTGTCCTCGACGCCGAACTGTTCGTAGTACTGCAGCGGCAGATTTGGATTGGTCGGTGTAGGCCGATCGAAGATGTAGTTGTAGTTCAGGATCTTATTGTTGAAGAGGTTGAAGACCTCGAAGTAGATCTCGGCAGGCACGCCGAAGAAATCTCGGACGACCTTAGTCAGTCGCAAATCCGTATCGAACTCTGCCGGCGTCCTCTCCGCGTTGATGAGCCGAATGTCGGATGGCGAGGTGTAGGGGCGTCCGCTTCGGACATTCGAGAAAACCGACAGCGTTATATCGGCGAAAGGACGAGCGCCCGCAATGGAAGGCCCCCAGTCCTGGCCGGTCAGGTAGGTAGCCGATAGAACGAGGTTGTGCTTCCGATCGAAGTCGAGCACGATGTCGCGCGTCGGAACGTTGCGCAAGTCGTTGGTCACCGTCCCCGTCGTATCGCGGTTGAAAATGGGGGTTGCGGCCGTAGCATTAGGACTTTTGCCGGTGGCAAAGCTGTACTGGTAATTCAGCGAGCCGCGCAGCGCCCCGCGCCGCTTGTTGAGCGCCACCCGGAATCCGCGGATGTCGGCATAGTCCGTGTTGAAATAGGAGCTCACCTGATAGCCGGCACGATCGTCGATGAAGTTGGCCTGCTGGATGAGGTTTTTCACATCCTTATAGTACCCGCTTACGTCCAGCGTGAAACCTGCGCCGAGTCCCTGCACGACGCCGACGTCATAGCTGTTCGTCGTCTGCGGCCTCAGCGTCGAGTTTCCGAGAATCACCGGATTTCGATCTCGCTGCCCGATGCGCTCCGATACGATGAACTGAAAGGACGGGCGTTGCATGAACGCGCCGTAGTTCAGGTGAAACACCGTGCTGACGGTGATGGGAAACGATATGCCGATTCGAGGCTGCACGCGCATGTGTACCGGCGGCTCTTCCCGGGATGCGTCCGAAGGGTGGAAGGTGCCGGTAGAGTCGGGGTCCCCGAAGGGCTCAAATAGATCCGTGTAATTGTCGACGCCGGAGTACCAGGAATCGAAACGAACGCCCACGTTCGCGATGAGGCCCTCGAATTCCATTTTGTCCTGGAGGTAGACGGCGGCTTCGAAGGGGTGCGCGGTGTAATCTTCGAGCAGCCGGGTGGTTCGGACGTTCAAGAAGTTGTCGACGTTGATGCGATACCAGTTGACCTGGACCCCCCCATTGACCAGATGCGCATCGGTGACCTGGCTCGAGATGGAACCGTCTAACGAGATCGTACGGCTCTGCTCGTCGGTAAAGGTGTGATTGCCGACCTGGTAACCTATGCGGTCGGGCGAGTTGTTGTTTGGGAACGGAAGCGTTCCGATCACCCAGTTGATATTGACGGAGTCCGGAACCGTATCCGGCACCGGCGTCGAGCCCACGAAGTTGCTCGTGTGCAGCGTGTTGAGCTGCAGCTCGTAATAGGTGCTCGGACTCAGGGCGTGTGTGAGCCGGGCTCCGATCTGCGCGTTCAGCCGCTTCTGATACTGCAGCCCGACGACCCTGTCCCAGAGCCAGCGCTGATATCCGCTCACGCCGTTCGAACCGGGAAAGACATTATTACGCTCGCGTAAGAGTCCACCACTGACACGAAGCGCGGCGCCGTCCCACACGTCGAGCACGATGTTGCCCATGGCCTGGTACTCCGTGCTCGGGCGATCCGTCGGAAGAAAGTGATGCTGCTGCAAAGAACGAAGCGCCATGAACATGCGCAGTCGCTCGGTGATCGGTCCGCCCGTTGCGACCTCGACGGAATAGTCGACCTCCTGCCCGTAGTCTCTGTTCAGATCTCGGCGAGTCTGCTCGTAGAGCGCCTGAGCCATCGCGAGTTGAGCCAGCGTATCCCCCGCAAAATAGCTTGTAAGGCCGGAGGCCATCGATCCATAGAACGGCTGAGCTTCATCGGCGCCCGGGTCGCCGGTCAGCCAGATATCACCCTCCAAGAGCAGCAGGCGGAGGTACTCCTGGTTTTCCGGATCGAAGACGTTCGTTCCAAAATGTTTTCTGCCGGGGGGACGGGCGCGCCCATCGAACCGGGTCGTCCACTGCGACCGGCTGCCTTCTTTCATCGAGATGCGAACGACCCCCGACTGGGCGTTGCCGTACTGCGCCCCGAATCCGCTGGTGATGACTTCAACTTCTTCGACGGCACTCATGATGGGCATGAACGCCGAGGAGTTGTCCAGAGGATTAACGATGCCCATGCCCTGGAGCGTGTATAACTCTTCACCCGAGCGCCCGCCGCGAAAATGCCCGTCGACGACGTCGGGCTGGAGGCTGAGCACGTCCCCGATGTCACGAACGCCCGGCAGGGTCTGCACGTCTTCGGCCCGGACAATGTAGCTGGTTGAGGTTTTGTCGCGCTCGACGTCCGGCCTCACAGCCGTCACAGTGACCTCACCCACGCCGATAGCCTCATCGACGAGCTCGAAGTCGACCGTCGTTGTGCGATTCGCGTTCACGATGACGTCCTCGACGACGGTAGCTTCGTACCCGATCATGCTCGCCCTCACCTCGTAACGACCGGGCGGCACATTAATAATGAAGTACGAGCCGTCCACATCGCTCGCCGCGCCGCGCGTTGTGCCTACCATGAGGACGTTGACTCCCGGCAGCGGATCGCCGGTCTGAGAATCCGTCACGGTCCCTGCAATACGCCCGGCGTTCTGGGCAGAGGCATCAGACGGATATACGAGAAGAAGGACGGCGCCGATAAACAGCGATCTCAGTAGACCATCAATGAAGAAAGGAGGAAGGGGCATACCCAGTTTCCGTTCAATCGGCGTACGTGTTGTTCGGCAGATAACTCGAAGGGCAGGGCCAGGATGCCAGGGCGTCTTTCCGATTTCCCAACCTCTCACGAGCACGGGCTTTATCGGTAAAGTTACCGCTTACTCTGAAGTAATGTAAGCGGTCTTAGAAAGTCAAGTGCCGGTCGGGTTTTCGCCCCGTCTTTTGTCAAATAGGGACGCTAGCGAAGCGCCTCCATATGAATGAACTGCATGTCGTCGAAGTCCTGATTCTCACCCCCCATCGCCCAACAGAACGTGTATCGTCCCGTGCCCGCACCTGCGTGGATCGACCATCCCGGCGAAAGAACGGCCTCCCTGTTGCGAACGACCAGACTCCGTGTCTGGGTGGGCTCACCCATCAGGTGAAACACCACATCGTCCTCTTCCAGGTCGAAGTACATGTAGACCTCCGTGCGGCGCTCATGCGTGTGCGCCGGCATCGTGTTCCAGACACTGCCTTCCTGAACCTCGGTAATCCCCATCACGAGCTGCGCACTTTCCACGGCGCCCGGACGGATATACTTCCGAAGTCGCCGAAGATTCGCCTTCTCGCTGCTGCCCAGCATCGTTTCGTCGGCGTCGTCCGCTTTAATGTGCGTGGACGGATGCTCAGCATGGGCCGGATAGCTTACCAGATAGAACGCCGCAGGCTGTCCCGCGTCCGCACTACTCAGCCGGATCTCGCGGCCGCCGCGTCCAACATAGAGGCCGTCGAGGTGAGCCATTTCAAAGGCGGTGCCGTCAATCTCGGCTTTCCCCGATCCGCCAATATTCAACAGCCCGATCTCGCGCCGCTCGGCGAAATATTCGCTCGCCAGATCAGCCGTGGGTTCCAGTATCAAGGGCTCGCCCGTCGGCACAATGCCGCCGACGATGACACGATCGATGCCGGCGAACCGAAGCGCTATTCTTCCCTTCTGAAAGAGGCTCTGGACCAGGAAATGCTCGCGGAGTTCGTCCGTGGTCATGCGCTTGGTCCGCTCGGCGTCAGGTAGGTAGTCCATTGTAGGTCCGGTAAAAAATAGGCGAATATGCGAATCATAGGACTCGGCGAAGTCGCAATGGCACCTTGCTGCCGGCCCGGCCACCTCGGGCAGTCGAACGGCTCAGACGGCCAGAGCACATCGATCATCCAAACAGCTCGGTCAAATCAAGGTACCGGGCCGCCGAGCTAGCGGGCGGTCCAGCCGCCGTCAACGACCAGGATATGGCCGTTGACGTAGTCCGATGCCCGTGAAGCCAGAAAGACCGCGGCGCCGCCGAGGTCGCTCGGATCGCCCCACCGGCCGGCCGGAATGCGGTCGCTGATGGCTTGCGAACGATCGGGGTCTTCCTGAAGCGCCTGCGTGTTGTCCGTGCGAAAATATCCGGGCGCGATGGCATTCACCTGCACGTTGTGCTGCGCCCACTCGTTCGAGAGGGCCTTGGTGAGCCCCGCCACGGCGTGCTTGCTGGCCGTGTAGGCGGGCACGGTGATGCCGCCGGTGAAGGACAGCAGCGAGGCAATGTTGATGATTTTTCCCGCGCCCAGCTCAATCATCTTCGCGCCGAAGTGACGGCACAGCAGGAAGACGGCGTCCAGGTTGGTCTCGAGCACGATGTCCCACTCCTCTATCGGAAACTCGGCCGCCGGATGGCGCCGGACCGTGCCGGCATTGTTCACGAGGACGTCGATCTGCCCTGCCGCTCGCTCTGCTTCCTCTGCGAGATCGAGGACGGCGGTACGTTCGGAGAGATCCGCCGCCACCTGCCAGGCGTTTCGCCCCATCCGGCGAATGGCCGCTGCCGTGGCGGCCGAACCCTCACGCGTACTGCTGGCACACACCACGTCGGCTCCGGCATCAGCAAGGGCAAGCGCGATGGCCTGTCCAAGGCCGCGACTGGCCCCTGTGACGAGGGCACTTCGTCCGTCGAGCGAAAAGATGTTGCGTACGTTCACGTCTAAAATCAAACGGCTGTCATTCCCGCACGTCTACGCCGGCCTCGACATCACGCCGGCCTCGACATTCTGGCTCGTACTGATCGTTTCGTCGAACCGCCTCATCTTAACGTCGATAAGCCGCTCCGAAAATGTCCGGGGTGACACGAACGGCCGCGCCCGCACGTCGCGTCCCGTCGCTGCTTACCCGACCCGCTCCCCGTTAATGACGACATTCTCGAAGACCAGATCCTGTACATGTTCGACAATGTTTTCGTCTTCGACGTTCTCGAAACGACAGTCGACCAGGCGAACGTCGGTGATCGGGCTGTCGGCGTAGCCGCGCAAATAAAGGGCTCGCTCGCTTCTCTCGCACGTGAGGTTCCGCACCTCGACGTGCCTGACAATCGGATCGTACGGTCCGGCATCGCCCTCCTCGTACATGAAGTTGATGCGGACGGCCGCGTCCGCGACCTGGCCGACCCTGACGTCGCGCACGTACACATGCTCCACGACGCCGCCGCGTACCGAATTCGTCTTTATACGCAGCGCGCGATCGAGGTTGGGACTGCTCATCTCACAGTTTCGTGCGAAGATATTGCGAGCCCCGCCTGAAATCTCACTGCCGATGACGACACCGCCGTGACCGTCCTTCATCGTGCAGTTCCGGATCACAACATTCTCTACCGGCGTCGCGAGGCGTCGCCCGTCTGCGTTGCGGCCGGACTTAAGGGCGATGCAGTCGTCCCCGGTATCAAAGTAGCAGTCTTCAATGAGCACGTCGCGGCACGACTCCGGATTGCATCCGTCGTTGTTCGGTCCATGGGTGTCGACGTGGACGCCGCGAACGGTGACGTTCGTACAGAGGACGGGATGAATCTCCCACATCGGCGAATTGACGATTGTCACACCCTCGACCAGAACGTTCCTGCACCGATACGGCTGGATGAAGCTGGGCCGCAGATAATCCCCCGCGCCGAAGACGCGATTCTCGACAGCCACGCCCTCTTCGACCATCTCCTGAAGCCGATCGCGAGCGGGCGTCTGCTCGGGCTCCCCTTTCGTCCATCCGTACTCCTCGCGCCCTTTCCACGGCCACCAGTAGGCGTCGTTCGCGCCGCCGTCGAGCGTGCCGGCACCCGTCACTGCTACGTTCTCCTGTTCGAAGGCGTAAATCAGCGGTGAGTAGTTCATGAGTTCCATTCCCTCCCACCGCGTAAACACCGAGGGGAGATAGCGAGCCCGGTCGCGCATGAAACGTACCGTCGCGCCGTCGGCCAGGTGCAGATTGACATTTGACCGTAGATGGATCGGCCCCGTGAGAAAAATGCCTTCCGGCACCAGAACGCGACCTCCCCCTGCCGTGCTGCACGCTGAGACGGCACGGGCGAACGCCTCGGTAGCGTCCGTTTCGCTGTCGCCGACTGCGCCGTACTCCGTGATCAAGACGTTTCGGTCGGAAAACGAAGGCGGGCGGATCCGACCAAGAATATCGGGCACGCGGCTCCACGGGTCGTCAACGCCGGCACGACGTAGAGGCGGGCTGCACCCTTCCAGGAGGGAGGGCCCCGCGAGGACGACACCGGTACCGAAGGCGAGGCGTTTCAGAAAGGCCCGTCGCGATTGCGTGCGTTGCCGACTACTTTTAATCGTCCGCATTGACCTAGGTGATAGAGCGGCTCCTTACACGTCCCTTGTTCCCGGCTGCACCTCCAAACGAGCGCCGCCGTCGTTACTTAACCGGTTAAGATAATAGCTGGTCTGCGTGTCTTTTGCAAGAAGGGCAGCAGGCGAAACGAAATAGCCGCCAGCGCCGGTACCGGTACGTTTTGGGCGATCGCTCGGGGTGATCCGGTTATGCCGGAACAGTCAGTGGCCGAGATGCCGATCCGCGAAATCGAGATACCGCTCCCAGTCGTAGAACGTCACGTCATGTCCGCCCGGGCGAATATGGTAGCCGATCGTAGACATGACGGGCGCGTTCAACGGCGGCCATTCCGCGGCGGCGAGGCCGGCGGCACCGAGTAGCTCGTAGACTGGAGATGCATGAAAGCCCGCCAGAAATTCTCCCCGCGGGTCGGCCCAAAGATCTTCAGAAGCACTCGCAATGTAGACGGGACGGGGCGCCATAAGCGCGACCAACATGTGCTGATCCAGCGGAAGCTCGCCTTCATTCCCGTTGAACTGCTTAAAATTGTCGTTGAACCAGTGTGGAAAGGCGGTGTTGATGCGCTCGACCGTCTCGCCGAAGCGGCGGCGCGAGAGCGCCGCCCCACCGCAGCCGGAATTGTTCGAGACGACGAGCGCAAACCGCTCGTCGGCGGCGCCGGCCCACAGTGCGGCTTTTCCCAACCGAGAGTGTCCCAACACCGCGACGCGCTCCGCGTCGATCACCGGCTCCGTCTCAAGATAATCGAGTGCGCGGCTGAGACCCCACGCCCAGGCACCGATCGCCCCCCACTCATCGGCACGGGGCTTCGATTGCCCATCCTCATAGAAGAGCGGATGCACCCCGTTCTGGAAGCCGTCGTCAAAGTCTGGATCGAGATCGCCATAGTACGCCGTGACGAGCGCATAGCCCCTGTCGAGAATCGTCTCTACCGGCCAGCGGTTCGTCCGTGCGCCTCGTGACGCTTCGGTCGCCCGGTGGTCCTCGACGCCCACGGCATCCGAATTCATCATCCATTGATCAGGTAGATGGATGCCGGCGTCAGGATAAATAGATTGATTGCCGAAGAAATTGAGCCCCAGGAAGGCCGGCACCGGCTCCCTAAGCCCATTCGGCGTATAAATCAGAAGATCGAGACGCGGTCGGTCGCTTCCTTCTTTGAAGTAGACCGACACCTGTTTCCGCGTGGCGGCGCCGTCGAACGCCGCATTATCAAGCTCGGTAACCTCGTAATGCACGTAGGGAGGCGGGCCCGGCATGCGACCATACACGTGCTCCTCGAACATCGCCAGGATTTCCGGACGGCGCTGCCGAACCCACTCATCGGCGCTTCGGACCGGGGAGCCGTCCCGCATGACGAGCGGATCAGGCAAATCATAGTCCGGCACCTTCGACTCGTCGTAATTATAGCCGGCGGGCTGGCCGTACACTGCATCGAAACCCGACATGAGAATCATGATTGTGGCAACGCATGTGCATTTTGCACGCATGGTCATATCGACTTGAGTTGAATCACTCCGTAGGTGCCGTTCGTCCGCCAATCCGGTTCTCCGGCATCGAGCCGGCTCCGTAGGTCGGCGGCTACCCCCACTAGAGTATCGCTCTTGAGCGTTCGCAGCACAAGAAGCGCCCCCGGAAAATTAGCCGCCGCATCGGTAAGCGTGGCGTCCGCCGGCCACAGGGCGTCGTTCGTCACGCGCCGGTAATTAACGTCGCCCTTCGCGACGACGAGCGATGCATTCGCGAAGGAGTCGTAGATCCCGAGCGGCAGCTCCCACCAGCGTCCGTCGGTGTTCCAGAAGAAATCAGGTACGATCCGCAGACGTCTGTCGTCGGCCTTTTCTCTGAAACGGTGAGCGAGGGCAGCGGCGCCGCCTCCACGGTCTGATAATGCGTCCAGCATCCGGTGCACGTCGGCTACCACGACGTCGCTTACCAGCACCGGGTGCATCTTTACGTGAAGCACGATCCGCCTCGCGAGGCCTTCCTCAAGAAGGAGATCCGCCAGCACGAAGTCGACCGCCTGCTCCGTACCGGCATTGTCCATGATGACGTGCACGGTGCCCGGTTCGCGACGAAGCAGCACGTCCACGGCCGCCAGGCTGTCGTCTACGAGAAGGTGCTCGTCACGCGCCTCCGTGCCCTTCGCGGCTACATCCGACAGGCTAAGATCGATGCGGTTGCCCCAAAGTGTATACTTGAGGATTCGAGCGGCACGCTCACGGAGGGGGCCGTCGACTTGCTGCACCTCCTCGAGGAGCTTCCACAGTGCGTCGGACGCGAGTTCCTCTTCCTTAAAGGGGGCGAACGGATCGCGTAGCGTCGCCCAATAACCGACCGCCTCCATGATCAGCCGATACGAGAGCATTTCGGCAAAGAACCACTCCGTCCCAAGCCACGTTTCCCCTTCAAAAGCGCCAAAACGCGCCGCCCAGACATCGTAGTCCGGAGCCGGCGCCTCAAAAAGCCTGATCGATTCATTTCCCGCGATTTCATCGCGGAGACGCGTCAAACGATCAACGACGGCGGCGGAATAGCCGGCATTCCGCTCAATTACCTCGTCGATAATCCCGGGAATCCGGACGGCCATCGAGTGACGAGCGAATGCATTGCTCCCGTCCGTCTTCAATGGCGCGGGCCTGTCGGAATCCTCGTCGACTCGCCTCATTGCGCACGGGTCGTTCTGATGATTGTCACCTCTCCCCATCCGGGCGGTGCCCTGAAGATCGACGAATCACTGCATGTTTTCCATGCCCTCACCGTTCCCCTCACCGCCCTCGAACTCCCCGCGCCTGCGACGCTCCTCCTGCCGGTTGCCAAAATTGTACGTAAAAGTCAGCGAAACCTGCCGCGAATCCCAGCTGCGGAACGACCGCTGGAGGAAGCGCTCATCCTCACGCTGGATACGAAAGCCCGACACGTCGAACGGGTCGCTCAACCGCACGCTGAGATTGGCTTTGCGATTGAAGAGCTGCTGCCGGATCGCGAGGTTGGTGCGCGAGAAGGAACCGATTCGTCCGTTCTCGATGTCCATCGGCGCACGGTAGAAGTAGGAGAGCTGCAGCGCCAATCCCGACCCGAGATTGATCATGCCGTTGCCCCGAGCCGACCAGCCGAGCGCATCGTTGCCCAGATCGCTCTCGACGTTGGAACCATCGGTTACCACGCGGTACGCGTTGAAGTTCGCATTCAGATTGATCCATTCACCTAAACGAAGCGAGCCGTTCAATTCCGCCCCCCACGAATCGCTCGTGTCGAAGTTCTCGAACGTGACGATCGACACGCCGTCGTCCGTCAAATTCTGGTGCCAGCTGATCTCATCGACCGTCCGTCGAAAATATGGGCTGATCGAAAGCGTGGCGGCACCCGTAAACTGAACGTAGCTCACTTCGAACGCGTGCGTGTATTCCGGAGTCAGGTACGGATTTCCAACCCGCCGAAAGAGGGGATCCTCGAAGTCATCGAACGGGTTCATCTGCCACGTGTTGGGACGTCTGACGCGCTTGCTATAAGCCAGGCGAATCTGCTTCCGACCCTCGTTCCCTTCCTGCAGGGCGTAGCTCAGATGCGCACTGGGGAAGATGCTGAAGTAGCTATTGTTGAACGTCTCGTTTGTAGTCGTCAGATCGAACGTCGTGTACGCCTGCTCCATCCGAACACCCACCTGCGCACCGAATCGGCCAAGCTCCTGGCTGCCCATTACATAGGCTGCATTTATCACTTCGTCGTAAATGAACGAGTTGTTCAACGATACGTCGGGGACATATCCGCCGGCCTCGTGATCGAACGACTCCGAATAGAAGCTGTTGTCCAGGCTCTCGAAATCGCCCTTGTAGCCGGCTTCCAGCTTGCCGTTACCCAGCGGCCGAATGTAATCCACCTTGGCCGAGATCTCCATGTTCTTTTCGTCCTGCTCTACGGCCTGCAGCTCCGGCGTCTGATCGGCGGGATCACCCGACATCGTTAGATCCTGCTGCTCATAGATCGACTCGTCGCTTTCGGTCTCGTGTTCGAACTGCACCTCGGCCGAGAGCTCATTGCTACCCGGGTCAACGATTCGCTGAAAACTTAGGCGCTGATCGAAATTCAGATCGAACCGATCCGAGCCGGTCTCACGGCGATACCGTCGGATAAGGTCTTCATTGGCATCCGTGACCCGATACGCCACGAGGCCGTTTGAATTACCCGTTCTCCGGCTGACCATGGACGAATACGACAGCGTGCTGTTCTTGCTGAGCGAGTAATCCACGTTGCCGTTCACGGTATGCGAAAAGCCGCCGCGCTCGCCGAGATCGTCCTGGCTCAGCGCCGTCGTCGGGTCTTCAAACTTGTTGAGACGGAACCGGTCACCTTCGGAGTCGCGCGTCCGGCGACGAAAGCTGTAGTTGACGAATGAATTCCAGTTGCCCCTCTGATAATTTAGCAGACTCGAGGCGTTGTATTCGGACTGCGTGCTGCCGCCGACCGTCGCGCTACCGCCGAACCCTCGGTCCTGATCCTGGCGAAGAACGATGTTTAGGATGCCCGACATGCCCTCCGGCTCGTAGCGGGCCGATGGATTCGGAATGACCTCAACCCGTTCCAGCGCACTAGACGGCAGTCCCTGAAGGAAACTGGCAAGCGCCTCGCCACTCATAGACGTCGGCTTGCCATTGATGTGGATGGCGACATTTTGGCTGCCGCGCAAGCTGATGTTGCCGTCGATGTCCACTTCAACGGACGGAATGTTCTCCAGCACGTCGGTCGCCGACCCGCCGACGCTCACGAGTTGCTCGCGCGTGTTGTAGACGGTCTTGTCAATGCCGACCTCCATAAAGTCGCGTTCTTCCTCGACCAGAACCTCATCGAGCTGTTCCGTATCGGATACGAGGCGAACACGGCCTACATCCGCCGTCATATTCCCGCGGCCGAGCGTGACGTCGTCGATCGTAGTCGTCTCGAAGCCGACGAAACTGATCTTGACGTAATACTCGTCCGGCCGAAGGCCCTCGATTTCGAATTCGCCCTCGGCACCCGTAATTGTGCCGGTAGCGAGCGACGAATCGGCGCTTCGCCAGACGGCGACGGTGGCGGATTCTATGGCGTCTCCCGTGCCGTCGTCGACCACAATCCCGGAAATGGTGCCGCCCGTTCCGCCGCGCTGCTGCGCGAGTGCATCAATTGGAATTGATGTGGCCCCGGCGGCCAGAAGAAGGGCGAGCGCTAAGCTGAAAAGTCTGTCCATGTATATCGTCGCAGTGAATTCGTTTTGCGGGGTCCGTACGTCCATCCCCTCCTTATACGTCGCCATGGGCCACGCTTCCTTACGGGGATCGGCCATGCATTCATCCGTTCAATTGACGCGGCCGGTTGCAGATTCGGATATTGAGATGGATTGCACATACGTGACACGGACTGCACGAACGGGCGCTTCCGATCCGCCCACGACGATGACTTGATTGTTCGTGCCAATGCTAACTACCATTCAGGGGAATTCGTCCAGGTTCGCTAAAAACGGAAGGTATCGACCATGAGCACACCCGCAAACAATCAGGGCTCGGGCGTTCACACGCGTCGTGAATTCCTCACGGACGCCGCGAGGCTGACGGGAGGGGCCGTGCTGGCCGGCACACTGTTCGGCGGTTCACCGGCACGCGCCTCCGCGGCTCGGCGCTTGGCGTATCGCGAGCAGCAACTCGGCGTGGCGCTGGTAGGCCTCGGCAACTACGCCACAGGCCAGCTCGCGCCCGCCCTCCAGGAGACACAGCATTGCCGTCTGTCCGGAATCGTAACCGGCACACCGTCGAAGGCCGAAGCCTGGAAGGAGAAGTACGCTATTCCCGAGAAGAACGTGTACAATTACGAGACCTTTGACCGGATCGCCGACAACCCGGAGATCGACATCATCTATGTGGTCCTGCCCAACAGCATGCACGCCGAGTATGCGATCAGAGCTGCGCAAGCCGGCAAGCACGTGATCAGCGAAAAGCCGATGGCGACTTCCGTCCGCGACTGCGAGCGGATGATCGAGGCCTGCCGCGAGGCCGGCGTGAAGCTGTCCGTCGGCTACCGCCTCCATTTTGATCCCTTCCACCAGGAAATCATGCGCCTCGGCCAGGATGAGGTGTTCGGCCCCGTAACGGCCGTGGAGGGGAGCTTCTCGTTCACGTACCGCGCTACCGAGGCGTGGCGATTCAGCAAGGAGATGGCGGGCGGCGGCGCTCTGCTGGATGTCGGCATCTATGCGATCAACGGAGCCCGCTACGTAATCGGCGAAGAGCCGGTTGCGCTGCGTGCGCAAGCCTTCAACACGCGCCCGGACATCTTTACCGACATTTACGAGACGATCCTCTGGCAGATGGATTTCCCCGGCGGCGCGGTATCCACGCACAGCACGTCGTACTCCGGCAGCATCAATCGTCTCTACATGATGTCCGAACGCGGCTGGGCGGAGATTGACCCGTCCTACCATTACGGCCAGCGCACCGGCCGTACAAGCGAGGGACCGATGGATTTTCCCGAAGTCTACGAACAGGTCTTTCAGATGGATGACTTTGCCCGATGCATCATGGAAGACCGCGAAAGCCGCGTATCGGGCGAGGAGGGCCTGCGAGACATGCGAGTGATAGAGGCGATATACCGCTCAATCGATGCAGGAAGCGAACGGGTCGACGTGTAGCCGTGTTGGCGGATCACCCTACTTGGGATCCACGGACACATAGGCATCAATCACAGCTTGCTCTCCTTCCGTTCCGGGTTTTGCGTTGCCGTGTTCCATGCCGAGAATACCGTCGTACCCCTTCTGATGGATGTGCGCGAACACATTTGCGTAATTGATCTCCCCCGTCGTCGGCTCTTTTCGGCCCGGATTATCGCCGATCTGAAAGTACGCGATTTCATCCCACGTCTTGTCGATATTCGGGATGAGATTCCCTTCCGAGATCTGCTGGTGGTAGATGTCGAACAGGATTTTGCACGAAGGGCTGTCGACGGCCCGGCATATCATATAAGCCTGCGGTGATTCGCTTAAGAACTGCCCGGCGTGATTGGTCCACCAGTTCAACGGCTCGAGCACCATCACCAGTCCGTGGGGCTCGAGGATCTCGGCGGCCTGCCGCAGCGCTTCGACCACATTCACGGTCTGATACGCCATCTCCTTCCGCAAATCGACGTGGCCGGGCACTACCGTCATCCACGTTGCGCCAACACGCCTGGCTACCTCCACGGATTCACGGATTTCATGCACGAACTGCTCGCGCTTCTCCGGGTCGCCCGACGCCAGATTGGGCTGCTGCCAGTCGATACTGTGCGCCACAAAGACACCCATCCTCATGCCCAGCCGCGCCATCTCGGCCCCGATCTTCTCCTGAACATCCACCGGCCGCCCCTTCATGCCGTTATCTTCGAGCGATCGAAACCCGACGTCCGCCATGTATTTGATCTGATCGATCAGATCCCCACCAGCATGCTGCTCAAACATCCCGAAGTGCGGAGCATAATCCAGCGTGAATGAATGCATCGGTGCCGACCCCCCCGAGACGGAAACCTTCCCCAGCGCCGACGATGCCACGCCGGCCGCGGCTAATGACGCGACAAATTTACGACGATTCATATCTGGTATGATTTAGCGTGTACCCTCGAGATCGTGACTGAGCATGCTTCGTAGCGAACGGATCTGAAAGGTATTCGCCGGCGCGTCGCCTTTGAAGGTCGCCGGCACACGCCGCTAACTTACACACGCGGGGCGCTCTGCCCAATCCCTAATTCGAGGCGTGGCCCAATCCCTAATTTGAAGCCTGGGGCTCCCCATCTTCCCACGGCCTGCGATTCAGCTTGGTCTCGCCGGGAACGGCAGCGGAGAAGATCGGCACCTCGTCGAATTCCCATTTCGGCGGCGTGAGGTTCTGGGTCGAGGTCATAATGTCGTCCCACGTCACCTCCTGACCCGTGTAGGCGGCCTCGCGCACCATGAGTGCCGATAGGTTCGTCTCCGCCATCTGCTGCGCCTCATTGAGCGGCTCGCCGGCACGTATGCTTGCGATCAGATCGACATGTTCCTGCACGTATGGATTACGGTTTTCCCCCTCAAAACGAAACGTGTTATCGCCGCGAATCCATGATGCGGCGTTCGATGTCCCCTTCGTTCCCTGAAAATGTTCGCCGACGTACCGCGCCGTCTCGTCCTGCTGCCGGCACATGCTCAGTACACGCGCCCCGTTCGGATATTCGAGGTCGACGGCAAAATGGTCGAAGACGTATCCGTAGTCGGGAGAAACCCGGACCTGCCTGCCTCCCACACCCACGGCCTTCGTCGGATGAGACTGGATGACCCAGTTCGCCACGTCGATGTTGTGAATGTGCTGCTCTACGACGTGATCACCGGACAGATGCGTGTAGTAGAGCCAGTTGCGGACGTGATGCTCCATGTCCGACCACCCGGGTTTCCGGTCCACCTTCCAGAGCGCGCCCTGATTCCAGTACACCTGACCGGCTATCACCTCGCCCATCACCCCGTCGTGGATGCGCTTGATTGTTTCTAAATATTGCTTCTCATGCCGGCGCTGCGTTCCGGCTACGATGGCGAGTCCCTTCTGTGTCGCGATCCCCCCGACGTCCATGACGTCGCGGGCGCCCACAGGATCGATCGAAACCGGCTTCTCCATGAAGACGTTGCGCCCTTTTTCGACGGCGTACCGAAGATGTTCGGGGCGGAAGACGGGCGGAGTCGCGAGGATGACGATGTCGACATCCTGATCGATCACGTGTTTGAAAGCATCCCACCCCACGAACGTCGCGTCGTTTGAAACCTGGAATTTGTCGCCGATCTGTTCCGTGAGCTTGCCGCGCGACTCATCGAGGTGATCCTCGAATAAGTCGCCCATCGCCACGAGCACGACGCCCGGGTCGGCCTCGACGGCGTTGGTAACGGCGCCCGTCCCACGGCCGCCGCACCCGACCAGCCCGTAGCGAAGGGTGTCGGATCCCGCTGCATAAGCATAATTGCCGGAACGCATGAACGCCAGCCCGGCAGCGGCAGCGGCACCGGTCTTCACAAAATCCCGCCGCGAAAATGCGGCCGATGTTCTTTCATCCTTTTCAGAAGCGTTCATGACGCACCCCCATTAAAATATGTTAGTAGCCAAACAATCTATCACTCGTGCCGCCGCCATCCAAAACCTGAAGGCAACGCCATTTCCACAAACCGGAACCCGTAAACCCTACTCCGCCCGAATAATTCGAAATCCCATGAACGGGCCGTCCGTGAGCCAGAACATGCTTTTCGGAATCTGGGGATCGGTCTCCTGCCACTTTTCGGACGGCGTCAATCGCGCACCACAGTGCACTTCATCGGACTTGCTGAGGTAGTGGCCTCCACATGCCAGCCCTTCCCCATCGAGGCCGGTGCACCACTCCGCGGCGTTGCCCAGCATATCGTGGAGACCGAAGTTATTCGGCGCAAGCTCGCCGATCCGATGCGTCTCGTCAAAAGCGTTATCCCAATACCAGGCGTGCTCGTCCAACTCTTCGGGCGAAATTCGGCTTTCCCTGCCGGCTCGGCACGCATATTCCCATTCCGCTTCGGTTGGTATGCGGTACGTATCTCCCGTCATCAAGGAGAGCCATCGCCCGAATTCCAGCGAAACGACATACGACATCGAGATGGCCGCATAGCCCCGGTGACCGAAGCCACGGTCCGGTGCACCGTAGGGCTTGCTCGGACGAACGATGATGACCGAATCAGGCAGCCCGTCCTCAGCATCATCACCGAAAGCATACATATCGAACAGCTCCCACGGCACCTCCGTCTTGCTGATCCAGAAGGACCCCACGTCGACCCTTTCAACGCCGTCCTCGGTCTCCATGATGATGGAACCGGGAGGAATCGGGATCATATCGACTGCGACCAGTGCCTCTTCAAATTCAAGCTGGTAGGGCTCGAGATCAAGCCGATCCTGATGGACCATAACCTCGGTACCGCCGGGAGGCGTCGCCTCCGTATCTTCGGCGGATTCCCCGAAATCGGCGGGTTCCGTCACAGCCGACGATGATCCACAGGCGGTCAGACCAATCGACAGAACTAAAATGATAGCACGCGTCGGCATACTCATCATTGCCTTCCTGGGTATAGCCCTTCTCGATCCGGAAAACGTGTCAGGGCAATCGGAATTGAGACGGTTCGAATATAAGCAGGTGCATATGGGCGTACAAGCACGCATCGTGCTGTACGCACCCGATGCCGGCACCGCCCGTAGTGCCGCGGCAGCCGCTTACGACCGCGTTGCCGAGCTCGATCAGATCATGAGCGACTACCGGAGCAGCAGCGAACTGATGCTACTTTCCAGACGCGCCGGCGAAGGCCCCGTTCCGGTGAGTGACGATCTTTTCCGCGTGCTCGCCACCTCCGCGCGTCTCGCTGAGCAGTCGAATGGCGCCTTCGACGTGACGATCGGGCCGCTCGTGCGCCTCTGGAGAGAGACACGGCGAACGAAGATCCTCCCCGATTCTACGGCGCTGGAAGAGGCGCGACGCCGGTCGGGCCCCGGCCTCATGAAGTTGAATCCCGAGAAGCAGACCGTGGAGCTGACCGCACCGGGGATGCAGCTCGATCTCGGTGGAATCGCAAAGGGATATGCCGCCGACGAGGCGATCGCGGCGTTAAAGAGCCGCGGCGTTAACAGGGCCCTCATCGAATTCGGAGGGGACGTCGTCGTGAGCGGCGCACCTCCGGATGCCGACGGTTGGCACGTAAGCGCGTCGCTCGCCGATTCGAGCAAAAAGGACCTGCTTATCGAACATGCCGCGCTGTCGACGTCCGGAGACACCGAGCAGTTCGTCGAAATTGAAGGTATCCGCTACTCGCACGTCGTAGACGCACGTACCGGACTCGGGCTTACCAGCCGCGATGCTGCAACCGTCATGGCATCCAACGGCATGCTGTCGGATGCCCTCGCCACCACCATCTCGGTCTTGGGACAGGACGCAGGGCTCGCCTTCATCAACAAATACTACCCGGACGTCGACGCCCAAGTCCGCTTCTACGGTTCTCCTGCCAAATGAATTCGATGGGACGGTACCACCGGCGCCAGTCAAGGGCCATCCCTCATTGCACTCGCGCGGCCGTATGCGCGGTTCCACGAAGGGGAACCGGCTCCAGACTACCGCTTCCCTCCACGATCCTATATTCCCGATCTACGGCCACATCCGCAAAGGAATCCACCTTCCCGCCGGGCCACGTCACGATCAGCGAGTCGATCATCAGCGACGGGCCAACTCCGAATGTGACGGGCAGCTCCGACTGACCCAGATAGCTGGAACCTGATCGCACGCGACGCTCCATCCGCCTGCCGTCCACCACGGCCACGACTCGGGAGGAGAGTCCGCTGTGATTGCTTTCTCGGCCCTCGAGACGTGCACGCACGAAGTGAGCGGTCTCGCCGGATCCGTCCGTGATGAGGTCGTTGCGCCACAGACCGGCTGGACCGTCATTTTCGGTGACGAGAATATCGAGATCCCCGTCCCTATCGAAATCCAGATAGGCGGCTCCCCGCGCGACGATAGCCCGCTGCATCACGCCGCCGATTGCCGGAGCCATATCTTCAAACATGCCGTTTCCATCGTTAATGAAAAGATGCGGCGGCTCCGCATATCCGATCCCCTCCTGCGTGCTCTCAATTTCGGGCTGCACGTGCCCGTTCGCCGCAAAAAGATCCAGATCGCCGTCGAGATCCACGTCGAAGAGGAATAGCCCGAATGTCAGTGTCCGAAGGCTGGGCCGGCCGATCTTGGAAACAGCCGCTCGGTCAATGAAAAGCCCATTTCCGATGTGTCGATAGACCCCGATCATCTCTTTCGAAAAGTTGCCGACAAACACGGATGCTTCCCCGGTCGTGTCCACGACACCTGCATCAATCCCCATGCCGGCACGCGCCCTGCCGTTTTCGTCGTAGGCGACACCGCTTTGTGCGCCGCGCTCGGCGAACGTGCCGTCTCCATTGTTCACGTAGAGCAGGTCGCGCTGGGTGTCGTTGGCCACCACCAGATCAGGCCATTCGTCCCGATTGAAGTCGAATTCCGCTACGCCCAGGGTCTTTCCCGGCGCGGGAAGAAATCCGGCCTCCTCGGAGGCATCCGTGAAGGTGCCGTCGCCGTCGTTTCGGTAAAATCGATTCGCGATACCCTCGTACGTCTCCGGCGTACAGTATCCCTTCGTCGTCCCGTCGAGCGAGCAGAAGATATCCGTGTCGGGAGACCACTTCACGTAGTTGCCCGCGTAGAGATCCACGTGCCCGTCGCGATCGGCGTCGAAGAAGATGGCGGATGAGCTCCAGGCCGGTTCACCGGCAACGCCTGCCTCGGCACCGACCTCTGAGAACACGCCATCATCGTTTCGGAAGAGCAGATTCTCGCCAAGCGTCGTGACGTAGAAATCTTCGTCGCCGTCGTTGTCGTAATCCGCCACGGCGATACCCAGGCTATACGCATCCACATCCTTCAGCCCGGCTTCCTCAGAAACGAACGAGAACGTTCCGTCGCCGTTGTTGCGATAGAGCCAGAGGACATAATCCACCTGCTGCGGGCTCTCGGGCCACGCGCCGCCCCCGGCAAGCAGAATGTCGGGCCAGCCGTCTCGGTTGTAGTCGATGACGGCCCCCCCCGAGCCCATGGCCTCCGGAAACCACTTCTCACCGAATGCACCCGTCACATGCCGAAAATCGCCGAGACCGGCTTCGGCCGTCACATCCTCGAATGCTACGGGACTCGCCTCCGACGACGCAGAAGATGCCGGCTGAAGCGGAGCCGCCTTTGAGCCCGTATCGACCTCGCAGCCGGACACGGCCGCAGAGGCAACACAGATGCCGGCCACTATCAGAAAAGGTATAGGGGTATTCATACGGTCCTACTGATTATACGCTCGAAGAATGCTCTATGGAGGACTCGAATCCCCACCGGATCCGGCCGATCCCGGAGAAAGGACATCGGGGGACTCGCGCACGACGTGAAGCTCGTGTTCATGTAGCAGCTGCGCCTCTCGGTTGTCCATCGGATGGGCCCTCTTGTAGGGGGATGCCACGGCCTGCGCCTCTTCGTCGTCCTTATGATACGCGTAAAGCGCCCGGACCTGCGCAAACGCTTCATCGCGGCCGAGGGCACCGAGTGAGAGCATCTTATTATAGAGGCCGCCTACGTTTTCGGGATCGATCGCCAAGACGCGATCGAACCATACGACGGCGTCTTCATACCGGCCCGCCAGGTAGTGCACTCGTCCCACGTTCTGCAGCAGCACGCGATCTTGCGGATAGGCTTCATAAACGCGCATCCATTCGGCCAGCGCATCGTCGTACTGGGCCGATGCCTTGTACACTTCGCCGCGGAAATAGGCCGTCTTCAAATAGCCCGGGCGCCGATCTTCCGCCTCGGTCAGTGCCGCCATCGCGCGCTCGAGCTGCCCTTCTTCCAGCAGGACGCGTGCCATGTTGATCGGGCCTTCCGGATTGGCCCGATCGATTTCGGCCACGCGCTCGAAGGCCGTCAGCGCACTCCGCGTATCGCCTTCCAGCAGAAGTCCAATCCCGTAATCGTTCCACCGTTCCCAGATGGGGCGGGCGGAATCCTCCCTGTTGTCGGCCTGCCGAAGATCCGCAGCCAACGTCGTAATTGGAAGGTCGGGTGCCACGGAAGGGTCCACGCGCCACTCGCGCCGGTCAATCACGGCTGAAACGAGGGAGTCGTCGGATATGGGATAGCCGCTGAAGGTCCACTGGTTATAGTACCACTTGAACTTTCGATGCTTCAGCGCGGCGTCGAGCCGGGCGATGCGCAGACCGCCCGGCACCGTAAATCGATAGTGCACGACCCGCGCCGCACCCGGTCCGATCACATTCACGTATACATTGGTGATCCAGTCCTGCACATTACGCTTATCGATCGCTTGACTCGCGCGATCGACGAGCACGGCCCCGAGGAAGTGCGCCGTAGAATCCACCGACCCGTCGTCCGCGACAGCGCCCGACGCCAGGATGGAACGACCGCCCTCTTCTTTTGCGGTCAATTCGAGCCAGAGCTCATTGGAATCGTTCGTCCCGCCGGGCAGCATGTGCCCGACACCTATGTTTCGGATAACGACGTCGACCTCAACATGGTCGCCCTCTCGAAGCACCGGCATCGGATCTTGAGCATCGTAGGCTCGGCCGTTGACCACCACGCGAAAAACATCCACGGAGGCGACTCCGCCTTCGAGAAAATTCTGAGCGGCCTCGAATTGGTTGTCATGCCGGTTCAGGTGTGCGATAGCCGTGTTTGCGGCCGCAAATCGATGACTGCGAACGAATCCGTCGTCGTTCCCCTGGTCTTGCGAAGCAACCAGCGGCATGTGACATGACGAGCACGGTTTAGGCTCTGGCGGAAGATAGAACGACCGAACGGTGTTACCGGAGACGCCGCTGGCGTGCCAGGCGTCGTACTCGTTCTGTCCCCGTTTCCATCGATAGTTGTTGACCTCCGGCGGCACACCGACCTTATGGCACGTGCCGCACAGTTCCGGCATCGTGTGCACCGGCTTGAGCATCGCGCGCCGGTGCGGCTCCGGCTTTGCACGAATCAGCACGTTGTGCACCCACCTGCCCGTCCCTTTTTCAGCGCGCGCGAACGGATACTCGTCCGGCCTCGCGATGACGTAGCGACCGTTGCCTTTTACGTCGCGCAGACCCTCGATCGCATGGCACGAGAGACACGTGAGGCCTTCGTGCGCCGTCCAATGATCGACGTCGATCGGCGCTTCTTCGAAACGGCCCGAAAAAAGGAGGACCGGATCGTGGCACGATGCACACCATCGGGCCGGCTCCGTGCCGCTCCGCGACACCATGTATTCGACCGTTTTCTTGTAATAGGGGTTGTTAAAAGAGGAGAATCGGTGCATCGATTCAGACCACTGCTCGTAGATGTCCGGATGGCATCCTTCCTGGCCGCACGTCTCCGAGCGTGCCAGATCCATCTCCTCAAAGAAGCCGTCGTGTGCCAACAGCGCCTGCGATTCTTCGCGGATGATGCCTTCCTCCTCCGCGACGTACACGTCGTGACGCGAACTCAGCCACGGTACGACGGCGACCAGCACCGTCAGCGCGAGACCCGCCGCCATCGTGATCCCAACGGGATGCCGCACCGCCGCAACCGTGCCCTTCTTCCAGCTCTCACCCCAATCAAGGAAATGATATCTGAGCCCCTTCTTCAGCGACACGTGGAGCACGAAACCCAAAATAGAGGTAATCGCCGTCGCGATGTGCAGCCAGAGAATCCACCGGTCGCCGTAGGACGAGCCCAGCGCCACGAGTGCAATTCCACTGGCCATTAGCGCCATGAGCGAGGCTGCGGTAAATGCGCCGGCGCCGGTCGCACGCCAGTTTAGCCGGAACGGCATCTTCATCAGATGCATCACCAGAAACACGATGACCGGCGGAACGAGAAGGAGGCCCATGCAGATATGCAGAAGCACATTGCTCATGTAGATCAGGGCCGTGGACCGGTCGAAGAGCAGCAGCAGGAGGCTGTTCACAAGGATGATCGCATAGCCTGCGACCACGACGCCGACGAGCCGACGCTGCCGTTTCGGGAGACGTATGTAACGCTTTCTTCGCCTCATCGGCTAAAATAAAGACGCTGACGTGCCGAGAAAAGGATGCACGATGACCGACCGATGGGACGGTGGGAATAAGGCGTCGCGCAGCCTCGGAAAGACGCCTTGATGCACGTGTACTATAATAGCGATACGAAACCGGCGGCTTCCCGGAATGGAAGCGGCGGCCGCCAACTGTGATGGACGCGGTATCCGGCTCCAACGAAGCCGTATCCATTTTCGACGTTCGTCATCACGTCGGGATGCGCCAGCGCCAGCGGATCGAACAATCCACCCGGCGGCGACCACTCGTCGTTGGCAATGATCACGTGCACGGTGACCAGAAGCAGCTCAATCCCGTGCTCGAGAATGGCATCCGGATCGGGTAACTCGCTGCCGAGCGCCCGGAACAGGGCATCATAACCTTCCCTGAGCTCAACCGGAACGCTCCACCCGTCCGCGGTCTTCTCCGCCCGTTCGTGATAAGAGAGTGTAGCCTCTCTGACGAGATACTCGGGAATATTAGACGGGGTAAAGCCAAGAATCGTTCTGCCCATGAGCGTCACTTCCACCCTCAACAGGCGCGGCGCCTCTCCCTCCAGCCTCACCGGTGTAATGACCTGCTCATTTTCGATCGTCGCCGTACCCAGCAGCGGCCTTACCACCGGTGGGACCTCGACGTCGACGCGGCTGGCCGTGCCATCCGGCGCCTCTATTTCCAGCTGATAATTGTGCTCGTGTTCCACCCGAACCGGGGCCCAAAAGACGTGGCCGTAGTGGCCCAACTGGTCGCGGACGAGCGAGTCAGACCAGACAAGTGTCTCACCGGTCTCAAGCTCGAACGATGTGAAGTGCGCCGCGAGTGCCTCCTCACGCGAAGACTCCAGCTTCCCCTCGACGGGAAAGACGTGGACGAACTGCGTGTCCACCGTCGGATTCAGGACGCCGTAGAGCGTGAAGGCGCGATCGCTGCCGTCCACCAGCACGATATCCTCCTCACAGCCGAGAAGGGCGAGAGCAAGGAATGCACCTGCCGCTATCCTGTAGAGTGAATGCCGCATCATCAGTTTCCGTTCGTATCGACTTTCAGGCCCACGGACGGAAGGAATGGCAGTTGATCCGCGCGCTGCAACGTGAAGACGTCCACATAGAAGATGTTCCTGCGGTCGTAGGCGTTGATGAGACTCCCCATCACGGTAAACTGGAATCGATTCAGCGTAAACGTTCGCTCTAGCGATACGTCCAGCCGGTGATACGTGGGCAGCACAGCATTGAAGGGGCGGCCGTAGATGGCGCGACGCCAACGTAGCGTTTCGGGGCGGATGTCGACGTCGTTTACCGCCACGAAGCCGTCGAACCCTTCAGGCCGGCTGAACGGCAAACCACTTCCGAAGGCCCACCGCGCGCTCAGATCGAACCCGTAGAGCTCGAGGCTCAGAAGGGCGTTCACCTGATGCCGTCGGTCGTGCGGTGGCCGGTAGCGGATCGATTCCTCGCCGAACCAGAGCGGAAGCTCCGCTTGCTGGGCATCATAAAGCGTCGAGGACAGGCCATACGTCACCGCGCCGTAGAGCCGTGACCGCCGCAACTCCACCCTGGCGTCGAAGCCGAGGGCGCGGCCGGTGGCAGGCTGCAGCTGGGTCGTCATGTGCGGGTACGGCGTCCATTGGGCCACGTAGAGGTTGTCTAACTTCTTGAAAAAGCCTTCGACGGAGAACTCAAGCCAGTGCGTCGGCGTGCCGCGGTAGCCAAGGATCGCGTGTGCGGCTCGAGGCACCTTGCCCCCAAAGTTTTCCGCCAGGCGCGGATCGAAGCGAGGCACATTCGTCCACGTCGTAAAGACACTCGCGGCGTCGCGTTGGTCGACGAGACCGACGATCTCCTGGTGATAGAGACCCGCCGCGCCACTCACCTGGTGCACGCCGCGTTCCCACACCAGACGCAGACGCGGTTCCAGCACAGGATCGAACTGTATCGCGTAGAATTCCATCCGCAAGCCCGGGCGCACGCGTAGCGCGCCGAAGGTGAACTCCGGCTCGACGTAGAAACCGAGGTGGTTGATGGCCGCTTTTTTGATCTCAGCATTCTGAAAGATGCCGCCGAGCTCCGAGTCTGAGTTAATCATTCGTAGGGACCAGCCGGCATCGACGTCGGTTCTCGCCCCGTGGAACGTGGCATCCAGCGCGATCAGGACGTTGCTGATATCCGTCGAGCGCAGCGCCTCCTCGGAAGGACCAAACTCACTCCCAAAGCTTGAATAGGCGAGTCGAAATTCCGCGGATACGGGAAGTAGTCGGGGGAGCATCAGGTAGCGCAGACCCGCGGCCTTATTCCACCAGCGAATCTCGTCCGGCTCTTGAAGGCCGATTTCTTCGTGGAGCGTTCCCCGATCGTGCGTTTGAAGCGCCGTTGCGGAGAGCCGGCTTCTGGGACTCACCTCGGCGTGTATTTTGGCGAAGGCATCTCCGAAATCGAACGGCAGTCGGTCCGAGACGATCCGCTCGGCCCCCTGCTCAACGAGTGATTGACGCACAGAGGCGAGAAAGGAGATTCGGTTCGGGACAAGCGGCCCCTCCAGGAGGAGCGTACCGATGAACGGCGAGATGCTGGCCACTCCCCCGAAGCGTCGTTTGTTGCCCTCACGCGCGCTCACGTCGACCACCGAGGAGACGCGTTCGCCGAAACGACTGCCGTAGCCGCCGGCGTACACGTCTGCGCGGTTGATGATGTCGGACGGGAAAGCAGAGTAGAAGCCCAGTATGTGGAAAGGCTGATAGACCATCATGCCGTCGAGCTGCACGAGGTTCTGCGACGGCTCTCCGCCCCTGATGAAAAACTGCCCGCTCCGGTCCCCCGTCGTCACGACACTCGGCATCGTCGTCAAATAGGAGGCCAGGTCACCCGTAACGTCCGGCGCCGGAATCATCTCGATCTCCCTCGGGCGGATCGTCTGCTGTCCCGCCGTCACGCGTGCCGCTCCGCTCGTGCGCTCGGTCTCCACCACCACCTCATCGAGTCCGGCCCGATCCGCGACCAATACAATGTTGCGCGTGCTCACCTCCCCGGGTTCCAGGTCCACGGTATCCGTATACGTCTCATAGCCGATGTACGAGGCGCGTAAGACGTACCGGCCCGGCGAAATGCGCGGGATCTGATAGAGGCCGTCGGCATTGGTGACGGCGCCGCGGAGGACACCCTGCTCATTCTCGAGCGAGACGTTGACGAGTTCGAGCGCCTGGCCGCTCTTCTCATCGGTTACGAACCCACCGAGGCGCGCCGATTGTGCGTGCGCGCTCGTCACCGTAAACGCCACAACGCCCAGGGATAGACAGAGCACCCACTGTACCAAGTGGGTTCGCTTTTCTGAGCGGTCGTGGTGCTGCCGGAAAAGGTTCATTAGAGACATTCAGTCACTTAATAGCTGTTGGGAATGTGGCGTCAGAGAGTGGGTGGGGCAACATACCTACTCTGGAAGGACGAAGCCGGCAGCTTCCCTGAACTCGCCCGTCGGCCGCCACTGGTGGCGGGCACGGTAGCCCGCCCCTACAAAGCCGTAGCCGTTCTGGACGTTTGTCATCACGGCCGGGTGGGCCAGCGCCAGAGGATCAACGGCACCATCCGGCGGCGACCAATCGGCATTGGCCACGATCAGGTCGAGCGTAATCAGTAGTAGGTCGATTCCGAATCGCTCGATTACGCCATGGGGTACATAAAGACCGATCTCTGCGTGTACGGCATCAAATCCCTCGTTCAGATCGACCGGGATCCTCCAACCGCCGGAAGTTTTCTCCAGCCGGCCATCATACGAAAGCGTGACTTCATACGTCGGATTCCGGGGGCGGGGTGGCGGGGTAGGATCCTCGTTCACCTTCCCCATAAACGTCACTTCAACCTTCAGCAGGCGCGGCGCGTCCCCTTCCAGCTTCACCGGTGTCAGAACGACGCCGGATTCGATCCCCGGCGTACCCAGAATCGGCCTTACCATCGGCGGGACGGCGACTTCGACATGGCTGCCTCTTCCATCGGCTGCCGCTATTTCCAGGCGATACGTTTTCTCGTAAC
>CAZART010000005.1:0-37665 GCA_964487555.1 uncultured Rhodothermales bacterium
CGGCACGCGCCGCGGCGACACCGGCACGCGCCGCGGCGACACCGGCACGCGCCGCCATGCAGCGGCACATGCCTCCGCGCACGGGCACATGCCTCCGCGCACCGACACATGCCTTCGCGCACCGACACAGGACACTGATTTGAGCGAATACATGAGTGAGACGACCATTCTGGAGCCGGAGGTCACGCTCGAACTGGCCCGCGAGCACGGGATGACCGAGGAAGAATATGAGTGGATGGTCGAAAAACTCGGGCATCGTCCCAGCTTCGTCGAACTCGGCATCTATTCGGTAATGTGGAGTGAACACTGCTCCTACAAGAACTCGATCGCCGTCCTAAAGACCCTGCCACGAGAGGGTGGCGCGCTGCTCGTCGGTGCGGGCGAAGAGAACGCCGGCCTCGTGGACGTCGGCGACGGACTGGCCGTAGCCTTCAAGATCGAATCGCATAACCATCCGTCCGCCGTAGAGCCGTACCAGGGCGCGGCGACCGGCGTTGGCGGTATTCAGAGGGACATCTTCACGATGGGTGCCCGTCCGATCTGTTCGCTCAACTCTCTGCGATTCGGCTCACTTGAAAATCCGCGCGTGCGATACCTTTTCGACGGCGTCGTGCGCGGCATTGGCGATTACGGTAATTCGTTCGGCGTCCCGACGGTCGGGGGCGAAGTCTACTTCGACAAATCGTACGAGGGCAATCCACTCGTCAACGCCATGAGCGTCGGGGTGGTAAAGACCGGCCAGACCGCATCGGCCATCGCGAAGGGTGCGGGCAATCCGGTCTACATCGTCGGTTCATCCACGGGACGCGACGGCATTCATGGCGCAACGTTCGCTTCCGAGGAGATCTCGGAGGCGAGTGAGGCGAAGCGGCCGAGCGTACAGGTTGGTGATCCATTCACCGAAAAACTTCTACTCGAAGCCTCGCTTGAAGCCATTGAGAGCGGCGCTGTCGTCGGAATTCAGGACATGGGCGCGGCCGGACTCACCTGCTCGTCCTGCGAGATGAGCGCGAAAGGCGAGAGCGGAATGATTCTTCACGTCGACAGGGTGCCCGTGCGTGAGGAGGGGATGACCCCGTATGAAATTATGCTCTCCGAAAGCCAGGAGCGCATGCTGATCGTCTGCGAATTGGGACGGGAGCACGAGATCGAAGAGATCTTCGAGAAGTGGGATTTGCATGCGGTGAAGATCGGGGAAGTGACCGACGAGCCGCGTGTGAAGCTTTACTGGCATGGCGAGCTGGTTGGCGACGTGGAGGCCGACCATCTCGTACTCGGCGGTGGTGCTCCCGTGTACTTCCGCGAGACGAAACGCCCAGACTATCTCGACGCGCTCACACTCAACCTCGAGATGATCCAGGATGTCTCGAGCAAGAACGCCGCAGAGACCCTCCTCCTACTGCTCGGCTCGCCCAACATTGCCTCAAAGCGCTGGGTGTTTGAGCAATACGACACGATGGTCCGCACGAACACCCTCGTCGGACCCGGTCCCAGTGATGCGGCGGTCGTTCGCATCAAAGGCACGAACAAGGGGCTGGCCGTGACAACCGACTGCAACGGGCGGTATGTGTATCTGAATCCGCGGCGAGGCGGCCGGATTGCCGTCGCCGAGGCCGCCCGCAACGTCGTCTGCGCCGGTGGCAAGCCGGTGGCCATCACGAACTGCCTGAACTTCGGCAATCCGTACAAGCCCGAAGTCTACTGGGTGTTTAAGGAAGCGGTGGGTGGTATGGGCGACGCCTGCAATGCGTTCGAGACGCCCGTCACGGGCGGGAACGTGTCGTTCTACAACGAAAATCCCGAGGGCGCGGTCTTTCCAACTCCGACGATCGGAATGCTCGGCATCGTTGAGGACATCCGAAAGGACGTAACTACCGTTCCGTTCAAGAAGGAAGGCGACGCGGTTTATCTCATGACGCCGACCGACTGGACGCATCGTGAGGATCTTGGCGGATCGGAGTATCTATCATTCGTGCATGAAACAATCGCCGGCGATGCGCCGCACCTCGATCTCAAGGAGGAGCGCGCCGTGCAGGACTCGATGCTGCGGCTGATCCGCAGCGGCATCGTTCGCAGCGCCCATGACGTCTCCGACGGCGGCCTCGCCGTATGCCTTGCGGAATGTGTGCTGCACAGCGAGGGGCTGGGCGCCGACATCGATCTGGAATCGGCAGAGGTTCGGTTGGATGCCGTCCTGTTCGGGGAAGCGCAGTCTCGAATCGTCTTCAGCGCGCCGCCGGAGGCCGAGATCGAGGTGGATGGCGTGCGAGTCACCCGCATTGGAACGGTCACGCGACGGGCGTTTCGCGTGCGTGCGAGCGGCGCTACCGCGATCGACGTACCGGCGTCCGCTCTGGCCGAGCCGTACAATTCTACGATTCCGTCCTATATGGAGCGTTAGCGTGTCCTTCTTACGTTCTTCGAGGCTCCTGCGACTCGATCGAAGAAACCCGCCCGAGATGCTCCGGTTGTAACATGATGCGCGGTTTGATTACTAATACGCGTTGTTGGGGAACATGAGATTTGAATCTGATAATCGAGGTATAAAATGGCCGAAAAGAAGCCGCTCACCGTTACCGATAGCAACTTTAAGAACGAAGTGATTGGCTCTGATCAGCCGGTGCTCGTGGATTTCTGGGCGACGTGGTGCGGTCCGTGCCGCATGATTGCGCCGATGATTGAAGAACTCGCTGTTCAGTTTGACGGGCGTGCGAAAGTCGTAAAATTAGACGTCGACAACAATCCACAAACGGCGATGCAGTTTGGTATTCGCTCGATACCAACACTCCTCTTCTTTAAAGACGGTCAGGTCGTCGACCAGCTCATCGGCGCTTCCTCCAAGAAGGCGCTGGCTGAGAAGCTCGAGTCGCTTACGTCGCAGCCTGCGTAGATCTCAATCGAAGGCGCTGCATTCCGTTGTGTGTGCGCCGTTCACTCGTCAGCGAATCGCTGATGCCCGAAGAAGCGCGAGAAGCAGCGGCTTGTCGCCTTCTTCGGGCGTATTTTTGGGAGTATTTTAATCCCTGATTGATCCAGTAAATCTCATCACACCATCATGAGCGTGAACGGAACGCCTGATCTATCGGCCTTTGCCGACGTTGATTTTTCGGATGCCGAAAGTCGGAGTGTCGTCGTCATCGGTACAGGACCGGCGGGTCTTACCGCCGCACTCTACGCGGCCCGCGCAAACCTTGAGCCGGTCGTTTTCCAGGGCCCCGAACCCGGTGGCCAGCTCGTGACGACGACGGACGTAGAGAATTATCCAGGTTTTCCCGAGGGAATTCTCGGGCCCGAGATGATGCAACTCTTCGAGGCACAGGCGACGCGGTTCGGCGCCGATATGCGTTACGGAACGGTCACAGCCGTCGATTTGTCGAGGCGGCCGTTCCGCCTGCTGATTGACGACGAAACGCCCATATGGGCTCAAACCGTCATCATATCGACGGGTGCATCCGCCAAATACCTGGGTCTCGACAACGAAAAACGGCTTCTGGGGCGCGGCGTTTCCGCCTGTGCGACCTGTGACGGCGCGTTTTTCCGCGGCGTTGAAGTGGCCATCGTGGGCGGGGGCGACACGGCCATGGAGGAAGCCCTCTTCCTCACTCGTTTCGCCACCCGGGTCTATGTGATCCACCGACGCCGTGAGCTGCGAGCCTCGAAAATTATGCAGGAACGCGCGCTGAAGAGCGGAAAAATCGAGTTCGTGTGGGACACGATCGTTACCGACATTCTGGGCGAAAATGCCGTGGAGGGCCTGAAGCTCAAGAACAAGAAATCAGGCGAAGAGTCTACGCTACCGGTCGAGGGATTCTTCGTGGCGATCGGCCACAAGCCGAACACGGAGATTTTTGAGGGATGGCTCGAGATGGATGATCAGGGCTACATCAAAACGCGCCCGGACTCCACGTACACGAACATCCCGGGCGTCTTCGCCAGCGGCGACGCGCAGGACCACGTCTACCGCCAGGCCGTCACGGCCGCGGGCACCGGTTGCATGGCGTCCATCGACGCCGAACGCTGGCTGGCCGAGCACGGTGTCATCGATTCGCCCAGAACCGAAACGGAATATCATGCTGCTGCCGCCGTCGAAAGTGACAAGGCCGAAACACTCGTCGAAAAGACGGATTGACGTCGTGCGAGCGTCCATCGCCGTCCTATGGGTCGCTCTCGTTCCCTCGTTTTTCGTCCTTGCGGGCTGCGCGGAGGAGGCCGGTGATCCCCAGGCCGAAGAAGAGGCTTTTCAAGAAGAGATCGACCGCCTTGGCACAGCCGGCGAAGAGGAGATCCAGGAGATAGACGACGAGCGTTCGGTCGAGCGCCGCATCAAGGATGCCACCGTGGCCGCGAAAATCCAAACGGCCCTGGTAGAGGCGAGGGAGCTGCGTTCTTTCGACTTCGATCCGGTCGTCGTGAACGGACGCGTGATGCTTCGCGGCGAGGTGAAGACGCAGGATCAGCGGCGACGCGCCGCCGGGGTCGCTGAGGATGTCGACGGCGTCAGGAGCGTCATCAACGAAGTATCCGCCACGGATGAGCCCACCCCGGCAGAGCCCCGTGTCTCCGGGCGCGACTCGATGATCGCCGGGACAGACGAGGCGGCGGAGCCTGAAGCAACCACCGGTTCGACGGACACGGCCGCGGCTTCCGAGCCATCCCAGGAGCCATCTCAGAAAGATGACTCGGATAATGACGCGGTCTACCACACAGTCCGCTCCGGCGAATCCCTCTGGACGATCGCCAACAGCAACGGCGTCAGCATCAATCAAATCAGACAGCTGAACGGACTGGGGTCGAGCAACAAAATCAAGCCGGGACAGCGGCTGCGGGTGAAGTGATGAAAATTCTGTCGGAGCGTAGCGGTCGGGGACGTGATTCTGGCTTGTAAGGTTGCCGAACCAATTCTATAGTATGCGCGGCCGGACGGATGCGCGATTGGCGTGCGGGACGGCCAAAATCGACGAATCTACTATGGCGGAATCCCGAGCGCGCACGTGTATCCTTTGTCTGATGCTGCTGGTTTCCGCGTGCCGTGGCGACTTGTTTTCGGGCCCTGACGAGCTCCCGCTCGAAGGCCCGACGTGGACGTTGAATCACGTGGATCGCTCCGGTGATGTGACGGAACCGGACGACGATGAGACGTATTTCCTTCTATTTGACACGTTGGGCGTTCTTCGTGGCCGGTCGGATTGCAACGACTGCAACGGAACGTATCATATCCGGAAGACCGATACACTGGTGCTCAGCCTTGGCTGTACGGAAGCGGCATGCGGACCCTCCGGATCATCGCTCGGCCACTTCCCGGTTTTCGCCAGTGGCGTCTTCGATTACCGGATAGACGACTCGCGGCTCACCCTCCGAAAGAAACAGGCCGTCGGGACGCTGAGTCTGGTTTTCGATGAGCGGTAGCCGCCGCCGTTCCGCCGACCCCCTCCCTGCGTCGTCTACCCGCGTCTTATTTCCGAAAAAGATTCCTTACGACGAACCAGACATTCTCCTTCCGCTCGCGCAGTCGGCGCGCAAAGTACGGCACCCATTCCGTGCCGTAGGGCGTATAGACACGCATATTATACCCTTCGGCGACGAGCTGCTCCTGTGTGGAGGGGCGGATGCCGTAGAGCATCTGGAATTCGAACCGTTCCGTTGAGATGTTTTTCTCAGCGACGAATCGTTTGACGGCGCCGATGAGATGATCGTCGTGCGTTGCGATGCCGGGATACGGTGCATTTTCGATCAGCATCTTTGCGTAGGCTAAAAACCGCTCACGGATGCGACTCATATCCTGGTAGGCAATGGCCGCGGGTTCTTTGTAGGCGCCCTTGCACATTCGGACGCGCGCATTAAGATCGCACATCCGCCGCACGTCGCCCTCCGTGCGTTTGAGATACGCCTGAAGTACGATGCCGACGTGCTCGGGATAATCGGGAAAGACTTCCTCGAAGAAGGCGAGCGTCGATTCCGTGATGTCGCTGCCCTCCATGTCAAACCGGATAAACACGTCTTTCTCTTTCGCCGTCTTCAGGAGCCGGCGGAGGTTCTCGCGGCAGAAGGCCTCGTCGATCTTTTGGCCCATCAGGGACAGTTTGATCGAGACGTTCGCGTCCATTCCATGCTTTTCACGCTCCTCGGCGACCGTGTGAACGAGATTGATGTAAGCGTCCCGGGCTGCATCGGCAATTTCGTGATCATCTACGTACTCGCCGAGCAGATCCAACGCGACGCGCATGCCGCGGGCGTTGAGATCCTTCACAACGGGAAGCGTTTCCTTCAGCGTTTCTCCGGCTACGAACCGGCGAGCAAGTACGAATGGAAGTCTCATTAACCTCGGGACGTGATAACGTGTGTTGATTGCGGCGGCCATCCATACCTGCCGGTCCGGATGCAAGATCCTTGCCCCTTTGAGCCTGACGCGATCATTCCAACGCCTGATTGAGATCTTCAAGAAGGTCGTCGACATGCTCCAGGCCTACCGACAGACGTAGAAGATTCTGTGGCGTGGCGCTCGGCTGCTTTTCGATGGAGGCCCTGTGTTCGATCAGACTCTCCGTACCGCCGAGGCTGGTGGCGCGGCGGAAAACCTGCGTCCGCGCGGCGACGGCGAGCGCCTCCTCGGCGCCGCCGTCGACCTGAATTGAGAGCATCCCTCCGAAGCCATCCATCTGCCGAACCGCGGTCTCGTGGCCGGGATGATCCTCGAGACCGGCATAGTGAACCGTCCGCACCCGCGGATGCACACGCACGTGCTCGGCGACGGCTCCGGCGTTGCGGCAGTGTACGGCCATCCGCGCGCCGAGTGAACGCATACCGCGCATGGCCAGCCAGGCGGAAAACGGTTCCATAACCGGCCCCGCCGAGATCTGATATCCGCGTATCCGGTCGAAAAACTCGTCGGCGCCCCGACTCACGACCACGCCGCCGAGAACGTCCGAATGACCGGCGAGATATTTCGTCACAGAGTGCATGACGAGATCGGCCCCGTGCTCGATCGGCCGCTGCAGCAACGACGTCGTCCAGGTACTATCGACGATGAGGAGGGCGCCGGCGTCGTGTGCGACGGCGGCGACCGCTGCGAGGTCCGTGATTTTTGACATCGGATTCGACGGTGTTTCCGCCCAGACGAGTCGCGTCGCCTCATTAGATGCGGCGCGGACGGCATCCGGACGGGTGAAATCGGCGTCGGAATACGTAAGCCCCCAGGGGACGAGCACTTCATCCAGCAGCCGTCGGACGCCGTAATACACGTCGTCCGGTATGACGACGTGATCGGCCGGCCTCAGCGACTGGAAAACGGCGCTCGTTGCCGCCATACCCGAAGCAAATGCTGCGGCGGCCGCCCCACCCTCCAGAGCCGCCATCGTCGTCTCGAATTGCCGCCGGTTCGGATTGTCGTTGCGGCTGTACATGAAGCCGCCCGGGTACGAACCATCCGCAGCGCGTTTGAACGTGGTCGAGAGATGAATAGGTGAGACGAGATCCCCCGAAGGCAAGTCCGGATCACATCCTGTCTGCGCGAGCAGCGTTTCGAGTCGTCGTGCTTGTTGGGTCATCGATGGCGCTCGTGCATCCATAAACAAAATGCGATAAGTTGTGCGGCGTTGCGCGATCGACCGACCGCGTGGACGTCGAAGTTAATGCGAATGAAGGCGAATTCGAGGCAAAAGATTGGCGAAGATGGATCTGACCGCCCAGCGGCGCGAATATCGAGACCTTCCACTGGACGAGGGCGACGTGGCGCTCGATCCGATCGAACAATTCCGAGTCTGGTTCGAACAGGTATCGACCGTCGACGTGCGCGACGCGACCGCGATGACTCTGGCCACGGCCGACGCGAAGGGCCGGCCTTCAGCACGCATCGTGCTGCTCAAAGGATTCGATGAAGATGGATTCGTGTTTTTCACCAATTATGGAAGTCAGAAGGCCCGCGATATCGAAGAAAATCCCTGGGCCGCTCTTGTTTTCTGGTGGACGGAGCTCGACCGTCAGGTACGCATTCAGGGTCGGATCGAGCGCACCACCTTCGAGGAGTCTTCCACCTATTTTGCGACCCGTCCCCGAGGCAGCCAGGTGGGAGCGATCGCCTCACCCCAGAGCCGCCCGATACCGAATCGCCAAACGCTCGTCGATGCCGTCGCCCGAGCGGAACAGTCACACGAGGATTGCGACGTGCAGTGTCCCGAGAACTGGGGTGGATACCGTGTAATACCGCACCAGCTCGAATTCTGGCAAGGCCGGCCGAACCGGCTTCACGACCGCATCCGGTATCGACTCGATGCCGAACATAACTGGATCATCGAACGACTTGCTCCGTGATGATGAATCATTCCCGCGCCACCGACCAGCCCATGGACACCGCAATCACGTTCATCAAGACCTCACGCCACTACCTGCAGCGGTCATATCGCCCGAAAATCGAGCGCTGTCTCGACCAAGTGACCGAAGACGCCCTCTGGTGGCGTCCCAACGAGCGCTCCAACAGCATCGGCAACCTGATCCTCCACCTCGCCGGCAACATACGACAGTACATCGTGAGCGGTGCGGGCGGCGAGGCCGACATTCGCATCCGCGACGAGGAATTCGCGGCGAGAGAGGGCCTTTCGAAGGAAGATCTTCGAAAGATGCTGTCCGATACCCTCGACGAGGTAGACCGGGCGTTGGAGCGGCTGAATCCTGACGCGCTTTCGCGAAAGATTACCGTCCAGGGCCGCGAAATAACGGTCTTCGAGGCCGTTTACCACGCGGTCGAGCATTTCTCGATGCACACGGGCCAGATCATCTACGTCACAAAGCAGCTAACCGACGGTGCGCTCGGCTTCTATTCGTTTCAGGGCGAGTCGGTTCAGCGCAAGTACTGAAATCGAGCGGACGGCCAGGAACAGCAGCCGAACGTATCACCTCATAGCGGGCTACTCATCACCTCATGGCGGCCTACTCAGGTACACCGCTCGGGCAGAAGCGCGGCATCAAGGCCGATCACACCATCCTGCTCGCGAATGCACCGGACCGATACGATGAACTCGTCGCGCCGCTTCCCGGCGGCGTGCGGCGCACGGACGAGCCGGTAAGATTACTCACCGAAACGCCCGGTCCGTGTATTCCACGACCGTCGCGCGGCTGACGAGCCGCCAGAATGGAGCCCCGAGCGATCCGGTATCCGACCGCCGAAATGTGGCGCGGAGGAAGAATTCTTTGGGCGTATCGTCGGCTCCGGCGTGACTGAATTCACCCCAGTGAAACACCCAGAAAGCCGCTTCAGGGTCGACGTCGAGCGCTCGTCCTGCAAGCTCGACCAGATGCCGCACGTCATCGAGCGTCGAGGCGCCCTCATTAGCCGCAATCTCACCGAGGACGATCGTATGAGGCTTCTTCTGGTCGGCCCCTGAAAGGTAGAGCCTTATCCGGCATGTCGACGTCTGACCGTATCCCTTCCACACGAACAATGTATCGGAGACGAGCTGCGCGTGAACCTTGACGGACGGGCACACCCCTAACAAGAACACGAGCGGCAACACACGAATCAGCATAGTTCTTTCTGATATAGACCCATTCGCCGCGAAATCATAACCTCCCGTTGCGAGCATCACACCTTTCGTCAAAAATTTCGATGCACCGGCGGACTGGTTCACCCCCTCCAGCGACGTCGCGGACGATCAGTTCACGCACCGCATTAATCGCGTATCGAGCGAATTTCGCAACCGGCACATGTTGGAAGTGATATCAGACGCCGTCCTCGACGGCGGGCGCGTCTTCGCTGTCGTCGGCCGCAACCACGTGCCGATGAAGGCGCCGGCTCTCCGGTGCGCGCTGGAATGATGTCGTGAGAACGGGCGTGAATTCTGCACGGCCTACACGGCGGCGATCGACATCGGGCCATGCCGGGCCCGTCAGGCTCTGACGTCGACGTCCATTCGATTGAGGAAGGCCGCGGTGCCGCGCGGAGGACGAAAGACTTCGACTTTTTGAGAGAGGTTTTTCGAATGAATGAAGGCCTGGATCTTCCGAATGTAGGCGTCGCTGAGCATCGTGCCGGCCCGCAGCAGCATGATCTGATATTCGGCCGACTGCACGTCGCGTGCCAGCACGTCCATCCGGTGAACACTGGAGATAACAGGCTCCTCCTTAAGAATCGGTTCCATCGTGACGGTCATCAGAAGGCGGAGGTCGTTACGCAGGCGCAGCCCGACGCGCTTGCGCTCGGCAATCTGGCCGGCCAGATCCTCGGGGGCAGGAATCGCCTCCGACGGCCGGGCGATCGGGGCAATGGGGAGGTGCAGCTGTGCGCCGCCCACCGCTGCCGCGCGCGTCCGGATGCCGTCTTGAACGAGGCCCATGATGTCTTGCAGTATGCGAAGAAGACGATCCTCCGAAAAATTGCCGTATCGCTCGACAGCGCCGAACAGCAGCATGGCGTTGATCTCGTCGAGATCGATCCGCGTATTCAGCCACTGCGCGCTTTCCTGGACGGTGACGAGGAGGGGAGACCACACGCTGAATACGCCTTTCCCACCGGCCTCGCTCGGATTCACCTCTTCGACGGGTGTCAGTCCCATCTGATTGAAGACGGTCGCCAGCGTTTCGGTGGACGTCAGATCGTCCAGCAGCGTGTCAAGCGTTCGCCGCCGCGGAGATCGCTCCGCCGCCACCTTCTCACGTTCCCCTATACTCGGCTTCGCTCCGTCAGACGGCCCGCTTCGCGATCCGAGTATCTCTTCCTTTTCCTCTTCCTTCTCCCCTTTCCTTTCCGCCAGAACCCGCCCTATCACACGAATCCGCGCCTCCGCCTCCTGCAGTGAAGCCGGTTTGATCAGGAAATCGTCGGCGCCGTCATCGATCACGGTGCCCGCATCGATCCGGCGCGCCTCGGGTACCAGCGCGACGATGTAGACGTCGGGCTTCGCTTCGCGCATCGCAGCGCAGACCTGGCCGAAGTCGACGAGCAGCGTATCGAGTGCGAGGAGGGCGAGCTCGGGCGGATCGGGATCATGGAGCAGACAGGCTGCGGCCAGCTCGTCGCGCAGCTCTTCCACGGCGAACCCGGACCGTTCGAGAATCCGGCGCAAGCTGACGCGCGTGACGACGTTCGACTCGGCTACCAAAGCGCGCATAAGATCAGCGGTCGAGGCGGATTTCAGCCAGAACGGGAAGGTGGTCGGACGGGAACCGACCGTCGACCGTTTCGGAGAGAATGCCGTGGCGGACGACGCTCATGCCGTCTCCGACGAAGACGAAGTCGATGCGCCGGCCGGGCTGGACGGCCTCGAACCCATTCCAGGTCGACGTCGGCCCGTGATGGGGGGATTGCGACACGCTGAACGCATCCTTCAGACCGCCGCGCTCCGACGTCAATAAGCGATATGGCCCCGTTTCCGGCGTCGTGTTAAAATCGCCCGTGACGATGGTGGGAAGTTCGAATCCGGCGATGCGGTCGACGATCAGCCGCGCACTCTCGAGGCGGGCCTCTGTGCCGACGTGGTCGAAGTGGGTATTCAACAAGACGAATCGCGCGCCCGTACGTCGGTCGCGAAAGATGCCCCAAGTAGCGATCCGCGTAATCGCCGTATCCCAGGATTTGCTACCCGGCACCGCCGGCGTCTCCGAAAGCCAGAACGTGTCGTCCTCCACCAACTCGAACCGATCGTCACGGTAGAAAATGGGGGTGAACTCCCCCTCCGTCTTTCCGTCATCTCGTCCCACACCGATCCAGGCGTAGCCGGGAAGGCGAGCTTCAAGATCTTCGATCTGACCGAGAAGTGCTTCTTGAAGACCGGCGAAATCGGCATCATGGAAGCGGATGACGCTTGCTGTCATGTCCTTCCGATGCGGCCAGGCATTGTCCCCGTCATTCGGAGTGTTGAAGCGGATGTTGAACGACATCACTCGGAAGCTATCCATCCCGGTTCCCGCTGCCGTAGAACTGCCAAGTGATCCGCAGCCTGAGACGATCATGAGTATCCCCAGCAGGACGGCTAAAGCCGAAACCCCGGCGCCGGGAAAACCTGCGCGCCCTGAAATCAGGGGTACCTGCTGACCACGTAAATCCATAAGCGTCGCGCCATAAAGTGAGGGACGTAAGTTCGGCGTCCGGTTTCCCATAAGGTACGCGCTGAACGCGGTCTGATGGACGAATAAACACAGGCGGTGATCCCGGAGGTTTGCGTCGGGAGGTTTCTGCCGTGGGGCCCAACCTCGACAATATCGAACAAATTCGGTGCGGTGGCGCCGTTTTCACTTGACAAAGGCTGCTTCGAGTTTTAAAGTGTAAACGTTTACATCTCGTAAGACATCGCAGCAACAATCCATCATCAGAACACGCGAAATACGAATATCCATCAGATTGTAAACGTTTCCACGAATTGCGGTCGACGCTTCGGCGCCCGCCGATTTACACTCCTGCGGCAGGACACACGACGAAGGCTCGATGGGCGTAACGATTAGAGAGGTGGCGAAAGAGGCCGGCGTGTCAATCGCTACCGTGTCCCGCGTTTTCAACGATAGTGGACCGGTGAATGAAGATACGCGGGAGAAAATCCTCGACGTGGCCCGACGGCTTCGATATACCCCCCACGGCGGGGCGCGCAGCCTGATCACGTCCAAGACGAACACGCTCGGGGTGCTGCTGCCCGATCTCTACGGTGAGTTTTTCTCGGAAGTCATACGCGGCATCGACCATGCGGCGCGCCAGGCGGGTTATCACGTGCTGCTCTCGAGCTCGCACAACGACGTCGACGAAATTGAGGCCGCGATGCAGGCCATGCGCGGCCGCGTCGACGGTATCATCGTCATGTATCCGGGTGTCAACGCTCGCCTCTTGGAGACGAACTTGTCCGACTCGATGCCGGTCGTGCTGCTGAACTGCGGATTGAAGGGAGACGGTTATCTGTCGATCAACATTGATAATTATGGCGGAGCCTTCAAGATGGTGGATCATCTGATTGCGGCGGGCCATCGGCACATTGCCATGATAAAGGGCGCCGAGAACAATTTTGATGCAGCAGAGCGCCTTCGGGGCTACCGCACGGCGATGAAGGCCGAAAATGCCGACGCGGTCGAGCTCGGCGGCGATTTTACGGAAGCATCGGGCTTTAGCGCGGCTGAGATCCTTCTTCAGCGTGATCCGCAGCCCACGGCCATCTTCGCCGCGAACGATTCGATGGCCATCGGCGCATTGAGCGCGGTGCGGCAATGCGGACTTCGCGTGCCGGAAGACATCGCTATCGCCGGCTTCGACGACATTCCCATGGCCGGTTACATCAATCCGCCCCTCACTTCGGTCCACGTGCCCATCAACGAACTTGGTGGCCGGGCCATCGCCCGGCTCATCGAAGCCGTTACCGGAAAAGACGGAAACGGCGAGAGGAGGGAGCTGCTGCCTACGACGCTGGTGATCCGAGAATCGTGCGGGTACGCTGAAGCCGAAATCAAGAAGTCAACCTAACGATAACCCAGTCTGTCTTATTACCAACAACGGAGGGAATACCGATGAGAACAAGAGTTACCGTAACGTGCCTCGCGCTCGTGTGTCTCGTGGTCGGCCTCGCGTCGACTTCCTACGCGCAGCCGGTCAGGAACGGCGTCGACGTCGTTTGGGCGCGCGACGTCGCCGGGGCTACTATGACGCTGGATGGCCTCCTCGACGAAGACGTCTGGGACCAGGCGGAGACGATCGAATTAACGTGGGATGGCGATCATCCGCTCCCCGGCAGCGGCCAGCGAACGGATAGGGCGCAAATCGACTGGACGCCGCTGGATCCGCCCGATCCGATTAATGCGACGGTGCGGGTTCTGCGGGACGGAAACGTGCTGTGGTTGGCCGTCGAAGCGGAAGACCGTTCGGTTGGAGGATTGACGAACCTCTGGAATTTCGACGGAATAATTATGTCCTTCCTCGACCCCAGCCAGGTGCCCGAGGACGTCGAGACGGCGACGAACGCGTTCGCGAATGGCTATGCACATAGCGAATTCGTAGCGAGCTGGTGGAACCCCGCGGACACGACGGACACGGAGGCGACCTACGATGACGGGAGTCTCGTCGGTAGTGGGCGCACGATTCCAGGCGATGAGCTCCGACTGTTTAGCGGTGAATATGGCGTCGGCTTCGGTCAAGGCAACGTCGAACGCGATCCGGAGAAGGTGGCCGTGTGGGACGCGGTGGCCAGCGTGGACGGAATCGCAAGCGACGACACCCATGGCGACGACGCAGGCTATACGATCGAGATGTATCTCGATCTTGGCGCGATGGGATACGATTTTTCGGAGGAGGGCGGCGACAAGGCGGCGTGGAACATTGCCGTCAACGACCTTGACTATATGTGGCCGCGCGACATCGATCCGGACCGGTCCTACAATTCCCGCGTCTGGTGGCATAATCAATGGACGAATAACTTCAACGAGGGCATCGCCTATGTTCATGGCGCGTCGGGCGTTACCGTTAATTCCGGAGCGGCACCCGAGGTGACCGAACCCGAATTCACGGTACCGAGTGGAGAGCTCTTTGATGCCCCGGCGATCGACGGGAGTCTAGACGATCCACAGTGGACTAGAATCACCCCGCAGTTCTTCATGAGTTATCAGATTTCAGATAACTTGCGGAGGCAGAATTCTGCCCTGGTCGCAAAGTGGCATCACAGCTGGTTTCGGCCTGATATAAACGGCGACGGCCACGCAGCGATTGTCGTGGATCCGTCGATCGCAGCGTTCAAGATGTTCTTCCGGGACGATCACCTGTATGTCGGGGTCGACGTAAACGATCAGGCCATCAGCGGCACGAACGCTGAGACCGGGATGGACGGTTTCTATCTCTTCCTCCGAGATCGCGACAGCACCACGGCAGGAGGATCGGCAGGGGGAGGCCTGTCTACGCAGCGATTCGCGTTCAGCGTAGATTCGGCGGGCGACGTGCGCTACGGCTGGCGGGCTGAGGAACTCAGGAATGAGGATCCGACCGCGGTCGAGGCCGCCGTCCACTTGAAGGGCGAGTCGACTCCGGCCAATGCGGAGGACGTCGACGTAGGCTACCAGATTGAGGTAGCCATCGATCTGACGAAGGCGCTCGGTTATCCTGAAGGCCGGGGCGACGGCATGCTCTGGACGGCATTCAACTTCCTGGACGGGGATTTTCTGCCTACGCCGGAGGACAGCTACGCGATGCGGACGTGGATGCTAACCGAGAGGGGAGATCCACAGGCCGATGGGGGTGTCGGAGCGGGCATCTACGGCTACATGGATCCCAACGTCGTAATCGGCACGTCGAGCGAGGACGTTGCCGAGCTGCCGCAGACCATTCGGCTCGAAGGCAACTATCCGAACCCGTTCAATCCTTCGACGACGCTGCGATATGCGCTACCGAAGTCAGGCGAAATCTCGATTCGCATCTATGACACGCTCGGACGCCATGTCGGTCTGATCGAACCAGGTATGCAGACGGCAGGGCAACAGGAACTGCGGTTTAATGCAACCCATCTTGCCTCCGGCGTCTACTTCTACAGGGTAGAGTTGAGTGACATGACAGGAAGCTTGATTCGCAGCACGGTCGGACAGATGATGCTTATCAAGTAATACGCATAGTGGGCGCGACAATGCGTGCCTACGACCCGCGTCGGCGTGACCGGGCCGCACCCGAGTGGTGCGGCCCCGTACCGCCGAAGGATTCGCGTGAACTAAGGAGCCGGCCCGGTCGCGGCCGTGGGAGCCATATCGGAATTGGGCTTCACCAGCCTCAGGAGATCGAGTGATGAGAAAACGAATCACCTACATACACAATCTTCTGCTGCTTTTCGTGGTGTCCGTAGCGTGTCTCGGATGTGATTTCTTCTCCGGGACCGAATGGCTCGGGCCAAAAGAGATTCAGTGGTACAAGGGTAATCTCCACACGCACTCGTACTGGAGTGACGGGGACGATTTCCCAGAGAAGATCGTCGACTGGTACAAGAAGAACGGCTATGACTTTCTGGCCATCTCCGACCACAACAGTCTTATGGAGGGAGAGAAGTGGGTCATCATTCGAGACAATCGGTTCTTTACGCGCTACGAAAATTTGATGGGGCCGGATTGGGTGACACATCGGTTCAATGCGCACGGTGAGCGCGAAGTCCGGCTCAAGTCGCTGGAAGAGTTTCGCCACAGGTTCGAGGAGCCGGGTGAATTTCTGTTAATCCCGGCTGAGGAAATCAGTGACGGATTCTCGGGCAGCGCGATCCACGTCGGTGCGACAAACATTGAGGAGTTTATTCGACCTCAGGGTGGATTCAGCGCGATGGAAGTGCTGCAGAAGAATGTCGATGCGGTAAACGAACAGCGGGAGCGGCTGGGCCGACCGATGTTCCCGCACGTGGCACACCCGAACTGGGGCAAGGCGATCTCCGCCGACGAGCTGGTCGCCGTCGAAGGCGCCAAGTTCTTCGAAGTCTATAATGGGCATCCGATTGTCAATAACTACGGTGACGATGGCCGACCTGGAACGGATGAACTTTGGGACGTCGTCCTGACACGGCGCCTGGAGGCGGGACGCGAGATCATGTACGGCCTCGCCGTAGACGATGCGCACGAGTATTTCGATTGGGGTGTCGGAGAGATTAATCCGGGTCGTGGATGGGTCGTCGTAAAGGCCCCGGAACTCACGGCGCGGGCGATCATCGAGTCGCTGGAATCCGGGCGGTTCTACTCGTCTACCGGCGTTACGCTCGAGGACGTGAGCTTTGAGAACGATGAGATTACGATAAGTATCGACGAAGAGGCCGGCGTTTCTTACACGACGCAGTTCATAGGCACACGCAGCGGATACACCAAGAACAGCAACCGGACCGTCGTGGATCACCACGGCACCGTCGTCGCATCGTATAGCGACGGAATCGGCGAAGTGCTGAGCGAGGTGGAGGGTACGGCGGCATCGTACGAGATGCAGGGTGATGAGCTGTATGTTCGGGCGAAAGTCTTCTCCGACAAGCTGCATCCGAATCCCTTTAAAGAGGGTGACTTCGAGGTAGCGTGGTCGCAGCCGTTCCTTCCGCCGGAGCCGTAAGCGGGAGTGGGTCATGGGTTATAGGTCATGGGTTGTCGGGGCGCTGTTGATCGCCCTCGGCATCCCTTCATCATAGTCACGTAGCGTATGTGCGGAAACGAGAGATTAAGAACGGCCTTTTTCTTTCTGGTCCTTATGGCACTGGGAACGGCCTGTGCCGGTACGGCCGTCGCCCAGTCCGGGAAGTTATCGGGAAGTATTACGGACGAAGCCGGTGAGCCACTGCCCGGCGCCACCGCGGTGGTCGTCGGCACGTCGCTAGGAGCAGCCGCGGATGTGAACGGCGAATACACGATTCTGCGTGTTCCGCCCGGAACATACAGTGTTCGATTCAGCATCGTCGGCTATCAGACCACCCTCATCGAGGACGTTCGTGTGGCGTCGAACCAGACGACGACGCTGGACGCGACGTTAGGAGAAGCGGTGATTGAAGGCGAAGAAGTGGTCGTGACGGCCGAGCGGCCCATCGTCGATATTTCGCTCACGAGCTCGATGTCTACGCTGTCGCGCGAGGACATCGCCGTGCTTCCCGTACAGGCGCTCGACGACATCGTGAACCTCCAGGCCGGCGTCGTCGACGGCCATTTTCGCGGTGGACGCGCCGGTGAGGTGCAATATCAGGTCGATGGTGTTTCGGTCAACAATCCGTACGACAATACGTCGAGCCTGGAGCTCGACCGATCCGTTCTCCAGGAAGTCCAGGTGATTTCAGGCACGTTCGATGCCGAGTACGGCCAGGCGATGAGCGGGGTGGTGAACGCCGTGTTGCGAAGTGGAGACGAAGATCGCTACGAGTTCTCTGCCGAGACGTTTATGGGAGACCATGTCAGTCCGGGCAATGATTCGATCCGCGTGCGTACGAGATTCGAAGGAAATCGGGACGTCCCGCTCTATCCTTTTATCACCGAGATCGACCCAACGACCATTCAAAACTACCAGGCGAGTTTAAGCGGCCCGGTGCCCGTCCTTCCGAACACGACATTTCTCGTCAACGGGCAGCGCCGTGTCGACCTCGGGCATCTGATGGGCTGGCGACTGTTCATGCCGACCGACACCAACAATTTCGAACAGCGGATCTTCAATCCCACCGGCGACGGCGAGATCGTGCCGATGGAGTTCTCTAAAGAGTGGTCGTGGCTTGCGAAGGTGACGAACCGATCGCTGCCGAATATTCAGATCGGCTATCAGGCCATCTCCAACATCATCGATCGGAAGAATTACAGCCACGGTTTCCGGTTCAATCCCGACGGCACGACAGACATCCACCGATATTCAATCGTGCACGGCCTCGACTGGACGCACACGGTCTCGGACCAGCTCTTCTACGAGATCAACCTGCGTCAGAATTACTTCGATCGCAAGGACATGAAATTCGACGAGATCGGTACTGTGCCGCCTGATGAAGGGACACGATTTGCCCTTCCCGCAGATTCGCCGTACCGGGCGCCGGGTGACCCTCGGGGAGATGCAAACTTTTTGGAAGGCGCTGTCGTGCAGGGTGTCGCGTTGGGCCGATTCATCCAGCGAACGAATTCCTGGGTCGCAAAAGCCGCCGTCACCGCGCAGGCGACGAAATCGCATCTTCTCAAAGCCGGCGTAGAGATGCAGGCGTCGGCACTAGATTTCGGAGCGCCGGGGAAAGTCGAACAGACTGTCGTCGCCGGCGAGCAGGTACTCGGCGTGCTTCGTGATACTCTCGACGCGCAGGTGGTCTCCTATGAGCCGGTTCAAGGTGCCGTATTCGTGCAGGACCGTGTCGAGTGGCGCGACCTTCGCGTACGCGCCGGCTTGCGCATGGAATATTTCGACGCGAATGCGACGATTCCAAGCGACCTGGCCAATCCTGCCAATGCCATCGAGGAGGCCCCCGAATCTCATCCGCAGGCAACAACCGTCAAGCTGCGGCTAGCACCCCGCATCGGCATTTCCTTCCCCATCCTGAACCGCGCCTCGTTGTTCTTCTCTTACGGGCATTTTTACCAGATGCCGGGCCTCGGCGACATGTTCAGAAACTCCGACTACATTATTCTGAAGGATCTTCAGGCAGGTGCGGTGGACTACGGCGTAATGGGCAATCCGGATCTGAAGCCGGAATTCACCGCCCAATACGAGTTCGGCTTCAAGTCGGAGATCACCACCTTTCTGGGACTCGATTTGAGCCTCTTTTATAAAGACATTCGCGATCTGCTCGGTGTAGAATTCGTTCAGACTTACACGGCGGCGGAATATGCGCGGTTGACGAACATCGACTTCGGTGGCGTGAGAGGATTCACGCTCTCGCTGGACCAACGTGGGCCGGGACCGATTTCGACCAGTCTAGACTACACGCTTCAGACGGCCATCGGCAACGCGAGTAACCCGAGAGAAACGGCCAATCGCGCGGCAGCGGGAGAAGACCCACGCCCCCGGCAGGTGCCCTTCGAATGGGATCAGCGCCACACGCTGAATGGAACGGTCATCTGGTTCGTACCGGACAATTTCGCGGTTACGGCGATTTTGCGCATTGCGAGCGGACAGCCGTATACGCCCTCGATAAGCACGGGCTTCGGCGCCGAGCTGGAGGCTAACTCCGGTCGAAAACCGGAGTACTCGACCGTCGATTTGCGCCTTGAAAAATTCTTCAGCGCCGGTGGGATGCGGTGGACCGCCTTCGCGCGTGTCTTCAATCTGTTCGATCAACACTTCACCAGCGGAGCCGTGTACGCGGACACCGGCAGCCCTATCTACACGCTTGATCCCGCCCAGCAGCGAAATCCGAATCCGGATCGTCTCAGTGAGCCTAGACGGATAGAGATTGGCGTGTCATTCAGAGGTGTTTTGCAACGATGATGAATCTAACTGCATACCGTCGGAGCGTGAAGGTGATCGTCCTTCTTCTTGCCGTATGGACGGTTCACACTGCCGCGGCCCAGGAGCTGGAGCCAGTCGTCCCGCCCGAACTGCGAGGCAACATCAATGCGGAGCGCACAGGAATTCACGATGCAAATCGCATTCGAACTCAATTTGCCAACTTTGGGATGGTCGGAGATTTTCAGGTGAACCCTGATCTGAGCGTTTTTCACTCCGCCGAAGTGCCCAAGGGATCCGGCCTGAACTATTCCGACGGCATCACGCCCTTCGTTCTGGCGCGCGTGACGCAGGAAAACGGCCGCGAAGCCCACATTATGCTAACCGGCTATCGCGAGCGGCAGGCTACGAGTCCGAATACGAGCCGCGTCATGCGATTCGAACCGCGGCCCGGATACAACGAGCGGAATCCGGACATCAACCAAGGACGCTCAATCGCACTCAGCAACGATCCGCGCACCTGGCCGGGCGCCACGAACGAATCCGGCATTCTGGACCCGTCGTCGGATCCGACCGACTGCTGGATCGATCGCGTAGACGATCCCGACGATCCGGGATGGTGCGGCTCGTGGAATGGCTTCTTCGGTAAACGTCCGAATGCCGACCAGGAGTCGTATTTCGTCATGGACGACCAGTTTTACGACGCCTGGAATTTCTACCCCGATTCGCGGGATCGCACGCGACGGGGTCTTGGCCTGCGCGTCGAAGTCCGCGGCTTCCAGTGGGCAAATCCGCAGGCGCAGAACGTGATTTTCTGGCATTACGACATCGTCAATGAAGGCACGACGACCTACGACGACATCATCTTCGGGCTCTACATGGATTCCGGCGTGGGGGGCTCGGGCCAGTCGTGTGACGGCGTCGCCGAAAGCGACGACGACAACGCGTTCTATAACCGGGATTTTGGCCTCAACCTGGTCTATACCTGGGACCGAAACGGCAATGGCGTTGGTCTGACGTCCAATTGCGTGAAGACGGGGTATCTCGGCTATGCCTATCTCGAAACGCCGGGAAATTCGTCGAACGGCGTCGACGACGATCAGGACGGCATTTTCGACGAACGACGAGATGGCGGACCGGGTCAGAAGATCGAAGGCCAGGATGCCATTCGCGCCTACTTCCAGAGCAACTACGACGTCGCTCTGTTTGAGCAGACCTACGGACCCCTCGAGGAGCGTCCGGCTTTCGTGGCCGGCGAATGGTGGACAGGAGACGAAGACCTGGACTGGCTTGCTCAATTCAGCGACACCGGTGGCGACGGTATCTTCGAGGACGACGACAACGCAGCGGATACCGGAGAGCGTGACGGAATTCCGACGGCAGGAGAGCCCAACTTCGATCAGACGGACATCGACGAGTCGGACATGATCGGCCTGACCGGATTCAAGATGAACCGGATTCGAGCCGGTGCCGGTGCCCCCAGTTCGGAGACGGACAACATCGTGTTCTTCACAAATCAGAACGAATGGCCGCGCCGGCTCTATGAGCAGTTCTCGAGCCCGAATGAGGAAGACCGCTTCGACGTGCCGCTCGTCCTCAACTACAACATCGGCTTTCTGTTCGCCTCCGGGCCATTTCCTCTGGTTGCGGGTACCCGGGAGCGGTTCAGTCTTGCTCTCGCCTATGGCGATGATCTAACGGAGCTGGAGAGCACGGTCGAGACGGTTCAGTCGATCTATGCGGCCAATTACCAGTATGCTACGCCTCCGCCGCTTCCGACGCTGCGCGCAGAGGCGGGCGACGGATTCGTCCGGTTATCGTGGGACAATGCGGCGGAGAAGGGAATCGATCCCGTGACGAATCGCAACGACTTCGAGGGGTATAGAATTTATCGATCGACCGACCCCAACTTTCTCGATGCGCAGGTAGTTACCAACGCCCGCGGCACCGGGCCCTTCGGCAACGGCCGCCCGATCGTGCAGTTTGATCTGGACAACGACATCAAGGGATACTCGGATCTCCAGGTATCCGGCGTCGCCTACTGGCTGGGTGAAGACACCGGCATCACACACACCTATACCGATGAAGACGTCACCAACGGCCAGACCTATTATTACGCGGTTACCTCATATGACCGCGGTTCAGAACAGTTTAACTTTTTCCCGTCAGAGAATGCGATCACGATATCTCGAACGCCGCGCGGAGGGACGATTCTTCCCAAGAACACGGTAGAGGTGCGTCCAAACCCGCGCGTGCCGGGCTACGTTTCCGCGACGGTTGACGATGCGAGTATCGAGCACTTCGCTGGCGACGGCGTTGGGAGCGTGGGCATACGTGTCATCAACAGCGACCTCGTCCCTGACGACCATACTTTCCGAATCGAGTTCGAGGGCTTCGCCGACAGCGTCCGAGCGTTGACCTATCGCATGATCGATGAGACTACGGAGGAGGTCCTTTTCGACACGGCCCGCGATCTAGACGGAGCGGCCACCGGGCCGATCGGGGCAGGACTTCAACCCGTCATATTTACGCCGAGAACCGTTCAGGTAGATTCTGCATCGACAGGGTGGACATCCGGCAGTCGTTCAGACGTGCAATTCGACGCCGACTATTCGCAGGCGCTGCCCATCAATCTGATTCGGCCCGGCTATCCTGAGAATATACGAGTGACGTTCGCCGACGAACCCCTCGACACGTCCCTTGCGGCCATCGGGGCACCTGCACAGCCCGCTCATTTTAAGGTAGTGACCGAAGAGTCGGGTCGGCAGCTTGATTTCCGATACCGGGATGTCGACGGAAACCTCACGCTCAACCGGACGGGCGAATTCGTCGAGATCCTCGCGCCGGAAGCGGAGGGATCCACGCGGCAGATGCCTGTCTGGAGGTTTGTAGTTGACACGACCGGCGTGGGAGCCTTCGATCGTCCGCCCGGCGCCGGGGACGAGTTCGTCCTGGCGATCCACAAACCATTCGGGCCGAATGACGTGATTCGTTTCCGTGCCCGTTCCGAGTTTGTTGATGAGGCGGCCAAACGTGCCGCCTTTGATGAGGAAGAGCCGTACGTCGTCCCGAATCCCTATGTGGCCTCAGCGAGCTTCGAGCCCGAGCGCTTCGCGGTCTCAGGGCGCGGGGTACGCCGTCTCGAATTCCGAGCCATACCCGCACTGGCGACGATTCGCATCTATACGGTACGTGGTGAGCTCGTCGAGACACTGGACCACGATGGCTCGACGACCGGCGTCGTCGAATGGAATCTGAGGTCGAAAGACAATCTGGAGATCGCCCCGGGTCTCTACATCTTCCACGTCGACTCCGACGTAGGGGAGCATGTCGGCAAATTCGCGGTCATCAAGTAAATCGATGGATTTGGCTGGTTCGAATGGGAAGAACTGCGGTGTAGAAATGAGAAGACTAACGGCATTGCTCGTAATAATTGCGTGGGCTTGCGCCGGCAACGGCGCGGCTCTCGCCCAGTCGAAAACCGGGACGACGATCGGCCAATTTATAATGATTGAGCCGAGTGCCCGAATATCGGCTATGGGAAATGCCGGGGTGACGTCGTTCGAAGAAGTGACCGCCGCCTTTTACAATCCGGCGGCACCGGCAATGATGGCGAAATCCGACGTTCAGTTCACGCACAGCCCCTGGCTGGCCGGCATTGATTACAACCACCTTGCAGCGGCCATACGAGTCGGCGATTTGAGCACGATTCTCTTGTCCGTGACGTCGCTGAATTCCGGTGAGATCGACGTTCGAACCGTAGAGCAGCCGCTCGGAACGGGTGAGCGCTTCACCGTTGAGGACCTCTCGATGGGAATCGGCTACAGCCGGCGCATCACCGATCGATTTTCGGCCGGAATGCAGGTCAACTACGTCCGCGAGACGATCTGGCATAGTGTGATGGATGCGGTAGGGTTCAACTTTGGCGTTCTGTATGAACTGCCTTTTCGAGCGTACCTTGGGGCCAGCCTGGCAAATTTCGGCACCAGAGGGCAGTTCGACGGCCGCGACCTGCGCATTCGCTTCGATCAGGATCCTGATCGATTCGGCGACAACAGCAATCTCCCGGCGGCGCTGACAACGGAGGATTACCCGCTACCTATTCTCTTCCGCGTGGGATTAGGCGTTCCCATGACGCTGGGGCCGTACAATACTGCCCAGTTCGTCGTGAACGCCTACCAGCCCAGCGACAACACGCAGAGCGTGAGCGTCGGCGGCGAATGGACGTTTATGGATCTGCTTTCGCTGCGCGGTGGCTATCAGCATCTCTTTCAAGAAGATTCCCAGACGGGATTGACGCTCGGCGGCGGGTTGAAATACGACGTGAGTCAATTCGGCTTTCGAATCGACTATGGCTGGAACAGCTACGGTCTGATCGGCGACGTACAGCGCTTCACTGTGGGATTTGCGTTCTGATTTACCTTCCGAAGCCGTCGGTGCACCATCACCTGAAATGCTAGCTCCGACCAGAGGCGGCTCGGCGTGTGAAAAATGAGGTGCACGGCCTAAATAAACGGACGATCTATGGGTCTGCTGCTGAAAAAGCGTGAGCCGGGTTCGTGCGGCTCCGTGCGGCAGTGGGTGAAGCACGTCGAACGGCTAAGGCACATCGAACGGCTAAGGCACATCGAACGGCAAAAGCACGTCGCATGGCAAGAGCACGTCGCATGGCTAATTCTCCCGGCCCTACTCCTCTCCTGCAGCAGCGGCCCCGCCGATCACGCCGGCACTACGTATTGCAATCCGATCAACATCGACTATACGTACAGCGTGACCCACACGTCCAGAGGGTTATCGTTCAGATCGGGAGCCGATCCCGCCGTGGTTCCGTTTCGCGACAGGTACTATATGTTCGTCACCCGCTCGCAGGGCTACTGGACGTCGGAGGATTTGCGAGAATGGGAATTCGTGCGGCCCCAAAACTGGTTTTTCGAATCGTCGAATGCGCCGGGCGCCTGGCCGCTTGGCGATTCTCTACTGATCGCTCTGGCGAGTCCTTCCGGGTGGCAGAATGTCATTTTCACGGACGACCCGCTGCTGGGAACGTGGCGAGGCGCAGCATCGCTCATGCCGCTCGTCCCCGTCCACGATCCCGCCCTGTTCGTGGATGACGACGACCGCGTTTATATGTATCGCGGATCGTCCAACGTCTTTCCGATCTACGGCGTGGAGGTGGATCCGGACAACCATTTCTTACCCGTCGGCGAAAATCGCGAGCTGTTCAATCTCGCGCCCGACCGGCACGGGTGGGAGCGGTTCGGCGAGAATCATGAGGACACGGAGACGAAGCCATTTATCGAGGGGCCATGGATGAACAAACACGACGGCACCTATTATCTGCAGTACGCCGCTCCGGGCACGCAGTGGAACGTGTATGGAGACGGCGTCTATACGTCGGAACATCCCCTCGGTCCCTTCACCTACGAGGAATACAGCCCGTTTTCGTATAAGCCGGGCGGATTTATTCGCGGGGCAGGCCACGGCAGCACCGTTCAGGATCCGCACGGCAACTACTGGCACTTCGCCACGATGGTGGTCGGCATTAACTTCAATTTCGAACGGCGTATCGGACAGTTTCCCGCGGGTTTCGACGGCGACGGACAGCTGTATACAAATACGGCGTACGGCGACTATCCGCATTACCTCCCGTCCTCCGAAAGGCGGGGGCGCGAGGACTGGTTCACCGGGTGGATGCTGCAATCGTACGGGAAACCTGTGGTGGCGTCCTCCGCCAGGGAAGATTTCGATCCCTCGAGGGTCGTCGACGAAGACGTCCAGACGTTCTGGGTGGCGCAGACGAAGGGGGAAGGGGAGTGGCTCACGATCGACCTGGAGCAGGAAAGCGAGGTGCGAGCCGTCCAGATCAACTACACCGACTTTGAATCCAACATTTACGGCAAGCCCGACACGCTGTACCATCAGTATCTCCTCGAATATTCGACCGATGGAGAAAACTGGGGCGTTCTCGTCGACAAGCGTGACAGTGCGGCCGACGTGCCGAATGATTACGTGGAGCTCGCCTCACCGCAGCAGGCTCGCTACGTCCGCTTTACCAATTATCACGTTCCGACGCCAAATCTGGCGGTCTCGGGCTTGAGGATCTTCGGAATGGGCGGTGGAGATCGACCGGCTGCGGTCTCGACCTTTCGGGTGGATCGGGGTGAAGACCGAAGGGGGGCGCTTGTGACGTGGGACGACGTGCCCGGCGCGCAGGGGTACCACCTCTATTACGGCACGTCCCCCGACAAGCTGTACAATTCAGTAATGGTGTACCGTGATACCACCTATCAGTTTAATGGTCTAAACGTGGCGCCGGACTACTACTTCGCCATCGAATCGTTCAATAAAAACGGAATATCCGAGCAAAGCGATGTTCAGCATGCTCTGTGATGCTCGAAATCGACCAAAGCGAGCTGTTCCGGGACGTGATGCGGGATAGTGCCTACATCGTTCGCGGGCTCCTCCGGGGCGGCTTTTCAAGCAGCCGACTCGAGGAGAAATGCCGGGAATCGTGAATTGGATGAATCAACAGATCGGATTGCTCGGGCTGGTGACGGCCATGTCGTTCTCGACCTCCTCAGAATCGGTTCCCAAAACAGCTCATATGGAAACGCAACGTATCTATACTACCGGAACCGTCACCGACGAGGACATCGTTGATTCGCTGCTGGCGCAGATGACGATCGCGGAGAAGCTCGGCCAGCTGACGCTGTACGTCGGCCAGTGGACCGACGTAGGCCCCCGTGTGTCGGAGGGTGGAGAGCAGGAAATCGTCGAAGGCAAAGTCGGGACGTTTTACGGAATCCATGGAGCCGATTATACTCGAGAGATGCAGCGGATCGCCGTCGAGGAGTCGCGCCTCGGGATTCCGCTCCTCTTCGCGCATGACGTGCTGCACGGATTCCGCACCATCTTTCCCGTTCCGCTCGCGCAGGCGAGCAGCTGGAACCCGCAGCTGGTTCAAGAAGCCGCCCGTATAGCCGCCGTCGAGATGTCGGCACACGGAGTGCACTGGACGTTCACGCCCATGATCGACGTGTCGCGGGAGCCGAGATGGGGTCGCGTCGTCGAGGGATCGGGGGAAGATCCGTATCTCACGTCGGCGATGGCGGTCGCGCAGGTCCGAGGGTATCAGGGCGCGGATCTCAGCGACGTGAACACGGTCCTCGCGACGGCGAAACACTTCGTCGGCTATGGCGACCCCGAAGGAGGCCGCGACTATAACACGGTCGACATCACCGAGCGCACGCTGCACGAGATCTATCTGCCGCCGTTCAAGGCGGCCGTCGACGCGGGAGTGGGATCCGTAATGGCCGCTTTCAACGACATAGACGGCGTGCCGATGCACGCAAACGAGCGGCTGATCAATGGGCTGCTTCGCCGTTCGTGGGGATTCGAAGGCGTTCTCGTGAGCGATTATACGGGCGTGCTGGAGCTAATTCCGCACGGCGTCGCGGCCGACTCTACACAGGCGGGCACGCTGGCGCTCAAGGCCGGCGTCGACGTCGACCTGGTGAGCGGTATCTACCTGACGCTCGAAGACGAGATCGAATCCGGCAGGATTTCCATGCAGGTCGTCGATGAAGCCGTGCGTAGAGTACTGCGGGCGAAGCATCAGCTAGGCCTTTTTGACGATCCCTATCGTTACAGCGACGCCGCACGTCAGACTGAACTGACGCTCACGTCCTCGCATCGTGCAACGGCCCGGGGGCTCGCCCGCGAATCGATCGTCTTGCTGAAGAACGACGGCGACCTGCTGCCGCTTTCCAAGAACGTACGGCGTCTTGCCGTGATCGGTACGCTTGCGGATGATGCGGCGTCGGCACTTGGTGGCTGGTCGGCGGCCGGACGCCCGGAAGACGTCGTGACGATTCTCGAAGGCATTCGACGAGCGATTCCGGATGCCGAGATCCGCTATGAGAAGGGGGCGGATTGGCAGGAGGACGATGCAAGCGGGATCCCTGAGGCCGTTGAGGCCGCAGGGCAGGCCGACGCCGTCGTGCTCGTCGTCGGTGAGCACCGCAATCTGAGTGCGGAGGCGAACAGCCGGGCGTCGCTCGATCTGCCCGGCGCCCAGGCGGAGCTAGCCGGAGCCGTCTACGCCACGGGCAAACCGGTTGTGACCGTGCTCACGAATGGACGTCCACTGGCGACGGCCTGGCTCGATGAGCACGCGCCGGCCATCCTCGAGACGTGGTTTCTCGGTATAGAGACGGGGACGGCCGTCGCGGATGTGATTTTCGGCGACTACAATCCCGGCGGGAAGCTTACGATGAGTGTGCCGCGCACTTCAGGCCAGGTGCCGATTTACTATAATCACAAGAATACGGGCCGCCCGCCGTCTGCGGATGAGAAATACACCTCGAAATACGTCGATCTTCCCTGGACACCGCTCTACGCGTTTGGACACGGCCTATCCTACACCACGTTCGATTACGGTGCACCGCGATTGAGTGCGCCGCGCATCGGCCCGGGGGAAGAAATGGTCGTGGAGACGGACGTCACGAATTCCGGCAAGGTAGCCGGCGATGAGGTCGTTCAGCTCTACGTGCGAGATGACGTGGCGAGTGTTACACGGCCGATAAAGGCACTGAAGGGATTCCGCCGCATCCGACTCGAGCCCGGCGAGCGTCGTACGGTTCGATTTGTCCTCCGTGCCGACGACCTGGCCTTATACAATCGCGATATGGAATTTGTAGTCGAGCCCGGTACGTTTACCGTCTACGTCGGCGGCAGCTCGACGGACGTGCAAGAAGCCCGCTTCGAGATCGTCGACAGGTAACGCGACGGTCCCGCTCGCACCGACAATACAAGACGAACGTCCTATCCGCCGGACGGGCAAGCCACCGGCCACCTGGGCGACCAAACGAAAGAAAAGGCTCCTCTCGGGACACAAAAAACTAAAACGGAAGCATGATACAGACCTGGTTTATCCCCCATCGAGTCCGACGTTCTGCCAGGACCTTCGGTCTCGTCACGGTCACCCTCACGACGCTCTTTTTCTTTGGACAGGGCGTCCGGGCTCAAGAAGCCGCGCCGCGGAACGTAGTGATCCTCATGAGTGACGACCATCGGTACGATTTTATGGGCTTCCATCCGGATGCGCCTGATTTTCTCCAGACGCCTAACATGGACCGGATGGCCGCGGAGGGTGCACACATTCGCAATGCGTTCGTCACGACGTCGCTTTGCTCGCCGAGCCGGGCCTCCATCCTCACCGGACAATATGCCCATACCCATGGGGTCGTCGATAACTCCAGTCCGATTCCGGAAGGCACCCGCTTCTTCCCGCAGGATCTGCAGCAGAACGGATACCGGACGGCCTACATCGGCAAGTGGCACATGGGTGAGGTCAGCGATGATCCGCAGCCCGGCTTTGACCGCTGGGTGAGCTTCCGCGGTCAGGGTGCCTACTACAATCCGCTGTTGAACATAGACGGAGAACAACGCCAGTTCGAAGGATACACGACCGACATCCTCACCGATTACGCGCTCGAGTGGCTCGGCGAGCAGGACGGAGACGAGCCGTTCTTCATGGTGCTGTCCCACAAGGCCGTACACGCCGAGTTCATGCCGGCGGAGCGGCACGAAGGCGAGTATGCAGACATCGATATCCCGTATCCACCGTCGATGGCCTATACGGAATCGAACTACCACATGAAACCGCACTGGGTGCGTGAGCAGCGGGGGAGCTGGCACGGTGTGGATTACATGTACCACGGTGATATGGACTTCAATGAGTTCTACCGCCGCTACACCGAAACACTGCTGGCGCTCGACCAGAGCGTAGGCCGCGTGCTCGATCACCTCGACGCATCGGGGCTTGCCGACGAGACGCTCGTGCTGTACCTGGGTGACAACGGTTTCCTGCTGGGCGAACACGGGCTGATCGACAAGCGGAACGCCTACGAGGAATCCATGCGGATTCCCATGCTGGCCTACGCTCCCGGCTTCATTGAGCCGGGCAGCACGATCGAGCCGTTGGTTCGCAACATCGACATCGCTCCGACCATTCTCGAACTGGCGGGTGCCTCCACGCCGATCGCGACGGAAGGCACCTCGTTTCTCTCGCTGCTCGCCGGCGCAGACGGCAAGGGAGCTGCCGATGGCCGCGAATTCCTTTACGAATATTACTGGGAGCATGCCTTCCCCCACACGCCGACCACGTTCGCTCTCCGCGGGGACCGCTACAAGTACATCTATTATCACGGCATCTGGGACCTGAACGAGCTCTATGATCTCGAGGATGATCCCAATGAAAATCACAATCTGATCCGAATGCCCGGGTACCGTCAGGTCGCCGACGACATGCGCAATCGGCTATTTGATCGGCTCGAGGAGTCGAATGCCATGCGCGTTCCGATCCGCCGCGGCGGATGGCAGGCCGGTGAGCGCCTGCTGCAGGTGCCGAACCGATAGAAGCGATCTACGAATGCGTGACGACGGGAGGACATTCAGGATGCCGGGGAGAGGCGCACTCGTGCTGCTCGCGCTGATGCTCGTCTCTTCGACGACGGCACGCGGGCAGGATACTATCGTCTTATTTGATGAGAATGACGAGGTGGGTGCGGACTATCGCGCGGCGTCATCGGGCACATTCGAGGCGCCCGACACGCTGCATCTCATCGAGGGCACCAAACTCCCGCTCGCATTCGATCACGCCTTCAGCGGCGAGTCGAGTGGGCTGCTCGCGTATCGGCACGCCGGCGGCTCGTGGCAGGTGGCCATTGGGCCCGACGAAGGCGTGGCATCTGACCTGACGGGATTCGACAGCCTCATTGTGTATCTGAACGGCCCCACGTCGATTCCGGGCGGGGAACTGCCCCGTATTCACATGGAAGATGAAGACGGGGGCCGGACGGAGCCGGTCTGGCTGAGCCCGCTGGAGAACGTTCGCACCGATGATGAGGCGACCGGGTTTACCCCCGAGAGCGAAACGAATGCGATCATCGACGTTAGTTACGTCGAGGGGCGGCCCGCAAGCGAACGCCGTCCCGGCTACCCGGAGGACCTGACGATCACGTTCGCGAACGAGCCGCTCGATACCTCGGTCGCGGGGATCGGTGTCCCGGCCGTTCCCGCGCACTTTGAGATCGTCACGGCGACAGGCCTTCGTCCGGAATTTCGGTTCCGCGACCTGAATGGAGACGGCACCCTGAGCCATACGGACGAGCACATCGAGGTGCGTTTTCCGGAGGCCGAGGGTTCGCCGCGCATGGTCACAACCTGGAAATTCACGCTCGCGCACACGCAGGGCCCGGGGCCGCTCGATCCGCCGGGCGAAGGCGACGTCTATCACCTGGCGCTCGCCTTTGAGGAGTTTACCCTCGACGGGGATGCCGACACGTGGCAGCGACTGAGCATTCCGTTTGACGAACTCACGGCCCGAGGGGACTTTTCGCCGGCGCAGCTCGGCTCCGTCGTCTTCGAGCATGGGGGTCGAAACGACGACATCCGCACGCTGTGGTTCGACCGTCTCGTGCTTGTGAAGAACGACGATACGGACTTCCTCGAATTCGTGCAGGAACATACGTTTACGTATTTCTGGGAGGAGGCGAATCCGGCGAACGGGCTCGTCAGGGACCGTAGCAGACCCGGTTCACCGGCGAGCATCGCCGCCGTCGGATTCGGTCTCTCGGCGCTGACGGTCGGCGTCGACCGCGGCTGGATCACACGGGAGCAGGGCCGCAATCGCGTCGCCGCGACGCTGCGCTTCTTCTGGAACGCGCCGCAGAGCACGGCGGCCGACGCCACCGGTTATAAAGGCTTCTTCTATCATTTTCTGGATATGCAGACCGGCCGTCGAGTCTGGGAATCCGAGCTGTCGACGATCGACACGGCGCTCCTGCTCGGAGGCGTGCTGCATGTCCGCGAATATTTCGGCGGTGAGACCGCGGTCGAAGAAGAGATCCGGGCCCTGGCCGATTCCATCTACCAGCGGGTGGATTTCGCCTGGATGCAGTTTCGGCATGCCGGGAACCCGTCGCCCGCGATCAGTCATGGCTGGCGGCCGGAGTCGGGCTTCATCCGGAACGACTGGCTCGGTTACAACGAGGCAATGATTCTTTACATTCTTGCCCTCGGCTCGCCCACCCATCCTGCAAGCGCTGATGCTTGGGATGCATGGGTGAGTGGCTACGGCGCGCAGTGGCGGACGGAATACGGCTATACGTTCCTGACTTTTCCGCCGCTCTTCGGCCACCAGTATTCGCACGTGTGGATCGACTTCCGCGGCATCCGGGATGCGTATATGCGGGACAAAGGCATCGACTACTTCGAGAACTCCCGGCGGGCGACCCTGGCGCAACGCGCCTATCACATGGACAATCCGAGAGGGTATCCCAATTACGGGAAAAATGAATGGGGTCTGACGGCCTCCGATACGCCCACCGGCTACCGCGCGCGAGGAGCGCCGCCCCCGCAGAACGACGACGGAACGCTCGTGCCCACGGCGCCGGGCGGGTCCATCGTCTTCACGCCCGACGAATCGATTGCGGCGCTCCGTACGATGTACGAGACCCACAGCGGCCGTCTCTGGGGTCCGTACGGATTTCGCGATGCGTATAACGTGCAGCAGAATTGGTTCGATGAAGACTACATCGGCATCGATCAGGGGCCCATTCTGTTGATGATTGAAAATCACCGCACGGAGACGATCTGGGAGTTGACCATGCAGCACGAGGCCATTCAGCTCGGGCTCGCGAGGGCCGGATTTACCGGAGTGGACCTCGCTTCTGAGGGGGTGCCGGCCGGCGGCGCTCTTGAAATTGCCACCTTCCCAAATCCGGCTTCCCGCCTTGCACACGTGAGATACCGGCTCGGGAGCGCCGGTGAGGTCATGCTCTCGCTCTACGACGTGCTCGGCCGACGTTTGGCCCGGCTCGACCGCGGGTACAAGCTTGCGGGTGACCATCAGGTGGAGGCGGATCTGTCATCGTTTCCTAGCGGAATGTATTTCGTGGTGCTGGAAGCATCGAGCGGAACGGCAACGAAGTCGATCGCGGTGATGCGATGAAATACAGGAGGAACAATCCGGCGCGGTCGGTGAAACCCGGCTCGATCCCTTATGACCCAACCCCAACGCGTGCTATGAACCGATCTCTCTTGCCGTGTCTCGCTCTGGTGCTCGCGCTGGTCGGCACCTCGGGTGCTAACGCGCAGAATCCTGCCGGAAGCCCGGACGACCGAGCCGCATTCACCGGGCAGGGCGACGATACGATCACGATCCTCACGTTTAACATCTGGCACGACCAACAGGATTGGCTCGAGCGACTGAACGTTATCGTCGACGAACTCGATCAGCTTCGCCCCGACATCATTCTCCTCCAGGAAGTCCTGCAGAATCCCGACCTGCCGAACCAGGCTGCTACGCTGACTTCACGCCTCGGCTATGAGGATTATCATTTCGTGTCCGTCGATCCTGAAGGGGCTTCCAAACGGTACGGCAATGCGATTCTCTCTCGCCATCCGATCGTCGAGACCGGCACGCGCATGCTGGAGCCGCGTAATGACTATCGCGTTGCGGCCTTCGCGCGAATCGACGTGCGCGGCCGGCCCGTAAGCGTTTACAGCACGCACCTGCATTACAGCGGCGATGCGCCCGGTACCGAGGTCCGCCGGAGCCAGATCCTAGACCTGATCGATTTCGTCGAGACGACGCGAGGCGATGCGCCGGTAATGATCGGCGGCGACTTTAACGCGGAGCCCGACGCGCCCGAGCTCGAGCTCGTTCGAACGCGTTTTCGTGATGCTTTTGCGGCCATCGTTCCACCGGCCGACGTAACGACGCTGAACACGGCCAAAGGCCACTCGCCGGGAAGAATCGACTACCTCTACGCGGGCCCGGAGCTCGATCCAATCCACGCCGAGATCGTCTTCGATGAGGTAGGACCTGACAGCCTCTGGGCCTCCGATCATTTCGGAGTGCTCGCTCGTCTCGGTTTTGAAACGCAAGATTTTGTCGATGATCTTCAGCAGAGAACGTTCCGATGGTTTTGGGAGGAGACGCCCGCGAACAACGGCTTGACGCCGGACCGCGCCCCTTCGCGGCCGTTTTCCAGCATCGCAGCCGTCGGATTCGCACTCCCGACCTATGCCATCGGCGCCGAGCGCGGATACATTTCTCGCGAAGACGCGGCCATCCGCACGCTGAGCACGCTCGAGTTCTTCTGGACCGCCCCTCAGGACACCGCGCGCACCGGAATCGCCGGCCACAAAGGTTTCTTCTACCATTTTCTCGATATGAAAACCGGCGAGCGCTTTCAGACGACCGAACTGTCTACCATCGATACGGCCCTTCTCATGGCGGGTGTCGTCTTTGCCGGCGAATATTTTGACCGCGACAATCACCGCGAGCGTGAAATACGCGCCCTGGCGGACTCGCTCTATCGCCGCGTCGAGTGGGATTGGTTTCAGCGAGAAGACGGGCTCATCACCATGGCCTGGCGCCCGGAGCGCGGTTTCGGCCCTGCCGCGTACCAGGGGTATGACGAAGCCATGATCCTCTACTTGCTTGCCCTTGGATCGCCGACCCATCCCATCGAGCCGCGCGCCTGGGACGCCTTCACCAGCACCTATAAATGGGCCGATTTCTACGGGTACGAGCACGTCAATTTCGCACCGCTCTTCGGCCATCAATATTCGCACCTATTCGTCGACTACCGCGGGATCTATGACGACTACATGCGCGAAAAGGGCATCGACTACTTCGAGAACTCGCGAAGGGCGACCTACTCGCAGCGCGAATACGGCATCGACAATCCGAACGGCTTCGACGATTACAGCGGCGCTATCTGGGGCTGGACGGCCAGCGACGGGCCCGCCGGCACGTGGGGCGTCGTCAACGGCGACAGCGTGCGCTTCCACACGTACTGGGCTCGCGGCGTCGCCGCCGGCGACATCCGCGACGACGGCACCATCGTGCCGACGGCGGCGGGCGGTTCCATCCCCTTTGCGCCGGAGATCACGATTCCGGCCCTCAAGAACATTCGCGACCGCTACGGTGATTTCGTCTACAACGAGTACGGATTTGTGGATGCCTTCAATCCGACGTACCGCATCGAATTCGGCGAACCGCAGCGCGGCCCCGTGGATCCCGAGCACGGTTGGTTCGACGCCGATCAGCTCGGCATCGACCAGGGTCCGATCGTCGTGATGCTTGAAAACTACCGCACCGGCCTCGTCTGGGATATCATGCGCCAATCCGACGTCATCGTGCGCGGCCTTTGTCGCGCCGGCTTCACCGGAGGATGGCTGAACGGCCGCTGCGACTAATGCACGGCCCTCCCCGAAGATATTACCCCACCACGGAGCGACGGTGCAGTGCACCCGGAGGAAGCTTCATCCTTCGTTCTTTTCCCGTCTCTCTCCGCCTTCGCCTTTCCTTCCTCCTTGCTCCTCTCTTCCTCATCGGGCTTTCCGGCTGCGGTGCAAGCTCCGAAGATATCACTGTAATCGACTTCTGGGGCATGGGCGTAGAAGGCGAAATCGTGAAGCAGCTCGTGCCGGAGTTCGAACGACAGCACCCGGACATCAGAGTGCGCGTGCAGCAGATTCCGTGGACGGCGGCGCACGAGAAGCTGCTGACAGCCTATGTGGGGGAGGCCACCCCCGACATCTGCCAGCTCGGCAATACCTGGGTGCCCGAATTCGTCGCGCTGAACGCGCTCATTCCGCTCGATTCGCTCGTAGCGGCCTCGTCGATCGTCGATCGCAGCGATTATTTCGAAGGCATCTGGGAGACGAACGTGGTGGATGGGAGGACGTACGGCGTCCCCTGGTATGTCGATACGCGCCTCCTATTCTACCGCACCGATCTACTGCGTGAAGCCGGCTACGAACGAATGCCTGCGACGTGGGATGAATGGGTCGACGCGATGCAGCAGATCAAAGCGGGGCCGGATCAATACGCGATCCTGCTTCCGACCGACGAGTGGCAGCATCCCGTGATGTTCGGTCTCCAAACGGGCGCATCGCTCTTGACGGAAGACGGTTTGCATGCCGACTTCACGTCGCCCGAATTTCGCGAGGCGTTCGAATTCTACGTCAGCCTGTATGAATTGGGCCTGTCACCCGCCGTAAGCCGCACCCAGGTCTCGAACGTCTATCAGGAATTCGCTCGCGGTTACATGGCCATGTATATCACCGGCCCGTGGAATATCGGCGAGTTTGGCCGGAACGTGCCTCGGGAGGCACAGGATGATTGGATGACGGCGCCCGTACCGGGTCCGGATGGTGACACGCCGGGCGTCTCATTGGCCGGCGGCGCGAGCCTGAGTATCTTCGAGCGATCGAAGCACAAGGACGCCGCATGGCAGTTCGTCGAGTTTATGTCGAGGCCGGAACAGCAGGTGCATTTTTACGGCATCTCCGGCAATCTGCCTCCCCGGCACACAGCCTGGCAGGACACTTCGCTAGCCGGTAACGTGTACGCGCATGCATTCTACGAGCAGCTTCAGCGCGTCAGACCGCTGCCCCGCGTGCCCGAGTGGGAGCGGATCGCCGACAAAGTGTGGGTCTACGCCGAAGCCGCCGTGCTGGGGAGAATGACGATCGACGAGGCATTGCGAGCGTTGAATCGGGAAGTGGATGACATCCTTGAAAAGCGACGGTGGATGGCCGAGAATCGATGATAGACGATCGATGATCGCATCCGCCCTCCAAAACAGGTTTTCGATTCTCGATTCTCGAACCCATGCCTACGCTGACCTCAGAAGCTCCACCTGAACGCATTGCACCGATCGTGCGTCCGGTTGCACGGTGGGCGCGGACGCAGTCGCGGGCAGCGTACTTCTTCTTGCTACCCGGCCTGCTGGTCCTCCTCCTCTTCTTTTTCCTGCCGATCGCCGCCGCCCTCGTCCTCAGCCTCACCGACTTCGACATCTACGGCATCGCCGATGTGTCGAACGTGCGCTTCGTCGGGCTCGACAACTACGTCGAGCTCATCCACGACGATCTCTTCTGGACGGCCCTTAAGAACACATTCTACTTCGTCCTGGTCGGGGGTCCGCTTTCCGTCGGAACGTCCCTGGCGGCGGCGCTGCTCATCGGCGCCAAGGGCATTCGTTTCAAGGGATTCTTCCGATCCGCCTACTTCGCACCGGTGGTCACGACCCTCGTGGCGGTCGCCGTCGTATTCCGCTTCATCTTACACACGCGATACGGCCTTTTGAATTATGCGCTCGCATGGCTCGGGATCGATCCGGTCAACTGGCTGGGGGATCCGACGTGGGCTATGCCCGGCATTATCGTGTTGGCCGTGTGGAAGAACTTCGGCTACAACATGATCATCTTCATCGCCGGGCTGCAGAGCATTCCGGAGTATCTCTACGAAGCCGCCGTCGTCGATGGCGCGAACGCCTGGCAGCGCTTCAAGAACATCACCCTGCCGATGCTCGCACCGACGTTCCTTTTCGTCGGCATCATCACGATGATCGGATACTTCCAGCTGTTTGCAGAGCCGTACGTCATGACGGAAGGCGGGCCGCTGAACAGCACGCTGAGCGTCGTGCTTTACATGTATCGCGAGGGTTTTAAGTGGTGGGATATGGGGTATGCCGCGGCGATTGCGTTCGTACTGTTCGTCATCATCCTAATCGGGACCTTGATACAGCTAAAGCTCCAGAGAGACGTCTAATATAAAGTACCGGGTACGGTGTACCGAGTACCGCATCTCATCTCCGCGCTACGGGGTACTCCGGCACACCGGCACGCGGTACTCCGGTACAGCGGCACGCGGTACTCCGGTACACGGGCACGCGGTACTCCGGTACACGGGCACGCGGTACTCCGGTACACGGGCACGCGGTACTCTGGTACACTAGTACACCGGCACGGTATTTACTATGCGGCCAGGCCTGACTAAAACG
>CAZART010000005.1:37765-88558 GCA_964487555.1 uncultured Rhodothermales bacterium
GGTACACTAGTACACCGGCACGGTATTTACTATGCGGCCAGGCCTGACTAAAACGCTGATCTACGCGGCCCTCGTTTTTGGCGCTGTGGTGACGCTGGCGCCATTGCTCTGGATGGTCAGTGCGTCGCTCATGCCGACGGGGGAGGCAAGCTCGTTTCCTCCGCCATTGTTGCCGAGTGAGGTCACGCTACAGCATTATGTAGATCTCTTCAGCCGGTTAAATCTCGGACGTTATTTCCTGAACAGTGCGCTGATTGCCGGCGCCGTAACCGCGATTTCTCTCTTTTTCAATTCGATGGCGGGCTACGCCTTCGCCAAGTTTCGCTTCAAAGGCCGCAAGCCGCTGTTTCGCTTCCTGCTTGGCGGACTCGTGATACCCGTGCAGGTCTCCATGCTGCCGCTGTTTTTGCTGCTCAAGCAGATCGGCTTGATCAATACCTACTGGGGCGTTGTGGTGCCGGGCATGACGACGATCTTCGGCATCTTTCTCATCCGACAGTATGCTCTTTCGATTCCGGACGATCTGCTGGATGCGGCGCGGATGGACGGAGCGACGGAGTGGCGTATTTACTGGTCGGTCGTGCTGCCGCTTTGCAAGCCGATCCTGATCACCCTCGCCATTTTCACCTTCATGGCCGCATGGAACGACTTCATGTGGCCGCTCATCGTGCTAAATGATAACGACATGTATACACTACCCGTGGCACTTGCCAACATGCTCGGCGAGTATCATCAACAAACGGAATTGATGCTGGCGGGGGCCGTGATTACCGTGCTGCCGGTCATGATCGTCTTCGCGGTGCTGCAGCGTTATTACCTCGAAGGCATCATGCTGGGAAGTATAAAGGGGTGAGACGGCGTAGTTTCGCTCGTCCAGGGGCTCGGTCGTCTTCTTGCGAAGCGTAGCGGATGGAGAACAAAGGAAGCATAGAACCATGAAGGAGTCACCAGAAGTGGCCGCGAAAACGGATTTCGCCGGGGCCGGACTGCTCTCGAACGGGCGGTATCAGGTTCTGATCACCGAGAGCGGCGAGGGCTATTCGGCGCTCGACGACGTAGCATTGACGCGGTGGTCGGTCGATCAAATCGCAGGGCCGCATGGCGCGTTTCTGTACATACAGGATCTTTCAACCGGTGCTCTCTGGTCCGCCACGCACGAGCCGGTCCGCTCCTCGCCGGATACGTACCAAACGTGGCTGGGCGCCGGCGGCTTTCACGTGCGCCGCTCCGACGACGGGATCGATCTGCATTCGGAAACGTGCGTGGCGCCGGATGCGGAGGTCGAGCTTCGCCGGTACGTGTTCAGCAACGCGTCGTCGAGGCCGCGGCGACTCCGTCTGACGTCCTACGCCGAGGTCGTGCTTCACGACGCTTCGACGGAAGCGGCTCATCCGGCGTTCTACAAACTGTTCGTGCAGACGGAGCATGTCCCCCGCGCGGGCGCTTTGCTCGCTCGGCGACGGCCTCGGAGCCCGGAAGACGAATTCCCGCTGCTGTTGCACATGCTGATTACTCCGGATGCGGGGCGGGTTGATGTCGAATCCGATCGCCTGGCATTTATCGGGCGAGGACGAAGCCTCGCAGATCCTCTTGCGCTTGCATCAGGCGATACATTGAGAGGTGGAACGGGGAGCGTACTGGATCCCGTTCTGTGTCTTCAGACGGAGATCGCTCTCGCGCCCGGCGAGGAGAAGGAAGTGATTTTGATGGCTGCGGCTGCGCATTCCCGAGAGGACGTACTTGCGTTGGCCGAGCGTTACCGCACGTCGGAGGCGCGGTCCGAGGCGTTTTTGCAGGCCGCGCTCCGCGAGCAGCACGAGCGCGACCGCTGCAAGCTGGGTCCAAGGAATGCCGATCGGTACCACCGACTCGCGGCTGGTGTACTGGCGGGCGACCGGCGATTGCGCGCACCGGCAGAGGTGCTCGGCCGTGATTGCGGTGAACGAGACGTGGTCGATTCGCTGGGCCTCGATCCCGCCAGGCCACTGCTGCTCGGCCGCATCGCGGACGAGGGGGAGCTCCCCGTCGCGCGGCTCCTTCTGAAGGCCCGCGATTTCTGGCACGCGCACGGGCTTCGGACGCAGGTCATTCTGCTTAACGATCGTTCGGGCTCTTACGCGGACGACGTGCAAGGCCTTCTTCGCGAAGTGATCGCCCAATCGGCCGAGGGGCACGACGGCGTCGTGCTGCGCCACGCCGATATGCTCTCCGACGACGCCCAGTGCACGCTTCAGAGTCGCGCCCGCCTCGTCGTGACGGGCGATCGCCTGGATCTCCTTCGCGTGAAGCCCGACGTGCCCGTGAGCGATCACAACCCCGACGTGATTCGTCCATCCAGGTTGAACGGCCCTGAGGGGTCAAGGAACGGCCCGGAGGGTTCGAGCGACGGCGCAGGGCAGGCGCAGGACGGCGCAGGGGCGGCGATCGGCAGCGACTCCACGGTGACGGCGTCGAGGAAGAACGCTGCCGCGAAAGCCGCGATCGACGCACAGGCCGCGCGTGCACCGGCGGACCGTAGAGCCGCGGATCACCTGATGATGAACAATGGGTACGGGGGATTTTCGGAGGATGGACGCGAATACGTGATTCGGCTCGTGCCGGATGCGGATGGCCGCCTCCGCCTCCCGCCGATGCCGTGGATAAACGTGATCGCGAACGAAAAGGCCGGTTTCATCGTCTCCGAAGTAGGAGCAGGATCCACCTGGCAGGGAAACAGCCGGGAGAATCGACTGACGCCGTGGAGCAACGATCCCGTCCTCGATCCCTTCGGAGAGGCCGTATACCTCCATGACGAGGAATCCGGGATTACGTGGTCGCCAACGCCGGGTCCGGCGGCGTCCGGCTCGGCAATCGAGGTGCACCACGGCTTGGGGTATTCGGAATTCAGGCAAACAAGCCACGAGCTCGAGCAGCGCGTGACGATGTTCGTGACGGTAGACGCCCCGCTGAAGATCGTGCGGCTGGATGTGACGAATGTCGGCGCTTCCAACCGCCGTCTGCGTGGAGGCGCGTTCGCACGGTGGGTGCTGGGTTCGTCCGACGAGGCGGAACGTTTCGTCAAAACAGGCATCGACGAGGCTAGCGGTGCGATCACCGCCGTCAATCCACAGAACAGGACGTATCCCGCTGCCATCGCCTTTGCGGTGCTGGAGGGCGACGGGGAGTCGGAGTCGTTTACGTCCTCATGTGAGGGTTTTCTGGGGGATGGAGGCCTGATCGATCCCTCCGGCATGCGGGCGGATCTCGACGGAGTCATGGGAGCCGGCCTCAAATCTTGCGCGGCATTCAATCGATTTCTTTCCCTCGAGCCGGGGGATGCGGCGAGCCTGTTCTTCCTTCTGGGACAGGTAGACGAACCCGACAGCATCGCCGAGTTAGTGACGCGTTTCGCAACGGCAAACGGTGCCTCGGCCGCACTGGACGACGTTAAGTCCTACTGGTTCGACGTCACGTCCCGCCTTCAGATCGCGACGCCATCTCCCGAGATCGATCTTCTCGTCAACGCCTGGCTGCCGTACCAGAATCTGAGCTGCCGGATCTGGGGCCGATCGGCGTTCTACCAGTCAGGTGGAGCCTTCGGCTATCGTGACCAGCTTCAGGATGCATCCGCCTTCGCAGCCACGAGGCCGGACCTCGTTCGCAAGCAGATCCTGCTTCACGCGGCCCACCAATTCGAGGATGGCGATGTGATGCACTGGTGGCATCCGCCCAAGAGCCGCGGCATCCGCACGCGGTTTTCAGACGACCTTCTGTGGCTTCCGTACGTCATTCTTCATTACATCGAGAGTACGGGAGATCGCGGCGTTCTCGACGAAGACGTACCCTACCTCAACGCGTCGGACGTGCCCCTCGAGGAGGACGAGATCTTCATTGAACCCTCTCGAAGCGCTCTCGAGGAATCGCTGTTCAAGCATTGTTGCCGTGCCCTCGATCGATCTCTCACCACGGGATCGCACGGCCTGCCCCTTATCGGCTCCGGAGACTGGAACGACGGCATGAACCGCGTCGGGAGGGATGGGCGCGGGGAGAGCGTCTGGCTCGGGTTCTTCCTCTTTGACATCCTGCGCCGCTTCGTTCCGATTTGTGAAGCGCGGAGCGAAATGGAGCGGGCAGAGAAGTATCGGACGTACCTGGCCGAACTGACCGCCGCTCTCGAGGAGAACGGATGGGACGGCGAATGGTACCGGCGTGGATTTTACGACGACGGCGAGGTCATCGGCTCTATCCAAAGCGAGGAATGTAAGATTGATGCGCTCGTTCAGGCGTGGTCCGTCCTTTCCGGTGCGGCGCCGCCCGACCGGGCCGAAAAGGCCGTTGATGCGATGGAGCAGCGCCTGGTGTCGGAGAACGAGGGCATCATCCGGCTGCTCTCACCTCCGTTCGACCGCACCGTAAAAGATCCGGGCTACATCAAGGGGTACGTGCCGGGTGTACGGGAGAACGGTGGACAATACACGCATGCCGCCCTTTGGGCCGTGCGGGCGCTCGCCGAAATGGGACGGTGCGAGCGCGCGGCACCGCTGCTTGCGATGTTGAGCCCGGCGTCACATGCGAAGACGCGTGAAGAGGCCGAGGTCTACAAGGTGGAGCCGTACGTGATTGCGGCCGACGTTTACGGTGCACCCCCTCACGTCGGTCGAGGCGGATGGACATGGTACACAGGCTCGGCCGGATGGATGCACCGAGTGGCCGTGGAATCGATCCTCGGATTTCGAGTGGTCGACGGCGCGTTTATCGAGCTCGACCCATGTGTACCGGGCCACTGGGATGAATACCGCCTCCACTATCGGCATCCGTTCACCGACGCCGAGTATGACATCGAAGTGACGGGATCTCCCGCGACCGGCGTGCGGCGGCGGGTTCGCGGGGTTCGTGTAAATGGGATGGAGATCGATCCTGAAGACGGCAAAGCCCGGGTGCCGATAGCCGGCGCGGAGCGCCACTACCGGGTCGAAATCACAATTGGGGCTTGATCGCATCTGCAATCAGGTGCAGTCGCTCGCCGTCACGCACGTCGTCGAAGATGCCGGGGTCGATCTGCCGGTCGTGGAAATCCAATTCCAGTCAATCATTGTAGTGCGTGCGTTTGTTGGCGGTGACGTGCTTGCGAGGAGGCGAAAACGGCGCACCCTCTCAGGAGCGCCGCCGATCCGCCGGCATCGCACTTATGCGTGGATCGGCAGCGTTTCGGGCGCTAGTTTAGGCGGTAAACGCTCCGCGGCGATAATCGTCGCCTTCGCATGCATCTTCAACTCCAGAATACAGGCCTTCTAGATGAGCGACTCGTATCAACCCAAGAAAGAACACAAGTTTACGTTCGGGCTGTGGACCGTAGGCAATGTCGGTCGGGATCCTTTCGGGGAGGCGGTTCGACCACCGATCTCCCCGGTGGAGATCGTGCATCTGCTCGCCGACGTCGGCGCGTACGGCGTCAATTTTCACGACAACGACCTTGTACCGATCGATGCGACGCCCGCGGAGCGCGATCGCATCGTCCGTCAATTTAAGCAGGCGCTGGACGAGAGAGGCTTGACGGTCCCGATGGCCACGACCAACCTGTTCTCCGATCCGATTTTCAAGGATGGCGCCTTTACGTCGAACGATGCGGCGGTGCGAGCCTATGCCCTTCAGAAGACGATGCAGGCGATGGACCTGGGCGTGGAATGTGGAGCAGGCATCTACGTATTCTGGGGAGGAAGGGAAGGCACGGAATCGGACGCCACGAAGAGTCCGCTCGATGCACTGAAGCGCATGCGCGATGCGCTGAATTTCCTCTGCGAATACGCCAAGGATCAGAAGTATGATCTCAAGTTCGCCCTGGAGCCGAAGCCGAACGAGCCCCGCGGAGACATTTACTTTGCGACGGTTGGGGCTATGCTAGGGTTCATCGAAACGCTCGAGCATCCGGAGATGGTCGGGGTAAATCCCGAGGTCGCCCACGAACATATGGCCGGACTCAACTTCACTCACGCCGTCGCCCAGGCATGGGATGCGGGCAAGCTCTTTCACATCGACCTGAACGACCAGAACCCGGGACGATACGATCAGGATTTCCGTTTCGGCGCTTACAACCCGAAGGCGGCCTTCTTCCTCGTGAAGTTTCTGGAGGACGTGGGATACGACGGTCCGCGCCACTTTGACGCCCATGCCTACCGAACGGAGGACGTCAACGGTGTGAAGGACTTCGCGCGCGGCTGCATGCGAAACTACCTGATTCTCGTGGAAAAGGCGCGCCGCTTCAACGACGACAGCACCATTCGTGAACTGTTGCGCGAGATCAACCGGGCTTCCGTGGAGACGGCCGATGTGTCGGAAGGATATTCGGTCGAGACGGCAGCGGCGTTAAAGGCGCAGGTTTTCGACCGAGAGGCCATCGCCGGCCGCGGCCTTCCGTACGAAAGGCTGGATCAGCTGGTGGTGGAACTGCTCCTGGGCGTGCGGTGAGGCGAGAGGTTCACCTTCTGACACAACGCTGTCACTTCCAACTCCGAAATTAATATCAAAAAGAGAACCCGATGGATTACCAAACCGACGCGCTTCGCACCCTATCCACTCAATTCCATATCGGCGACGAGGGCGTCACACCGGACTTGCTGCACGGCGCCGTCGGTCTCGCGACGGAAGCGGGTGAGATGCTCGATGCCGTGAAGCGCGTACTTTTCTACGGCGCCGAACTCGACCGCACGAATCTCATCGAAGAGCTTGGCGATCTGGAGTGGTACATGGCCGTGATCCGTGATGCGCTCGGCGTGGATCAAGGCGAAGTGCAGCGCATCAACATTGAGAAGCTGCGTACGCGCTATCCGGAGAAGTTCACGCAGGAGCACGCGCTGGAACGGGCGCTGGACCGGGAGCGCACCGTCCTTGAAAATGGATCGCGCCCGCACTGACCGGGGATACTCAGCCGGGCGCCATTTGGCCCGCGCTGGAAGGTACGATGCCGTCGATCGGCGCGGCTGCGGACGTGCAGGACAGCGTGACGACGAATTCCGAGCCGGATCCCGGGTGGCTATGTACGTCGATGGTGCCGTGATGACTCTCGGCGATGCGGCGGCAGATGGCGAGCCCGATGCCGGAGCCCGGATATTCGGTGCGATGTAGCCGTTGGAACGGTTGGAAAATACGGTCGGCGTATTTCTCGTCCAGTCCTATTCCATTATCCCGCACCACCAGACGGCACATCTCCAGCCCTTTCTTCACGTCGGCCGGCGGCTCGAGCGTTGCTTCGATTTCGATAACCGGAGGGACGTTCGTGCGCCGAAACTTTAAGGCATTGCTTACCAGGTTCCATAGAAGCTGCCGAATTTGCGTCTGATCGCATTCGATGACCGGAAGACGATGAATTTTCAACGTCGCGCCGGCATCCTTGATCTGGAGCTCCATATCCCGTGCGACCGCGGTGGCGATTTCATTTAAGTCAACGCGCCTGAAGACCCGCTCTTGCATGCTGACGCGGGAGTATTGATGCACATCGCTGAGCAGATGCGACATCCAGGCCGCATTGCTTTGCATCCGCTCCACGTAAAATGTCGCCTGTTCGTTGATCTGATCTCCGAAGTCGTCGCGCAACAGGTCGGCAAACGAGGTAATCTTACGCAGTGGCTCCTGGAGATCATGCGAGGCTAGGATCGCGAAATCTTGAAGATCCTGGTTTCGGCGTCGCAATTCCTCGTTTACTCGAGTGAGTTCCGCCGTACGCAGCCGCACGCGCTGTTCGAGCGTTTCGTTCAGCCGTTTCAGCTCCGCATCACGCATGCGGCGATCGATGGCGAAGGCGACGTGATTGGCCACGGTCTGGACCAGATGGAGCTCCGATTCGGTGAAAATGCGGGGCTCGTCGCAATACGCCATGAACTTGCCGATCAGACGGTCGTCCGCAACGAGTGGAATGAATGCGAGCGATCGAATACCCTCCTGGAGGATTGTATCCCGGAAAGCAGCGAGCGACGGATCGTCCGCTACATCCGAAACGGTGATTGGCGAGGGACTTTTCTCGCCTCTGGCCCATGGTGAATGGCCTTCGACGGCACGCCGATATGAATCCGACAACCCGCGCCAGGCTTTGAAGCGGATGACGTCATCGTCGTCAAAGAGCAGGAGTGATGCGCGGTCCGCACGGAGTGATTCCAGGACAGCGTCCAGCGCACGAGGATAAATTTCGTCACGGTTGCGTGCCCGTGCTACTTCCATGCTGAGCTGATAAACCAACTCAAGCTCGCGAATTCGGGCGCGAAGCTCGCCCTCGACGGAAGGCGACGGCTTCGGTACGTGACTGACTAGGGAAGCGGGCGAATGGTTCTGCACGGGCGGATGACAAACGTTCACGTTAGTGGCATTATAGGAAGAACCGTGAACGAGCCGACGGAACGTCACGCGCGTCCATCCGAAATAACGAATTCGTCGCAGGATGGTGCGTAGCTCTCGTGGCGGCGAGCGGGCATATTGGATCCTGATCGCCCGATTGGCGATTATCCCACCGGGCCTTATTTGGGGATAACCGGCGGCATCCCCCTCGCACCCGCACTGGCAAACGTGATCATCGACGCGCATCATCATCTCTGGCGCTACGCCCCCGATCAGTATCCGTGGATCGGAACGGAGATGGGCGTGCTGAAGCGCGACTTCGTAGTCGACGACCTCCTCGACGAGGTCGCGAAGGTGGACGTTGATGCTACCGTCGTCGTTCAGGCGCGGCAGGAACCTGAAGAGACGGAATGGCTGCTTGATGTAGCGCGCGAAACCCGCGAGATACTAGGCGTCGTCGGGTGGGTGGATCTCCTCGCCGACGATCTCGATCACGTTCTGGAGCGCCTATCGCGGAATTCTATGTTCGTCGGCGTGCGGCACGTGCTCCAGGACGAGCCTGACGACGCGTTCATGCTGCGCGACGACTTCAATCGCGGCATTGGTCGCCTTCGTCATTACGGGCTTATCTATGACGTTCTCATTTATTCCCGACATCTGGAAAACGCGAAAATGTTCGCGGATCGCCATCCGGACCAGATTTTCGTGGTCGATCACCTCGCCAAGCCGTCCATCCGGACGCGTGAGATGGAGCCCTGGAAGTCGGCACTTGCTGAGCTGGCGCGGCGGGAGCACTGCTATTGTAAGCTTTCCGGGGTAGTCACCGAGGCCGATTGGCGGGATTGGACGGCAGACCAACTGCGCCCGTATCTCGATGCCGCACTCGAGGCATTCGGCCCGGAACGACTCATGTTTGGATCGGACTGGCCCGTATGTCTGCTCGCCTGCGATTACGCCGGCTGGTATCACCTGGCGAGAGACTTTGCGTCCGATCTGAGCGCGTCGGAGCAGGATCGGATCTTTGGCGGCACGGCGGCGGAGGCGTATCGGCTTCCTGCTAATACAAGCCTATAGACTCGTCGACAGGGAATAGCAAGTTATTATACTTGTAAATCCGTTGGGAGCTAAGCCGAGCCGGTTTCCAGATCATAAATCCTCACGTCCTTCCAGAAGGTGGAGCAGGCATCACGGAAGTCGTCGTGAATGGGATCGTTCTGATAGGCGTCGTGGTCTTCAACGTTGTCAAAGACGCACACGAGCCCATACGAGTAGGTGCGGTCGATAATGGGCCGGTCGGTGCCGGCGGGGGTGCCGACGTATCCGCGGCGCACCGTGGCGATTGTGGTCAGGCTGGTGACGCCTTCGACGAAGGAAGTGCGTTCCTCGTCGGAGAGGTCATCCCGAAGCCAGAAATAGACGCAATGAACGAACATAATTCTATTCCACTATTCACTATTCTTCGTGTCGGTGATCATCGGAATATAAGACTTCGGTCCAGCGGATTAGCATGAAACGAAGAACCTTCTTACGTCTGGCAGGAACAGGTACGGCCGGGATTGTTGCCGGCACGTCGTTATCGGGACTGCATCGAACGGCCGGTGCTGCGCGGTCACGTTCTCGAGATGCATTCGGCCCGGTATCCCTGCAGAAAGCGGTAAAGTTCGACATGATCGACGAGCCGCTCTCCGTTCTTGAAAAGTTTGAGCTTTTACAGGAAATCGGATTCGACGGTGTTGAGCTAAGCAGTCCCAACGAGCTTGATAACGCCGAAGTGATCGCTGCTCGGGATGCGACCGGTCTGCCCATTCACGGCGTCGTCGATTCGGTGCACTGGAACAAGACGCTGTCCGATCCCGATCCAGCCGTTCGTGAGGAGGGAGTTAGCGGTCTCGAGACGGCGTTACGTGACGCAAAAGCGTATGGTGCGTCGACGGTCTTGCTCGTGCCCGCCGTCGTAACGGAGGATGTCGCGTATGACGAAGCCTACGAGCGGTCGCAGGCCGAAATAAGAACGGTGCTTCCTCTAGCCGAAGAGCTCGACGTGCGCATCGCGATCGAGAACGTCTGGAATCGATTCCTTCTCAGCCCGCTCGAGACGGCCCGGTACATCGATGAGTTCGAGAGCCCGTGGATCGGCGCGTACTTCGACATCGGAAACGTCGTCAATTTCGGGTGGCCGGAGCACTGGATCCGCATTTTAGGAGACCGGATTCTGAAGCTCGACGTCAAGGAATACAGTCGCGAGGTGCGGGATGAAGAGGGTCCGTACGCGGGATTCCGCGTGCCGCTCGGGGAGGGAAGCGTGCGGTGGCCGGCCGTGCTGAAGGCGCTCGCCGACATCGGATTTGAGGGATGGGCAACGGCGGAGGTGCGGGGAGGGGATCGGGCAAGACTTGAGGAGATCGCCGACGGCATGAATCGCATTCTCGAGCTGGGCTGAATGAAGCACGCGTATTTCGGCCGCAGCGGAGTATTACGACAAGGTTGCTTCGGTTTGCAAACACATCTTCTGCTGAGCCATATGCGTTCTTAGGCGGTTTCGAGTGACAGACGCTCGCTTCTGCGTCGGCGACGTTGAAGTGTCGCAGCAGCGCTTCACGGACGTGAGGTAGACTTCCCGCAGTTCGTTTCCAGCAGGCCTACATATGCCGCGCTTACATGCCGCAATAGCGGCTCTTCCGGCGCTCCTGATCATTGTGATCTCCGCCGCGTTGCCTCCGGCGGCGATGTCGCAGGTCGCCTGCAATGACAGCACCGGCATCGACGGCAGCTCCGCGCACAAAGCCGGCACTATGCACAAAGCCGGCACTACGCACAAAGCCGGCACCGCGCACAAAGATAGCTCCGCCCATGACGGCAGAACGGGCCCGTCTCCCGGACCACATTCCCTTGTCATGGATGACACGGCGTCCGTCGCGGCGAACCCCGGTTATGCGACCGGCGGCATCCGTGAATTACTCCTCGGCCGCAGTTATCGCGAAGCATGGGTGCAATCCATCGAAGCGCCCACGCTGAATCTGAACGAAACCTCAGGAGGTCTTACCGTTATCGGTTCCGCCGGTGGGGGGGAACGCACGCTCTTTCTTGTCGGCGAGAATGGGGACCAGTACGTACTGCGGACACTCGATAAAGACGTAGGTCCGGCGCTTCCTGCCGTGACCCGGCGGACGATCGTCCAGGAGATCGCTCAGGATCAGATCTCATCCCTGCATCCATACGGAGCATTCATCGTGCCGGAGATGGCCCGTGCGGCCGGACTGCTCTATACGCATCCTGTGCTCGTCTTCATTCCGGATAGTCCGCGGCTCGGCGAGCATCGGGACGCGTTCGCCGGTAGAGCCGCAATGCTCGAGCGGAACGTCACCGCGGACGTATCCGACACCGAGCAATTCAAGCACAGCGTGGAGATTATCGACACGGATAAGCTCATTGACCGAGTCGAGGCCGGCCCCGAGCACCAGGTCGATGAGCGTGCTTATCTAAAGGCCCGTCTATTCGACATGTTGATAGGGGACCGAGACCGGCACGACAAGCAGTTCGTCTGGGCCGCCTTCGAAGTGAACGGCCGTACGCGCTATGTACCCGTTCCCATTGATCGGACCTTCGCTTTCGCGCGGTTCGACGGGCTTTTGCCGCGAATCGCCCGCGCCACCGGCGACATTCGCCTTCGGAAGCTTACAAACTTCGATGAGGACCTGGACAACCTGATCGGTCTCAATTATCAGGGCGCGAAGCTCGATTACCGGTTCACCTCCGGCCTCGACCACGACGACTGGATCGAGACGGCTCGGGAGTTGCAGGATCGCATCACGGATGACGTGATCGAGAGAGCGGTGGGAGTCTGGCCCGATGTGCTTATCGAGCTATCGGGTTCAGTAACTATCGCCGACCTTAAGGCGAGGCGAGATGATCTCGAAAACGCGGCCGACACGTACTACGAAGTAATGGCCCGTCGCGTCGACGTGATAGGGTCGGATGCGCCGGAGCAGTTTACAGTGCGGAGAACGGGAGAGCAGACGGTGGAGGTGGTCATAAGCGTGCTCGACACGGCGGCATCCGCTTCGCCGTCGACCGGTACACAAATCGCGTCTGATCTATCGGTGGAGAAATATGCGTCCTCCGGCGGGCCCGGTCCGGCGGCGAACGTGGCGCAGACGTATCGTCGGACATTTAAAGGAGACGCCACAGCGGAGATTCGTCTCTTTGGGCTTGGAGGGGCTGACCGGTTCCTCGTCGGCGAGGGCGGCACAGCGGGAATCTTCATCCGCGTGATCGGCGGCGACGGCAGCGACACATTTCTCAATGAATCGCCCGATCGCGGCCGCCTACTCCGCTTCTACGACACGTGGGTCGACGGCGATGAGATCGAGCGTGGTGCACACATTGTGGTGCTTGCCGATTCGGCGGCAAACCGATATCAGATGCATCGCTTCGAGCTCAACAAGACGGCGCCGATCTTCTCGTTTCACTATGACTCGGACCAGGGTGCATTCGTGGGAGGTGGCGTGCGGATGGTTCGATTCGGCTTCAGGAAGAAGCCGTACGCTGCCCGGCACTTGATAATGGCGGACTATGGTCCCAAGAGCGAAGGGTACAATGTCCGGTACGAAGGGCACTTGATTGATCTCTGGAAGAATTGGGACGCGGTGCTCGAGGCCGACCTGCTTGCAGAAGACGTCTTCCGTCATTTCTATGGTCTGGGAAACGAGACGCCCCCGTCGAACCGCGAGATGTTTGACGCCCGCTTCCGGTGGATCACCGCATCTCCTGCTCTGGAGAAAACCTTCGGTCCTGCGGTGTCACTGCGGCTCGGTCCGCATTTTGAGGCCGCGCAAATCAGGCCGCCGCGCGGGCGCACGATCGGCGATCCGGAGGTGGGCTACACGAACGTCCAGATGACCAACCGGTACGTCGGCGGATTTGGAGGAAGGCTTGAGGTGGATAGCCGGGATTCGACGATGATGCCGCGGAGCGGCTTCCTGTGGATAACGGATGCCGGCGGTCACCTGGACCTTATGGGTGGCGGTGTCAGATTCGCTCGGCTCTCGTCCGAGTTGACGGGATATGGAAGCGTGGGTCCGTTTACTCTGGCGTTGCGAGCTGGAGGTGCCCGAAACCTAGGCGAATTCGCATTCTATCAGGCGAACTTCCTGAGTGGTGATCGTAACGTGCGCGGATTCAAGAAACGCCGATTTGCGGGCCGCTCGAGTGCATACGGCAATGCAGAGCTCCGTCTCGACCTCTCGGAGATCAACGCGTATGTTCTTCGCGGTCATCTCGGTGTGCTCGGCTTCGCCGACGTCGGAAGGGTATGGGCGGATGGTGAGAGCTCAACGGTCTGGCACCAGGGCTACGGCGGTGGGTTGTGGATTACGCCTTTCGATCAATTCGTCATGACCGCAACGATGGCCTTTTCGAAGGAGGGTTCTATTTTCGATCTTTCGTTCGACTTGTTCTTCTGACAGGAAAGACGGTTTTTGAGATTGCTTCTGCTGACCGTGCACCAATCTTCTGTCACTGTTTATGTCGTGTCTGTTTTACTCCTGCCGTCCGGCCGCCTTTTTTGCATGCCTCACTGTCACTTCCATCCTGATGCTGGTTTCGACGGCCGGGTCTAGCGCCCAACCAGGACCGTTTCTTCCCGAACATCCGCGGCCCGATCATCAGCGCGCCGCGTGGCTGAATCTGAACGGACCCTGGCAGTTCCGATTTGCTGATGCGGATGCCGGGCTGCAGTCGAGCGCAGCGCCGTTCGATCGCGAAATCGAGGTTCCGTTTTCGTGGGGGGCGCCGCTTTCCGGGGTGCCGGATGAGGGCGACGTCGGGTGGTATCGGCGCGAAATTACGGTGCCGTCCGGCTGGGCGGGCCGACGTGTTTTTCTCGTGGTGGGGGCATCGGATTGGACGACCACCGGCTGGTTGGACGGCTCGGAGGTGGGAGCGCACCGCGGGGGGTATACCCCCTTCGAGTTTGAGCTGACGCCGTTCGTTTCACCGGGCGAGACGCACGAGCTCGTGCTGCGCGTCGACGATACGCCGCATGATTTTAAGCTGGAGGGGAAGCAGGGTTATGGTCCGGCTCGCGGGGTCTGGCAGACGGTGTATCTCGAGGCGCGCGGGCCCTCGCCTATCGATTACGTGCATTTCTCGCCGGAGATCGATGCCGAGAAGGCGGATGTGGAGGTTGCTTTGCTGGAGGCTGTCGACGCCGACACGCCGCTCGAGCTGGACGTGGACGGCGTGGGGACGGTGCGGGAGACGGTGCCGGCGGGTTCGGCCCGGATTCGCTTCGACGTGCCGATCCCGAACCCGCGATTGTGGACGCTTGAGGATCCGCACCTCTACGATGCGACGGCGCGGTTTGCGGGGGACACGGTGTCGACGTATTTCGGAATGCGCTCCATCGGCGTGGTGGATTTGCCCGGTCTGGGCCATCCTTACGTCGCCTTGAACGGCGAACCTGTATACCTCGAAATGGCGCTCGATCAGAGCTACCATCCGGAGGGGTATTACACGTTTCCGTCGGATGATTTCATGCGGGATGAGATTCTGCGGTCGCGGCAGATCGGACTGAATGCGATGCGTGTTCACGTCAAAATCGAGATCCCGCGGAAGCTGTACTGGGCGGATCGGTTGGGGATGCTGATCATGGCGGACGTTCCGAACAGCTGGGGGGAGCCCGGGGCGGAGATGCGGCACGAGGTGGAGTATGCGATGGAGCAGATGATCGAGCGGGACTACAATCATCCCTCGATATTTTCGTGGGTGCCGTTCAACGAGTCGTGGGGGCTGAAGACGCCGGCCGAGGATGAGGGGCAGTTTGAGGGAGACGTCATTTTGCCGGAGACTCAGGAGTGGGTCATTTCGGTGTATCGCCGGGCGAAGGAGCTGGATCCGACGCGCCTCGTCGAGGACAATTCGGTCTGCTGTTTCGGGCACACGGAGACGGATTTGAATACGTGGCACGTTTACACGGCGGGCTATTCGATGGCGGAGCACCTGGACGACGTCGTGGAGAAGACGTATCCCGGATCGGAGTGGAATTTCCTCGATGGGAGAACGCAGGAGCGTCAGCCGCTGCTCAACAGTGAGTTCGGGAACGTGTGGGGATACGAGGGGAGCACGGGGGATGTGGACTGGAGCTGGGACTATCATATCTTCTTGAACGAGTTTCGGCGGCGGCCGAAGATCGGCGGGTGGCTCTATACGGAGCATCACGACGTGGTCAATGAATGGAACGGCTACTGGCGCTACGACCGGTCGGAGAAATTCACGGGGATGGAAGAGCTTGTGGATGGCATGAGCCTGCGCGACCTCCATGCTCCCTTTTATGTGGCGGTGGGTGAGCCGAGCCGAATTTCTTCGGGCGTGATGGCGGGAGCCACGGTGGAGGTGCCCGTGTGGGCGTCGTTTATGACGGGGACATCCGCGCATGGTGACGAGCTATTTCTGGATGCAGAGCTGTATGGATGGGATACGCTGGGGCGGCGATGGTCGTCGGGCGTCGTGGGATCGCAGGCGGTGGCGTATTCGCCGTGGCGATCGGATGCGCTGCCGCCGTTATCGGTGACGATGCCTTCCGAACCGGGGTTGGCCGTTGTGGCGGTGCGTTTGCGTGATGCGGCGGGGGAGGTGCTGCATCGGAATTTTACGACCTACGTCGTTGGAGGCGAGACGCCGGCTACGGTGACGCTGCCCGGAGGGCGATCGGCACGCATCGTACGCGTGGCCGCACGGGATGTCGCGGACGCTTCCTGGTCGATGAAGCAGTGGGACGTGCTGGACGGCCTGAAGATGAACGGCGCCGGCTCCGGCTATTTTGAGTACCGCGTGCCGTGGCCTTCGGACCTATCTGCAGCGGAGGTAGAAACCGCGAAGTTTGTCTTCGAAGCATCCGCGAAGGAGTTGTACGGGAAGGACCGTTCGGAGTATCAACGCGGTGGTGACTACATGCGGGGGATGGGCTCGCATGACCCGGCATTGAATCCGAACGCGTACCCGATGACGGACGAAACGCGTTTTCCCAGCGCCGTTTCCGTGTGGTTCAACGGGCTGGCGGCGGGGACGTATGAGCTGCAAGATGATCCGGCCGACCATCGCGGGATTTTATCGTGGCACGCACAGCTGCAGGATCGTCGGCTGCGGGAGGCGGGGTCATACGGCTGGTTGATCGAAGCGGCCGTACCTGCTGAGGCGCTGCGCTCGGCGGCGGCTTCCGGTGAGCTGGTGGTGCGGTTGGAAGTAGGAGCGGCACTTCCGCATGGGCTTGCGATCTACGGCTCGCAGTTCGGCCGGTATCCGGTTGATCCGACGCTGGTTCTGATGATGTCGACGGAGTGACGATTGCGGTGAGCGGCCGACTATGAATCTCACGCACACGCTGCATCATACGGCCATCGAGGTTCGTGATCTCGATGGCGCCATCGACTGGTATCGCGACTATCTCAACTTCCGCTTCGAGCGGCGAATCGAACTTGTTGATGCCGGAATCGAAATTGCATACATGGTTAGCGATGCGCTGCGAATTGAATTGCTCAGGCGGGCGGAGGAGGGCGATACATCGGAGGCGACCAACCGCTTTCGCTCATCCATGCATATCTGCTTCGCGGTGGATGATGTCGATGCGGCAGCCGGCGAACTGCGGCGCCGCGGCGTCGAATTCGCGCAAGAGCCGAAGCTGATCGCGCCGGCGGGCGTGAAAAACCTCTGGATCCGCGCCTTTGAGGGGCACTTGATCGAATTTCTCGAGGTGCTGGGATAGGAGTGTGGATCCCTCCAGACGAGAGACGCGAAGCGGGTCGGACATGCCGGCCCGGTTCGTGGACCGCGGCAGAGCGAGATCATTACGAGACCGCAGCCGGTTATTTGGCGAGCACGACGGTATGGCTTAACACATGCGTTCCGGCATCCAGCCGAACCACGTAGACGCCGCTGGAGAAATCGTCGGCCCTCCACGTCACGACGTGCGATCCCTGCAGCAGGGGCGCATCTAACAGTACTTCTGCCGAACGGCCCATAACGTCGAACACTTCCAGTCGGACTACTGAGGCCTTCGGAACGTCAAACGTGATTTGGGTCGACGGATTGAAGGGGTTTGGGTAGTTCTGATGAAGCGTGAATACGGTCGGAAAGGGGGATTCCACCTCCTTCGCGACTGCTTCGGCCGTGTACTTGTAGATCCGCCTGCCGGTGGCGTAGGCGAGATGTTCGTCGAGGATACGGATACGGTTGATGCGGACGCCAACGTCGCCAGGAGACCACGTTTCTCCTCCGTCAATGGTAAGATAAGAGGTGCTGCCGCCGGCCCATCCAACGCGCTCGTTGACAAATCCAATAGCCGAAAGACCAGAACCGCTGGGGATGGGCTTTTCCGTCCAGGTCTCTCCGCCGTCCGAGGTCTTCAGCACGATCGCCTCCCCGCCCTGAATCGCGACGTAGCCGACCTCGCGAGATGGAAATGAGATCTTCCACCCCCAGGACTGTGTTAGCTCCACCGCGTGCTTCATCTCCCATGTTTCGCCGCCGTCCTTGGTCATGAACACGGCGCCTCGAACAGTTTCAAGGTCGGTCCAATCGTCGAGCTCACCATCTTCGGGTGCCGTGCTCCCGATCATGATCCCCGTATCGCGATCGAAAAAGTAGACGTCGATGAGAACGCTCGCTATATCCGTCATCCGGCGAGATGTCCACGTCGCGCCGCCGTCGATCGTCTTTAGAATGCCGCTGGGGCCCAGACCATAACGTCCGACGGCGTACGCCACTTCGTCATCCACAACCCAGATTCCGCAAATTCCGCCGGGAAGATCACCGGAGATTTTGCCGGTGATATCGGTCCAGGTTTCGCCTCCGTCACGCGTTTCGAAAAGCAGGTTCTCAAACCTCGGATTCTGACTGCTGCGTCCGAGGCTTCCGACAAAACCTACCTTCTCGTCGACGAAACCCACGCTTCGGAAGGGTTCCTTGGTTGGAAAATCGACATTCGAATCGAACTGGAGGGTCCAATTGGCGCCGGCGTCCGACGTCTTCCAGATTCTGCCTGCGGTGTCCACGACCCATCCCACATCTTCCGATACAAAGATGACGTCATCGAGACGGCCATGCTCCTGCGCGACCGGTGAGTTTTCGAGGATGGCCCAGCTACCGCTCTGCCCCATCGAGGCCTGGGCGCTAAGGGCGAGCATGAGAAAGAATACGGCGAAACTCTGCATGCGTTATCGTGCGGGTGATGGAGTTAATAAATGACGAGGTGCATACCTTTGGAGGTGGTGCATGACTCCCAAGAATTGCATCGCCACGCATCGAGTGCAAGGCAAAACGTTACGGCCTTTCGGATCCGGGATGCCTGTTGCCGGCCAGTGCGGAATCGGCATGCCGGCTCGCCGGCTGATGACGCTGACAATGCAGAAGACGATAGAGGCCCTCCTGCTAATGACCCTGCATGAATTTGAGCAGAATAACCGCCGCCATATGCTATGAGCGATTCATACTTCACGGCATCGACGATCGCCTTCCTGCGGGACCTGAAGGCGAACAACGACCGCGACTGGTTCAATGCGAATAAGGAGCGCTACGAAGAGCACGTGCGGATGCCGGCGATGAAGTTCATTGCCGACTTCGCGCCGCACCTCGCGTCGATCAGTCCGCATTTTGTCGCCGATCCGAGGCCGGTCGGTGGATCGATGTTTCGGATATACCGTGACGTGCGGTTTTCGAAGGACAAGAGCCCCTATAAGACGCACGTGGGCCTGCAGTTTCGCCACGCGGCCGGGAAGGACGTGCATGCGCCGGGCTTCTATCTGGGTATTGAGCCGGGGCAGTCCGTGGAGGCCCTGGGCGTGTGGCATCCGGACGGTAAGGCGCTCAGGCGGATCCGCGAGGCGATTGCGGACGATCCCGAAGCATGGCACGATGCCGTAGATGCGGCCGCTGAGGCCGGTCTTGACGGCTGGTACGGCGAATCGCTCGTTCGAGCGCCCAAGGGATATGAGGCCGATCATCCGCTGATTGAGGATCTGAAGCGGAAGGATTTCGTGGTGATGCCCAATCTTACGGAAGATCAGGTGACCTCCGGTGGTTTCATTGAGCGCTACGCGGCTGCATGCCGGGGTTCACGACCGTTCATCCAGTTCCTTTGTAATGCGGTTGATTTGCCCTGCTAATTACGTCGAGGCCTGGCGCGGTTGGTCGGTTCGGCTTCAAGTGGATTCTCAGGCCAGTAGTGCTTGGGATAGCGGCCGCGCAGGTCCTTTCGGACGTCGAAATAGGTGTCGCGCCAGAAATTTTCCAGATCCTGGGTTACCTGCACGGGGCGGTGGGCCGGTGACAGGAGGTGAAGTGTCAGGGGGACCCGGCCGCGGTCAATCCTTGGCGTTTGGGTAAGCCCGAACATCTCCTGCAGTCTGACGGCGAGGACAGGTGCCGATGGATCGCTGTAATCGACGCGTATTCGCGAGCCGCTGGGGACCTCGACGTGGGTGGGAGCACGATGGTCAAGCTCGCGGCGCTGCTCCCACGTGAGGAGATTATGGAGGATCCGCGTGAGATCGAGACGCTGCAGGTCTTCGGCACGTTTCATGCCGTAGACGTGAGGTTTTAGCCATTCGCCGAGATTGCGTAAGAGCGCGCCGTCGGACGCATCGACGAAATCGGGATCAGAGGCATTCAAGAATACGAGGCGTTCTTGAAGCTGCCGGGCGTCCTTCGTCCAGGGTAGGATCCCGATTCCCTCGTCGCGTATGCCGTTCACGAGCGCATCGGCGAGTTTCTCGGGGTCGGGATGGCGGAGGGGCGCGTCTTTGAGGATCAGTGCGCCCAGCCGATGCTGTTCGCGGGCTCGAACAACGCCGTCCTCCCATTCGACGCGCTGCACCTCTTCGATGTAGCTGCCAAAATGGGTCTCGAGTTCCTGTACCGCGACCGGTGCAGCCAGAAAAATGCGGCTCTCGCCGCCGCGTCCATCGAGATCGGCCACGACGAGGAAATCGGCTTCGGAGAGGAGCTGTGATTCACGGAGAAAGGCGCTGCGACCGCTCCGCAGCCGGAAGCGGCCGTCGAGCCCGGGCTTGCGCTGCGCGATTCGATCGGGATAGGCGAAGGCCAGCAGGAGGCCGGTCGCTTCGATGTCACCGATGTCCCTGCCGCCATTCAGCCCACGCCGCGCCACCCAGTGATCGGCGAGTTTCAAGACGTGGCGGGCGGCCCCCACATTGACATGGAAGCCGCGAGAATACGAGAAATCGGCACGGCCACGGCCGCGGACGTCGTGCAGTGCCTGCACGCGTAGGCGGAGATCAGCGTCGGAAATTTCGCCCGGCGCGCTGAAAATGTCGCGCTCGCTGAGTAGTGCGGCGACGTGACAAGCGAGAGAGCCGAGTCCGAGGGTCGTGCCGCTCAAAACAAGGTGCGCGAGGCGTGGATGAAGCCCAAGGTCGGCCATGTCGCGGCCGTGGTCCGTGATGGTGCCGTTTGCGTCCAGGCCACCGAGGTGGTGCAGGAGATCTCGCGCCTGGGAGAACGCGGCGGCCGGCGGCGGATCCATCCAGCGCAGGTCCGACGGATCGCTCACACCCCAGCGGGCAAGCTCGAGAACGAGGGGCGCGAGATCAGCCTGCATGATCTCGGGCGGACTGTGGGGCTCGAGGCGGTGCTGGTCCAGTTCGGTCCACAGTCGATAGCAGATGCCGGGACCGAGACGTCCGGCGCGCCCGCGGCGCTGATCGGCCGAAGCCTTCGACACCGGAATGGTTGTTAGGCGCGTCATGCCACTGCGCGGGGAGAAGCGAGGTACCCGCATCTGCCCGCTGTCGACGACCAGGCGAACTCCTTCGATGGTCAGGCTTGTCTCGGCGATGTCCGTCGAGAGCACCACTTTTCGGCGTCCGGGCGGAGACGGCTGGATCGCATGGTCCTGTTGGTCCTGGGGAAGGTTTCCGAAAAGGGGGTAGACGTCGGCTTCGATGCCTTTCAGCCGTTCCTCGGTCCGGCGAATCTCGCCCGCCCCCGGGAGAAAGACGAGCATGTCGCCTCGGGATTGTTCGGCGATCGCCATTCGTATGGTGCGCGCCGTCACGTCTTCGATGCGCGCCTCCGGTCGCCGGTCGAGGTAGCGTGTGTCGACGGGGAAACTCCGGCCTTCGCTGCTGATGACCGGCGCATCGCCGAGCAGACTCGCCACGGCCGTACTTTCGAGCGTCGCGGACATGACGAGCAGTCTTAGATCCGGCCGGAAGATGGTGCGGGCCTGAAGCGTAAGGGCAAGCCCAAGATCGGCATGAAGGCTGCGTTCGTGAAATTCATCGAAGATAACGAGGCCCACACCTTCCATCGATGGATCATCCTGTAAAAACCGGGTCAACACGCCCTCGGTGACGACTTCTATGCGCGTGTTGCGGCCGACTTTCGTATCCATCCGCACTCGATAGCCTACGGTTTGGCCGACGGGTTCGCCGAGCAGGTGCGCCATCCGGCGTGCAGCCGCCCGCGCCGCGAGGCGGCGCGGCTCCAGCATTACGATTCGTTGTCCATGCAGCCATTCCGCATCCAGCAGCGCGAGCGGGACGAGGGTGGTCTTCCCCGCACCTGGCGGAGCACGGAGTACGGCTTCGGTCCGGCCGTGCAGTGCGGCCGCGACGTCCGGCAAGACCGGTTCGATGGGGAGGGGCATATCAGCAGGATGGCCGTGACACGAGATGACGCCACGGAAACGCGGCAGCGCGAAGCCGTGTTGCGATCAAAATCTACAAATTCGGAGCAGAATCCGTATGTTGGTGCTTCACCGACGCCGCATTCATTGATCATCTGCCCATCGAACCAACAGATGCGTCATGCACAGCTCGACAAGGGACAAGTTATTTCCGTCCTCCGAGGCTCTTGAAGTAAATGAACGGCTTCGCGCCATTCTCGATGCCGCCGTCGACGGCATTATCACGATCGATGAAACCGGGACTGTCGAGACGGTGAATCCCGCCGTCGTCCGGATTTTCGGGTATGAGCCGGACGAGATTATCGGCCGAAACGTTCGGATGCTGATGCCGGAACCGTATCACAGCGAGCACGACGGCTACTTGAAACGCTACCGTGAGACGGGCGAGCGAAGGATCATCGGTATCGGGCGCGAAGTGGCGGGGCTCAGAAAAGACGGCACGACGTTTCCTGTCGAGCTGGCCGTGAGCGAAGTGTTTGCAGGTGGGCGACGTCTGTACACGGGAATCGTTCGCGACATCACGGACAGAAAGCGCATTGAAGAGGACCTCCGCGCGTCCGAAGAGCGATTCTCGAAGGCCTTTCGCGGCAGTCCGGACGCGCTGTTGATGACCACGACCGATGGGACCATCCTCGAGGTTAATGATGGCTTCGAGAAGATCTTCGGGTACAAGCGGGCGGAGGTTGCGGGCCGCACGACGGCCAGTCTCATGCTGTATGCACGCCCCGAGGATCGGAAAGGTACGGTTGAGGCCTTCAATCGACAGGGCTTCCTCTCGGACTATTCCGTCGATCTGCAAACGAAGGATGGCGAGATACGGCACACGAGCATTTCGTCCGAGCGCATCACCATTCATGATGAGCCATGCGTGCTGGCCATCGTGCGCGACGAGACCGACCGGCGCGTGGCGGAGCGTGCCCTGCAGCAGAGCGAAGAGCGTTATCGAGCGATATTTGAGCTTTCGGCCGTTGGGCAGGCCGAGCTCGACCTTCCATCGGGACGCTATCTGGCGGTGAATCGGCGTTTTTGTGAGATTACCGGATACTCCGAGACGGAGCTCCTGACGATGACGGTGGCCGACGTCACGCATCCCGAAGATCGGGCCTATGATCGGAAACGGCTTGAGAGAACGCTGGTCGATGGGCACCGCGAGCACGTCAGCGAGAAGCGATATCTGCGCAAGGACGGGACCATTCGCTGGGTCGACGTTCGTGGGCGCATGATGACCGACGATGATGGTTCGCCGGCCTGCCTCGTTGAGATCATCTCCGACGTCACCGACCGTCGGATGGCCGAGCATGCCCTTCGTGAGAGCGAGCAGGAGCTGCGCGGGATGAACGAGACGCTGGAACAGCGTGTCGCGGAGCGCACCGAAGAGCTGCTGCGGACGAACCATATGCTGGCCCAGCGAAACCGCGAGCTTCGCGATTTTGCGAACGTGGCCTCGCATGATCTCCGGGAGCCGCTCCGCAAAATACAGACGTTTGCGGATCTGATCGAGAGCGACTATGGAGCGAATCTCGAAGGCGAGGGGCGCGTCTATCTGGATCGTATGCGTGCGGTCGCGTCCAGGATGAGCGAGCTGCTAACCGATCTTCGCTCGTTTTCACGGATTACGTCCGAGGCCGATCAGTTCATCCGTGTTGATCTGAACCGGGTGATGGAGGAGGTCCTATCGGATCTCGAGATTCGCATCCGAGACACGCATGGTCAAGTGGAGGTCGAACCGCTGCCGTCCGTAAGGGGCGTTCCAACGCAGCTGCGCCAGCTTTTCCAGAATCTGATTGAAAACGCACTGAAGTTCCACAACCCGGACGTCGTTCCACGCGTGCGCGTGGTTCCGGGACCCGTGGGCGAGCGGGGGATGGTCGATATTAAAATTGAGGACAATGGAATCGGATTCGACCCCGCTCATGCCGAGCGCATCTTTGTCCCATTCCAACGGCTGCACGGAAAGACGTCCTATGACGGAACGGGAATGGGGCTCGCCATTTGCCGCCGAATCGTCGAGCATCATGCCGGTAGCATCCGGGCCGAGAGCCGCGACGGTCACGGAGCCTGTTTCACGGTGACCTTACCCGCGGCCGATGCTATGGAGCTTACTCCGCCAGACGCTGCAGAAGAGTCCCGCTGATCTGCAGAAGCTGCGTTTGTGCGCGAGCCGCTTCGAACTGGGCCGTGATGAATCGCCCCTCGGCGTTCGTCAAGGCGCTTTGCACCTCGCGCAGGTCCACGGACGTGATGGTGCCGAGCCGAAAGCGCTCCAGCGCCACCTCCAGATTTAGTTTGGCGAGCGAGACATTTTCACGCTCGAGGTCGACGAGCTCGAGACTGAAGCGAAGATTTTGGTGGGCATTTTCAAGCCTCGTTTCGAGGGCGATGTTCGTTTCCGCCACGGCGAGCTCGGCATTTCGGAGCCGCAGGTCCGCATTTGCACGGCGTCGCCGCCGGTTGAAACCGTCGAATAGCGGGATGTTGGCTGTGAGCCCGTAACTTAGCCCGGGGGGCTGACTTGCGAGCATGCCCAGCTCCTGCGTCAGTTCGTTGAACGCGTATCCGGCGGTCAAGCCGATGGACGGAAACCACTCCGACTGCACTTCGCGACGGGCTAGCTGGGCGGTTTCCTCGCCCTGACGGACGACGGCGAGCGTCTTATTGTTTTGCAACGAGGAGGTTCGAAGCGCGTCAAGCGCGAGGGGCTCCTCGATGCGGATGGAATCGGCGACGACATAGTCGAGACCGATGTCCCGGCCGAGAAGGCGATTAAATTCCGCCTTCGCATTCGTCAGTGAGACGCGCTGCCGGAGCAGCGCGGCGCGATCGGCATTCAGATCGACACGCGCGCGGCGAACATCCAGCTCCGATCCCGATCCCAGATCACGCCTTAGTTCGGCGATCTCGACGCGTTCCTCGGAAATATCGACGGCTTCCTGCATCACTTCGATCTGCTCCTGCTGCCGCACGAGGTCGTAATACGCCGTCACGACGCCCGCCACGGTGTTCTCCGTGGTCCAATCTGCACCCAATTCGGCCAGTTCCATCTGGGATTCAAGCCGCTGATACGCCGTAAACTGGCGAAATCCATCGAAGAGCGTGGTGCTTAGATTCATGCCGACGTCAACGGTGTTGACGCTGTTGAATACGGGGTTTGCCGAGTCTCCGGTATCTCGCCCGTAGGTGCGGCGGCTCTGCTGCGCGCGCATGCTGATCGAGGGCAAAAAGCCGGCGTTTCCCAGGGAATAATCGTTTGCTGCGATCCGCGCGTCGTTGCGAGCCATGCGCACCTCAAAGTTGTGTTCGAGCGTGGCCCGAACAGCGTCCTCGAGCGTGAGGACGGGCTGTGCTTGGAGGGAGAGAGGAAAGAGGAAGAGGAGGGGGAAGAGGAAAGGGAAGAACGGTGACGTGGGGAGGCTGACGGAGCGGAATGAAAATAGGGGTTGCATAGGTGGATGGGCGTGGAGCGTTGAGGGTAGAAGGTACCGCTTGGGCCGTTGAACGTCGTGATCAGAGGATGACGTAGGCGGTGCGCAGCGGCCGGCGTATTGCATGCGAGACGTCAAGACGTCATCACCTCATCCTGTCAAACCGTTTCCGTCGCTTTGGCGGTGACGGTCGTTGATGCCCCGTCTCCCGCAAGAGCAGTGGAGAGGGATGGACGTTCCGATCGGCTCGTCAGCATGGTGTACATCACCGGAATGACGTAGAGCGTCAGCACCGTCCCGACCAGCAATCCGCCGATGACGGCGATGCCCATCGGCTTGCGGCTCTCGGCGCCGGCGCCCAGCGCCATCGCGATGGGGAGGATGCCGAGAATGGTCGAAAGCGTCGTCATCAGGATCGGCCGAAAACGAGCCGCAGCGGCGTCATGGGCTGCTTCCCATATCGAAAGGCCGGCCGCTCGTTTCTGGTTCGCGAACTCGACGATGAGGATGCCGTTCTTCGTCACCAATCCGATAAGCATCACGATGCCGATCTGGCTGAAGATGTTCAGCGTCTGATCGAAGTACCAGAGAAACAGCAGCGCGCCGGTAAGGGCCATGGGCACCGTCAGCAGGATCGTGAACGGATCGCGGAAGCTCTCGAACTGGGCGGCGAGCACGAGGTAGATTAGTATGAGGGCCAGCAAGAACACGAACAGGATGCTGCCCGAGCTCTCCACGAAGTCGCGCGATGCACCGGTGAGGGCGGTCGCGAAGGATTCGTCCAGCACCTCGGCGGCGATGCGGTCCATGGCTTCGATTCCGTCGCCCACGGTGTAACCCGGGCTAAGCTGCGCGGATACCGTCGCCGACACGTATCGGTTGAACCGGTAGAGCTGCGGCGGGCTGCTCTCCTCACCGACGGTGACCAGGTTGTCGAGCGGTACGTTTTCGCCTGTCTGCGCTCGCACGTACAGACTCCGTAGATCGACGGTCGAGTTGCGGTTTTCGCGGTCCACCTGTCCGATGACTTGATACTGCTGCCCGTTTCGAATGAAATATCCGATCCGCTGTTCGCTGAGGGCCAGCTGCAATGTCTGGGCCACGTCGAGCGGCGAGACGCCCATGCTCTCCGCGCGTTCGCGCTCGATCGTCACCTGCAGCTCCGGCTTGTTGAACTTGAGGTCGACGTCTGCGAAGGCGAATGCCGGCTCCTCTCCGACCGCCTCCAGAAACTCGGGAATGACCTCCTTCAGCTTCTCGATATTCGGCGCCTGCAGTACGTATTGTACCGGCATACCGCCGAAACGGCGCACGGATATCGTTTCCTCCTGCGAAACGGCGACGCGCGCGCCCGTCATGGCACTCACCCGTTGCATCAGCGCATTGACGATCTGCTGTTGGGAGCGCTCACGCTCCTTCGGATCCTTCAAAATCACGAAAGCAAAGCCGGAGTTCACCGATCCGGACGCGCTGAAGCCCGGAGACGTCACCGAAATGATCGCGTCCGTTTCGGGGACTTCCTCCTCGATCATCGCGATGATCCCGTCCATGTAGTTGTCCATGTACTCGAAGGTGACGCCTTCGGGTGCGGACGCGAACATCCGGGCGCTGCTGCGGTCTTCGAGCGGCGCCAGTTCGGACGGCAACAGGTTGTAGAAGAGGCCGATAAGTGCCGCGCAGCCGACCATCAAGGCAAATGCTTTCCAGCGGCCGTGCATGAACGTCGTTAGCGTACGGCTGTACCTGCTCGTCAGCCACTGAAAAAAGGGCTCGGTCTTGCGATAGAACCACGGACGTCTGTCACGGTGCTTCAGCAACCGCGTCGAAAGCATAGGCGTGAGGGTAAGGGCGACGAACGAGGAGATGATGACGGCTCCTGCGAGCACCAGCCCGAATTCGCGGAAGAGCCGGCCCACCAATCCGCCCATGAAAAGAATGGGCAGGAAGACGCTTGCGAGCGCCAACGTCGTCGCAATGATGGCGAAGAAGATCTCCCGCGTTCCCTCAATGCCGGCGCGAATAGGCTCGACGCCGTCTTCGATCTTCTTGTAGATGTTCTCGAGCACGACGATAGCGTCGTCCACCACAATGCCGATCGCCAGCACGATGGCGAGTAGGGTCAGGACGTTGATGGAGAAATCCATCACGTACATAATGAAGAAGGAGCCGACGAGTGAAACGGGGATGACCAGAACGGGAATGAGGGTCGTCCGCCAATCGCGAAGGAACAGGAAGATGATGAGTACGACGAGCAGAAAGGCGATGAAAATCGTCTGTTGCACCTCCGAGATGGATTGCCGCACCTGATCCGTGTTGTCGAACCCTATGCTCAGTTCGATGTCGGCGGGAAGGTCCTTTTTGATGGCCTCGATCCGTTCGTAAAATGCATCAACGATGTCGATGTAGTTAGATCCCGGCAGCGGCCTCAGCACGACACCGACCATGGTACGGCCGTCGCGTTTGAGCACGCTCCGTACGTTAAGCGCACCCAGCTCGGCGCGGCCGACGTCGCGGAAGCGCACGATCTGGGTACCGCTCTGCTTGACGATCAGATTGTTGAAATCGTCCTCCGTCATGAGCCGACCCATCGTGCGGACCGTCAGCTCGACATCCTCTCCTTCGATCCGTCCGCTCGGAAGCTCTACGTTGGCGCGGGAAAGCGCGCTGCGGACGTCGAGGGGCGTCAGGTTGTAGGCGGCGAGCTTCTGCGGATCGATCCACATTCGCATCGCATACCGCTTCTCTCCCCAGATGTCGACGCGGCTGACCCCCGGAATCGTCTGCAATCGCTCCTTGAAGACGTTGTCGGCGATCTCGCTGAGCTCGAGGAGATCGCGCCGATCGGAATTAAGATTGAGGAAGACAATCGGTTGGCCGTCGGCGTCCGCTTTGGAAACGATCGGCGGATCGACGTCCTGTGGCAGTGAGCCCATGGCGCGTGAGACGCGGTCGCGCACGTCGTTGGCGGCGCGCTCGAGGTCGGCGCCGAGGTCGAACTCGACGGTGATCGACGAGCGACCCTCGCGACTCACGGACGTGAGCGTGCGTATGCCGTCGATGCCGTTGATGGACTCCTCGAGCGGCTCGGTGATCTGCGCGTCGATGACGTCGGCGTTCGCACCGCGGTAGTTCGTCGAGACGCTGATGACCGGCGGTTCCACAGCCGGATACTCGCGGACGCCCAGGAAGAAAAATCCGATGACGCCGAAGATGAGGATGGCCAGCGACATCACCGTGGCAAGCACGGGCCGGCGGATGCTAAGGGAATAGAGGCTCATCGGACGTCGACAAGTTGTACGGGAATGCCGGGGCGGACGAGCTGAAGGCCGGAAGTGAGTACGGTGTCCTGAAGAGCGAGGCCGTTGAGGATCTGTACCGTCGTGTCGGTGCGGATACCGGTGTCCACCATGCGCGCCTCGACCACGCCGTTTTTAACGACGTACACCTTCTTTCCGCGCAGCTCGGAGACGACGGCTATGGCCGGTACCGCCAGCGCATCTTCGTATTGGTTCAAAACGAGTTCCACATCGGCGAAGGCGCCGGGGAAGAGCGCGCCTTCGCGGTTCGGACTTCGTGCGCGCACCTGAAGCGTCCGCGTATTCTGCTCGATCCGGGGTTCGATGGCGTAGACCTCGCCGTCATGCAGGCGATCGCCACCGCCTACGCGAAAGCGAATGTCGCTGCCGGGCCGAACGAGCCCCGCGTATTTTTCGGGCAGGGAAAAATCGATCTTTATCGGGGTGATGTCCTGGAGTGTGGCGATGGAGGTCTGCGGCGAAAGGTACGTGCCTTCACTGACCCGCCGGAGCCCGAGAACGCCGTTAAACGGTGCGCGGACCTCCGTTTTTGCAATCTGCGCTTCGTTCAAATTCAGCTCGGCGCGAAGTACGTTGAGCTGATTCACCGTCTGGTCGAGTTCTTCCTGGCTCACGCCGCCTCTCTCAAAGAGCGCCTGTTGCCGTTCCACCTGCTGTTCGGCTAGTTTCAGACGAAAGTTTGTGCGCTCGCGCTGAGCGACGAGCTCCGCGTCGTTGATCTTCACGAGAAGATCGCCCTTGGAGACGCGCCGTCCCTCCGTAAAAAGAATCTGCGTAATCTTGCCGGAGGTTTCGGCAGCGAGGTCCACCTCTTCATTAGCGCGGAGCGTGCCGGTGGCCACCACGCGATCGACCAGCTGCGACTCCTTCACAACGTACGCATTCACCGGAAGCGGTTCGCCCCGGCTCGACGAAGCAGCAGCCTGGGCACCACTTTCGCTGCCGAAATCGATCTTCGGATACGCGAGCGCAGCGATGGCCGCCAGAAGGGCACAGCCAAGAAGGACGCGCTTGGTAAGCTTGGACATAACGGACGCTTTAAAAGGATATCCGACAGATAATGAGAGGCAAAAATATACCCGCATGCACGCCGAATGTTGTCACACGCAACCATGCACTTACGTGAAGTGTTCACGGAAGATGCAGGAGAAGACCGGCCCGATCCGGGATAGTTTGCGAAACGCACCGTCAGATGCTTCGCGTGCACGTCCGGAACGGTGACGTGCACCGGTCCGCCCGAGCGTCACGTTACAGTGCCTTCACATCCTGGGTGCAGCAGGATGGGGATGTTTTGGTTCGACGGTATTCGTAAAGGAGCATCGAGATGGAATTTCTGAGCGACATCTCTCGTCAGGTCGGACCTCTCGACGTACTCGACATCGGTCTCGTGGCGGCGGTGATTTACGGAATCCTCGCGTGGCTACGAGGAAGCATTCCGGAGAGCGCGTGGCGGCGCATCTTTGTGGCGGTGCCGATCGTGGCCGGCATTTACATCCTCGTGCGTGTGTTCGATCTCTATCTGCTAGAGACCGTCGTCCGGGTTCTTTTCATCGTACTGGTGATAACGGTTGTCGTCGTCTTCCAGTCCGACATCCGTCGGATGTTCGATCGCGTGGTGACCTCGAGATTTCTGCGCCGAAACGCCCCGACGGAAGAGACGTCCACGTACGACATCCTTGCAGAAGCGGCATCAAAGATGGCGGAGATGCGGATGGGCGCGCTCATCGCTATCAAGGGTCGAGAGCCGCTGGACACCCACATCCACGGCGGCATTGAGCTAGGCGGCCGTGTAACGCAGCCGCTTCTGTTCGGGATTTTTCATCCGGAAACGCCGGGACATGACGGCGCCGTTATCATCGATGGAGATCGGGTGATGCGATTCGCAGCGCATCTGCCGTTGGCTCCGGACCTGCCTGATGTGAGTCGGTACGGAGGAACGCGGCACGCGGCCGCGCTTGGTCTGTCCGAAGAATCCGATGCGCTCGTGATCGTGGTATCCGAGGAGCGGGGCTCGATCGGCGTTGCCCGCGATGGTCGCCTTGAACCCGACGTGGACGTGAGTGAGCTGAAGGCTCACCTTGAATCATTCTGGAACAAGCATTACCGTCGCCATATCCCGGCGCGCACGGCCTGGTGGCGCCGTCCGAATCTGCGTAGCGCCGGTGCGGCCATTTTGCTCTCGGTACTCACGTGGCTGCTCGTTGTATATAGCCCTAACACGATCATCCGCACGCTGGCGATCCCCATAGAGATCCGCAATCTGCCGGACGGCTGGGCGCTCGACGGCGAGCTGCCCGCGGAGGCCCAAGTGGTGTTAAGTGGGTCCGAGCAGGTTTTTCGCCGGCTGAATGCTGCGAATCTGGCCATTTCCGTCGATGCGTCTCAACCTGAGGCAGGCGTGCAGGAGATCGTCATCACGGAAGCCGACCTCGATCTTCCGGCAGGCATCGACCTGAATCACGTTGAACCACATGCGATTCGGATGAACGTGCGTCGACTTCGATCCGTGCGTGTTCCGATTAACGTACAGACGACGGGACGTCTCGCCGCCGGTCTTGCCCTGTCGGAGCTGCGTGCCAGGCCGGATTCTGTGACGATCATGATCCCGGAGGAGGTTGGCGGCCCACCTCCGAGCGTGCAGGCACAGCCGATCGACTTGAGCGAGCTCGACGGTGATTCGGAGTTTACTCGTCGACTCGTTCTTCCCCAGGACGCGAGCCTTCCTGCCGGCGCGTCCAGGGAGGTGGAGATTCTCGTCGACGTCAGCCACGTTGAAAGGCCGTGAGCACTTCTAAAAGATGTCGATCAGATCGAGGTGCTTCAGATACTTTTTTGGATCCTCCTTGAATTCGGAAAGGATCTCGTTGAGGTTTATCGCGGCGGAATCGAGGCGCGTGTAGAGCGAAGGATCATCCACACGAAAATTGACGTCGCGCAGAATCTCCTGACCGTCCAAGGACTTGTGTATATGCTCGATTCCGATCATGATTTGCTTACGGTGCCGAAGTTCACAGCATGACCTCAGCCAATATGTGCTGCCGTTGCTGATGTACGCATCACGTTCTGCCGTGGAGGGTTGCCGGTGTTCAACTGTACAGCCGAATCCTCATGCCGTTCGACGCACTTTTTCCGGGCGTAGTGATTGGGAGCCTGGCGTTACCGCACTGTTACACACAGGCGCCGGCACGGCTGTGCCGAGGGCCGTCGAAAGCTGCCCGCTACCACCTCACCGTAGTCCCGCGCACGTCCAGGTGAACAAACGGGCCTCGATGTGGGGCCGGGCTGTATATGCCGAGGCCGCCGATGAACGGCTGATACCCGGCTACACCGGCCTGCGCCTCGACGATGCGCGCCAGAAACACGGCGTCCTCGCGGGTGACGGCGTTGTCGTCGGTGAGATCGTCCATGTAACCGTCACCGTCGACGTCGACGAAGACATCGGCCGCGCCGCCGTAGAGATGGCTGCTGTAGTCCGTTTCGTTGCCGATGGACCGGTTATAGTAGGGCGTGCGAAAGGCGCTCATTATGTGCAGCGTCGGGACGGCAAGGCCGCGTTTGTTGATTTCGCGGAGAAGCATCTCCAGCTTTAGGATGAGCGATTCCTGCACCAAAACGAATTTGGGATAGGTGCTCTCCTGCTTGCAGAGGAACTGGCCAAGCGTGAAGTGGGGAGAGACCAGTACGTCGCGGTTCTCCGGGGTCACTTCGACAAATCCCTGCGGCGGCATGTAGGCCGAATCACCCCTGTATGGTTCGCGCTTGTATTGTCCGATACGATAGCCGCGGAGGTATTCGTCGTCCTGATCGTAGGGCACCATCACGAAGGCATTGATCGTGATGCTCTCGCCGGATCGGCGCTCGTCGATATGGATGGGGTAGTGCCCCGCGATGTCCGGAGCATGCCAGTGCCACGCTGTCTCGCCCACCCGGTCGATTTCGCCGCCTTCCGCCTCGACGACAAACGTGTCCTCGTGCTCCGGCGTGTGCACTTCAAGAGCCATCGTTTCGCCCGGCATCACAAAACCCGCCACTACTCGATAGGGGGAGACGACCTCCTTGAACTGAACGCTAAAAGATGCCGTTTCCGGACTGTACGTCTCTCCAACCTGTGTGAGGATCTTTCGGGGAGTGGGCTGCACGCTGCGAAGCCTGGAATCCGGCTCGGTCGGCCACAGCAGAGCAGCGAATGCCACGACTATGGCGAGCGTCAATGCAACGGCAGGCCAGAGTTTCTTATTGGGCATGAGGAAGTGGAAAGGCGGAAATTCGGAGACGGGATGACGGAGATCGGCCGTGCCGCGGCGCAACGGCCGGCGGCACGATCTAGTCGTCCAGACCGGCGATCAGTGAGCCGCACGGCACGGGCTCGGTTTCGGATATCTGCGATTGGAGGGCCTCGTCGAGCTCCTCGTCGCTTCCATAGATGTCGTCGCGGAAATTGACGAGGCCGTCCTTATCGACGAAGGCGGTCCAGTAGAGGATGTATACCGGTAGAGGCGAGTCGAGGTATTGTGTCGTTCGCTCACCGCTCTCGATGCGCTGCCGAATCCGATCCGCGGGCCATTCTTCGGAACCAAGGGCGAACTCGCCAAATTCCACGGGATGCTCGAGGCGAATGCAGCCATGGCTGTAGGCTCTCTCAGATCGGTCGAACAGATGCTCCTCCGGCGTATCGTGGAGGTAGATGTCAAATTCGTTCGGAAACATGAATTTGATCCTTCCGAGCGCGTTCTGCACGCCCGGCTTCTGGCGGATACGATAGGTTTTGTTTTCAACGAGATCCAGATCGGCCGATGCAGGATCGATTACGGGGGCATCCGTCTCCCAGCCCGCCACGATTTCGTAGTCATTCCTGACCAGGTAATCGCGATCCTCTCTGGCTTTCGGGACGATCTCCTCGGACGCGATACTCGCAGGGACATTCCAGTACGGATTGAATTCGACGTACTCCATCGTATCGCTGAAAACAGGGGTGTCGTTGTCGTCATACTGCTCGCCGACGACGACAGCCATTGACAATACTTCCTGCCCGTCACGAAATGCATGGAGCTCGTAGGCGGGAACGTTGACGTGAACGTAGCGACGCCCCAGATGCGCTGGCAACCATCGCCACCGCTCCATATTCAGCTCAATCTGTCGGATTCGCTCGTCGACCGGCACGTTCATATGTTTGAAGACGACCTCCCCGGCGATGCCGTCGGTGCGGATCCCGTGTCGCCGTTGAAACCGCTCCACGCCGGAGGCGACGTTGGGCGTGTAGCGTGCGCTGTCCGGATGAGTGGGAATGAGGCTGGAGTCTACGTCACCGCTGGCGGCCAGACGCTCGATCAGGGCGGCGACCCGCGGTCCCTCATCATCTTCGCTCAATGCTTCGCCGGCCGAGATCGTCGGCCACCCACCTCGCTCGGCAATGGCGCGATACTGCGCAAGCGCCTCCCTCAGATGGGCGTACTCGGGGCGCCGCTCGCTCACATTCTGTGCGAGATGTTGGAGGGAAGCCTCGCCCGTCGTGTCGGTCAGCGCGTCGAGTACGTCGAGGTCGCTCGTCGGCGTGTTCCAGGCCGTTTCAAGGGCCTGTGGGTCCACGCGTCCGTCGAGCACGTCGTGTGCATAATCCATCAACGTGTGGGTAACGGTCAGATCGAGTTCGGCCAGTGCTCGCGTGTGAAGCGAATCGACATCCGCGTATGCACGGCGGATGCGGCGATCTAGCTCGACGTTGGCATACTCGCTCGGACTCAATCCTTCCCGGTCGGCATTGCAAAACATATTCAGGATGTCGCGCAACCGTTGCGTTGATCCGTCTGCCGATACCCAGGCCGGTCGAAAATCGCGCCGGCTGTAGAACGCCTCGACCTGCTCGCGGAACGCATCATCCCCGATGATGGGGTACGAGGCCGAATCACTCTCGACCATACGCATGATGGATGCCCGTATGCGCTCTTCGCCACGCGCCAGGGAGTCGGAGTCCCTCATGCATGCGGGGAGTGCAAGCAGGAGACATGCGACTGCGGCGGCGACCATGTATCTTTTCATAGAAGAACGAACATTTGGGAGGGCACTGCGAGTGTGCAGGGACATGTACGGGAGCGCTCAGGCACACGTTCGGTCCGGCTTGATACAACGATGCTACAGTCCTGCACGGAGAAATGCGGCTGATAACCGTACCTTGAAGATACGATCTTCATACAGCCACAGCCGCCCTTCTGCTTGCAGCAATACGTACAGACTACAGGACGTCATGAAAATACCTGGGCTTTCGCAGGAAATCATTGAGGCCAACGCAGAGACGGGCTCGGTCAGCCGGGGGCGAGAATACTTCGAATCAGGCGCCGTCAAGTCGCTCCGGCGAAGGACGGACGATGAGATCGAAGCGTACGTACAGGGTAGCGATATCGCTCCGTACCGCGTCGACATAAAGCACGACGACAAAGGAATCGTATCGGCCGAATGCTCCTGTCCCTACGTAGGAGGAGCCTGGTGCCGCCATATCGCTGCCGTGCTATTTACCCTGCTGGAATCCGACACGGGCGAAGCCGTTTCTCTCGGTCAGATGCTGGACGAGTTCGACCGGGTTGAACTGATTCACCTTATCGAACGGCTCGCCGAGACGTATTCGGGCTTGGTCGACCAGGTTGAGGATGCGTACCGGCACAAGACCGGTGGCTAGTCCGGCTGCTGCGGCTCCCACAGCTCGACTTTGTTGTCGTCCGGGTCGATGAACCAGCCGAAGCGGCCGAAATCGTATTCTTCAACCTCTCCGACGATCCGGCCCCCGCCGGCTTCGATGCGACGCAAGACCCCCTCCAGATCGTCGACCATCAGATTGATCATGAAGTCCTTGCCGGAAGGTTTGAAGTACGTCGTTTCCGCCACGAACGGGCTCCACACCATGTAGCCGGCGGAGGGTAGTTCGGAGGCCCGGAAGTCGACGCTTCCGTGTTCGGTGGCGGCCATACCGAGGTGGTCCTCGTACCATTTCAAGAGCGCCTCTCGATCTGGACTCTTGAAAAAAACGCCGCCGATTCCAAGTACTTTTGCCATGGTGCGGTGCCGTTCTCGCGATTGGATTGGCTGCGACGGATCGTCTTACGAAGCGGTAGCCTCTTCCGAAGCAGCAGCCTTGCTAGCGTCACGGCGCAGAATGATCGCCGACGCGATGGCGACCACGACGCCGATGAGGAAGACGGTCAGGAACATCACGACGGTCTGGACGAGCGGGTCCGTGAGCATGGCGCTCTGCGTCTCCAGCTGCGCCGCGTAGCTCTCGAATTCCGCCGCCGACATGTCTGCACGCGCTGAATCGAGCGTGTACTGCATGTATTTCTCGCTGAACTCGGGATCGATCACCTTAACGTACAGAAGATTGTAGATCGCGAACGCCGCGGAGGGCACCATCGCGATGGCCAGGCCTACGCCGATTCCTTTCCAGAACGAGAGTACGCCCCCGTTGATCTCATCCCGATAGTGCTTTATCCCGAAAAAGACCGGTACGAGGGCGACGAAGATGGCCGAGTAGCCGATGATCTCGCCGAGCTTATAGTCTTCCGGGCCCGGTATGCCGAGTGCGAGGAGGAAAATGACGTTGATGCCGATAAGGATCAGCGCACTGATCAGGCCGTAGCGGATGAGCACGTTTTTCATGGCGGGTTTTAAGATGGTCCCTGGTTTCCTCCAAGATAAGCACACTTCCGGGGCGGCCACCTCCTACGAAAGTCGGAATCGGCACCAATCCTACCAAAGGAGGAGTCGTCGAAGCGGCATTTCGCGGCTACAGGATGCCGTCATCGTGTGCGCGACTCACCGCTTCGGTACGTCGCCTCGCATCCAACTTCGAAAAAAGGCTTGACACGTGCGATTTGACCGTCGTTTCTGCGATGAACAGGCGCTCGGCGATTTCTCGATTGGATAATCCCTCCGCGACCAGCGTCAGGACCTCGTATTCGCGCTCGCTGATGCCGAGCCGCGCGAGCTTCCGCGCGGTTTCTTGCGAATCAGTTTCGGTGGTGCGGGCTCCCACGGCATGGCGCGGCTCGGGCGAAGCTCGTCCAAATATGCCTCGGCCCAGCCATAGGCCCACTGCAAGTACCACCGCCGCGGCACCGCCTATGATCCACGACGATATCGTGGGTTTGAGAAAGAGGGCATACTCGCCGACGACAATGACCAGGAGAAGCACCGCGGCCAGGAGCCCGTACTCGGCGATCGTCTTCAGCATATTCGATTCCTGCGATGGACGTGGCGAGACGGTGCAGACATGTAATCAGTCCGTGGCCGCCCGGCTCCGGAGCGACCAATCCACGGCCCTCCGCATGAGCTTTCGATAGGCCCTGCACGCCCACACCGCTGCGTCGTGGCCGGGAGCGACGTGCACAACCCGTCCTTGACCGTCGGCGCGCGTCCAAACCATCGGATGGGCCGCGCCGCGATCGATCGCGACGGCGTGTACGTCCACATCCGAATATTCCTGCGTATATAGCTCATCTACAACCGTGAACGGTCCGACGCCGCTCAACACGGGATGCCGGCGCTGCATAGGATAGACGGTAAACGGAAAGCGGGGCGGATGGGAAAGAAAGCGACCGCCCAGGAGACGCTGCAAATTTTCATTATCCGGTCGGATCGTCGTGGCAGAATGCGCCGCCACGAGACCGCCTCCGGCACGCACCCACGCAGCGAGCGAGTCCGTTTCGTCGTTGGAAATACCCGGCGTGTACTGGAGCCCATCTTCAGGATTGTCCGGGGGTTCGACATGACAGGTGTAAAGTACGACAACGTCGAATTTGTCGAGGGCAAGCAGATCCGCGGGATCGTACGTTGCCGTTACGCCGAAACCATACGGCTCAAGCAGCTCTCGGATGAACGCCTCGAATCCGGAAAAGTCATGGTAATGTCCACCAAGGAGCAGGAGGAGGCGATGCTGCGGCATGGGAGATCGTTGCTTCGTGGAGTCGACCGTGCAGGAAGATAAGGGTGCGCGAAGACACACGAAGGAGCGACGCTCGCGATGTGGAAGGAGACAACGATAGTCGGGCGGCGGAAGTGATGGCCGTTCATTAGGCGCTCGAGCGCGTAGAAGCTCTCGACGAACGGCAGGGTAAATCGGAGACCCTAAACTTTGCGTAAAGTCGACACGGATCAGCTCACCGTGATAACGCGAGCAGCCGGCGGTTCAACGGCCTCCGCGTTACGCGCGCAGTACACCGGTCGACGCGCTAATGCTCCTCTTCGCTACCGACGTTTAGCAGTCCAACGGTGATGTTGTCGTAGCCGCCTCTTTCTCTCGCAAGTGCTATGAGTGCTGCACAGCCTGCGTCCATGTCGTTTGAGAGGATGATCTGAAGGATTTCGTCGTCCTGGACGAGATCGTAGAGGCCGTCGGTGCAAAGCATGAATCGGTCGCCGGTACGAACCTGGAACGGTTCGGGCCAGGTGGCGACTTCGATTTCGGGCTCGGTGCCCAGCGCCCGGAGGAGCACGTGCTTCTCCGAGCTCCGTCTCGCCTCGGCTTCGCTCAGCAGTCCTCGTCGAACCATTTCGCCGGCAAGTGAGTGGTCCTCCGACATGACGGTTAGACGGCCGTCGCGGACCAAATAAAGTCGACTGTCTCCGATGTGGGCAAGATGGGCATTGCGATCGTGCAGCACGATCGCCGTGCATGTGGTGCCCATTCCGTGATAGACCTCGCGGTCGATTGCCGCATCGTGAACGGCCTTGTTCGCTGCAAAAAACGCCTCTTTAAGCGCCGCCGGGCCCGTCTGGTCGCTTCCGTAGTATGCACGGCTGACCGCCTCAACAGCAATGCGGCTGGCAATCTCCCCCGCTGCACGACCACCCACTCCATCCGCTACCAGAAAAAGGAATCCCTTGTCACGACGGTCCTCCGGATCGGCAGGACGGACGTAGTGCACGTAGTCTTCATTTACTTCTCTAACGCACCCGATGTCGCTCAGAACACTGATAGTGATGCCGCTTGTCGGCGTCGAAGGCCCCATACTCGTAAAACTTGGCTCAACCGCCTCGAAATGCACGGTTCGAGCATCTTCGGGAATCTGCGACCGTGCCGATTTATCCTTCAATTCTCTGCTGCGGAGATACCGATTGCATATCGGGCTCCGCGCGGTGCCGTTGTCATGACAGGCCCGTCATCGGATTTACAACTCCAGACCCAGAAAAGCCGCGGCTTCTTCGTAGGATTGAAAGTTGAGGTCGAGTCCCTTCTTGCTCAAGTCGCCGGCGACGAGTACCACTTTGACCATACCTGCGTTGATGCCGGCAACCCTTCTTCCGGTAGCCCTGATCTTCAATTCAAAGAGGCCGACGCCGTAGTTATAGGTATATTCCCAGTTAAAGTCCACATTCCCGTCGCCGTTGGTGTCCACGCCTTCCGTCAGGGGAAGACCGACCCAGCGACCGTTGTTACCGAACTGGACGAAGGCTAGCACCGCTCCCGATGTCTCTACTTCTTCCGTGAGTTCGTCGATGGATACGGCAAAGCGCGCGATGTTGTCTTCGAATTGTACGTTGTTGTCACTGAAGGCGAACGTGAACTCAGCCACGTTCGCGTTACCCTGCGGACCGGTCAAACCGGCCGGTCCGGGCGTTCCGGGGGGGCCTGGAGGTCCATCTGGGCCGACGGGACCTTCACAGGCCGCAATGACAAGTACTAGTGCGAGTGAAAGATAGCGTCTCATCAAATTCTCGTCTCGTGGATGAAATGGTTTCGCGGACGAACTATTGCTTCCTGACAGTTATGGAAAAGGATTCAATGCCGCCCCCGCTCATGTTGCCTGTAATCGTCTCGTCATCTCCGGCAAGCGTGCCGGTGTAATTCAGCGGTCCGAGCTCGGTAGAGATGTTCATGGCCACCTCCGGATAGTTGTGGGTACCGTTAATGACCATGGCGTAGCTCCTGTCGAACGACAGCGTGCCCGCGCCCGATACGATTTGGCTGTTCTCGGTCAATTGCATACTGATCGTGAGAGAGACGCCGCTAACGACGGCTGTTCCTGCCCACGACCCGCTGACCTTCGGGTCGGCATCCGGTTCGTTGGAGTCGCACGCCGTCATACTTACAGACAGCGCGATCAAAAGAGTGATGACGAGATGTCTTGAAGATAGGTGTAGCATGGTCGTAGCCTTACTTTGGTTTTTGGTTGAAGTAGTGGATCGTCGAAGTGTCGAATCTGTTTTCACTCATAATGACGAGAATCTGCTGCGAATCGGATCACGAGTATGAAAAAAGGCTTGAGATCGGCGTGAGAACGGCCCAGGCAGGTATCCGGATGGGCTCTCGTAGTCGGCGTGGTAGAACGATACCATGAAGAATCGCTCCATCGTCCTGGACACGAACGTGTTTGTGGCGGCCGCATTCGACGCCTCGACTTCATCAGGCCGCATCATCGACGCGGCCCGCGGGGGCCGGCTGCGCCTGGTCTGGACGGAAGGCACGAGGCAGGAGAACGAGCGCGTTCTCCGCAAAATCCCGCCGATTGACTGGGAGCCGTTCGGAGATCTTTTTGCCGAAGAGGGGAGGTTCGATGGGGAACTGGATGAGGCCGGCGTCTCCTATATCCCCGATCCCACCGACCGGAAATTCGCTGCGCTGGCCGAAGCGATGGGCGCCTCGCTGATCTCGAACGACGATCACCTTCTCGATCAGCGCGACAGGGGAAAAACCCCGATATTGACGCCGTCCGAGTTCTGGAATCGTTTTGGAGATGAACTTTCATGAAAGAAATGGAAGGTCGAGAAATGCTATTCGATGACGCACCCGTGTCGCGGCGATCGTTTCTTCAGGCAGGAGCGGTGGCGTTCGGGGGTGCTGTCGTCGTGCCGCGACACGTGCTGGGCGGAGTGGGATTCACGCCCCCGAGCGACCTTCTGACGCTTGCCCACATCGGCGTCGGTTCACAGGGTTTGCGCGTGATGATGGACCTTCTGCAGCAGGAAACCGTGCGCGTCGTCGCCGTTTGCGACGTCAATGAAGGTTCGGGTGATTACGTGGAATGGGGCGATGGCGAGCTTATGGGGAAGGCGCAGGCGCTCATCGGCGACGACTCGTGGGCGGCAACATTTCCGGGGGCGTGGGCGGGCCTGGCTGCGGCGCGAGACATCGTGGAACGCTACAATGCGAGCAAGGGCCGGCCGCACACGTGTGCGACGTTCATCGATTTTCGAGAGCTGCTCGCCGGTCAAGAGGTCGATGCCGTGGTGATCGGGACGCCGGACCATCTGCACGCACCGATTGCGGTCGCGGCGATGCGCGAAGGCAAGCACGTCTTTGACCAGAAACCCATGGCTCACACCGTTCACGAAGCCCGCCGGATGGCCGAAGTCGCCGCCGAAACGGGTGTGGCTACGCAGGTCGCGACCGGCAATTCCGCTTCGGAAGCCACCCGAGCGCTCACCGAATGGGTGGCAGCGGGCGCAATCGGGCCCGTACGAGAAGTGCACAACTGGTCCAGTCGCCCATTCTGGCCGCAAGGCATCGCGACGCCTACCGAGGAAGAGGCCATGCCCGACCATCTCCACTGGGATCTCTGGTTGGGTCCGGCGCGGGCGCGCCCCTACCATTCCGCGTATCAACCCTTCATCTGGCGTGGATGGTATGATTTCGGCACCAGTTCCATCGGCGACATGGGCTGCTACAGCTTCGATACCCTCTTTCGCGTGCTCGATCTCGATGCCCCGTCGCAGATCGAAGCCAGTTCGACGCCGGTTTTCCCCGATTCGTACCCGCTTGCTTCGGTCGTCCATTTCCATTTCCCCGAGCGTAACGGCAGGCCGCCGGTCGTCGTCCATTGGTACGACGCCGGTATCAAGCCGCCGGCTCCGGAGGAGCTCGACGGCCGGGGGCTTCCGAATGAGGGGATGCTGCTGGTGGGCGACCGCGCCAAGATTCTGAGCGGGTTCAACGGCTCGAATCCGCGCCTCATCCCCGAATCCGCAATGGACGCGTTCGAGCCGCCGCCCAAAACGCTGCCCCGATCCATCGGACACTACGAAGAATGGATCGAGGCGTGCAAAGGCGGATCGCCGCCGGGCGCCCGTTTCGGGTTTGCAGGTCCGGTTACCGAAACGATCATCCTGGGCAACATCGCCGTTCGATCGGGCGAGACCGTCCACTGGGATGCCGGCAGCGGGAAGATCACTACGCCCGTCGCGGCCAACGAGCTGCTGCATGCAGAGTACCGCGACGGTTGGACCGTTTAATCATCATCATGATAGAAATATGACATCGTTCAATCGACGCCATTTCCTCACGACGACGGCGGCTGCCGTGGCGGGTCTGGGTCTGCAATCGGAACCTTCGCATCGTTCGGCGGCCGCCGATCCGTTGTTCAAGATTTCGCTGGCTGAATGGTCGCTGAATCGGGCCATTTTTTCGGAGAAGATGGATCATCTGGACTTCGCCGCATTCACTCGCGAACAGGGCATAGACGCCGTCGAATACGTCAATCAGTTCTTCATGGATAAGGCGACCGACACCGCCTATCTGCAGGAGATGAAGCAGCGCGCGGAGGATGCGGGCGTACGGAGTCTGCTGATCATGTGCGACCGTGAAGGGGCGCTCGGGCATCCCGACGAGAAGGAACGCTTGCAGGCGGTGGAGAACCACAAGAAGTGGGTGGATGCGGCTGCTTTTCTCGGATGTCACTCCATTCGCGTTAACGGATATTCGCCGGACGTGGAAGACTTTCGCGAATCGATGGGGCTCGTCGCCGACGGGCTTCGCCGGATGTGCGAATATGCCGACGGTCACGGGCTTAATGTTTTGATCGAAAATCACGGCGGCTTTTCCAGCAACGGCGCCTGGCTCGCCGGCGTGATGGAACTGGCCGACCATCCGCGCGCCGGCACGATGCCCGATTTCGGCAATTTTCGCATCAACGACGATGCGTCGTACGACTCCTACTTCGGGGTCATGCAACTGATGCCGTACGCATCCGCCGTCAGCGTGAAGCCCACCGTGCGGGACGCGGAGGGGAATCAGCATCCCCTCGACTACGTCCGCATGATGCGGATCGTTTTGGACGCCGGCTACCGTGGATATGCCGGCATCGAACACGGCCGCGAAGGGGAAGAAGCCGCCTCGATCCGGGAGGTTAAGGCTCGACTCGAGGAAGCCAGGACCGTTCTTCAAGATCAATACACGTCGTAAGAATCCGTCCACGTCGTACTATGTCGAAAGTCTGGCGCGTAGGGGTTCTGGGACTCGGCCACTGGTACTCGGCATACGGACTTGCGCGGGCGCTGCCCGAGTATCCGAAAGCGGAGCTCGTCGCGGCGGCGTGGCACGACGCGTCGCAGCTCGACGAGTTCTGTGAGACGTTTGGTATTGCCGGTAGTGTCGAGTATGAAGCGGTGTTGAGGCGCGACGACGTCGACATCGTGCATCTGGCCCCGCCGGTTTCTGAGATGAGCGACCTTGCGATCCGGGCCGCGCGTGCGGGGAAGCACATCATTCTGGGCAAGCCCATGGCGATGACACTCGCCGAAGCGGATCGCATCGTCGAAGCCGTGGAGGAGGCGGGCGTCGTTTGCATTCCCTTTCAGGCGATCACGCGCTTTCGGTATGCGGATCTTCGCGATCGGATCGCGAGGGGGGAAATCGGCGAGGTGGCCGTGCTGCACGGCACGGCCCGGTGGTCGATCGCCGAGGACTGGTATCGCTCCGGCTCGCCCGGCTGGTTTGTCGATCCGTCAAAAGTGCCGGGTGGCGCGCTGATCGACGAGGGGATCTACTGGATCGATTTGTTCGGATGGCTGGCGGGCAGCACCGTCGCCGAGGTGCAGGCGAGGACGGCGAACCTCGTGCACCGGGATCTCGGCGTGGAGGATTGGGGCCAGGCCACGTTCGTGTATGAGAACGGAATCATAGCGACGCTTGAAGGGTCCTGGACAATCAATGCCCCGCGCGCGACGGGGCCGTCGCCGAAACAGAACAGTGTCGTTCGGCTGGAGGTCGTTGGGACCGAAGGAGAAATCGCCGATCAGTGGTTCCGCGATCCCGGCCGCTACGTGCTGCGCGCCGGCGCTGCAGACTGGGCCTTCGAGCGATCGTCGAGCGCCCCGTTCGCGCCGCCGACCCCGATGCCGCTTGCGCATCTCATCGAATGCCTCGAGACCGACACGGCGCCCATCGCGGGAGTGCGCGACGCCCGAGAAGCGTTCGCCGCGGCTATGGTGGCGTACGAGTCAGCACGACAGGGGCGCAGCGTGCGGCCGTAGGCGCCGGAGCTGCGCCCGACGGATCTCGCAAAGAGGCGCGCCTCGCTGGGGGACGAATGTTCAGCCCGCCGTAATTCGATCGATCTCGGACTCCGGATCGCCGCGCCACTCCGCAATCTGTCGAATGATATGCCGGCGTACGGTTGACGCGAGTGCGGCCGCTTCGCTTCGGGACAGATCGGCCGTCTCGATAGGCGGGAAGACGTGGATGCGGACGATCGTCGTATCGCCAAAAAGCCAGCTGTCCTTGGGGAGTGCGTCGCGCGTCCCGTCAACGGCGATGGGAAGCACCGGCAGTCCTTCTTTAATGGCAAGCCGGAAGGCGCCGTCGCTGAAGGGGCCCACGCGTCCGTCGCGGGAGCGGGTGCCTTCCGGGAAGATGATGACGGAGCAGCGCTTCTGAAGGTAATCGCGGGCTCGGAAAAGGGCAGCGGCGCCGCTGCGTGGATTTTTGCGCTCCAGCTCGATGTCGCCGGCCAGCCGCATCATCCACCCCACAAAGGGGATCTTAAAGAGCTCCGTCTTCGCAATCCACTTCATCTCCCAGGGCAGACAGCTGAGGACCGGAATATCCGCCAGCGACTGATGATTGGTGATGACGACGTATGGGCGCCGGGGGTCCGTCAGGCGGTGGCCCGTGATCTCGACTTGCCATGCCGGATTTACTCGAGTGATGGCGCAGCCGAGCCGCCTAAAATAATAGCCGGTTCGATACCGCGCCGGATCGCGATCGAACAGCCGGACCAGTGCCAGGAACGGAACCCAGCCGATTATCAGGGCGGAGAGGGCGGTCCACAGCCAGAGAGATCGCAGCATCAACAACTAAGCAGCGTGGGCAAGCGTTCGTGAGTGGATCTGTGGGGGCGTAAACTAAGGAATGCGTGCCCTACATCCAGCCCCGGCGGCGGAAGAATGCATACATGCTCAGCGCCACCACCCCCATGATGCCCAGGGCCAGCGGATAGCCGTAATACCATTCAAGCTCCGGCATGTTGAGTGGAGATGCGTCCGTGTCGAAGTTCATGCCGTAGAGACCCGCGATGAACGTGAGCGGCAAGAAGAACGTGGCGATCACCGCCAGGACCTTCATGATTTCGTTCATCCGAAACGAGAGTGCAGAGACGTGCAAATCCGTCAGCGAAGCGAGTACCTCGCGCGCCGACTCAATGATCTCCACCGTGCGGACGGTGTGGTCGTAGACGTCGCGCAGAAACAGGTTCATTTCCGGAGAAATAAACGGAAGCTCACTCCGCTGCAGCGCCGACACCACGTCGCGAAGCGGCCAGATCGACCTCCGAAGACGCACGACACTTCGACGACACAGATTGATCTCCTGCATCATGTCGGGATGCGGGTTCGTCGTCACGTCATCCTCAAGTTGCTCGATGTGCTCGCCGAGACTCTCCAGGATGACCATGTAATGATCAACGATGATGTCGATCAAGGAATAGGCGAGAAAATCCGCGCCGGAGGAGCGTAATCGGCCGCGATGCTCCCGAAGTCGCGTACGGACCGGCTCGAAGGCATCCCCCTCTATCGATTCCTGGAAGGAAATGAGAAATCCGTGCCCGAACACGAGGCTTACCTGCTCGTCCTGAAGCGCGGCCGTCTCGCGATCATAGTGCATCATCTGCAGGACTACGTAGACGTAGTTCGGGTATTCCTCCAGTTTCGGCCGCTGTTTGGTGCTCACGATGTCTTCGAGTGTAAGCGGATGGATGTCGAGCAGCGCACCCAACCGACTGATCAGTTCCGTATCGTGTACACCATCGACGTTGATCCAGGTGACCGTATCCTGCTTTAGATAAGCGGCGCACTCTTCCGCGCGCTCCACATCCCGCTCGTCGAAGTGGTGGGCGTCGAAGTCAATGACGCGGATTTTGACGGGCCCGGCCGGTTCGGCACCGCCATAGACGAGCGTTCCGGGGGCCAGGCCCTTCTTCTGTTTATGGAAGTTCAGGCGCTTCCCGAGCTGGGAGAAGTTCGTCCGCATGATGGATAAAAGTCGAAGGGTGGTGATCCACTGTGCGCAAGTATACGGGACGCCCGACATCGAATGCACACCGCTTGGAGAAGACACGAATCAACTTCATCTCCCGGCGCAGACATCCGAGGACGGAAAGGTTCAGACGTAACGCTCCTCGATCGGGGCTTTCCGTCGCCGCGAATTTCTATACAGCGCCGACGCGGCGGTAAAGAGCGCCAGGGTAATGAGCAGCATCAGGTCCAGGCGTACCGGACCGATCTGCGATGGAATAAGACCGGCGAGGGACATCAGGAAGACGGTTAGGCCCAGGGCGGTTGCCACGATCACTTCGAATCCTGGAGCGTGGCGAAGGAGGACACCAGCCAGCACCATGGGGGCGAGCAGCGAGGTGCCGGCAAAACTGACGAGAGCAAGCAACACGAGCTGATCGCTGCTCACAATCGAGAAAATGAGCGCGGCGAAGCCGAAGGCGCCGACGGCCAGTTTTGTGCGCGGCAGCACGTGCCGCGTCTGCCGCTTTGAGAGGGAGCCCAGCTCGATGCCCAGCGCAAAAATTTGCGAATCGGCGGTCGACATGGCGGCCGTAAGGAGACCCACCACGACCGCAGCGGCGATCACATTCGCCTGCTCGAAAAGGAGCACGCCCGCGAGAAAGTCCCGCGTGGACGCCTCCGCGTAGTGCACGGCGCCGTACATGCCTATCGCTACGACGGGCAGGATGATGAGAATCGCAAAACACCCGATCGCGACGGCCATCCGATGCAGGGTCTTCGTATCGCGAATGATAATGAGCCTCGTCGTCAGTTGTGGCTGGGTGGCCGGCAGGAGAAGGATGGCGAAAAAGGAGGCGATCAGAAACTGACCGGTAAACAGGCCCTCCGGGCCGGGCGTGGAGAGGAGCGCTTCTTCGACGGCGCCTACCTGTGCAAACATCGATTCCACGCCGCCGAAGGAGCTCACGCAGCCTATTGCGATGATCCATACGACGGTGAGAAGCGTGAGGCCCTGAAGCGCGTCACTTGCGATGATCGCCCGCAGCCCACCTACTTCCGAATAGAGGAGCATAACCACAACGATGGACGACGACCAACCCCAGGCGGGAAGCGCGCCCGGGAAAATGGCCTCCAGAAAGATGGCGAGACCACGAATCTGGATCGCGACGTAGGGCACCAGAAAGAGAAACGCGCCGGCGAAGTACGTATATCCAGCCCAGCGATTCCCGTAGAGCGCGGAAAGCAGCCCGGCCGTACCCCGAAATCCCAACTTACGCGCTCGCCGTCGGAGGTGGATACCGAACCAGACGATCAGGAAGATCTGCGCGCCGTCCGACACGGCGAGAAAAATCCAGGCACCTACGCCGTGATGGCGGAAGAAGTCCGGCATGCCCATCAGCGTGAACGTGCTGAAGAGGGTGGCCGCATACGTAAGCAGACCAAGGAGCAGGCCTACGTTTGAACCGGCGAGGACGTAATCCTCGGCGTCCTTGTTCTTCCGCCTCGAACCTACGGCGATGAAGGCCAGGAAGAGGAGGTAAGCGCCTCCGAGAATCCACAACCACGTAGTCACTGGTCGTCACCTTCTTGCTTTTCGTAAACCGGGTATACGCGGGTAGCGATGGCAGTCAGCACTACCAGGCCCACCGTGATCAGAATACCTGCCCAAAGCGTCCTCGGAATGCCGGCGAGAAACGGACCGGCCTCTCCGGACGGAGTGACGATCGGCGTGAAGGTTAATACCGACAGTATGGCGACACCGAGCACGGATGCCCGCCAGTAGAGGCGCTTCTTTTTACTCGAGGTCATGATCGGGGCTTGATTCTCGTTCATCGAGCTGAGGGATGGATATCCAGGATCGCTTTTCGGACGACGCGTAGGCCAGCTCGGCCAGCTGGACGCCCTTCGCTCCCTCCTTCAGATCCCACCGGAACGGCTCGTCGAGCATGACGTGCCGCAGAAAGAGCTCCCACTGCACCTTGAAGGCGTTGTCGTAATCACGTTGGTCCGGCACTTCCAGCCAATCGTCGCTGAAACGATGAGGACTGTCCAAATCGGGATTCCAGACCGGGCGCGGCGCGGCGCTGTACGGCTGGATGAAGCACTTGCGCAGGCCTGCGACGGCAGAGCCTTTCGTTCCGTCGACCTGGATGGTCAGCAGATCGTCGCGTCGCACGCGTACGCACCAGGACGAGTTGAACTGGGCGACGATTCCCCCCTCGAGTTCGAAAAGGGCGTACGCTGCGTCGTCGGCCGTGGCGACGTACGGACGGCCTCCTTCGTCCCAGCGTGTCGGAATGTGGGTGCTTCCCACGGCGCAGACGGCCGTCACGTCCGCGAACAGGTTATCGAGCACGTAGCGCCAGTGTGGAAACATGTCCAGGATCATCCCGCCGCCATCTTCCTTGCGGTAATTCCATGACGGGCGCTGGGGCGGCAAGAGATCACCCTCGAAAACCCAGTAGCCGAAGTCACCGCGCACCGACAAGATCTCGCCGAAGAAGCCGCTGTCGCGCAGCCCCGTGAGCTTGCGCAGCCCTGGGAGCCACAACTTATCCTGAACGATGCCATGCTTGACGCCGGCCTGTTCCGCAGCCAGGTATAGCTCCATGGCTTCTTCCGTCGAAAGGGCGGACGGTTTTTCGCAGTAGACGTGCTTGCCGGCAGCGATGGCCCGCCTCACGCTTTCGGCGCGGCGTTCGGTGGTCTGAGCATCGAAGTAGACGGAATAGGCATCATCCTTCAGCACGGCATCCAAGTCCGTCGTCCACGTCTCGATTCCGGCGCGTTTCGCCAGGTTCTCGAGCTTGACGGCATTTCGACCCACGAGGACGGGATCCGGAAGAATGGCTTCTTCAGGGCCGATCCATAGACCGCCTTGTTGACGGAGGGGAACGATGGATCGCATCAGATGCTGGTTCGAGCCCATCCGGCCGGTGACCCCGTTCATGATGAGTCCGACTCGATGGACCTTGACGTTCGACATGGTTGACGACGTAATCGTAGGTTGGAAAATGAGAGAGCGCCGAGCCCGGTGCCCGGCATCGGCGCAGGCGCGCTATGTATCCGTATGCTGTGACTGCGCCCCGGCGGGTAACGGGGGCGCGTCGATGCCTGCGCGCGGTAGCGTACCGGCGAGCTCTTGCCGCCAGTGAGCCACGTCGCCCGCCGGCCCGTAACAGTAGATCATCGTAAGCGGCTCAGTTCCCGTATTCGTAAGCTGGTGATAGCTTCCGGAAGGAATATAGACGGCCTCGCCGGCGGAGAGCACGCTCATCTCGTCGGCCACGCACATCTCGCCTCGGCCCGATAATATAAAATAAACCTCCTCCTGGTCGTGGTTATGCCAGGGTACCTGTCCGCCTCGAGGCTCCAACGTGACGAATCCCATCGAGAAATTGGACCCCTGCAGCGGGGAGCTTCCTCCAACGATGTTCTGGGTTTTTCGCCGGGCCGGGTAGGTTCGTCCCTCTACGTTTTTCAAGTTTACCGTTTCCATCTCGCTGTTTTCTGATGAAGTCATAGAGCTGCGTCGATTCGCAATGCGCAGGTCGCTCCCGGTTGAGTATACGGGATGGCCGGCATCGAATGCACGCGGCTTCTCCTATGGCGAGAATGATTCTGACTGGGATGTCGAGGCGCTCAATTCACGGCGTACTACCGGTGCGACCTCCGTTCCCAAAAGTTCGATGGCGTGCATGATTTGATGGTGCGGCATCGTTCCCACGCTCATCTGCAGCAGGAAGCGCGAATGGCCGAATAGCTCGTGTTGAAAAAGGATCTTCTCGGCGACTTCCTCCGGATTGCCTACGAGGTTCGCGCCACGCAGCTGCCGCGACGCCTCGAAGCCCTGGCGAGTCATGGGAGGCCATCCCCGTTCCCGGCCAATCCGATCCATCGTCATCTTAAATGCCGGAAACGCCTCATCTGTGGCCTGCTGCGACGTATCGGCAACGTACCCATGGGAGTTGATGCTCACCGGCAGCGCGTCGAGATCGTGCCCCTCCCTTCCGGCTGCCTCACGGTAGATTTCCACCAGCGGCACGAACTGCTCCGGCCGGCCGCCGATAATTCCTAGCGCAAGGGGCAGACCCAGCTTTCCTGCGCGCACGACCGACTGCGGGCTGCCGCCGACGGCCACCCACACGGGAATGGGATCCTGGACAGGCCGCGGGTATACGCCCTGCCCGGTGAGAGGAGGGCGGTGTCGCCCCGACCACGTTACGCGAGTCTCGTTGCGGATCTTAAGGAGCAGCCCGAGCTTCTCTTCGAACAGCTCGTCATAATCATCCAGGTCATAGCCGAAAAGCGGAAATGATTCGATGAACGACCCTCGTCCAACCATGATTTCTGCGCGTCCGTTGGACAGCAGGTCCAGCGTAGCGAAATCCTGAAATACGCGGACCGGATCGTCGGAGCTAAGCACCGTCACGGCGCTGGTAAGCCGAATGCGCTTCGTCCGGCGCGCCGCGGCAGCAAGCACGACGGCCGGGGCGGAGGAAGCGAAGTCCGGTCGATGATGTTCGCCGACGCCGAAGACGTCCAATCCGACCTCGTCTGCCAGCTCGATCTCTTCCACTAGATGTCGGAGCCGCTCGGCCGCGCTGATGGTCGTGCCGGTCGCGGGATCCGGCGTCACTTCGGCGAAGGAATAAATTCCAATCTCCATGGCAATTCTGTCGAAGCCTAATCGGTTACGGAAACGATGAAATACGCGATTCGACGGATAGTTGCTATTGGAATCGTCCGCGTTCGAAACCTCGCGTTGTTGCTGTTGCAATCGCTACCGTTCTGAACTTCGCGTTATCGCTGCTGCGATCGCTCGCGTTCGAAC
>CAZART010000005.1:88658-106404 GCA_964487555.1 uncultured Rhodothermales bacterium
GAATGGTTATCTTGCGGCGAATCGAACCCGGCGGCCTCTGACTGCCGGTCCAATCCACTGCAATTCCGCCATGACGCTTCGAGCCGTAGCCCTTCTTATTTCTATACTGCTTGCCGGAATCAGTGAGTCCGCACACGCCCAACACGGCCGCATCGCAGAGATCGACACGCTGCTGCAGGCGGAGGTCGACAGCGGGCACGTCGCCGGGGCGGCGATTCAAGTCGTTCGCAACGGGCGCGTTCTGCATCGCGGAGCGTATGGGTTCGCTCAGCGCTATCGTTTTGGGATGGAGCCGATGGATCCGCCCGACACGATGTCGACAGAGCATCTGTTCGACCTGGCCTCGCTCACCAAAGTCTTCGGGACGACCTTCGGGTTAATGATGCTCGTCGACGGCGATCTCGTCGACCTCGACGCGCCGGTGCACCGCTATCTACCCGAGTTCCGAGGGCCCGCAAAGGACCACGTAACGGTTCGGCATCTGCTGACGCACTCGGCGGGATTGAGCGAATGGGAGCCGACGTACTATCATGCGGCGACGCCGCAAGGTGTATACGAATTTATCACGCGGCTTCCGCTGAAATACGAAGTGGGCGAGGGTCGGCATTACAGCGATCTGGGATTCATGCTCCTTGGATATCTCGTCGAGCGCGTGAGCGGACAGCGGCTCGACGTTTTTCTGGCCGATCATCTCTATGAGCCGCTGGGGTTGACCGGCACCACGTTTCGGCCGCTGCATCTTGGGGTGCCGCCGAAGCGCATCGCCGCCACCTCCCACGGCAATCCCTTCGAGCGACGTATGGTCTATGATGATAATTTCGGATACGAATGCGACGAAGATCCGGAGTCGTGGGACGGCTGGCGCACCTACACCCTGCGCGGCGAGGTGAACGACGGAAACGCGTTCTATGCCAGCGGGGGCATCGCAGGTCATGCCGGCCTCTTTTCGACGATCGACGATCTCCAACAGCTTGTTGATCTTCTTCTGGATGAAGGATCGTACGGCGATTCCACGCTCATTTCAGGCGAGATCGTCCGCGAGTTCACCACGAAGGACCGATTCGGCAACGCCCTTGGCTGGGCCCTCGACCCGGCGATCATCCGATCACACGGAGCGCCCGAAGGTACGTTCGGACACACCGGTTTTACCGGAACGAGTGTAGTCGTAATACCTGCGCTCGACGTCTCGATCATCCTGCTGACTAACAGGCAAAACATAGGCGTCGAAGCCTCGGGATCGTACTACAACCTGAACCCGACGCGCAGCGAAATAACATCTATAATCCTCCGTCGGGTACTGCCATGACGTGAAGCCGGGTGCGAACGGATGAGCGGGCGAAGCGACTTTTCCTCGGCCGGCGCCGGATGGCCCGATCGGTCAACAATGAAACACGTACTTTCACATCAAAAGCGAAATTGGACATGAAAGGACATCTCTGCGGACTCGCCTGTGTGCTGGCCCTGGTGGCAACGAGCCCCGCTGCCGCGCAGCATCACGGATCGGCAGAGGAGCCGGCCGTGCGGCTCTATGACAATCTTGGACCGTTCCAGCGTCCGATCACGACGGCTTCCGCCGATGCGCAGCAATACTTCAATCAGGGGATGCGTCTGGCGTTTGCCTTCGGCCGCCGTGAAGCGGCCGCATCGTTCAAAATGGCGCAGCAACACGATCCCGATTGCGCCATGTGCTACTGGGGCAAGGCGTGGGCACTGGGGCCGTACATTAACGAGCCGATGTACGACGAAGCCGTCCCCCGGGCCTACGAATCCATTCAAACGGCGCGCGACCTAGCGGGCGGGGCGAGTGATGTCGAGAAGGACCTGATCGAGGCGATGGCCGCCCGGTACGCAGCCACGCCGGAGGCTGCAGATCGCCCGGCGCTCGACAGTGCCTATGCGGATGCCATGCGCGACGTGGTTCGCCGCTATCCCCACGACCTCGACGCCGGCGCCCTGTTCGGCGAGGCCCTAATGGTGCTTCGCCCGTGGGATCACTGGACATCCGAGGGGCTTCCACAGCCCGGGACCGAGGAAGCCGTTGCGGTTCTCGAGAGCGTACTCGGCCGAGACATCAAACACGCCGGGGCCTGCCACCTCTACATTCACCTCGTAGAGGCTTCGCCGGCACCTGAGCGCGCGGAGGCCTGTGCCGATTACCTGGCCGACGGAATTCCGGGCGCCAGCCATATCCAGCACATGCCGTCCCACATCTACATGAACATTGGCCGCTACGGCGACAGTGTTCGGGCGAATCAGAGGGCGCTGCGGATGGACCAGCGGGCCCGCGAGGGCCAGGCCGTGGCCATCTACCCGGAGCACAACCTGCACATGCTGGTTTTTGCGGGATGGATGGACGGACAGAGTGCGGTCGCCATTCAGGCGGCGCGTGACCTTGCGAAAATCTCAAGTGCCGACGCATTCAATCCGATTCTCCTGCTCACCCGCTTCGGGCGATGGGACGAGGTCCTCGCCCTTGCCGCCCGCCCCGACGAGCGTTTGGAGGAAGGACTCTGGAGCTTCGCCAGGGGGATGGCTCACCTCCGGCTTGCCCGGCAAGATAGCGCCGCCTGGTACCGAAACCGGCTCGCGAGCATAACGGCCGACACGCCGGATTCGCTGACCTATGGATTCTTCGGACATCGGCAGGCGGACCTCCTGCAGATGGCGTCCGGCATTCTCAACGGCGAACTGGCGGCCGCGGAGGGGCGGTTCGAGGATGCGATGAGAGAGCTTGAGCAGGCGATGGTCTTGGAGGATAATCTTACGTACGACGAGCCGGAGCCCTGGCCGCTACCGGTGAGGCACGTGCTTGGTGCCATCCAGCTCGAGGCCGGGCGGCCGCGCATGGCCGAGCAGACGTACAGGGATGCGCTTCTGGACCATCCGATGAACGGATGGTCGCTGTACGGTCTGGCGCAGAGTCTGGAGGCGCAAGGTAAGTCCGCCGAGGCCGCCGCCGTTCGCGCCGATTTTGAGGAGGCATGGTCACGCGCCGACGTTTGGCTCAAGTCATCCAGGTTTTGACGGCGAACAAGCCCGGTCGCTTCATCGCCGCCGATGACGTCGGAGGACCATTAAAAAAGCTCGAACGCGACCGGAGCCGTGTTCGAGCTTTTTTATATCGTTCGCGCATGGCGGTGCGCCGCCTCGAGCGTCTATCGACGTCCCGACGAGCGCCGGCCGCTGTTTCGGCCCCGTCCGTTGTTTGGACGACTCGAGCCTTGATACGACCTTCCGGAGCGCTGCGATGACGAATAGTTCGGCTTCTCCTCGGACGCGACCGTGGTGTCGCCGTCGAAGTTGTCGTAGACCTTGCGCATGAGGCGCTGGCCCGTGTGCCTCTCGATGTTCCGCAGATAGGACTCTTCATCCCTTGCCACGAACGTAATCGCATCGCCGCTTGACTCAGCGCGGCCGGTGCGGCCGATGCGGTGGATGTAATCCTCCGCCTGATTCGGCGTGTCGTAGTTGATCACGTGAGAGATCGTATCTACGTCGATGCCGCGGGCCGCAATGTCCGTCGCGACCATGATCTGGAACGTGCCTCGCCTAAAGCCGTCGAGCGCACGCTGGCGCTGATTCTGCGATTTGTTCGAGTGCATGGCGGTCACGGCGAAGCCCTGCCTGGAGAGCTTCTTGGTGATGCCGTCGGCGCGGCGCTTCGTACGCGAAAAAATCAGAACGCTTTCGAGCTTCTCGCTCTCAAGGACGTGGACCAGCAGATCCATCTTCTGATGCTGCGCCACCGAGCAGACGTGCTGCACGACCGTCTCGGCCGGATTGCGTTGCTGGCCGATTTCCACGACCTCGGCGTCGCGAGAGAGGATGGTGCGTGCGAAGGACTGTACGTCGCGCGACATTGTGGCCGAGAAAAGCAGCGTCTGCCGCTGCCGCGGCGTTTCTGCCACGATCTTGCGAATGTCGTTGATGAATCCCATGTCGAGCATGCGATCCGCCTCGTCAAGGACCAGGACTTCGACCTCCGAGAGATCGATGTTTCCACGATTCATATGATCGAGCAGGCGTCCCGGCGTGGCGACGACGATGTCGGCGCCGCGTCGCAGGCCGCGAATCTGCGGCGCCATAGCGACGCCGCCATAGATCGTCATGCTGCGCTGGCGTGTAAATTTACCATAGGTGGTGATGGCTTCTTCTACCTGTAGCGCGAGCTCGCGCGTCGGCGTGACGACCAGCGCGCGAACCGGCCGGCCTCCGCGAGGCGGGCGGGTCTGCGACAAAGTATTAAGCATCGGAAGAACGAAGGCGGCCGTCTTACCGGTGCCTGTCTGTGCACAGCCGATCATGTCACGGCCTGCGCATGCTGCCGGAATAGAAGCAGCCTGAATAGGGGTGGGCGAAGAATATCCGACCGCAAGGACACCTTGCAGAATCTCCTCGGATAGACCGAGGGCTTTAAACGTCATCATATTCGAAATACGTAAAAGGAAAGTAATGCGAGCTCGACGGCAACAGGCCGACGTTTGTCGCGAAAGAAGTGCTAACGGGGATCTGCAGAGAGAGGCGCGGTGCGCTGGTGCGGTCTGGTGTCGTTCACACAGACTCGGCTGATGGCACCGATCAAAGTCTATCTCGGGGAGATGTTGTCTGAAGGGCAGCGTGGAAAACCTGTTCCACCAACTGCTTGCCCTTGCAGACCCGGTAAGCGGGTTAGAATGTATCCGCTACCGAGACGTTATGAACCGGAGACGGCGTATAAAGAACATTAGAATGCTATTCCCGAGGCTTTGTTGCATGGAGGACCAAAAAACTCGCAGAGAGCTTGAAAACTGTAACTCTATCGGAAGCGATTCTGCCGGACGCGACCCGCCGAGAAAGCAACGAGTAGGAGTGCAATCGAAGGAGGACGTTTACCTAACGCAGCGCGCGACGATGAAAGGAAGGATCCCGGTGTGCACGTTGTTCGCGCTTCTTGTTCTGGTCGGATGCCGGCTCGGCGAGCCGAGCCGCGTCGAGACGTCATCCGACTCGGCTGCCGTATCGTTTACGCTGGCAGGTCCGGGCGGTGCCGCCATCGTTGTTCCGGTGCACCTGAATGGAGATGGTCCCCATCAATTTGTCGTCGACACCGGCGCAACGCTTACGTGCATAGATCGCACGCTGGCAGACAGCCTCCAACTTCCGGAGCGACGGGGCGGCGTGGGCCTTGCAGCCGGCATCGGGCAATCCGGAAACGTGCGTATCGTCGGCATCGACTCGCTGCGGCTCGGAGATACGACGGCGTTTGACCTGACCGCCTGTGTCATCGATCTGAGAGAACTTCAAGAGGTCGGGCTGGACGCCAGCGGCCTCATCGGGCTCAATTTCTTGAAGTCTTTTCGCGTGACGCTGGATTTCGACGGCCGTGTGCTTCGCCTGGAGTCGTAACACGAGGGACGTAAGATGGAGCCTCAAGACGAATTTCGGATACTCGTCATTGACGACGAGCCGGTCACGCGGATTCGCGTGCGGAGCGCCCTCGAGGAATTCGGGTATGGCGACGTTCGAGAAGCCGCCGACGGGCTCGAGGCGCAGGCGTTTCTAGCGAAGCACCCCGACGTCGATCTGGTGATCACGGACATTTTGATGCCGGGGATGGACGGCATCGAGCTGCTGCGTTGGGGGCGCGAGCACGTACCGGCGCCGGAATGGATACTTCTCTCCGGCGTAGACACGTTCGACGCGGCTGTGGAGGCGATCCGATCGGGGGCCTTTGACTTTATCGCGAAGCCCCCGGGAACGGAGGCCCTCGAGGTGTCGGTTCGTAACGCGCTCGAACAACGGCGCCTGCGCGTGGAGCGGGATCGCCTCTATCGCGAGCTCGAAGGCGCAAACAGGCAGCTCCTGGGCAAAGTGCGTGAGCTGGAGGATAAATCGGAGCTCCTGCGCCGGGACCTCGAGCGGGCGGAAATCATTCAGCGGGCCCTCCTTCCGACCGCCCCACCGCCTATCGATCGCTACTGCATCCACGCCGTGTATCGTCCGGGGCGCTACGTCGGCGGAGACCTGTACGACGTAACGCGGCTCGACGACCGCCACATCGGCATCTACGTGGCCGATGCTACAGGTCACGGCGTCACCGCGGCGATGCTATCGGTACTTTTCAAGCAGCGACTTGTCCTCCTCGATGAAAGCACCGGCCGACCGCTCTCTCCGGGTGTCGTTCTGGAGAACGCCAACAGGGCACTGCTCGAGTCGGTCGAAGCGCCGGGCCTTTTCCTGACGGCGGTGTACGGTCTTCTCGATTCGACGAGCGGCGAGATCGTGATTGCCTCCGCCGGACATCCGCCCGTTCTTCACGTGCATCCCGATGGCGAGAGCCGCCTCGTCAAGCGTACCGGGCCTGCGCTCGGCCTCACCGAAGAGGCCGAGTACGGAGAAGTACGCCTGCACCTTCGCGTCAACGATCGGCTGCTCCTGTATACGGACGGGCTGCTCGAATCCGATGAAGGGGCGGACGTCCAACGGATGTGCCGTTTGCTAACCACGGGCGGTGCGGATTCCGATGCGCTGCTCGTCCGACTCATGAGTGACGGGCAGGAGGATCGTGCCTCGTCCAGCAGCGAGGAGCGCGACGACGTCACCCTGTTGTTGCTCGACGTGCACGCCGGCCCGTCGAATTTCGATAATGGATTTGCCGACGACGAGCACGCGCAAAAGCCGAAGGGCGCGGTGCCGCGACCGGGCGTGATCTTCTATGGCGAGGGAGAGTATGCCAGCTATCTGGCGGTCCGAGGCCGTGCCATCTGGACGCATGCCGATGCCCTCTTCGAGGCGGCGTGTGCCATCCGCGACACCGGACGAAGGCTGGTACTCGATCTCTCCGAGTGTGAATACATGGACAGTACCAGTCTCGGCACGATCCACGAGCTGGCCGTACACCACGATCTGCAGATTCAGGGCGTTGAGCCGCCGATTCGCGAGTTGTTCGATGAACTGAGCATGCAGGCGGTGCTATCCAGGATCCGGGAAAAGGAAGAATTGCCGGAGATGCATCCTCTCGCCATGCCCGAGGAAGGCGGCACGGCGAGCCCCCTCCGCATTCTTCGCGCCCACGAGGTATTGGCCGAGCTCAGCACCCGCAATCAGGAAAAATTTCAGCAGGTCGTCGATGCCTTGCGAAGCGAAATCGAAGCCAAGGACGGGAGTTAGGCGATCATTCCGCTGAGGGCGGCGTCAAGCTGCTTGATGGCGTTCTCGAAGGCATTGAACGTCTCGTCGGCACGATCCCATGTGTCGGCATGACCCATTCGTTCGAGCTCGCGGGCCAGCTCAAAGGGATGCCCGGTCGTAAAATTGCCGACCGCCCCTTTGAGCTTGTGGGCCGCGTCCTCCACCACCGTATGGTCGCGCTCTGCGACGCCGCGGCGCAGCTCTTCCAGCATCTCAGGATACGTTTCGATGAACACACCGGCCACCGATCGCATGATGTGCTCTTTTCCACCGAATCGGGCTACCACTTCATTTTTTCCTGGAGGCTCGTCCTGGAGGTTCCCTTCCGGCGGTTTCCGGTCTTCGGCGAATCCGTCGGAAGCCGCTGGTGCCCGCATCGCCGAAGCCCGCTCCGGCGCCGCCGCTTGCTCCGCCGCCGAAGCCCGCTCCGGCGCCGCCGCCTGCTCCGCCGCCGCCGACGCGGCGATCCCCTCAACGACCGCGTAGAGTTCATCAGCGCGTAGCGGCTTGGCGACGTAATCGTCCATTCCGGCTTCCAGGCACCGCTCGCGGTCGCCATGCATGGCGTGCGCGGTCATGGCGATGATAGGAATGTGTTCCCCTGTGCCATCCTCCTTCTCTCGGATGGCCGCGGTTGCTTCGAAGCCGTCCATCTCCGGCATTTGAACGTCCATCAGCACGAGATCGAAATCATTCGTTTCTAATGTTCGTAGCGCCTCGAGGCCGTTGTCGGCAATCTCCACGACATGCCCGCGCTGGCTCAACAGCTCCGTCGCGACTCGCTGGTTGACCGGCCCGTCCTCTACGAGAAGTATGCGCCGCCTGGCGACGCCGAAGATGTCTTCGGGCCGCGGCCGCTCCGCCTCGTCCGCCCCCACGTGAAGGTCCGTAATGATGGCATTCATCAGCTCCGACTGCTTAATGGGCTTCATTAGATACCGGTTGATGCCGATGGCGCGCCCGCGCGCCGGACCGCCCGCTCCCATGACCGATGAAAGCATGATGAGCACGGGGCCCCCGGCCTGCCCCCAGCGCTGCCTGATCCGATCCGCCACTTCAAAACCGTCCATGCCGGGCATCTCGTAGTCGAGGAGGACGAGAGGATAGGGCGTTCCGCTTTCGGCGGCCGCACCAAATTCGTCGAGAGCGATGGGCCCGCTGTCGACCGTCGTCGGCTTCATCCGCCAGCTTGAGAGCATCTCATGAAGTATGCGGCGATTCGTGTCGTTGTCATCCACCACGAGAACAGGCATGCCGTGCAGCGATGGCGGGGAGGGCTTCGGCCTCCGCCGAGCGCCTTTCCGCACGCCGAAGAGGGCGGTAAAGTAGAAGGTACTTCCGATGCCTTCAGCGCTGTCGACTCCGATCTGTCCGCCCATCATCTTTGCAAGCTGTGCGGAGATCGCCAGGCCCAGTCCAGTTCCCCCAAAGCGACGCGAGGTCGAGGCATCGACCTGGCTGAACGCCCGGAATAGGCCGGACTGTTCGCTCTCGGGGATGCCGATACCCGTATCCTTGACGGTAAAGCGAAGGCAAATCTCATCCTCCTCGAGCGATATGATCTGCACATCTACGAACACTTCGCCCTCGTCCGTGAACTTGATCGCATTGCCGGCGAGATTGACGATGATCTGACGCAGTCGGCCCGGGTCGCCGATCAACACACCCGGCATATCGGGCGGAATGTGATAGGTCAGCTCGAGCTCTTTCTCGGCGGCGCGCATCGCGAGCGTCTGCAACGTATCACCGAGCACGTCGTGAAGATCGAAGTTGACGGAATCGAGCTCCAGCTTTCTCGCCTCAATTTTGGAGAAATCGAGGATGTCGTTGAGGAGTCGCAGCAGCGCGTCTGCGGATTGCTCCACGAGATGGACGTATTCTCGTTGTTGATCGCTGAGCTCCGTGTTCAGGAGTAGCTCCGTCATCCCGATGACGCCGTTCATCGGCGTTCGGATTTCGTGGCTCATGTTCGCCAGGAACTCGCTTTTCGCCCGGTTCGCCTCCTCGGCCTCCTCCTTTGCCGCTTCCGCATCATCTTTTGCTGTACGGAGCTCCGACTGCGACTGCCTCAGCTCCTCGGCCGTTTGCTGCAGTGCACGGACGGTGCTCTTCCGTTCGGCGTCCACCTTTGCGAGAAGTCTGGCATTCCACCAGATCAACGTGAGGAACAGAATGATGACGCCGAGCGCAAACAGCGCGAGCCCGAACTCGAAACCCATATAGCCGGCATGCGCGCCCTGGACCTGGATCCACCCAAGGATGAGTGGAATCAGGAGTGCAGCGGGAAGCAGCCGGCGGGCCACGACCCCGCCGACCGTGTCGCTAATCAGCGTAGCGACGGGTTCTCGATGCCGTCGCGCCGCGAAGATGCCTCCGCACAAGATGCCGAACGCTACGGCCGTATTGAGTGCCATGGGGATGTATCCTGCGACACCGTAGAGGGCGTACGTGCCGTATGCGTACCCCACGATGGAGAACAGAGAAATGAGGGCAGCCAGCAGCACGCAGAGGTGCGCGGGCCAGTATTGCCGCTGCAGTTTGACGTCCAGCAAGAAAAGTCCGAGCCCGACGAGCAGAAACGTCAGCGCCGTATTCGGCGCCATTACATTTCCATCCAGGCGAGATGCGAAGAGTACTTCGTCCAGCGGGAGGTTCCACCCGTTATAGTACCCCAAGAGCCGGATGGTACCGATGAGTGCCACGGCAAGACCGAGGCCCGAGCCGACCACGTGACGAGGATCGTTCGGTTCCGCCCGTTCGAGTAGCCAGAGACCCGCTGCCGACAAGATGAACGCGATAGCGGTGAGCGGATTCATCGCCACGCGCGCCGGGTGCAACAGGCTCTTCAACAGCTCGACGTCGAACTGCCAGCCGACCAGCACCAGCACGGCCATGGCGATCACTATAACTGGAGCGATCAGCGAGACCGGTTTGAGAAACCGGACCATTCGTGGATCCGCATGCATCATCACGGCAGGACGCGCTCTGGGAATACAACGTCCGGGGAGTGCCTTCCGGGCATTCCTCCGTTTAACACGTCTCTCGGCGTTTGGTTGAGCCCCCGCTAGGGTGCCGCCTCGTAAGCGTGACTCGATTCGTACGCACGCGCGAGCTCGTCGTAGAGCGCCGCATTGATCAACAGGCTGAGTGCGCCTGTGAAAATCACGCCGATCAACAGAGCGATTAGCCCGAGCACGTTGAGGCCAATGACCGCGAGCAGCACGAGGAACACTCTCCCGCGGTGGCCGGACGTCATCGCCCAGGCTTTCTGCAGGGTCTCGACCGCGCCGAGATCATCGTCGAGCACCAGAAACAGAGCCGGCATGAGCGCGACGGCTACGTAGACTCCGGGTACGATGAGAAAGATGAGACCGACGATCACCGTCCCGGCGTAGAGCACGAAAACGACGACGGCCTTGCCGAATACCTGAAATCCGCGCAGCATTTCCCCCAGGTCCGGTTCTCCGCCGCGTATCAGTCGCAGGGCAAACATGTACGTGCCTGCCGTAATCGGTCCGCTAATCACAAAGATGATCAGCTCACCGATTCCGGCGTCGTTCCCCCACCAGCTGCCCGCGCTCGTCAGGAGGCTATAGATCACGAAGACGCCGACCACATGCCACAGGTGTTCCTTGAAGATTTCCCACGCTCTGGAGAAGAGAGAGCCGACATCGAGATCGGGATAGTAAGCGGGACCTTCCATTTTCTGTCGTCCGTTATCGAAACGCCGCCCGTAATTCAGTTGTAGGTCTCTCGGCGGCGCTCGATATACCACTGCAAGGTGCGCAGATGTGAGCGCCAGTTCTGTCTATAGCCGTCAGAGAAGGCTCGGAGTGCGTCCGTCACGTCCGTGTTTTGAAACCGCCAGGCGACTTCGTAGAGCTCGCAGGCAATATTGGCGAGGTCGGCTACGGCGTCGCCGGTAATCATTTCGGCTTCGCCGTTCTGGTCCACCGGATTGGCCGGCGTGCTGTAGTATCCGAAGCTGGGAAATTGCTGTCCCACGAGCGCGCGCATTTTCTCGTATTCGCGTTCCGGTGCATCTTGCGAGGCGGTCGAACCAGCGTCATCCGGTGTGGCCGGTTCGTCGGGTGCGTCGGCGACGTGCTGCATCCACGCGAGCATGTCGAGCGCGACTACGAGTGCGGTGATGTTGGCTCGCTCTTCACCTCGGCCGTTAACGACCAGCTCGAGAAAATGGCTGACGGCAATTTTTACGTCGTTGGAATCCAAGCCGGGCGGATGTGCTCTGGTGGCTGATTACAGGTGCAATGTCAGCGAGTTAGGACGCCGCGCAGCTCGTTGCCTCGACGGAGCCGGAAGACGGCATACCCCGCGGCAGCGCCCAAAAGCGCCGTCCGAGCGTCCCTCCACGAAAGCGTCCACTCTTTATCTAGAATGTACCGTTCTCCCACTATGCGTGCCACCGCGGCGCCGCTTGAGAAAAGAGCGATCCAAACGGGAGCGTAATCTCTCGAGCTTCTCATCTTCCTTCGGCTGTTAGATTCCAGGCACTTCGGCTGTTAGATTCAAGATACGTTGGCTGTTTAGATTCAAGATACGTTGACCCGTATGTACGATGCGGCGGCGAAAGCGTTGGCGGCCATCATCGCTCGTGCCTGGAGTTTCACATGAGCGAAGTCGCCGGAGCGCGGCAGGGGCGATCTAGGGGCAATCTACCGGAACACGTCTTCCAGGAACGCCTGGATGCCCTCGAGATGTGCACGCGCCAGATCCTCCTGGAACGCCGGCCGGCGGAGCGCCGCCTCCTGCTGCGGAAACATCATAAAGAGGGCTTCCGTGAGCGTCGACGGCATCCACGAGGGCCTGACCAGCGCCAGACTGCGCTGCTTCGCACCGAGATCAGGTAGGCCGGTGACTTCGACGAGATGCCTCTGTAGGGCTTCGGCGAGCGGCGCGGAGAAGGGGTGGAAGTAGTAGGTCTCGGTACCATAATGCAAAAATGGATTGACGCCGTCCGGGAAGGCGTTGTTATGGACGGAGACGAGCAGGTCTACGTCCTCGGCAACGGCCAGGTCGACGCGGGCCCAGAGCTCCATGGCCACGAGCGAATCACTCACGAGGCCTGATGCGCTCGTGCGCGTCATGACGACGTCGGCACCGCGCTCTCTCAACATGTCGGCGAGCTTCAACGAGACGGCGAGATTTGCGTCGGCCTCGGTGAGGCCTGTCGGTCCTATGGCTCCGCCGGGCGGATGGCCGGGATCCACCATCACGCGGAGGCCGCGGAGCGGGTCGGACGCATCGACGGCGGGTGGCTTCCGGAGGCGGACGACGAGCGCACCGTCCTCTTCGAAGAAGGCTTTGAATCCCCAGAGGGGCTCTGAGAGGTCGAGATGCAGATAGGCGCTGTCGCCCGGCAGGCCGGTCCACGTCGCTCCTTTGAAGTAGCCGGATGCTTTCGGCACGACGTTCGGGACATCCCTGCCGTATATCACGATGCGGAGGCTGTTCACGTCGGGGAGAATGAGGAACGGGGCGCGTTCCACGCCGATCTTCACGTCGACATGGCGCCGGTCCTCGGTGAAAGATACCGGCGTTCGTTTGGATATTCGGGGGCCTCCATCGACAGGCTCAGTATCAGTGAAGCGCACATTCGAGGAGTCGATCCAGGCGTCCGTTACGGAGGTAAGCCTCACCCGGATGAGGTCGGCGGCCCGTCCCGTTGCGATGAGCTCCGTACCGGGCGGGAAAAACCACTTCCGATCCGCTCCCGGCGAAGGATCAGGATAGGCGTGCACGATCTGTGATCCGGTGGCGAGCGTGTCGCGGCCGCCGACCACCCTGGCGCGTCGCGGCGCTTCGAACGGCTCCACGGCGGGTCCGGACGGTGGCGGGGCGGCATACGAAAAGACGAATTGGTCAGTGCTACCGTCGGCGGATGCTGCAAACGTGTAAAGGCCGTCTCCCGGAACAGGGACATAGGCGAGAAAAGCGCCGTTCGGAGCCACGGAGACGGGGTGGCCGTTGATGACGAGCTCGGCGTCGCCGGTTCCCACCGATCCGAAGAGGAAGGTCGAGTCGGCATCCGGCTTGAGCGCCCCCTCGCGAGGGTATACCAGGTTGATGTCGAGCGCACCTTCTCGTTCCGGTATCGGAGGAAGCTTTTCGACGATTCCCGGAGCGCCCCCCATCCGAGCGGTCGGGGCGCAGGCGCTGAAGACGCCCGTGAGGCCGAGGAGGAGAACGATTCCGAAGCGTCGGAGCATGTCCCACTGAAGAGAAGCGTAAGAAGGGCGTCGTTCGTTCAGAGGAACGCAGAAAGCGTGCGGGCGATGCACCAGGCGGACTCAGGAGAGAGGATGTTACCAGAAATTCCTGCCGAAGGCGCGCGCACGATCCCGCAACGGAATTCTACCGTGTGACCCGCCCGCGCCCGATGGCGAGGAGCACGGCCATTCCCATGGCAATGATGAGCGTGACGTTGATGGCGAGGAGGACAAGACCGCCGAGTCCTCGTGCCGGATCACCGGAGATGAAGGCGATGCCTGCCGCAGCGCCGGCCGGCACGAGGGCGACCGATGCAAGCGTACCGATCAGCGCATCCATCTTGTTGCGAACCGCCGCAAGCATCGCGGCTATCCCCGCCGCCAGGGCCGCGATGATGCTGTACCAGCCCGGGCGAACACGTTCTTCGAGCAGTTCGCGCTGCAGGAGGTTGGCATCCTCGGGAATCACGCCGGTGAGGTTGAGTAACCACGCGGTGAGCATGGTGAGCACGACCGAGAGGCCGAGACCGCTCATCGCGACGGCGAAAGAGCGCCAGGCGAGTGCCCATCGTCCGAGTATCAGGCCGATCGTGACCAGTGCAAGCGGAGGGAATGCGGGTGCTACGAGCATCGCGCCGATCAGCACCGGCACCGAATTCGTCAACAGACCCACAGCGGCGAGGACGCCCGCGAGTCCCATCAGGATCATGTAATAGGCCGACATCTCTACCTCGCCCTGCAGGCGGTGCACGGTCTCTGCAAACTCACGTTCGTAGGCCATCGTACGTATACCCCCTGCCGCGCCGCCACATGCTACTTCCCGCTCATGCAGGGGCTCGAAAAATGAATACCTGCCGTAGGCGTATTTTCACTTCGTGAATGATAACAACCGCCAGGCAGAGATATGGCACATTCATCCGACCCGGAAAACACGCCGCCACATGCGGCACCGCGGGAGAAGGATTCTTATCCGCCGCTTCCGCGGGAGCACGATGCCTCGCAGCCATTGATCCTGCTCGTGATCGTCATTCTGCTCGTGATGGTCGCAGGGGTTTATTACGCCATCAAGCAGAGCGGACTGGCCGGCAGCGTTATGGGGCAGCCGATGTCGTTTGGTGTGGATCAACCGGTAATGGATCTGGATGAAATTCTTCACGAGCACGAAAAGAGAAACCTCCTCGGACGAGACGTAGCGCTCTGGCGTGTTCCGGTCGAGCGCGTCGTCGGCGACTATACGTTCTGGGTGGGATTTGATGAAGATCGCCGCGTGCCGGTCGTCCTGCTCGGCGAGCAAGCGGGCCGGCAGAAGGAAACCCAGACCGACGTGAATCGCGGCGACACGCTGGCGGTTTTCGGGACGGTCCGGTCCGTCCGCGAGGTTCGGCACCTCGACGAAGTTTGGGCGATGGACGAAGCGGAGTGGGAGAGCGTCGAGGAGGCGATCATCTACGTCAGTGCGATACGGGTCGAACATCTCGCTCGCGCCGCGACGCCGGCCGCCGCGGCCGGGCAATAGACATCCGCTGCTTTCGTCGGGGCCCTGAGCAACGAACGGCGGAAGATAAACGGAAGACGGCCGGAGGACCGGGTTTGTGGCCTCTGTCCGAAACAAGCGACCTGCCGGCGGCGCCGTTGAGCGGCAAGCCTACACGGGGTCGTCAACGCGGTGCTGAATTCGCCTTGATCCAGTCGGAAAGAAGCTCTTTCGTTACGTCTCCGGCGGCGAGGTCGAAGAGCGTCTCGTGCGCCTGCGCCACTATCTCCTCGATGGCGACTAGCAGCAGGGCTCCACAGCCTCGGGAGGCCCAATGAGGCCGGAAAGTAATTAGAGCCCGTTTCAGTTCTGGCCGCTTCGTCGCGAAGGATGGCCTTGTGACGATCGTGTAACGGAACCGAATAACAGCGGGAAGGTGTTAGTTTCCGGCGACTGTTTTGGCTAAATGCGACCTCGCAACAGCCGTTCATGACCCGCGACCGCAAGCATCGGAACACCAGTGTCCATTTCGGCGAAGGAGAGCTCTCGAGCAACTCGTTCGTCGATGCTATGCGTGCTCTCCCAGTTTCGATCGCGCACACGGATCGCGATCTCCGGTACACCTGGCTCTACAATCCGACGGCCGATCCCGCCATCAGCGCGGCTCTTGGCAAGCAGCTTGTCGAAGTGGTCGCTACAGAGGGCTCCCGCAGCGTCATGGCGGTAAAAAGCAAGGTGTTGGAGACCGGTGAACGGGTCGAGCTCCAGTTCAGCGCCCACCACGACGACGGTCCTCACACGTTCCGTATTTCTGTGGATCCTCTCAAGGAGGATGACGAGATCGTCGGCGTCTCAACCGTCGTCATCGATCTGACGCCGACCCTGCGCGCAGAGGCGTCGCTCATCGAATCGGAAGAACGTTTCTCGAAAGCATTTCGGGCCAGTCCCGATCCGCTGGCGATTGCCGATCCGGAAGGTCGATTTGTCGAGATCAACGCCGCCTTCGTGAAGATCTTCGGCTTCGCGCGAGACGAGGTGATCGGCCGCACGACGAAGGACCTCGGTCTATATCTCGATCCGAAGGATCGGGACCGTATTCGCGCAGTCTTTCTCGCAAACGGCTACGTCCGCGACTTCGAGGTCGATCTCATCAACAGAGATGGCGACGTCGTACATGGACTGGTCTCGGGTGAGATCATCGACATTGACGGCCAGCCCTTCAACCTGGCGATCTTTCGCGACATCACCGACAAGAAACGGGCTGATGACGCACGGAAGGCTTCGGAGGACGCCCTCCGAGAGAGTGAAGCGCGCCTCCGCTGCATGAACGAGGAGCTCGAAACTCGCGTGCGCGAGCGCACGGAGGAACTCGTCCGCGCCAACCGCGAGCTCGAGGAGCGCAACCGCGAGCTGCAGAGCTTTGCCTACGTGGCCAGTCACGATATGCAGGAGCCGCTCCGGAAGGTGCAGACATTCGCCGATCTGATCCGGAACGACTTCGCATCGGCTCTGCCGAGCGATGGAGCGGCGTACCTCGATCGCCTCCAGCACTCGGCGGCGCGCATGTCGCAGGTGCTCTCGGATCTCCTCGCGTTCTCACGCATCACGGCCGGACCTCAGGCGACGTACGCGGTGCGCGTAGATGACGTCGTGCGCGACGTGCTCGAAGACCTGCAGCTCGCCGTTAATGCGGCCGACGCCGAAATCGAGATCAATGCGGACGTGACCATCCGAGCCGACGAGGCGCAGCTCCGGCAGCTGCTCAATCACCTCATCATGAACGCGCTCAAGTACCGACGGAGCGAGGGGCGATGCCGGATTTCGGTCGACGTACGGCCCGAAACGATGCCGGACGGCGAGGTCTGCCGAATTGAGGTCGCCGACAACGGCATCGGATTCGACATGCGCTACGCCGATAAGATCTTCGAGCCGTTCCAGCGTCTTCACGAGCGAGGTTCGTACCCGGGAACGGGCATGGGACTCGCCATCTGTCGACGTATTGTCCACCGCCACCGCGGCGCGATTTCGGTCGACAGCCGTCCCGGTGAAGGCAGCCGGTTCACGGTCGTTCTTCCTGCCGGTAGTGAGGGCCTTAATCGCGACAGCAGGCCCGCGTATCTCTCCGATGGAACAACGGACCATGAGGCCGCGCAGCTTCCGGATGGTCAAGACCGCGATGGAAGTCCTTTGCGTGAACGCTCACCCGACGCCGCGGACGTGGAACGCATGCCTGAGATCGAGATCGACGATGCAGATTCGCCGGCCGCGGGGACCTAGCGGGCGAGGTCACGATATGTCGTCTGAACTAGACGCGGCAGTTGAGCGACTCGTCACGTCCATTCGTAGACTTTCTCCTGATAGCGATCCTTGGTTGTTCGGAGATTTTACGTTGGCGATCCTTTCGGAACGCGCATCAATGTCATGCAGCATAAATGAACGACGTCGGGATGACCAGCGACTAGAACGGACCCTGCACGGTGATGATCATGGCGAATCTTCCGAGTGCCCTATATGGACCCTTCGATGAACAAGATGTCGATGCGCCACTCCGGTTCCTCTTGTGGCTGGTTGAGGATTCAGGCCTGAATGCATCCTCTGTTCACGTTCTCGATATGGGCTGCGGCCCAGGTCAAATGTAGCAGTCGTTTTCGGAGCAGGGCTGGCGCGTTACGGCGATGGAGCCGAACGCCGATTACCGCGCGTACGCCGAAGAGAAAGCCGCGGATTTGGCTGAAGCGGAGGTAAGAGCCGGCGGCTGGAGCGACCTTCATGTCATCGAAAGCTTCGACCTCATCGTCGCGCTCAACGGTCCGTTTGCTTATCTCATTCCGGAAGCAGAGAGGTCGGATGCACTTGACCGGTCGTACGCGGC